>JAWRIG010000019.1:0-27112 GCA_040308005.1 Anaerovoracaceae bacterium | reverse complement strand
GAGATCGAGGAGCTCCTCGTCGTCTACCATGTCACACTTGTTCAGGAATACGATGATGTATGGTACGCCTACCTGTCTTGACAGGAGGATGTGCTCTCTTGTCTGTGGCATAGGACCATCTGTTGCTGCTACTACCAGGATTGCTCCGTCCATCTGAGCTGCTCCTGTGATCATGTTCTTTACATAGTCAGCGTGTCCCGGGCAGTCTACGTGAGCATAGTGTCTGTTAGGTGTCTCATACTCTACGTGTGCTGTTGAGATCGTGATTCCTCTTGCCTTTTCTTCAGGTGCCTTGTCAATCTGGTCGAATGCTACGTCTCCGCCGAGTCCATACTTTCTGTTCAGTACGGATGTGATAGCAGCGGTCAGAGTTGTCTTACCGTGGTCAACGTGGCCGATTGTTCCGATGTTAATGTGCGGCTTAGTTCTTTCGTATTTCTGCTTAGCCATTTAACTTCCTCCTTCAACTAATAACGTTATTCTTTGAATTTTTAAAAAAGTATAGGGACAAGCGTCCCTGTCCCTATGCGTTTAAGCGCTGGAGCTGTTGAGCAGACTCGAACTGCCGAACCTCATCCTTACCAAGGATGCGCTCTACCACCTGAGCTACAACAGCATGATGTGCATCTTACTTATGTGCCCTCCCGCCGTCGGACATAGCATTTAGAGTATACAAAAACGGTACCCCTGTGTCAAGAATTTCAATTTGTTTCTCATATAATCCAAAAGCCCGCGTTGCAGTCCGTTCAGGGTCTGCAGCAGCGGGCTTACAGCATATTTGAGAGGCCTCAGCAGAGTATCTTCTTCACTGCTTCTGCGGCTGGGTGGTTCACGGTTCCGACGAGCTCCATAACAGCTGCCCTGCTCGTTGTGACAGTGCAGCCTGCATCTCTGAGCCTCTGGATCGCCATCTTGTGATCGTGCCCTTCTCTTGAAGCGCAGCAGTCTTCTATGACTGTCACTTCATAACCTTTCCTGAGGAAATCCAGCGCAGTCTGAAGCACCGCGGTATGTGTCTCGAGTCCTGCGATGAACACCCTGCGGGATGATGAAGCTGCCATTGTTCGCGCAAAATCGCCGTTCCCCCATGCCGACAGCTCGCGTCTTGCCGCGGTCTCCGTCCTGCCCGTCACGAGGCAGTCCTGCACTTCAGGAATGAGAGCACCGTTTCCCACGAGTGTAGTCACGAATACCGGAAGGTCAAGCCGCCTGATGCAGGCAGCGTATCTCTCTGTGTTTCCGGCAAAGCGGTTGCGCATCTCTATTCCGGACGCGGTATTCTCCTGAACGTCTATGAACACGGCCACGACATCATCGGAAGCGAATCTGCCCTGGAGCTTTCTCAGTGCCACATCGTCAGAGTTGCCGACGGAAAGAGGTGTGATGGCTGCAAAGCCGTACCTCATGCAGTCGAGGTCATATCTAAGATCCGCGTCAGTGACAGGGTCGCCCGTCCTGCTCAGCATGCCGGGTCCGATCTCGGATGACTTGCCTGCGGAAGGCTTGCCGTCAAGGGAGTGCTGCCCGAGCTGGAAATTAAGCGGGCCGTCCCATACGAGTTCTTCTGGACTCTTTCCTGCACTGTCTCCGGCAGGAACGAATGCATACTCTTCAGCATAGCCGAAAGGCGCCACCTCTGCGAACCTGCATCCTCTCACCTCCCAAGGCGGAAGATCAGGCGCGTTGACGCTGAGTATGGTCGAAGGGCTCAGGGTATCTGAGATCTCAAGAAGTTTCGGAATAAGACTTATGATGTAGTCAAAATGCTTTGCCTCATGCGTCCCCACCGAAAGCGCGATCGAGCGCACGCCGTTAAGGGCTCCTTCTCTCGCTGCTCCTATGGTGCCTGAGTAATATGCCGCGATCCCGACGTTGGCTCCGAGGTTGATGCCGCTGAAGAGATAGTCGAATTCTATGCCTCTGCCGCGGAAGTATTTCAGGGCCAATTTCACACAGTCGACAGGAGTGCCGTCGACAATATATGATTCTGCTGCGCCCTCGACTTCCGTCTTTTCCACGCTTACCTCGCGAAGGAATGTGATGGCCATGCCCTTGGCGCTTTGCTGCTGTGCAGGAGCTACCGCATATACCTCGCACTTTTCGCCGATTTTAGCCACAAGAGAAGTAAGTCCCCTTGCCGTTATTCCATCATCATTAGTAACCAGTACTCTCTTCATGGCGGTTCTCCCGTTATGTCCTTCGTCCCGTTTCTGTACGTATTTACTGTATGTATTTACTCTGCCTTTTCAAATTCCATGCCGGATGTCTGCTCTATGGTGCCGTCATGCAGAATGAACACAGCTTCGACTCCGTCTGTGGCTTCGATAAGCTTGCTTGCCTCTTCATATCCCTTGATAAGGCATATGGTGCTGAGAGCATCGACGTCCATAGAATGGCCTTTTCCGGCGGTCAGTGTTACGGCGTCGAGATCCGTCTCAGCTGAATAGCCTGTATCCGTACTCAGTATGTGGTGATACATCTTGCCGTCTACTTCTATTTTGCGCTCATAAACGCCAGATGTCACTAGTGTTTTATCGCGGGCCTGTATCTTGCCGACTATCTCCGTGCGGTCTGAGTACGGTGCTTCGACACCTATAGTGAAGTCGTCCGTGTCTGTTTTGCCGCCTATGCAGATGACGTTACCGCCGAGATTGACTATGCCCGAGGTCACGCCGAGCTCCTCAAGCCGGTCTGCCATCCTGTCTCCGATGTACCCCTTGGCTATGCCCCCAAGGTCTATCCTGGTCTCAGGGTCTGTGAGGCGGACCTTGCTTCCGTCGATCTCGATCTTGTCATAGCCGACATGCTTTACAGCCTGGGCAAGAGCCTCTGCATCAGGGACTTTAGCGTCCTCAGGATCAGCATGGAAGTCCCACAGGTCAGTGACTCCGCCTATGGTAATGTCAAAATCCCCGCCGGAAAGCTCTGAATATCTGATGCCTTCCTGCAGCAGCCTGAGAGTGTCTTCCGACACCTCGGTCCATTCTCCGCCGGCATTGTTGATGCGGCTTATTTCAGATGCATCGGCCGTGCGGCTCAGTGTCTTGTCGAGCCCGGCGCATAGAGCGAAGGCTTCATCTATCGCTGCCTTGGCTTCCTCCTGCATGCCGGATGCTGCTGCCGGCTTGCCGTCTTCGCCCTTCATCTCATATATGCTGATGCTGCAGACGGTATCCAGAAGATAATTCTCTCCCGTCACAGGCTCAGCGCTGTCGCTGCTGCAGCCCGTCTGTGCTATAATGACCAGAGCAAACAAAGCAGCAAGGCCTGCGGCCCTGATGATGCGGAGTATTCTGTTTTCTGCACCGCTTGGGTGCATGCAGTTATCTGATTGCATTGGCTGTTTGCGGCTCTTTGTTTATGTTTATGATTCTTAATGGCACTTTAGTGCGATTATTATAAGGCACATCAGTGCTGTTTACGGTAGTTTTTGATGAAACAGTATATACGCAAAGCGGACATTATCCTATTAATAGTGCTGGTAATCGCCGGGCTCGCAGCCTCGGCGGCTCTTAGCATGTCCCGCTCTGCTGCCGGCTCTGATGCTGAAGTGATCATAGAGTCGGGTGGTGAACTGTATGCGTCTTATCCTCTCTCAGAGGACCGGACGGTCATAGTGCCGTCGCCTCAGGAGAAGTCTGCAGCGATTCTGCCTGATGACAGCAGACCTGCATCAGAACAGTTCACTCATTATAACGTAGTAACGATCAGCGGAGGCACGGTCTCGGTATCTGAGGCCTCGTGCAAAAACCAGGTGTGCGTGAATCACGCAGGCATCTCGCAGGGAGGCGAGAGCATCGTGTGCCTGCCTAACAGGCTTGTAGTGCGTATCGATCCGGGATCCGGGAAAGGAGGCGGCTATGACTCAGTCACCTCATAAGCCTGAAAGCGCCGGAAACCGCTCTGCTTCGCCGGAAAGACGCAGCTCGTCTTCGCAGTTTGTAGCCAGGGCAGCTCTGCTCGCAGCCCTCGCCCTGATATTCTCTTACGTTGAGGCTATTATACCATACAATCCCGGCATACCAGGTGTCAAACTTGGCATCGCCAACGTTGTAACGGTGATCGCTTTGTACAGATACGGCTGGAAAGATGCTGCGGTCGTAAGCGTCATACGCATCGTCATCGCCGGGCTTCTCTTCAACGGAGTGTTCGGCATGCTCTACTCGCTTGCCGGTGCTGCACTTAGCCTTGCGGGAATGGGCCTGCTTAAGAAGACCGGACTCTTTTCAGTCATCGGAGTCAGCATGGCCGCTGGTGTTCTTCACAACATGGGCCAGCTCCTGGTCGCGGCAGCACTTATTGAGGACCTTCGCATCTTCTTCTACTTCCCGGTCCTGCTCTTCAGCGGGATCGCGGCCGGCATCCTCGTCGGGATCATTTCCACGATGGTGCTTCGCGTTGTTAAGTAGTAAAGTAGTAAAGTAGTTAAGTAATTAAGTAGCTAAATAGAAACCGGACGGCATGGCTGCCGTCCGATTTTTTATCCATATTCATATATGCCTGTCTCAGGGACTGCATTTTTTATTCATGTATCTGTCTTCCCTATTGAAAGCACTCTTCTGTTCCGGCGGGTCTGCGGGATGCTCTTGTCTCTGTGATCCTGCAGATGCCTGAGGCTGCCAGGAGCAGCACTCCGGCTGCAAGGTATCCTGCCATGAGCTTGTTGGTAGTGCCGTAGATCGCAAGCGCGCCCTGCAGTATGCATCCGACTGTCAGTGCAGCGACTGCGAAGTGATGAAGCATCCTGCTGTCTATAATCCTTTTTTCTTCAGACTGACCTTCAATGCTGCAGCTTGCCGCATATGCGGTCTGCGAGCTCTGGGCCATAGACGTTTTGCGCATTGACCTCAGAAGGTACGGGAACGCGCCTCCCGCGAGCGGGATCATGAAGGCGTATACCATCCAGGCTGACCATACGCCGAAGGAAAAATGCTCATACACTCCTCCGAATATTGCGACAGCCATGGATATGACCAGATATATGAATGCTGTCTTCTTATCTCTATCCGATGTAAACAATGTCGCTCACGCTCCTTTCTTTGGTTGTGCTGCCTCCGGTCGTCGGGTTGTTCACTACGCTGCCGTTGAAGTACATCGTCGAGCTGCCGCCGCCGTCAAGGTTGTATGCGGTAGTGACTCCGAGTGACTCCATGAACTCTGCAAGCTCTCTCAGGGACAGGCCCTCGCTCTCGTCTGACCTTCCGTCGGATACGACGAACACGTAGTGATTCTCATCGATGATGCCGATAGCTGTGCGAGGGTTGCTCGCCATCGCTTTGCCCACCTCTTCATCCTCAGTAACTGCTATGTTGCCGTTCTGCACCAGCGCAGGTCCGAATGAGAGGATCTGCTGCGCGCCATCCTCGAGGAGCTCCTCGGCTGTCACATTGCTCTCGTTTATTATCCCGAAGGAGCCGTCCTTGTAGATGACAAGGTCCTCCTGATTGGCGATCGCGGTGCTTCTGTAGAGCTTGCCGTTCCTGATGACATAGCCCTTCTCCTGTGCTCCGTAGAAATCGCCGTTTATCGCCAGCACAGCGTCAACGCTCTCTGCGATCTCAGAGGTCTTGGCCGTCACGTTCTTGCCGTAAGATCCCTGCGCCAGAGCAGTCCTGAGAGATGATGCCGAGGACAGCTGAACGTCCGCAACATATATAGTCGAATCGTTTTCTCTGTATTCTTTGAGCGTGATGCTGGTGTCCCCGTCTGTATAGGTGTCGCTTGTGCTGACTGCGCTGCCTGAAGTGCTGCCCGATGCATTGGCTGCATAGCCGTCCGAAGAGAGGACTACATCTGATGCGCCTGAGTCTTCCGTTGAAGCTGTTGTTTCAGATGAGTCTGACTGCTTTCCGGGGCCCCTGCCGCCGTGTCCGCCCGGGCCGCCTGATCCGGATGGCTTTCCCCCGGGTGAGTGGCCGCCCTGGCCTGAGCCGCCGCCCGAACCGCTATGCATGTTGCCCGCAGCTTCATCCTCTTCAGACTGAGCTGAGCTGTCAGCCATAGTGCCGTCATCCTGCGTGCTGCCGTCCGAAGATGCATCGCTCTCCTGAGTCGTCTCCTGCCCGGCTGCCGCATCCGCATCACCGTATACCCTGGTGATAACAAACGTATCCATAAGTACATATGTCGTGAAGACCAGCAGCGCGAGCGAATATGCAAGTACTATTCTGCGTCTTTTTAACATGATTTTCTGTTTCCTTTCGTATTGATCCGCACGTCCCTGAGTTTCCTCGGCCTCACGGCTGCGTATTCCACTGCGAAGCCCTCAGGCTGTGCGGCAGATTCAATGCAGCTGTCTGCTGAGCTGCCGGCTGCAAGACTTCTGCCGCCGGACTGCCTTTCAGCCTCTGCATCCGTGCTGTAGAAGACGACGTATTTCTGCACCGTCCAGCTGACCAGGAAGAATATGACCTCGGTCAGTACTTTGGCTGTCATCTTTCCGATGCCGAGCGTCCCGGTCATCGTCTGCAGGATGAAGGTGTTGCCCGCTAGGATGAAGGCCGCAAGTGCAAAATACTGGAGTGCTGAAGTCGCCACTGCTTTGCCGCTGCGGAAGACCAGCTTCCGGTTGACGGTGTAGTTGAAGACCGAGCTTATGAGCCTTGCGCCGACGTTCGCAAACGCTACCCCCGCTCCCGTCAGGAGGAGCAAAGCGTAAAGCGCATAGTCGACGAGGAACGATGCGAATGAAGCCGCCGAGAATTTTGCCGCCTGAAGGAGGCTGCTGCCTGCGAACATGTAAGCTGCGATCTCCTTATATATCCTGTATGAGTCCCTGACAGTGCTGAAATGCGATGACGAGTTGCCGTCCATGTACACGGTCCCGATCGGGATCTCCTTGATCGGAATGCCCTTTCCGGCGAACTCCATTAGCACTTTGGTCTCATATTCGTATCTGTCGCCCCCTATCCCGAGGAGCTCCGGTATGAGGTCCGCCGTAAATGCCCTGAGGCCCGTCTGGGTGTCATATACCGGGGTCCCAGTCACCATGCGGAAGATGTTCCTTGTGACTGCGTTGCCAAAACGGCTCCTGAGAGGCACTTCTTCGCCCTGCCCGCTGAGACTGCGGCTTCCGAGCACGAGCATGCCCGGGTTCTTCGCGGCTTCGCCCGCCGCTCTGAATGCGTCTTTTGCAAGGTGCTGCCCGTCGGCGTCGACCGTTACGACAACCGCCTCGGACTCACGTCCTCTCATGACCATGAAATTGCCGATGAAGTCGAGCCCTGTTCTGAGCGCGGCGCCTTTGCCCCTGTTGGTGTCGTGGATGAGCAAAGTCACGCCCTTTCCTGTTTTGCCCGGGAGCCTCTCCGCTGCCTGTTCGAAAAGGTCTGCGTATTCGGCTGCGCTGCCGTCGTCCACTACGACGACATCAAATCCCTTCTTGCCGAGGTCTGCGATGACCCCGAGCATTCTCCTGTCCGGCTCATATGCCGGTATCAGAGCTATATATCTTGATGCCATAGCCGGCCCCCTTTCTATGTATATCAGATCGACATGTCGCCTGATGCCTGTTCACTCTGCTGCGATCCGTCTGCCGGCATCTGTCCTCCGCCTGCAGGTCCGCCCTGCATATCCTGAGGCATACCGCCCTGCCTGTTGCCGCGGCCGCCGCCCTGCATGCCGCCCATGCCTCCGCCGATGGTGCTGTAGATGGATTCGGTGAGCTCGATTGTCTCGCTGTATGATCCTGCTGTCAGGGTGTATGTGCTACCCTGCTGCAGATCCGCGGTGCTGATGTAGACTACTGCGTAGTCAAGTTCAGGTGTCAGCTCTGCGATGACATTGCCCTCTGAATCCTTGAGGGTCACGGTCTCGCCTGCGGACTGGTTTCCGGTGCTGACTGCGATAATTCCCTGGTTCTCAGCTCCTGAGAAGCTCGATGCCATTCCGGCTCCGCCCGTGCCGATGAAGGTGCCGCCTGTGATGGTGCCGCTGCCGTTAAAGTCGATGACGGATGTGTCTCCCTGAGTCGGGCCCTCTACGACTGTCGTGCCACCGCTGATCTCGACCGAGCCGTTGGCGTCGATGCCGTCTCCGCCGGCCTGTACATGGACGCTGCCGCCGCTGATGCTGATCATTCCGTCAGTGCCTCCGTCGCTGAATCCGCCGCCTCCAGGGAATCCTCCCTTGCCGCCGGCCCAGTCATCTTCGCCGAAAGTGCTATGGCTCTCAGTAGTGCTGGTTGTAGTGTTGCCGCCGGCTGCATTGAGTCCGTCGTCGCTTGCTGTCACGTCGATGTCGCCGCCGCTGATCTCGATGTCGAGTGCCTCGATTCCTTCATAGGACTTGCTGATGGTGATGCTGCCGCCCTCTATATTCGCAAGTGCGTCTGCATGGATCCCGTCATCTCCTGCCTCGACAGACAGGGTCGCATCTGCTATGTAGAAGTAGCTGTCCGAAGCTGTTCCTTCTTCTGCATCCGCGTTGTCGGAAACGTGAACGCCGTCTGTTCCGGCATGGATAGTTACTGATGCTTCAGCAAATCTCGCGCTGTCGTTGGCCTGCACGCCGTGCTTTGCAGCTTCGATAGTGATGGTGCCGCCTCCGATCTTGACATCATCCTTTCCTACGATGCCGTGGCCGGCCGGCGATGTGACTGTCAGGCTGCCGCTTCCGTTGAATGTGATGTCATCCTTGGCGAAGACTGCTCCGTCTATGTTGCTATCATCTATTGCTGTGAAAGCGCCTCCGTTGGCGAGTGTGTTTTCTGTTCCTTCTGCTGTGGTGATGAAGACTTTGTCTGCTGACTTTACGTAGATGGCTGCGGATGTCCGGCTGGTTATCTCTGCACCGTCAAGGACTATCTGGACCTTGGCGCTGTCGTCAGCTTCGACTATGATCATGCCGTCTGTGAGTGTTCCACTCAGGATATATGTGCCTTCTGACTTGATGGTTACTGTACTGCCGTCGATGCTGACGTCTGCGCTCTTGTTCTCTGTTCCTTCGGCGCTTACCTCTGCCGAGGTCCCGTTAAGCTCTATCTTCAGTGCGGCCAACTCGTCATATTCCCCTGAGAGGTCGCGCTCTGTGAACTGCTCGGACTTGCCGGCTGCGTCATAAACTGCCGCCGTAGTCTCTGCAGAAGCGCTGCTTCCCGTGCTGCCGGATGCAGCCTGTGCTCCTCCGCAGCCTGTGCACAGCAGCATCACTGCTGCCGCTGCAGCGACCAGCTTTCTCATCATGCGTCTGCGGTTTTCCGTTCCCTTTGTCTTCTTATATGTATTGCTGTTCATCGGTATCACCTCTTTCCTACAGCTCTGCAGCTGCCGTCTGCTGCCTTGAAACGTTGATCTCAAGGTTGCCGTTCCTGCAGCGAAGCCTGTCTATGAGTTCCTTCTCTCTCGAAGGATCCTTAAGCACTACGTCGTATGTAAGCCTGAACATGCTGCCCATGTTGGTCGTTTTGACCTGCACGAGTTCGCATGAGTTTGTATATTCACTGAACACATCCTCGAACACTCCCGTATAGTCGAGATCCTCCGGAACCACGACTCTGAAAGTTTTGTACCTGTCTGCATTGCGTCTGCAGCCGAAGTCGACTTTGCCGAGAATGAGAAATGCGATGCACATCACTGCTGTGAAGATCGCTGCGATCCCGAGGTAGCCCGTGCCTGTTATGAGGCCGCTTGCCATGGCGAGAAACAGTGTACAGATCTCTTTGGCTGTGCCCGGAACCGAACGGAACCTGACCAGGCTGAACGCCCCGGCCACCGCGATACCCGTTCCGATGCTGCCGTTGACCATCATGATGATCACGCAGATGATCGCCGGAAGCAGTGCGAGGGTTACTACAAAGCTCTTGGTATATCTTGTTCCCTGCATGTATGCGAGGGCTATCACCAGTCCGAGCGCCAGCGATACGCCTGTTGCCATCGCGAACTGGCTGAGGCTGATGACCGCTGCCGCCTGTGTATCGTAAATGCTTGAAAGCAGAGTTTCCATTTTGAATTTCCTCCTTGATCATTCTGATAAACGGGACTCTCTGTTTTTCCGTCCCTCACCTTACAGTGGCTATGATAGAGGCCCAAACTTAAACGAAAATAAAAGGAACTTTAACCGAAACATAAAATTGCAGACGCGAAGGCGGCCCTAAATTGCACCGCATGAAAAGCCTCTCTTCTGATATAATAGGAACGCAGGCTGAGTGACGCCGGCGGCGGTTTTGCATGCGAAGAACTTGCAGAAAGGCCGGGCGCAGGGCCTGTCAATTTCAGAAATAATCAGAAGGAGTATGAGAAAATGAAGAAAGATCTCGGAGTTCAGCAGGCAGTATTTCCGATGCCTGTACTTATGGTTGCAGCTTATGACGCAGAGGGCAAAGTCAATGCGATGAACGTTGCATGGGGCCAGATCGCAGGTTCAGACAAAATCTACCTCTGCATCGGCAAGGGCAAGAAGACTCTCGCCAACATCAAGGAGAGCGGCGCTTTCACAGTCGGTCTTGCTGACCTGGCGCACATGAAGGAAGCGGATTTCCTCGGGATCGCATCGGGAAACAAGATGGATGATAAATTTGCAAGGACCGGACTCACCGCAGTAAAGAGTGACAAGGTCAACGCTCCTGTTATCGAGGAGTTCCCTGTCTGCATCGAGTGCGAATTCCTTGAGGAGCTCGACACAGGAAACATCCACGGCGTTGTCGGAAAGATAGTCAACGTCATGGCTGAGGAGTCCGCTCTTGACGAAGAGGGCAAGCTCGATGTCACTAAGCTCAGCATCCTCATGTTCGACAGCTCAAAGCACGGCTACTTCACAGTCGGCGAGCAGGTCGGAACAGCATGGGATGCCGGCATGGAGCTCATGAAATAGCAGACAAGCAATACGTTACCGGAGGGGAAATTATAAATGTCACCATTTGTTATCCTTATTATCACTGCTCTTATAGTGAGCGCGGTCGGGTTTAAAAAGTACGTGTGGTTCATTTCGATCGGCTACGGATTCTCGGTGTGCGCGATCGGTATAGTCCTGATAGCCATGTTCCAGGAGCGGATGGATGCGGGACTGCTGGTGCAGTGCATCCTGCTCATCATCTACGGGCTGAGGCTCGGCGGCTACCTTGCCTACCGTGAGCTGCACATGGGCTCATATAATAAGAAGATGAAAACTGAGATAAAGGACGCCAAAGGCATGCCCTTCATCGCAAAGTGCGGGATATGGGTATTGGCCGCTCTGCTCTATGCGTGCGAGACTTCGCCGGTGCTGTTCAGGCTTGAAAACGGCAAAGGCACTTCTGCCGCTGTCGTCACAGGCATTGTGATCTCTGCTCTCGGCCTCATCATCGAGACTGCGGCGGATGTGCAGAAGAGCAACGCGAAGAGGGCCAACCCGGGGAGATTTGTGGATACCGGGCTGTACAGGCTGGTAAGGTGCCCGAACTACCTCGGTGAGATGTTCTTCTGGACCGGCGTGTTCGTAAGCGGGTTCGGCTCGAACACCGGTGTATGGCAGTGGCTCGCAGCGCTTACCGGATACATCGGCATTATCTATGTCATGTTCGGCGGAGCCAGGAGGCTTGAGATAAGGCAGAACAGGTCTTACGGAAGTGATCCTGAGTACCAGAAGTACGTTAAGACGACGCCGATCATGATACCGTTCATCCCTCTTTACAGTGTGGAGAAGTATAAGTGGCTGGTTGCATGAGGAGTTTCGGCCCGCCTGTGTGCAAATCCATTTTCGGAAAGGCATTTAGTTACATTTAAGGTTCTGTATATATTATTAAGTAAACAATCGGGATTCTGGTGTAAAACGCAGACTTCAGGAGGAACTATTAATGAGAATTCTGCTCGCTGAGGATGAGAAGGCTCTTTCGAGAGCTGTTGTGAAGATCTTCGAGAGAAACAACTATTCAATAGATGCTGTGTATGACGGCGAGGAGGCGCTTGATTATCTGGAGGCAGGCAACTATGACTGCGCTGTTCTGGATATCATGATGCCTAAGATGGACGGGATCACGGTTCTGCGCAGGCTTCGCGCGGGCGGGAGCACTCTGCCTGTGCTGATGCTCACCGCCAAGGCCGAGATCGACGATAAGGTGCTCGGCCTTGACAGCGGCGCGAACTACTACCTGACCAAGCCGTTTGACACCAAGGAGCTGCTCGCCGCTGTCCGCGCGATCACAAGAAAGTCCGCGGAAGTCGACACCAAGCTCACCTGCGGCAACATCACTTTGGACCGCTCATCCTTCGAGCTCAGCTCGCCATCGGGCAGCATGCGCCTTGCCAACAAGGAATTCCAGATGCTCGAAATGATGATGGCCAACCCTAAGAACATCATCTCAGTCGACACGTTCATGGACCACATCTGGGGCTATGACACAGACACCGAGAGCAACGTTGTATGGGTCTACATCTCATATCTGCGCAAGAAGCTGGCGGCGCTGGATGCGAACGTCAGGATCAAAGCCACAAGGAACGCAGGCTACTCTCTTGAGATAGAGGAATAACACTTTCAGCATATGATAAAGAAACTGAAAAGAAGGTTCATCGCTCTGGCGGTCTCATCGCTGGTTATACTTCTGACCGTGATAGTCGCAGGCATGAATATCATCAACTATAATACGGTCGTCACCGAAGCGGATGACAAGCTCGAAGCCCTCTCCGTCAACGGGGGCATGCTTCCTTTCCAGAATGAAGGCTCATTCGGGGGCGGCGGCATGCAGGGCGGTCCGTGGAACGGATCAGTCTACGACGACAGCGACTTCCTCGATGACGATGACGACTACGACGACATCGACGCTTCGACACGCGAGAGGCTGCTGGGCTTTGGCCACGACAAGCCGTTCGGCTCGAGGGACGAGGCTGAGGAGACGAGGTTCTTCTCCGTTCTCCTGACAGGCGATGAAAGTGTCGTCCGCGCCAACACCGACAGGATCTATGCGGTGGACGATTCGTCCGCGCGCGACTATGCGGTCAAAGCTCTCAAGCAGGACGGCGATAGCGGCTGGGTCGACGAGTACAGGTTCGCTGTGACCGATGAAGGCAACCTGACGCGCATCACTTTCCTCGACTGCACCAGCTCGCTTGCGGCATTCAGGCAGTTCCTGATTGCGAGCATCATAATGTCTGTTGCCGGGCTGCTTGTGATGATCGGGATCATCTGCTATTTTGCAGGACGCATCGTCAGGCCGGTCGCCGAGAGCTACGACAAGCAGAAGCGCTTCATTACTGACGCGGGCCACGAGATCAAGACTCCGCTTGCGATCATCAAAGCCAACATAGATGTCATGCGCATGGACCTCGAGGATATAGAGGCCGGTGCGGCTGCACCTGAAACTTCGGATGATGCGGATGCGCCGGAAGATGCGGATGCTGATCAGAATCAGGTTCAGACTAATGCGCAGGATGCAAATCAGGCTATAATTAGCAGCGTCGAGAGCCTCAACGAGAGCCTCGGAGATATCGACGGCCAGGTAAACCGCCTGACCGCTCTGACCAACGACCTCGTCTACCTATCGAGGATGGAGGAAGCCGGCAACGCTCTGACCATGACCGAGATCCCTGTATCGGATATCGTGTCCGAGACCGCAGACTCCTTCAACGCCCTGGCTGCCGAGCGGAAGAAGACTCTTACCATCGACGTTGCACCTATGCTGTCGATGCAGGGCAGCAGCAAGGAAATAGAGAAGCTCGTGTCCATCCTGACCGAGAACGCTCTGAAGTACTCGCCTGAAGGCGATGACATAAAGGTCAGCCTGCGCCGCGAGGGCAAAACGATAGTCCTCGAGGTCAGCAACAAGGCCGCTGAGCCTCTGAGTGATGAGGATCTTGCTCACGTATTCGAGAGGTTCTACAGGGGCGACAAGTCAAGGAACTCCGCGGGAGGCGGGCATGGCATCGGCTTGTCGATGGCGAGCGCCATAGTGGCCGCCCACGGCGGCAGGATCCGCGCCCGCAGCGGTGACGGCACCCAGTTCATAGTCACCGCGACCATGCCCGCAGCATAACCGGCAGCGCACAAGATAACAATACGGGGAAATCAGACATTGAATCATCTGATTTCCCCTTTTTCTTTTCCCCGCTTTTTCTTCTCATAATGCCCCCGCTTGAACGCACTGCGAAAATTATTGCATCACTTTAGTCCCATTTAAACTTTGCCCTTTAGAATGCAGTCATAAGATAAGAAAGAAAAAATCAGAAGACAAGGTGAACAGCAATGACATTTCAGACAGTTTTCAAAAGATATGAACTAAAATATATGATAACCCGCGAGCAGCAGGCCATGATCCTCAGAGCAATGGAGCCCCACATGATCCCGGATAAATTCGGCAGGTCGAAGATCAGGAACATCTACTTCGATACGGACGACCACATCCTGGCCCGCCACTCGATCGCAAAGCCTGACTTCAAGGAAAAGCTCCGCATCCGCAGCTACTCTGCAGCGACTCCGGAGACCACCGTCTTCGTAGAGCTCAAGCGCAAAGCAGATCACCTCGTATACAAGCGGAGGGTCGCTTTGCCGGAGAAGGCCGCAATGAACTGGACGCAGGGATTCACGCGCAGATCAGCGGATCCGGGCAAGCTCTCGACCCAAGCAAATCAGGCCCAGGCCGAAGACGCTCCGGTGCCTACCCAGATGACCCGCGAGATCGACTATTTCCTCTCCTACTACGGACACCTCAGGCCGGCCGTCTTCCTGTCATACGACAGGACCGCCTACAGGATGCGCGACGCAGCAAGCGACTTCCGCGTTACCTTCGACGAGAACATACTCTTCCGTGACTACGACCTATCGCTTGAGTCCGATGTCTACGGCACCCCGCTTCTGGGTGCGGGCAAAGTCCTCATGGAGATCAAGTGCTCGGGCGGCATCCCACTCTGGATGACAGAGGTGCTCTCGGCGCAGCATATTTACAAGACTTCATTCTCCAAATACGGCACAGCATATACGCAGTACATCCTGCCGGCCGAGCTCCGCATCCGTGCAAGAGCCGCACAGGACGCACTCGCTCAGAGCAGCAACGCAGCACCTGCAGCCGGCATGCACGATTCCGGAAAGACGGCTTCACGAAGCACATACCCGAACAGCAGACGTTCCGGTGCCGGCAGCAAACACGCTAAGCGCAGCCGCACTGCTGCATCCTGGCTGCACTACCTGGGAGCGTAGACGAAAACAGCACTGCATGGCAGTGCTGCTTTTTCTATATCTCCAGAATATACATTCCGCTGACGTTGATGAGCTTCGCTCCTGCGGGATGCTCTGCTTCCCTCTTCATCAGCCCGTTGTATTCAAGGTGTACATGGCCGTAGCAGTGACAGCGCGGCCGCACCAGTTCATGGAAGCGGTTGAAACACTTGAATCCTGTGTGCGGGATGTCCTCAAGGTCGCCGTGTCCGTAGCACGGCGCGTGGGTCAGGAATATGTCCACAGGCCCGTATGCATCCGGACGTCCGTCTGTATTCTGAGTTTCTGCGTTTTCTTTTTCAGTTGCGGTGACAGTCTCCGCTTTCCTCCTTTTGGTAAACGGATTGATGCCCATTGCGCGGGCCTGATCCGAGAGTTCGCTGCTGCGGTAGGATCTCTCATCCACTCCGGTAACGATGCCGAAGAGGATGCGTCTCAGCAGCTTGCGCATGCGGTTTCTCATCTCGCGCTCGGTATACATATCCGTGCCCTTGCGGTAGCGCATCGAGCCGCCGAGGCCGGCGATCCTGAGAGTCCTCGCGCCGGCGTCTGACGCCTGCGTCAGACCGGCTGCATCCCCGCCGTCCTTAGCCTTATCACCTGCATCCCCTGCCCGGTCATGAACCGTGATCTCAGCGACCTTGCCGTCAATATTGATGCAGCCCATCGGCGGCTTCTCATCATAAACGCTGTCGTGGTTGCCCCTTACATACAGGCACGGCACATTAAGCATGGTCACCAGAAATTCAAGATACTCGGGCTTGACATCTCCGGCCGAAAGAATCAGGCTGACCCCTTCAGTCCTCTTCCGCCCTGCAGCATCCCAGTAATCCCACAGTTCTCTTAATTCATGATCTGAAACCACCAGTATTTTCATAGCTACCTAACTCCGGCACTCCGCACTTCGCCAGCGACCCGCAGCCCTCCTGCGGCACTATCCTCTTCCCTTGCCTATGACGCCGCTGACAGTGACGGTTTCCTTAGCCGCCTGCGTCAGCGTTTCCTTGGCCGGGATCTCACCTATGATGTTCTCATTCAGCCAGTCCATGGTTATGACATCCTTGCTCGTAAGCGGAGCATCATCCGCCTTCCTCACAAGTCCGTTCTGGCTGCGAAGCTCGCCGTCAAAAGGATTGAGCGAGCCGCAGATTATGTCGGTCCTGAGTATGTCCACAAGCTGCTTTGTATAATGCGACAGCCTGTCCGCAAGCTCTATATCCACAACGCCCGACATCATGCCCCACCAGTAGTTGGTGGCCTGGTCCTTCTTGTCCACGAACTTGTAGGTGCCGTCGATTATGGTTTTGACTATGATCTCATACAGCTTGCCCCATTTCCATATAGGCGCGCAGAGGTTGGTCACGCGGCACTCGCCCGAGAGGTCCGTGCCCTCGCCCGGAGCGACCTTGTCCACGTAGCATACTCCGTAGGCATTGCTGCCGTCAGTGTTGTGCGTCGAGTCGATGGCCGAGATGACGTGTATCCCGCGGTCCACCATCGACCACCACCAGTCGTTGTCCTGTCTGCCCGACCAGTCGAGGTATATCTCAGCATGCGGGTCAGTCATCGCTGCGCCTATGGCAAAAGCATTGATGCCGGCAATCGTTCCGTATATCGGGTAGTCCGAGCAGTAGCCTATCTTATGCGTCCCGTCGAGAGCGCACGCAGTGCCCGCCACGACGCCCGCCAGGAACTTTGCCTCGTACAGCTTGGCATAATAAGTCCTGACAGCCTGGTGAGCGAGGTTGATGGAGCAGTTGAGGAATATGACGTCATCGTACTTTATCGCCGCACGCAAAGCGTCATCACTCTGCCGTACGGAAGGTGTGAATACGACGTCAGCGCCCCACTTCACCGCAGCCTCTGCCGCCTCGTCGAAAGAGTCGTACAGCTTCCCGGCCGTTTTGCCCGTGCCGCCGTTATCCGCTGCCAGCGCTTCTTTATCCTCTCTATCGGAAAGCGCGAGGAAGACCTGCGTCCTGACAAGTCCGTTATACGCCTTCTCAAGGCGCACCCTGCCGGCCTCGTGGTTGTATATCCAGTTGGAATCCTCAGGCCTCCTGTCGTATATGAAGGCAGCCTTAAGCGGGTGCTTTGCAGAGTAGGACAAAGCCGGTATGACCTTGCTGACAAGCGACCCCGGCCCTGCTACAGCCTGCTCGGCCTTCTCGATAAAGTTGCCGGCGTGCAAAGCGTCCTCAGATGACTCGACCAGTGCCACGTTGTCTTCATTGCGGGCGGTGTACAGCTCCTTGCGGATGCGCTTTACCTTCTTGCCCGTCTCGTGCTCGCTTTCTCTTGTGTACAGGGCATCGCCCCTGAATATCCTGAGGTATATAAGGAAGGCATCGCCCATCGTCATGCCGGTAAGCTCACCGGATATCTCCGATGTCGCACGTGCAAAACGCCAGTAGCTCAGCTTCAGCGATTTGACGAGGTCTTCAGGCCACGGCTCGCCCCAGTCTACTCCTGCGATCTCGCAGATTTCCCTGTATGCGCCCTTCTCTGTGCAGTCGATTCCGTACACCGGCGCAGCCTTGAAGAACTGCACGAACTCTGCATATGCAGGGTTGGCCTCGAGCACCTCAGCCCTCGGCACCAGCCTCGTTACATCCGCCATGATTTCAGGCATGTCAAGGAACCTGCTGACCGACACCCTCTTGTTGCCTTCCAGCACGTAGAACCTGTGCAGGTACTCGTACACCCTTATAGGGCTGTTGAAGCCCTCAGCCAGCTGCGCCTGATACAGGTTGCTCCACTTTCCCGCAAACTCAGTCTCAGGTTCAAGCAGCGGCATGAAATCAGGCGCGAACGAATTCTGTCTCGCCCTCGTCTTGGTGCCCGCGATCAGCTCGACCGGGATCTCCATCAGCCCGACCGAAACCTGCGACAGTGTACCGTTGTCCGGCACGATGTCATCGAGCGCAGTCAGGTAAGGATACTCCCCGTCCGCCAGTTTTGCCTTATATGTCTTTTCACCCATCTTACGGGCTTTCAGATATTCATCGATCAAGATTACTCCTGCTCCTCTTCTCTTATTATTTTCATTTGTGCTCTCGCAGTATACTAGTTAGACAGCATGCTCATGTCAAGTACTTTCACCCGAGTTTCACCAATTCTTTTAATTCCGGAGCAGCATAATTCATACATACAAAATGGGAGCCGCTTTAATTTGCGGCTCCCGTGTCTGTAAGAACTTATGCCTTAGCCTCGGCAGCTGCCTTCTCAGCAGCCTTCTTGGCCTTGAGCTCTTCGATCTGCTCCGGTGTCAGCTTTGGTGCTGCAGGCTTAGCTGCGGCAGCCTTAGCCTTCTTTGCTGCAGCGACCTTCTCTGCCTGCTCTTTGCTAGGCAGCTTCTTGAAGCTGTTGATAGCTCCGGTCGGGCATACAGCAGCGCAGAGTCCGCAGGACTTGCACTTTGCAGGATCGATCTTAGCGAGGTTGTCCTCAACATGTATAGCGTCGAAGTTGCAGACGGTTGTGCACTTCATGCAGCCGATGCATGCGTTGTCGCAGTTCTTGCGTGCAACAGCGCCCTTGTCTGTGGATGAGCACAGAACGTGTACCATGTTCTTCTGCGGTACGAGGCTGATGATCTTCTGCGGGCAGGCGCTTGCGCAGGCGCCGCATGCTACGCAGTTCTCTCTGTTGACCTTTGCGATTCCGTCTACAATACCGATTGCCTGGAACTGGCATGCATTTACGCAGTCGCCGAGTCCGATACATCCGTACATGCAGGCATTAGGAGATGTGAACCATCCCTTAGCGCCCTTGCAGGACTGCATGCCCTGCCACTCAAGAACAGTACGTCTTGCGCCGCATGTTCCGTTGCACATTACCTGAGCTACCTGAGGCTCAGCAGCGCCTGCAGATCTGCCGAGGATCTCAGCGATCTGAGCGGCAACAGCAGCTCCGCCAGGTGAGCACTTTGTGCAAGGAAGCTCTTCGTCAGCTACCAGGTTGGAAGCGTAGTCATCGCATCCGGCGAATCCGCATCCGCCGCAGTTAGCGCCAGGAAGGCACTCTCTGACCTGAGTAACTCTTTCATCTACTGCTACATGGAACACCTTGGAAGCGAATACCAGGAGTCCTGCGCAGATTAGTCCGATAACTGCTACTAACAGTACAGGTGTCATAACATTAGCCATTAGTACACCTCCTTACTGGAACATACCGGTGAAGCCCATGAAGGAAAGAGCCATGATGGAAGCAGCAACAAGGATGATGCCTACGCCCTTGAAAGGAGTAGGAACGCCTTCTGTGTTGTACAGCTTCTCTTCACGGATGCCTGCAAACAGGATCATAGCTACCATGTAGCCGACACCTGCGCCGAAGGCATAAACAACGGACTGCACGTATGTATAGCCAAAACTGATTGCGTTGATCGTTGCACCGAGAATAGCACAGTTAGTAGTGATGAGCGGGAGGAAGATACCGAGGGCCTTCTGAAGAGCCGGGAGGTACTTCTTCATGAACATCTCTACGAACTGAACGAGTGCAGCGATTACGAGAATGAATACTACAGTCTGCAGATATCCGATCTCGAATTTGTTGAGGAGCTGCATTACAGGCCATGTTACGAGCTCAGCGATAACCATTACGAAGACTACCGCGCCGCCCATACCAACTGCAGAGCTCATTTTGTTCGATACACCAAGGAACGAACAGATTCCGAGGAACTGCGACAGTACGAAGTTGTTAACGAGGACTATCGCCATAAAGATTACTATAAGGTTTACCATTTATGTCTGTCCTCCTTTCTATACTGCCGGTGCAGCCTTGGCTGCCTTCTCTGCCTCGAGCTCTTCGTTAGCCTCTGCAGTGTTGCACGAATTGTACATCGGGCAAAGTCCGCAGCTGAAGCCCTTAGCCTTGAGTGCCTTACCCTTGGTAGCTGCCTGGATGATAGCGATCAGCACACCGAATACGAAGAATCCGCCCGGAGGCAGGTTGAAGAATCCGATGGAGAAGTTCGGGATGATGGTGAAGCCGAGGAGGCAGCCTGTACCGAAGAACTCTCTGATAGCTCCCATGCATGCGAGGGCAAGTGTGAATCCGAGTCCCATTCCGATTCCGTCGAGAGCAGAGTCGATAACAGTGTTCTTGTTAGCGAATGCCTCAGCTCTTCCGAGGATGATGCAGTTAACTACGATCAGCGGAATGAATACTCCGAGTGCCTTGTTGATGTCCGGTGCGTAAGCCTGGAGTACGAACTGTACCAGAGTTACGAAGCCGGCGATAACTACGATGTAGCAAGGGATTCTGACTTTGTCAGGAATAACCTTACGCAGCATCGAGATTACGATATTGGAACAGATCAGTACGGCTGTAGCTGAAAGTCCCATTCCGAGCGCATTGATTAGTGATGAAGATGTAGCAAGGAACGGGCATGTTCCGAGGAGAAGTACCAGTGTAGGGTTCTCCTTGATGATTCCGTTAGTCAGAATCGCGAGTTTGCTTTTCTTTTCCATTACTTTACACCTCCCATAGCCTTGTACTGTTCAAGTGCGCAGTAAACAGCTTTGTGGATGGCACCGGAGGATACAGATGCACCTGTTACCTCAACGATGTCGTCAGCGTGTGCCTTGATGGTATCACTTCCGAGCTCTGCGTGGCCCTTGTACTGGTCGAGATGGCCGGCAACCTGAGCCTTGGTTCCTACACCCGGTGTGTCAGCGTGCTCAGTTACCTTGACGCCTGTGATAGCTCCGTCCTTGTCGATACCTACCATAGCTGTCAGAAGACCGCCGTATGAGTTGGACTTGACAGTAACTACCATGCCTGCTCCGTTGTCTGCTGTATAAGCATCAACTGTGTAAACTTTGCCCGGCTCATACTCAACGAGTTCAGCCCCGCTGTCAGTGAAGTTGTCAGCGTCAGGGAGCAGCTCCATTCTTGCTTCGCTTGCTGCCTTGGCTGTGTTCTCATCGATGATCGGCTTTGTAATGCCGTATACATATGCAAGAGCAAATGTAACTACGAAGCAAATTACTACGAGTACCAGAATAGGCGAGATGAATTCCTTGAATGCGCTGTTCTTATTTTCCATTCTTAGCACCTCCCTCCTTCAGGTAGAACTTGTAGGACAGGTTGTTCAGCAGCGGTGTGCAGATGTTCATCAGCAGGATCGAGAAGGATACGCCTTCAGGATATGATCCGAACAGTCTGATGCTCATTGTGATGATACCGCAGCCGATACCGAAGATAAGCTGTCCGAGAGGCAGCTTTGGCGATGTGACATAGTCAGTTGCCATGAAGAATGCTCCGAGGAGCACGCCGCCTGCAAGAACGTGGAACAGTGCCATGTGGAGGCTCTGTGTCGCGATGAGTGCGAATACGAATACTGTTCCGATGAATGCGCATGGAATGATCGGGCTGATGACCTTGCGGACGATCAGATAAACGCCGCCGATGATCAGTGCGAGTGCGCAGACTTCTCCGGTCGAACCGCCGTGGAATCCGAGGAAGAGCTGGCCGAGGCTAGGAAGCTGATCGGTGCTGCCCTCTGCGAGGATTGCGAGCGGTGTAGGTCCTGTTACAGCATCTGTTGCATCAAGTCTTGTTACAGGCCATGTGGACATGTTGCCTGCGAACGAGATGAACAGGAAGATTCTTGCTGTAATAGCAGGGTTACTGAAGTTCCTTCCGATACCACCGAAGAGCTGCTTTACTACGATGATCGCGAAAGCGCATCCGATGATGGCCTGCCAGATAGGGAAGTTCGAAGGAACGTTGAAGGCTATCAGAAGACCTGTCAGTGCAGCCGAAAGGTCGCCGATGGTCTGTGTCTTGTGCATGATCTTGTTGTAGCAGAACTCGAAGAGTACGCTAGCTGCAACGCAGACGATGGACAGGAGCAGTGCTCTGAAGCCGAAAATGTAGATACTTGCGACCCATGCAGGAGCCAGTGCGAGAATGACTGTGCCCATGAGTCTGGTAGTATCCGATTCCGTTACGATATGTGGTGCGGAGGATACTATCAAATTAGTATGAAACTTATTAGCCATATTACTTCGATGCCTCCTTTACCATGAATTTTGCAAGCTTGTTCGTAAGAGCAAGCGGACGTCTTGCCGGGCATGTGTATGAGCAGCTGCCGCACTCCATGCACTGCATTACGTTGAATCTGTTGAGTTTGTCTACATCCTTGTCCGCATAAGCATCTGCGAAAATGCTAGGCATGAGGCCGAACGGACATGCTGTATGACAGCGCTGGCAGTTGAGGCAGGCTGTCTCTTCCTTGACCTCGGCCAGTTCCTGGCTGAAGCATAGGATAGCGGATGTATTCTTCATTGTCGGGGATTCATCCGACTTGGTTGCTCTGCCCATCATAGGTCCGCCCATGATGATCTTGCGAGGCTCCTTCTTGTAGCCGCCGCAGAACTCAACAACGTCAGCGATCCTTGTTCCGATCGGAACGAATACGTTCTTAGGCTCAGCAACTGCGTCTCCGTCAACGGTGACTCTTCTTCTTACGATCGGCATACCGGTCTTCATGTACTCAGCCATAACACCGATGGTCGAAACGTTGTCAAGAATAACACCGAGCTGTGCAGGGAGAACGCCTGCGTTCATTGTCTGGCCTGTGACCTCATAAACGAGAACACGCTCAGCTCCCTTAGGATAGCTGGATGGCAGCGGAACTACTTCCATGTCCTTGATCTCGTTCTGCTCGATCAGTTTCTTCATGTTTGCGATGGCGTCCGGCTTGTTGGTCTCGATGCCGATGTATCCTCTCTCGAGGTTCAGCCACTGCATGATCATCTTCATGCCGTCGAGAACGTCCTGGCCGTTTTCAACCATCTCTCTGTTGTCTGTTGTGATGAATGGCTCGCACTCTGCAGCGTTGACTACGAGATACTTACACTCATCAAGGTTCTTAGGATTCAGCTTGACGTGAGTCGGGAATGACGCACCGCCGAGACCTACCATTCCGCTGTCTCTTGCAGCCTTGATGAAATCCTCAAAGCTGTTGATCTCAGGAATTTTGACCTCTTCGCTGATTTCCTGCTTCTTGTCCGTCTCGATAACGATGTGTGTCTCAAATCCACCCATCGAACCACGGACCTGCTCGATAGCCTTGACAGTCCCGCTGACACTCGAAAAGATAGGTGCGCTTACAAAGGCCTCAACGTCGCCAATCCTCTGTCCTACCTTTACGTAATCCCCTTTTTCAACAAGAGGCTTACACGGAGCGCCAATGTTCTGGGACATGCTGATGCTAACCTCATCCGGTACCGGCATCGTCACGGTCTCAGCTGCGGCCGTGTTCTTGTGATGAGGTACGTGGATGCTTGGTAAATGTTTCCTTTGGCTCATCCCTTGTAGAAACTCCTTTCATATACTACCAATATCTTTCGCGGGCCTCCGTACGCCTGAGTACTGTACTGTCTGATCCGGCATCCGGAATCTCCTGTAAATTGCTGCAAGGTCCGGCATCCGGAATCTCCTGCATATTGCTGCAAATCCGCCCCAACGGAAATGCGCGCAAAAAGCGAGACGTACTACGCCCTTATAACTATGCCATTATATATTATTTTTTTTCAAAAATCCCACTTGTGAAAGAAAGAACTAACTAATATGTGTGCATTTTCGGGTGCAATTGCGTTATTTTATTCACTCTCTGAGGCACGCCGCTGCAGTTGGCGTAATTCTCGCCATTTTCCCAAATTTACGTCAATTGCCGGCGCTGTCATTGGCGTAATTCTCGCCATTTTCTCAAATTTACGTCAATTGCCATTGGCGTAATTCTCGCCATTTTCTCAAATTTACGTCAATTGCCGGCGTTACCGTTGGCGTAATTCTCGCCGTTTTTCGAAATTTACGTCAATTGCCGGCGCTGCCATTGGCGTAATTCTTGCCGTTTTTCGATAATTACGTCAATTCCTGTCCTTGCCAACACCATTCGCACAGGTTGCGAACTGAATGGTAATTACTTATTATAAGTAGAGAGAATAAACAGACTGATACCTGCATTCCGGCGCCGGCAAGCGAATTAAATGAATCGCCCCGAGCCCGGTGAGGGTGTGCCGGAGTATATCTGTCTCCGGGAAAAAGGAGTGCTGAAAAAAATGGATACATATAGGGAAAACAAACCTAGACTTATTGACCGCATCAGGCCTAACTTCCTGTGGATCATATTCGTTGTATTATCGTGGTATATATTAATCGCAGGTTTTGGTCACCTGGTCTGGGAGGCACTGATGAACGCCATCGTGGACGTTGTCAGCCCTGCGATGTTCTTCACACTGGACCTGTACGCGGCGACCATCGTTGACGTGGCCACCCTGTTCCTCCTTTGCAATATTTTCAAAAAGAACCGTTACATATGGAAATCCTTCGCGCCGGCTGACTTTGCCCGCGAACTCAGAGAAGGCGACACGGTATCCGAGGACGATGCGTATGCAGAGCTGTACGGCCGCAGCCGCAACACCTTCAGGATGCTCGGCATGGGTCTGCTGCTCGGATTCCTGACCAACTTCTTCTGCATCATACTCGCGCTGCTTCACGGCGACATCAAGCTGTATTTTGACTGCGCGCTGTCACAGATACCGTACTTCGTATTCTCGCTCCTGTGCGTGTGCCTGCAGAGCACATCCGAAGAGCTCTGGTGCAGAGGCTTCCTGTACGAGAGACTGCACGAGCGCTACCCACTCTGGGTGGCCATCGCAATCAACGGCGTTCTGTTCGGGTTACTTCACATATTCAACCCGGGCGCTTCGGCCATTCCTATCATCGGCATCGTCATCACCGGCCTCTCATACTCACTGCTCCGCTGGTACTCCGGCAACATCTGGATCGCAATGGGTATCCACACGGGCTGGAATTTCACGCAAAACTATCTTTTCGGTCTTCCGAACAGCGGTCTTGTTTCCGAGGCTTCGGTGTTCCATCTTGATGCGGCAAACGCGATGTCCAGCCTGATCTACGACTGGGACTTCGGAATCGAAGGCGGCCTGCCAGCCCTCTTCATAGACGGGCTTCTGGGTGCGATCATCATATATCTGGCTGTGAAGAACGGCAGGATCAAGGAACTCGGCATGAACAGGCTACAGTCGCTTGAAGCTATGGGCCTGAGGATGCATGTGGACGAGGAGCTGGTTGAAGAAGTACCGGCTGAGGAAGTCTCTGCAGAAGAGGCTCCAGTGGTAGAGGCTCATGCTGAAGAGATGCCTGAAGAAGTACCTGCTGAAGAGGTATCTGCAGCAGAAGGACCTGTGAATGCTGCATCTGAAACAGAGGCACCTGAAGCAGCTGACGAAATCACTGAATAATGGAAAAGACTATCTTAGATTTTTTAACCGAATATATTAAGAAGGACGATCTTATCTCCTTCCACATGCCGGGCCACAAGGGCCGCGCGGAGCTGTTTGAGAAGACGGGATACGGGGACATTCTCAGGAACATCGTGACAAGCGATATCACCGAGATCCCCGGCGCGGATGCTTTGTTCTGTCCTGAGACTACTCTCCGGGCCGTAATGGACAACTATGCCGACCTCTACGGGGTAAAACACTCGGAGCTTCTTGTAAACGGTTCGAGCGCGGGCGTTATGGCTGCTGTGCTCGGGACTGTTCCGATAGGCGGCAAGCTGATACTCGCGAGGAACTCGCACCACTCGGCTTTCAGCGCTCTGAGGCTCGGCGGCATCAACCCGGTATATGCAAGGCCTAATACCGACCCGAGATCGGGCCTTGTAGGCGAAGTGCTCCCGGCGGATCTCAAGGCCGCCTGCGAAGCCAACCCGGATGCGGACGCTGTGCTGATCGCGAGCCCGAACTACTACGGGATGCTTTCGGACATCACCGCTCTGGCGGCCGTTGCCCACGATCACGGCATGGTCCTGATAGTAGACCAGGCACACGGCGCGCACCTTAAATTCTTCGATAACGACGCCGAAGAACTGCAGGAAGAAGGAGCTCACATCCCGTTCCCGCGTCACTCAGCAGAAGCACTCGGGGCTGACATAGTCATCAACAGCACGCACAAAACGCTGCTGAGCTTTACCGGAAGCGGCATTCTGAACATATGCAATTACAACGTGGACATAGGCGCTGTCTCCGATGCTCTCAGGATGGTCCAGACCACAAGCCCGTCGTACATACTGATGGCGAGCCTGGACATAAACGAGCGCATCATGCGTAAGCACGGCAGCAGCATAGTCAGGGCATGGCGCGATGACCTCACGACATTCTACAGAAGAGTCATGCGCATCCCGGGCGTCGAGATAGTCGGCGGCCAGGCTGCAGCCGAGGTCACCGAGAAAGTGATGCAGGGCTACAAGGAATCAGGCAACGGCCTTGACGAGCTCACAAGAGGCACCCTGTGCCCTATGTATCACAGCAGGACCGGCCTCGACTATACCAAGATCAACATAAGCATGGCCTCGCTCGGCATCAGCGGCGCCCGCCTCGAGAAAGAACTCAGGCAGCGCGGCATCATAGCCGAGATGGTCCACGGCGACTACGTCATGCTGATGACGGGCGCCGGCAGCAGGTCCTCGGATTACTCCAGGCTGCTCGAAGCTCTCAAGGAGATCTCAGGCAACTATTCGGTTATGGACGGCAGTGCCTCCAGGCATCACCACTTCTCTGCAGACTTTGAGCTCGAAGTGGCCGGCGTGCCGTATGAAGCAGAATCCGTTCCTGTATATGATGCGGTGGGAAGAGTCCTCTTCGATCCTGTCATCGTGTACCCGCCGGGGACACCGATCGCGTGCCCGGGCGAGATCCTCACGGTCGAAGCCGTCAGCTGTATCTCCGATGCAGTCTCCCGCGGCGAGAAAGTCACCGGAGTCGACGACGAAGGCCTCATCCGCGTAGAGCTAAGGCATGATCACTAACTGACACAGCAATCGAGTAGGGGCTAACTTGTAGCCCCTCTCACACCACCGTACGTGCCGTTCGGCATACGGCGGTTCAACCCAATAAGTAGTAATCTACACAGCTGAGAAGTCCTCGCCTTGCGAGGATTTCTTTGCTGATGAGGTGCA
>JAWRIG010000018.1:0-3534 GCA_040308005.1 Anaerovoracaceae bacterium | reverse complement strand
TCATAACCCCGTAAACATCATTAACTTGAGAAGGCATAACCATAAAAAACGATCTAAGCATACTACTTTGGGCTTCTAAAGTGTTAGCTAACTTCATTTTATACATTGTGTAATTATGGAAATCCCAATCAGCCCAACTGTGTATATAGGTCTTGTTAACTTGCCCCGCATCCTCCGTAATCTCAATGCCCGTATAGTTAGCTTCCCCAACTCTAATACCGACACATGTTTGGTTATCTCCCATTATACAAAACTTATTTGCTGTTGAATTGTATATTTGATGTGGAGTATTCGATGCCGTTTTTACACGAATGTCACTTTCAACATTAAGAGAATAACGCATATAAATTGGGGCATTTGAAAAATGCGTACCCCTTCCTTGCGGATACGAAGGAACATTTCCATGAGGAACGCAAGTTATGAAAGGCGTAGAGGTCCACCCGTTTTCGTCATTAGCTTCACTAACTCCTATGGATACATAATCACCATTACCATAAGTTGATAAAGTAACCCCATTATAAGGCGTGTCTCCCGAATACGATGATTTTATAAATCCAACCATTTCATTATCCTTAGCGTACGTATGGAAGTTGAAGCCACCATCCTTTACCCTTAAAGTTCTTCGACCTTGAGAATTGAAAAAATCAATAGCTTCATGTGTGAATTTCGACCTAGAGCCGTTATCGTGTTTTATTTCTATCCCTTCACCATCTATAGTAGTAGTATTAGAATAAATCTCTTCTCGGTGTGGGCTCCAAGGGGTGCATATGTTACCCGTTTGTATTTTAAACTGATTAGCGTAAACAGTGTGACTAGCACCAGCTTGAGTATAAAATATAAATGTCCCCGTTCTTGGAATAGGAGGGACTATAACCTCTAAATCGCTCCAACCTTCGCCCGTACCAATAGTAAATACTTTATCGTATATACCTTCAATGCCAACTTTTATATTAATAGGTCTCGAAGCATTGCAACACACTTTTATAGCTACTCCATGAGTACAGTCGATACCACTTTGAAACAGTCCTTGATTTTCTTCTGTAAATTCAAGCCTTACGCTATCACCTTTGCCAAAATTACCATCATGGTATATAAACTTTTCAAAATTTCCATTCCAACCCCAATATTTCCAACCATTAAAGAAAGATGTGTTTCTTAGCATATTAGGTTCGGTATTATTAAAAAATCTATATTCAAACCCATCCAAAGTATTATTGAAAGCCGATTGAGTGACCACCCCTTCTTCCCTTCCATCAATAAGAAGCTTAAAAGATGTAGGCATCATAGTTAAACGCCCGAAACTATCTATATCAAAAGTACGCTTTCCGTTACCATCAGTACAACTTAAATTTCTTGCATCTATCCAATGACCTTTAAATATTCCAGCTTCCATATAATCAGCCGTAATGGATTGGGCTACGGCATGACCGATAGCAATTTCACTAAAATAATTGTTCATATCTTCTATCTTAGGAAGCGCAACTTCTATTTGATTGGAAAATCCCGTACGTCTGCCATGACTATTTAAGGCGCACACCTTAAAATACCATGTCTCGTCGGGGTTAGCCTTAAACAAGAAAGAACTACTTTTACCAGCATGAATTAAATCTTGAAAGTTAGGAATAAAATCTTTAGTCCTAGAAGCATATAACTCATAGTCGTAATAAAGTTTGTTTTCAAAAGTCCAACTTAATTCAACCGAACCCATGCCATAAACTTTCGGTGTTAAAACGGGAGTATTTGGAAGTGTATCAGGCATATTTTCAACATTTCCATCTTGTCCAGGTGGTCCTTGTTCTCCATCTTTACCATTTTGTCCATCTTTACCTGGAGGACCTTGCTCCCCACTACTTCCACCTATAATATCACCTAGAGTTGTTCGAGGTTCTCCAAGTTCCATACTTTCATAGCGTTCTTTTATGAAATCATATTTATTTTTAATAACCTTAGCTTTAGTGTCTACATTAAATCTTTTATCAATTATTCTAACAGTGTCACATAAGCTTATTTTATCTTGTATTCCTTCATAGCCTACACACTTACTAAGAGGTATAAATTTAATTGTATAGTTACTTTTAGGGATATCTCTTTTATTTATCTTAAATTCATCCTCACACAACTTATCAAGCTTCTCAACCGTAGGTATTTCACCATCTTTAAACTTATCCGAGTAATCTCTTCTACCCTCTATATTTATATAAGGGTGTGAAAAATTTTCTATGTAAGGACTGTCTATCCAGTTACTTTTAACTATAGTTTCTTTGCCACCTTCGGGTGTATATTTAGCAAAACCACCAACTCTAGTTTCGAGATCTGTTAAATCTCTTTCAAGTACAAAGTCAGTTAAGTTTTTACCAAACTCAATAGTTACCTCATTGTCATGGCCACGCTTATTAAGTACATGAATATTAGTTCCATCCCGTAATATTTCAGCACCAGTCCCGTAAGTATCTATAATACTTCCTTCTTTACCAGCTATAGCATTAAGTATATTAACATTATCTATCTTATAATTTTGAGCGTTAATAATATCTGAATATCCTCGATAATGAGTTGAAAAGTGTGAGTTTCTAAATAAAGTATTTAAAGCATATTCGCAACTAGCATTTTCTAAATTTACATTTTCTACATGATCATTAGCTAAGTCAAAACTTTCATGCCTTGCAAATACCGATATAATGTTTTTCATAAGGCATTTAGTATCGTATATTCTAAACTTTTGCAAGCCTTGTTCATCGTTTGGCTTAACCTCTATCATGTTTTCTTCAACCAATAAATCAGATAAAGGATAACCATTAGGATAATTGAAAGAAAGTTCAAATATACCGTTTCTTTCTTCTTCTACATATCCACTATCTATAATATCAACTAAATCACCAAGCTTAACTTTTCCAGTTTTATCATACAGAATAGGTATCACTTACCCACCTCCATACAACTAAACTTAAAGCTTACATCAAATATCCCCTTAAGTATTTCTTTCATAGCAACTCCACCAACTACGATAGCTTCATATTCAGTGGAATCATTACTAAACTTTAAAGGTTTGTACTTAACTTCACCAACAAGCCAATCATTAAATTTATCAGACATCACGCTAGGCTCAACTCCATCACAAATCAGATAACCTTTTACATTTACATCCTTGCTTTTTCTTCTCTTATTATCAACTAGTAAATCTCCATCTCTACCCATAACTTCTAATAATTCAAAATCATTCTCGAAAGGTTTTAAGTTATCAGCTTCAAAAGCAAAATTAAAAAAAGTGCTAGAAGTAGCACCATATATAAAACTATCTAATTCAGTTATATTTTTATACCATTGCACTACTAAGCACCTCCCATAGCGTATCTTTCACGCTTTATTTTATAAATTACTTGATCTACTACCATATCTGCAAACTCTTTAGGGCTATCACTTGTTTTATTCTCAAACTTATCAATCTTAATTTCTACATTTATATTTCTGTCTGTATTTTTATTAGATTTGCCTTTATTATTACTAGAATCAATATTCAAGTTAATAGCACTTGGT
>JAWRIG010000017.1:0-36541 GCA_040308005.1 Anaerovoracaceae bacterium | reverse complement strand
GCTATGCAGCTGCTGCGGCAGGCAGAACAGTAAAGTGAAGGACCTGACGATACGAGCCTGGATATGTCCGGAATGCGGAGCAGAACATGACCGCGACGTGAATGCCGCGGTCAACATACTAGCCAAAGGCCTTGAGATGCTAGCATCCTGAGGCAAAAGATATAAGTTAAAACAAATACCGTGGGTCGCACGGGAATTCAAGCCTGTCGAGAGAATGTGAGACGCTAGCTCCAAGGAGCAAGCGCAGTTCTCGATGAAGCAGGAATCCCCTTCCTCAAAGCATCTGCTTAGGGAGGGGAGCGTTCAATATACTGACATTGGATAAACAAGACATAAGCAATACGGAGGATACCACGATGATCAGGAAGATAATCCATATAGATGAAGAGAAATGCAACGGCTGTGGACTGTGTGCAGAGGCCTGCCACGAAGGTGCCATAGATATAGTTGACGGCAAGGCGAAGCTTATGAGAGAACACTTCTGCGATGGCTTCGGCGACTGCCTTCCGAACTGCCCGACAGGAGCAATCTCTTTCGAGGAGAGAGAAGCACCGGCATATGACGAGGCGGCAGTCAAGGCAGCACAGGCGAAGAAAGAGGAGAAGAAGATGATGGAGCATGTACATGAGGGTGGATGCCCGGGATCAAAGATGATGCAGTTCAAAGCGACGCAGGAAGAAAGCACACTTGAGCAGAGCCAGACCTATATGAAGCCTGTTTCCAGACTCGGTCAGTGGCCATGCCAGATCAAGCTCTTGCCGACAGAGGCACCGTTTTTCGATGGGGCAAAGCTGCTGATAGCTGCCGACTGCACAGCCTATGCTTACGCCAACATGCATGAGGACTTCATGAAGGGAAAGATTACTGTCATAGGTTGCCCTAAGCTTGATGCTATAGATTACAGCGAGAAGCTTACAGACATTATCAGGAACAACGATATAAAGAGTGTGACTATTGTCCGCATGGAGGTTCCTTGCTGTGGAGGGCTACAGAGAGCGGCAGAAAACGCACTCAGAAACAGTGGCAAATTCATACCGTGGCAGGTAGTCACCATTTCAAGAGACGGAAGGATACTGGATTAGCTTTCAGCTGAAACAGATGCAGTATCATGGTTTTTTTATATACAAACTCAGCGCGTAACCATGGTTACGGAAATCAAAAAATAATGCATATATAATCGAATTGGGTACGGACTTTGCTCGTAAAATGACGTGCCCTACTTTTATATATGTGGATGTAATAATGTGTAGATTGCTGCAGAAACGGAGGGAAACGATGGGTTTTGTTTACAAGACTGAAGAGTTCAACAAAGTCCTCGAAGTTCTTGAAGGTAAGTACAGGATATTCGCGCCGGTGTTAAAAGTCGGAGAGGGACGCTTCAGAGACACCGATGTGATCCGCTACGACTACATCAGCCGCATTGAAGATGCAGAGCTGGAGGAACGTTCGGATTTCTCCTTTAAGGAGATCCTGATACCTCTTTCGGAGACTATGTTCTACTTTACAGAGAACGAGATAAAGGAAGCGGACTATGATGCCCGTCCTGTTATTGTGCTGATGAGAAGCTGCGATATCCATGCGGTGAAGAGACTCGATCAGATGTATACGGGTAACGGGCCGAACAACGACTGGTTCTATGAGAGACTCAGAGACAGAGTGAAATTCGCTCTGATCGGATGCGGGAAGGCGTGTCCGAACAGCTTCTGCGTAGATATGGGAAGCAATAAGACAGATGAGTATGCTTTCTCAATCGATGTGATCGACGGAAAAGTTTACTGCGATGTCAAAGATGAGGAGTTGCTTGCTGCATTTGAAGGCGCAGGCGGTGCAAAAGATAATGTTGAGCCTCGTTTTGTGACAGAGGCAGAGTTCAGGGTCGAAAGGCCGGAGGAAGTACCTATAGAGTTGTTCAAGGACTCTATGTGGGATGAGTACACCAAGCGTTGTGTCAACTGCGGGCGCTGCAACTTCGTTTGCCCGACCTGCACATGCTTTACCATTCAGGATATTTTCTATACTGATAACGGCAGAGTCGGTGAACGCCGCCGCGTTAATGCTTCCTGCATGGTAGACGGATATACCGATGTAGCTGGCGGTCTGGTAATGAGAAAGACCAACGGCGAGAGAATGAGATTCAAGGTGCTCCACAAGGTGTACGATTTCAGAAAACGCTTTGGCTACGATATGTGCGTAGGCTGCGGACGTTGCGATACTGTATGCCCTGAGTACATCTCGTTTGCGAACTGCATCAACAAACTTAACGCGAGAGTGAAGGAGGTGACAGAGAATGTGTAACTGCGGAAAGAATGAATATACACCTGTTCCTTCCATACTTCAGGACATTATAAAACACACGGCTCAGGAATGGACTTTCAGATTTACTTACGTTGGGGATGTAAAACCGGGACAGTTTTTCCAGATCTCGATCCCAAAGGTCGGAGAGTGCCCTATCTCGGTCAGCGGCATCGGGCCTGATTACGTTGATCTGACGCTGAGAGCTGTAGGAAAAGTAACGGATTATCTTTTTGAGAACTTCAAGGCTGGTGACAGCCTCTTCCTCCGCGGGCCTTACGGCAATGGCTTTGATGTGCATGAGTTTGAAGGCGGGGAGCTGATCATCGTTGTCGGTGGTACTGCAGTTTCGCCTGTAAGAGGGGTAGTACAGTATCTGTGCGAGACTGAAAGCGCGAAAGACGTACATATGATCGCCGGATTCAAGGACCCGGGAGAGATCATGTTCAAGTCAGATCTTAAGGATTGGGCTGAAAAGATCGATCTGACGCTTACTGTCGATGGCGCGCCTGAAGGATATGAGGGCAAGGTCGGTCTGGTCACCAAGTATATCCCTGATATCCCAATCAGAGATATCAGCAAGTGTAAGGCTATTGTAGTAGGCCCGCCTCCGATGATCAGGTTCTCCATGATCGAACTCGTCAAGAGAGGCCTCAGTGAAGATAATGTATGGATCTCGGATTCGAGAAGAATGAGCTGCGGAATCGGAAAGTGCGGACACTGCCGCATCAATGACAAGTATGTCTGCATCGATGGTCCTGTATTCAAGTTCTCTGAACACAAGACACTGATCGACTAGCGGGAGGTGGAATCATGAACAAGACGAGCTTAGATACTAACTTAAAGAAACTGAAGAAAAATGCCTTCCGTGTATCCAAGGTCAGAGGCGAAACCGCTTCCCGTGTGCGCTGCCCGGGCGGAGAGATTGATGTTGATTCGCTTCAGCGTGTCGTCGATATAGCCAGAAAATACGGCAAGGGCATGGTGAACATCACGAACCGCCAGGGATTTGAGATCCCGGGGATCGATCTGAAGGATGTTGAAGAAGTCAACAAGGCTCTTCAGCTGATAATCGAGAACAGAAACATCAATCAGGAAGAGTATAACGGCGGATATCCTGCTTCCGGAACACGTAATGTCGTGGCTTGTCCGGGCAAACAGCTCTGCCCGTTCGCCAACTATGATACAAAGAAATTCGCGCAGGAGATAGATAAGGCTATATTCCCGAACGATCATCACGTTAAGATCGCCTTCACAGGCTGCTCGAATGACTGCGCACACACACGTCTCAATGACTTTGGCATCATAGGCATGAGCGAACCTCAGTACAATAAGGACCGGTGCGTCGGATGTGAGCAGTGCGTTAAGTACTGCAAAAAGAGATCGGTCGGAGCCCTCAAAGTCGTAAACGGCAAAATTGAGCGCGATGCCAACAAATGCGTAGGATGCGCACTCTGTGTCAATTACTGCCCGACAAGAGCATGGACAAGAAGCAAAGAAGAGTATTACCGCGTCGTGCTGCTTGGACGTACTGGCAAGAAGAATCCTCGCATGGCAGAAGACTTCATGAGGTGGGCAGACCATGATACCGTTAAGAAAGTCATCTGTAACGTATATGCATATCTGGATGAATATCTGGACAGAGAGGCAGTTGAGAGCAAGGAACATATCGGCTATATCGTTGACCGTACCGGTTTTGAGGAATTCCTGAAATACATCATGAAGGATGTCACTCCGAATCCGAAGTGCGAGATCCAGGGAAGAATCTACTGGGGCGGCAAGCGCTACGATCAGAACAACGAGCTTAGAAACTCAATGTGGCGTTTTTCCGAGAGAGAAGATGCGGTAGTTCTGAAGCAAGGAGAATAATATGTTCAATGAAGAATTCACAGCGGCTTCCCGAGGAGCAGCCGCAAAAACTGCTCTTCTGAAGAAAAATCCGGCCGGATACTTTTTGCTGTCAATGCTGGCAGGTGCATATATCGGCTTTGGTATCCTTCTTGTGTTTACATTAAACGGAGCCCTTGCCGGAGCACCATATACCAAACTCGTAATGGGCTGCTGCTTCGGAGTTGCGCTGAGTCTTGTGGTAATAGCAGGAGCGGAATTATTTACCGGTAATAATCTGGTGATGACTGCCGGTTTACTTCGCAAGACTGTCACCCTTACGGATGCATTAAAACTGTGGGGAGTCTGCTGGCTCGGAAACCTTGCCGGCTCGATACTGCTGGCATTGGTATTCAGCCTGACAGGACTCTACAGCGATGCGACTCTGGGCGCTATGACAGGCGCAGCGGCAGCAAAGATGACGGCAGGATTCATACCGCTTCTGACGAGAGGCATGCTGTGTAATACCCTAGTGTGTCTGGCTGTATGGTGCGGTTTCAGAGCAAAATCGGATGCAGGTAAGCTGCTGATGATTTTCTGGTGTCTGCTGGCATTCTTTGCAACAGGGTTTGAGCATAGTATAGCTAACATGACATTGCTGACACTGGCTCTTATCAATAACGGCGGTAATGAAGCGATCAGCATGGGAGGATACTGGTTCAATCTTATTATTGTAACTTTGGGCAACATGATCGGAGCGATCCTGTTTGTTGCACTGCCGTATCATTTTGCCTCAAAAGAAAAATAAGGTAAGAAAAATGTCAGTAATGATACTTGCTAAGAATGATGAAAGCCTGAAGTCGGCACTGAAGGACACTGCGTTGTTTAAGGACCTGAGTGAAGAGGAAATACAGCATTGTCTCTCTTGCAGCAAAGCTGAAAGCGTAATACTGGAAAAAGGAGAAATGGTATTCTCAGAAGAAGATTGTCCGACTGCTTTGCCTATGCTGATCAGTGGCTCAGTAACTCTTGGAATGGATTTCTGCGACGGAAAAAGAAGTATCATCGCAATTTTTGAGAAAAAGGGTGACGTTTTCGGTCATGAGTTTATCCTCATAGGAGAAAGCAAATACGGAATGTATGCGCAGGCACAGATGAGATCACATATACTTATGATGCCTAAGGGTTTTCTTGTAGGGACCTGTGAGAAGAACTGCGGCTTTCATTCAAATTTGATCTCGAACATGCTGCAGCTGATGGCACAGAAATCACTGACTCTCAACGAGCGGCTTGAGATAATGTCGTGCAGTACTCTGAGACAGAAAATAGCCAGGATGATATTGTTCAGCATTGGGGACAAACCATCCGTGTCAGTTTCCATGAGCAGACAGGAAATGGCAGACTTCCTCAATACTGCAAGGCCATCTCTTTCAAGAGAACTTATGAGAATGCAGAATGACGGTTTGATAACAGTTGAAGGCAGAAAGATCCTAGTGAGGAATAAGAGCGCGCTTGAAGAGTTATTCAACTGATGGATGAATACATAGAAAAAGAAAGCCTTGGGAGTGTTTCCCAAGGCTTTTCTGGTGGTCGATCAACGGTGGACCGCAGCCAATCGCACATCGCTTCGCTTGTGCTCTTGGGCGGTCTGCGTGCTTGACATAAGGATTGCCCGAAGGGAGGATTCCTTATGTCGATCGGACTTTCCATGACTCCGGCTGCACTTTCGCTTGCCGATCGTCAGGACAAGTCTCGAACGGGCTCGAATACGATATTATCTGAATCCACAATTCGCTCCAGGCATTGAAAAGAAAGGAGTTGATGCAATAAGGAATCCTCCCACTGCGTGGGTCCCTCCTTGTTGCAATACACGCCGTCCGCAGGGTGTCCGTTTTCAAAGTGTAACCAATTGTGTAACCAATATACCTAGAGGGATATCCTTATATAGATATAAATACTTACATGACGGGCTTATCAATCGGCGCAAGGTATGGGGATCAACATTATTTTTATAACGTTAGATAGTGATAACAGAAAAATATTATAAAACTTGAAGAAAAGCCTTGACCATGATGTTACATCACGGTTTACGATGGACACACAGGAGGTGAAGAGCCATGAAGATAAATGAGCTTGAAGACTTGCTGGGGGTTTCAAAGGCGACAATCAGATACTATGAAGATCAGGGACTTGTGACTCCGCCGCGAACGGATAACGGCTACCGTGAATACAGCGATGAAGAAGTGCAGCTGTTCCAGAAGATCATAGTACTGCGTAAGCTGGGACTGGGTATTCCGGAGATAAGAGATCTGATAGATGGTAAAGCTGAGCTGCATGATGTCCTGGAATACAATATGGAGAGACTGCGCACACGTCAGGATGAGATAGCTTCTGCGATGGACCTGTGTGGAAAAATAGAAGCAGAGGCCGCTGACTTTGCGAGCATCGATTCACCGAAATATCTGAAACATATATATGAGAATGAACAGAAAGGTGCGCACTTCGCTGAAACAAAAGAAATAAGTGTGAGGCAGCTCAACCTGGCTATCACTCTTCTCGGGATGCTTGCGGGAGCACCCGTGATACAGAACAAACAGTTCTCGGAGCATTCGAACGATAAACCGCTGCCAGCCGACATAAGAGCAAACAAGAAAGAGGGCGACGAGTACGCCACCATAGGAACTGTACTCAAGAAGGGCGGGAAGCTCAAGGTTGTCTTCATTGCTGTAATGCTGATTTATCTGGCCCTTGGAATCTGGAACGGCTATACGGTATGGGGCGGACTTGGCTCAGGCATAAAATATGTCGTCGACTTCAACAGGTCTGGTATAAAGATGATAGAGCCGGATGACAAAGTGCTGGCTCAGATTGCGGAAGCTGATCCGGAAGTCAATGATGCAGGCAAAATGTCAGGGCTGTTCAAGTTCCACACGAAGAATGGCCTGACCGTGAAACTCAAAGGACCGGGACAAGAAGAGTGGACCGAAATTGACAGTAAGATAATAAATGCAAAAGACGGATATTTGTTTATCACGGGTGATCCTTCGTCGGAACTATATGTGCATGTTGTCTCTGCCGGCAAAAGCATAAAATACAGCACAGAAATAGGTGACAGCGCACATAAAGAATCAGGCACTGATCCGGTGGTCAATAGTTATCAGGAGCCGCTGGGGAAGGAGCATGCTATAGTTTTGTTTTACAGAGCAGACAATCCTTGGACGGGAGTGGGTGACTACGACTTGTTCAATAAGGTGCTTAAGAAGGCGCCGCCGGATGGCTGCTACGCTGTCACTGTTCAGGATGCTAGCTAAAGCCTGATTTACTGTAAACCGGAAAGCATATCTGTTTGTTTTGACCGGGATCAGATGCTGCGATGGACCGCCTTTGACCGGGGACGCCCTGTTAATACTTAATCCTCATAGAAACTGACTTCTCCGTTTTTCGAGAGATGGAAGCCAACAAGATCCGTGACATACTCATCACCGTATATATCGGTTATGCAAAATGCATACGAATAATCACCTGCATACAGATAATCGTATTCGATTTTAGGCTTGCCTTTTTCTGATGTTATTGTGTATGCTTCACCCTCATACTCATCGAGATCCTCACCGTCCTCATCGATACAGTAATAGACCGGGGTTATTTTATCGCCCTTCCTGAGTTTTACGATATCCCTGCCGGATGCTCCGTATTCATCGATACCTTCCCACGCGCCTTCGACTTTGACGTTTCCGTCATCGAAATACTGCCGCATCCTCAGGTTGATCTCTTCTCCGTTGAGCAGTATCGGTGATGTGTAGATGACATAGTCGTCCGTCACATCGACTATATATGTAGCCAGATTCTGTCCGTCAGGAAGTGACAGCCAGTAACCGTCAAAATTGTCGCTGACATATCCGGTATCCCAGTCAACATTGACATCATAAGTCTCGCCCAGTTCGATATACGAGCCGTCCTCCAGCTCGTTATATACAAGCGCCATCACATCGCAGGTGTTGCAGTATCCTTCATCATCAAGAGTGAAGCAATATTCTCCTGCAGAGTTCATTCCCGGCTCCACTTCGAAAGTTATCAGCTCACTTTCTGCCCCGTCTTCGTGATCATCGAAGAAATCCCAGAAACCGCCTTCGTCCTCATACTCATCATCATATTCGTATTCGCCGGTCTCATCATCGAACAGGAAGCTGTTCAGCCATTCCCAGATCCCGCCGTCGTAAAACTCTTCGTCGTTATAATCTTCTGTGTTGCCTCCATGGACACTGCCGTAGCCCTGACGCCCGACGAATGACATATAGTAAGGACTGATGCAGACGCTCTCAAATATACTGAGCTCTTTGGAACCCTCTATCCTCAGCGGATAGTATGTCGACAGGCCGGAAGCCTTCCTGTGATCCGCTCCGGAGACCTTATATACAACAGCCTCATCCAGAGCGCTGCCTGCAGCCTCGGCTTTATCCGACCATTTCTTGCACGAAGAAATGATGCCGCCGAGGTCGACCATGTTGGTATAACCGTCTGCTTTGTTGTTGCCGCCGAAATTATCAACGGAATTGATATTGCGCACCATAGCGGAAAGCACGTCTTTGTCTTCGCTTTTCCGGTATACCTGCTGTGAGAAACTATTGAATTTTTTGAGCAATGGATCTATTTTCGACAGATCGATGACCGACATCGTTACGATCTTCCCGTCACCGGATTTTTCGCACTGTTTCTGGAAGCTGTCACAGACTTCCCTGCCGAGAGCCGCGCCATCCGATTCAGGGTGCTTTGCCAGATAATTGCCTATCGCCTTGTAGTCCCATCCGGATCCCGGTTCACTCTCTTCTGATCCGTACATATAGTCAGAATAGGAAGCGAGGATATTAGCGGCTTCTACTGTGCCCATCAGGCATGCGTCAAAACCGATAAACTCGAATTTGTCTGTCAGCTCTCCGCTTTCTATGAGGCTGAGAAATGTCGCATCGATCTCGCGAAGGCCGAGAGAATCCTCGTCCTCAAGCTCGTCAAAACATACACCGGACAGGCTGCCGCCGCCGTGATCCCAGAATATTACTCCCATTTTTTCCGCAGGATAGTTTTTGATGCCCCACTTCAGAAACTTGGTCAATGTGGAGGTCTTTCCCATAGATGCCTGTTTGACCTCGCCTGCGGATTTCAGTTTTCCGTTCTCAACAACATATCTGCCGAGAACATCGCTGTCTATATTGTCATCGTGCCAATATGAGCAGCCGCCGGTCTCGATCACGAATCTCACATTGTCACTGGCAGATGCCTTGCACATCTCTTCTATGTCATCAGTAGCCATTCCTCCGCCGAAGAATATGCGTGATTCAAGGTCAGAGCCGCACAGATACACGAAAACAGTCCATGTATCTTTATCACCCATAGGCGTGTTGCCGACCTTAGGCCGCTCTATGCTCATTGAGCCGGATGACTCATCTACCTCTATATTCAGGCCTGCGGTGGTCTTGCTCAGACCGTCCTTATTCGTTTCTTCGATGTCTTCCTCACCGCATCCGCAGAGGGCAATCAATAATGCGATGATCATGACGTGGACCAGCCATTTTTTCTTCATAGTTTATCCAGCTCCCTTAAGTGGTGGTAAATGTCATGCGATCGTGCTGAGATATGATACATAAGTGCTGGGAATCTTTTTCCGCAGTCACCTACACATTCAAGATACCATTTCGTTAATGTGAAGTAAATCACAGGATATAAATATCATGTATTCTCTGCTGTTTTTAGTACATCCCGGCCGAATGGGGCAGCTGGTATGATTCGCCAAAAAAGAAACAGAGGTGTTTCCGGTTTTCCGGAAAACATCCCTGTATTTCTGTCTCTGTATCGAGAGTCGTTGAAAGCCTGCAAGCAATTGCAGCTCTGCAATTATCTCTTGCATAACTTGTCAGACGCTGGAAGCCTTGCAATTACTGCATTCTGTTCGAATTTGTTGCAAGTACGCTGCAAGCACAGAGCGTTTTGTGGTTACCCACAGCAACCGAGAGCGATTCAGAAATCAGTTCTTCAGGCAGCATAATGGGACGACATATACACCGTTTCCCATCTGATCGGCAACTTTATTCTTGGTCATAACCATAAGAAAAGCAGGTTTTCCGGTTCTAACAGTGTCAATATCGTTCGCTATCTTTATCAGATTATCAGTAGACAATGTTTTCGGTACGATCGTTTTCAGAAAGGCAGAAGGAGGCGAGGATTATATAGAATCCTATCTTAAGTGCGGAGTCTATGGCTGCTGACTGACTGACCGATAGAATCTGCCAAGTAATTCCAGGAGCAGTGCATATTGCCTATCGGTTTCTTTGCCTTCGATCGCAATATCCATTTCATTGAGAATATGAGATAACCTATGCATCATAGATACATCAAATGATGATATCTGAGGCATCCCCGCATTTTCGAAGGCGGATAAAAACTGACCGGACATATTGGTAGCGAATAGAAAAGCTCTATAAGGGATCCTTATAGCATGAGATCGTTTTGTCTGTCACTCTTTGAGCAGTCTTGTGGAAGATGAAGTTGTCGAAAGCTTCAGCAAAAGATAATGAAGAATTGAGTGTAATACGTGCCATTTTCACACCTCCTGATTCGTTAAAATGAGTGGAAAAATCAGGTACACTGAAACGGCAAAAGCAATACGCTTTTCATATAAAAGAAAAACTCGTAAGCCTTGTTCTGTAAGGTTTACGAGTTCTTGTTGGTGGGCGATCAGGGGTTCGAACCCTGGACACCCTGATTAAGAGTCAGGTGCTCTGCCAGCTGAGCTAATCGCCCTCAGCTCTTTTCGGCTCTTTCGGGCCGCTCATGTATACTAACATCTGAAGGAATAAGAGTCAAGGGGGAAAATTAAATAATTTTGCAAATATTTTGAAAACCTTGAAAAATGGCCGCTTTAATGGCCATCTGTTCAGAAATTATGTTCAAAACATTGAAATACAAGGCTAAATAGTGTAGTATTTCACTGAATAATTATATTAATTGGGCATTTTTCGCGTGCATTTTTTAAGGCATGGGGAATATATACTTAAGCAGGCAAGTGAGCCTGCGCGGGAGCGCAAAAAGAAAGCCCTCAAGGGCGAGAGAAAAGCGGAGGTAATATAGTGTTCTGTAGTAATTGCGGTAGCAAGCTTCCTGAGGGAGCAAGATTTTGCAGCACATGCGGAGCCAGAGTAGCAGAGATTTTCGAAACACCGGAGGTCAGCGAAAAGCCGGCCGGATTCGGGTTTACAGAGAAAGCACCTGATCCGGAAACGGTTAAGCCGGTTGAGGCACCTCTCAAGAAGAGAGTGACTTTCGACTGGAGCAATGTTATCGACGAGCCGCAGAAGAAGGTCGTCGAAGATATTAAGTCCCCTTGGGAAACGACCGGCGGCATCGAGAAGAAGGATGTCTACGAAGAACTTGCAGCACCGTCGACTGATCGCAGCCGCACGATGAGCTTTATTGATGTACTCAAGGCTGAAAAGGAACAGCAGGAACAGGCTGAGAGCAAGCCTGCAGCTCCGGCAGCAGAAGAGGTAAAACCATTTGAGTACACTGAGATTCTCGACCCTGGCTATCTTATGCCTGAGACACCTGCAGAGAAGAAAGAAGAGGAGATTCCACAGCTGCACATAGCACCGCTTTATGAGGATGTTGATGCACCTGTTGTAACTCCGTTCGATATTCCTGAAGAAGAGCCGGCAGCTGAAGCAGCACCTGCAGAAGAAGCTCCGGCAGCAGAGATTCATATAGAAGAAACCCCTGCAGAGGAGCCTGAGGCACCTGCAGCTGAGGCAAAGCCTGAAGTCGCAGCAGAGGAACCAGTCTTCGAAGAGCCTGTATTTGAGGAACCGGCTGAAGAGCCAGTTGTCGAAGAACCTGTATACGAAGCAGCAGCAGAGATCAATATAGTAGAAACACCTGCAGAGGAGCCTGAGGCACCTGCAGCTCCGGCAGAGCCTGAAGCCGCAGCAGAAGAACCGGTCTTCGAGGAACCTGTATTTGAGGAGCCGGCAGCAGAGCCTGTTATCGAAGAGCCTGTATACGAAGCCCCTGCAGCAGCAGAGATTCATATAGAAGAGACCCCTGCAGAGGAGCCTGCGGCACCTGCAGCTCCGGCAGAGCCTGAAGCACCTGAAGAAGAACCTGCACCTGCAAAGCGCAGAGGCTGGTTTGACCTTCCGGACTTCCTCAAGCCTAGAGAAGAGAGAAAGCCTTTCGCTGCTTTCACAGAGCCTGAACCTGAACCGGTGCCTGAAGCACCTGTAGCAGAAGTAGTTGCTGAGGAGCCAGTTGCTGAAGTAGCAGCAGAGCCGGAAGCAGAAGAAGTTGCCGCAGCACCTGCAGCAGAGTCATATATAGTAGAAGAAACTCCTGCTGAAGAGCCTGCTGCATTTGTAGATAATGCAGACAAGCTCATGGAAGAACTTGATGACATCATCAAGGGCGGCAGCGGACTTAAGGGCGTAGAGCCTGAAGAAAAAGAAGAAGAGATCTTCGAGGGAGATCTGTACAGCAACACAGAGGATGAATACCTCAACATATCAACAGAGAGAAGCGCTGATCCTGTAAGAGGATTCGAGGACATCGAAGCTGATGATGATGCTGACGATGAACCTGAAGATGATGAGGATGAGGACGAGCCTGTAAACGAGGAAGAGCTCTTTGCTGAAATGGAAGCAGAAGCGCCAAAGCACACAGGCATGACTATCGCACCTCCTGCAGATAAGGAGGCCGAGATCGAAGCCCTCAAGAAGAGACTCGCCGAGCTGATGGGAACTTCCTGGGAAGAAACTCCTGCAGCTGAAGAGCCTGAAGAAGCAGAAGAGCCAGCAGCTGAAGCAGCAGCAGAAGAAGAACCTGTTGCAGAAGCAGCAGAAGAAGAAGAAGAAGTTGCCGCAGCACCTGCAGAAGAGCCTGCAGCTGAAGAGGCACCTGAAAATATATATGAGCACCTGATCCTTGTACCGGAAGAACCGGTTGAGGAGATGCCGGGTGTTGCACCTAAGCATGTTGCAGCTGAAGAGCCTGCAGCAGAGCCTGTAGTTGAAGCAGCAGAAGTTGTAGAAGAGCCTGCAGTTGAAGAGGCAGCACCTGCAGCAGAAGAAGTTGCAGAAGAGCCTGCAGCTGAAGTTGTAGAAGAAGCGGCCGCAGAAGCACCTGCCGCAGAAGCTTCTCCTGAAGATGCATATCTTGACCTTGACTTTGAACCGGCAGAGCCTGCAGCTGAGACACCAGCAGTTGAGGAACCGGCAGTAGAGGCAGAGGAAGAAGTACTCGTATTCAGCGAGCCAGAGTTCGCAGAAGAGCCGGCAGCTGAAGTACCTGAAGCAAAGGCAGAGGAAGAAGTACTTGTATTCAGCGAGCCAGAGTTCGCAGAGGAACCGGCAGCTGAAGCGGCACCTGCAGAAGAGCCTGTAGTTGAGGCACCCGCAGTTGAGCCGGCAGCAGCTGACGAGGCACCTGAAGAAGTGATCGCATTTGCAGAGCCTGAAGAGGCAGAGGAAGAAGTGATCGCATTCGCAGAGCCTGAAGAACCTGCAGCAGAAGAAGTTATCGAGGCAGCTCCTGCAGTTGGAGAAACTGCACCGGAGGCACCTGCAGAGGAGCCTGCACACAAGACTATAGATGATTTCCTGGCAGACATTCTGAGAGAGGGCGCAGGCCCGGCAGCAGCAGCGGCAGCACCTGCATCTGCACCGGAACCTGAATTCTCATTCAAGGCACCTGGCTTTGCAGCAGAGCCTGAAGCACCGGCTGCAGAAGAAGTCGTTGCAGCAGCACCTGCAGTAGAAGAGGTTGTCGAGGCAGCTCCTGCAGAGTTTCCTGAGGTTGCTCCTGTTGAGGAAGCAGAAGAGATCGTTGCAGCAGCACCTACATTTGAGGAAGCAGCTGAGGAAGTTACCGAAGCAGCACCTGCTGTAGAAGAGGTTGCCCCAGCAGCTCCTGCTGTTGAAGAGGTTGTTGAGATGGCAGCACCTGCAGAAGAGCCTGCTCCTAAGAAGGAGAGCGATGCTCTTTCGATCGAAGAGCTCGAGCAGGATCTGTTCGGAACGGTAACAACACCTGATGCAGAGGCAGAAGCTACCAAGAAGATCGACAAGTTCTACACACTTTACCGCAAGAATGAGGAGTTCCAGAGACTTCTCGATGAGGAATACAACAAGCTCAAGGCAGCCGGCGGTCCGGCACCTGAGCCAGCTATCCCTGAGACCGAGCCTGAACCGGTCAAGCACAAGAAGATAGAGGACGCTACCATCTATCAGGAATTCGACCTGGAGAAGGAAGCAGCCAAGCTCAAGGCTGAGCAGGAAAAGGCAGCCGCAGCGGCAGCAGAAGTCAAGGCTGACGCAGCAGACAAGGCGGCAGCAGTCGCATCAGCGGCAGCACCTGCAGCAGTCGCAACAGTAGCCGGAGCCGCAGCAGCAAAGGCCAAGAAGGAAGAGCCTCTGGTCGAGTTTGAAGAAGTCGAGAAGGGCGGCGGATTCCTGACCGTCCTGGCAGTTATCATCGCAATCCTGCTGATAATCCTGCTCGGAGTTATCCTCGTACTTAACTTCATGCCGGACAGCTCGATCGCACTGCAGATCGACTCCATCATAGAGAACATCACAAGCCACTTCACTGCAGTGGACGTGATGGGAAAGAAATTACTGCTCTGATGCAGCAAGTATAGATAAAGCAGCTTGCAGCGGCAGCCCGGCGCTGTCGCTGTAATTGTTTGTAAGGAAAGTTAAAGCCCAGAACGGAGAGTTAAGACAATGGCATTCGGAAACAAGAAAAAAGTCACTAATGAGGACGAGGTAGAATTCAAGGGTAAGCGCCGCAGAGGGCCGCGCAAGGGACTGTCCCTCATTATCATGCTGATAGCGATCATCATCTGCTTCATGATGATGATGGTCGGCTTCATCACGGACTGGATGTGGTTCAAGGACCTCGGCTACGCGAGCGTTTTCTGGAAGAAACTCCTGACAGAGATCTCGATATTCGTACCGGTATTCCTCGTGGTGGGACTGCTGACGAGATTCTATCTCAGGACACTGAAGAACGGATACTTCAAAAAGATCGAGTCGCATGAGATACCTAATGCAAAACGAATGAATTCGGTATCGTGGGTGCTCTCGATAATTTTCGCCGGTCTGATAGGCCTCTACTCATCGTGGGGTACATGGCTCACATTCCTGAAGTCCGCGAACTCCACAGAGTTCGGACTCAAGGATCCGCTGTTCAATCTGGATATAGGATTCTACATCTTCCAGCTCGACTGGCTGGATATCCTCAACGAGATAACACTCGCAGCGATCATCGGCCTTGTTGTGGTCACGCTCATCTACTACATGTACCTGCTGTCGGTCAGAACGCCTGACATTTTCGTGCATGATGCACCGCCTGATGAGCCAGAACCTGAACCGGAACCTGTGGAAGAAGACGAAGAGCCTAAGGTCATCTACCGCACGCCTATCGACCACTCCGTCATCGGCAGGATGTTCAGAGCGGGCAAAGGCGCAGTCGGCACTGCTTTTGACAGCAACCACAAGCGCGGCAGAGGCAGAAGAGTCGATGTCAACAACAGCAATCTCGAGCACCTCATGGATATCGCGAGCGGCAAGCTCACCATACTCGGCGTGCTGTTCTATCTGATGCTCGGAGTCGACTTCTTCATCAAGCAGTTCGAACTGCTTCACGCTCACAACGGCGCAGTTTACGGAGCCGGATTCGTTGACGTCAACATCACACTGTGGGTATACAGAGCAATTATTCTGCTTTGCCTTATAGGAGCAGTCACACTTGCCATCCACATCAAGAAGGGCCAGATAACCAAGCTCCTCAAGGTGCCTGTCATCATGGTGCTCATCTATGCACTCGGCATCGGTGCAGGACGCCTGGTACAGTCCCTGGTAGTCAGCCCGGACGAAATCAACAAGGAGTCAAAGTACCTCGAGAACAACATCGAGTACACAAGACACGCTTACGGTATCGACAATGTAAGAGTTGCACCTTATGCAGCTGACGATTCCATAACCGGTGAGACCATCGAGAACAACGAGGAGACCATCGGCAACATCAGAATCAACGACTATGAGCCGGTCAAGGATTTCTACAACCAGACTCAGTCGATCCGTCAGTACTACAGATTCAACGATGCCGACATCGACAGATACAACATCAACGGAGGCATCACTCAGACCTACCTCTCAGCAAGAGAGATAGACGAAGAGAAGATAAGCGATACCTGGATCAACAGGCATCTCAAGTACACACACGGCTACGGTGTCGCAGTATCCCAGGTGGATACCGTCACATCATCCGGACAGCCTGACGTCATCGAGGGCAACATCCCGCCTGAAACAAGCGTCGATGTGCTCAAGATAGACAGGCCTGAATTATATTTTGGCGAACTCTCCAATGATTACATCATTACCAACACCAAGGAAACAGAGTTCGACTATCCGGACGGAAGCGAGAACAAGTACACCGAGTACAAGGGCAGCACAGGCATCAAGCTCAATCTGCTCAACAGAATTCTCTTCGCTGTAAGAGAGGGCAACATCAAGATCCTCGTCAGCTCGAACATCACATCGCAGTCCAAATTCATCTACTACCGCAATGTGGTACAGAGAGTCGAGAAAATCATGCCTTACCTCTCATACGAGGAGGATCCGTACCTGACCATCGTTGACGGCAAGCTCTACTGGATACTCGATGCTTATACAACAAGCAGCAACTATCCGTACTCAGAGCCGTACACCGACCAGGTCAACTCGACCAACTACATAAGGAATTCGGTCAAAGTCGTAGTCGATGCTTACAACGGAACAGTCGACTTCTACATCGTAGATGACAATGATCCGATAGCTCAGACCTTCCAGAAGATATATCCGAAGCTGTTCAAGAGCTCCACGGAGATTCCTGAAGGACTGAAGGCTCACCTGAGATATCCTAACGCTCTCTTCAAGATCCAGGCCGGCGTATACTGCAAGTATCACATGGACGAGGTCAAGGTGTTCTACCAGAGAGAGGACCTGTGGGATATAGCTCATCAGATCTACGGCACAGAAGAAGTCCAGATGGATCCGAGCTACTACATCTTCAACCTGCCTGACACCGAGGAAGGCGCGGAGTTTATCAACATGGTTCCGTTCACTCCGAAGTCCAAGCAGAACATGACAGCTGTCATGATGGCGCGTAATGACGGGGCTAACTACGGTCAGCTGATCGTCTACACGATGCCTAAGAACAAGACGGTATACGGTCCGATGCAGATCGAAGCTCAGATCGACCAGAACACCGAGATCTCCAAGGAGTTCTCACTCTGGGCATCATCCGGATCCAAATACAAGAGAGGAGACCTCTTCGTAATACCTATCGGCACATCCCTGATGTACGTTGAGCCGGTATACCTCGAGGCTTCCAACCAGGCTATCCCTGAAGTCAAGAGAGTAATCGTGGCATATCAGGACAGAATAGCTTATGAGGCAACGCTCGGCGAAGCCCTGATGAGCCTCTTCGGAACATCGACCGAAGGCACAAGAGCAGACAGCGTAATCGACAACGGAGACGCAGAAGCAGGCACGACCGATGATGTAAAGTCTCTCATCAACAAAGCGCAGAATGCTTACGACAAGGCTATCGAGGCACAGAAGAACGGCGACTGGGCAGAGTACGGCAAGTACATCGGCCAGCTCGAGCAGTATCTGAAACGACTCGGCGATCAGAGCAATAACGCAGCACCTGCAGCTGCAGCACCGGCTGAAGATGCCGCGGCGGCAGCACCAGCTGAAGATGCAGCAGAGGCACCGGCCGAGGCACCTGCAGAAGCCGAAGCCGCACCTGCAGAGGATGCAGCCGCAGAAGAGCCTGCAGCTTAATAGGGGGACTAAATGATCAAATTCGATTTAAACAGAATGCTGTATACGCTCACGCCCGGTGAGCACGACGCTGAGACCATCAAGGCGAAGCTCGCTTCGCACCCGGAGGTCAAGTTCGTGTCGTTCACCGGCGTCGACATGGCGGGGCACAACACCGACGAGAAGATACCGGTGCAGGCTTTCCTCAAGGACATGGACAACCTTCTCGACAACGGCGTACAGACAGACGGATCCTCGGTAGCTTTGCCGAGAATAGCAGACCTGTCCAACGCGCGTGTCGACATCATGCCTGACAGGAACGTCAACTGGTACGTCGAGTACAACTTCGACAACATCGGCTATGACACGGGACTGCCGACAGGAACACTCAGGATACCTTCATTCCTGCGCCACAACGGCGACACCATGGTCGGCTCGAGGACATTCCTGAAAGAGTGCCTCGACAGATTCACAGAAGACTTCTCAAAGGTCCTCGCAGATAACCCGTACGTGTTCGGGCACATCGGCGGTGTGGACAGCATGGATGAGATCGAGAGATTCCAGCTGACCAACGCGACCGAGCTTGAGTTCTGGGTCAAGACACCAGACGACAGAGCAGACAGAAACCAGCTTTCCATAGCGCAGGAACTCAAGGAGCAGTACTGGAAGAGAGTAACCGGTCCGGTCGGAACGGCCATGGAGCAGACGCTCGAGATACTCGACCATTACGGATTCGGCGTCGAGATGGGACACAAGGAAGTCGGCGGAGTCAAGGCCAAAATGGGTAATACCGGCACTTTCGACCACATCATGGAGCAGCTCGAGATCGACTGGAAATACGCCGATCCGATGCAGGCTGCAGACAACGAGAGCCAGGTCAAGAACATCGTCCGCGACGTGTTCAGGATGAACAACCTTGAAGTATCCTTCCGCGCAAAGCCGATGATAGGCGTTGCGGGATCAGGCGAGCATACGCATTTCGGCCTCGCCGCTAAGCTCAAGAACGGAAAGACAGTCAACCTGTTCGAGCCGGTTCACAAGGAAGACGAGTTCATGAGCCCTGTAGGCTTCGGAGCTCTGATGGGCATCCTCAATAATTATGAGCTGCTCAATCCTATCGTTGCACCGACTCACGAGTCATTCCTGAGACTCAAGCCGGGCTACGAAGCACCGGTGTGCATAGTCACCTCGCTCGGCGTCGACCACAGGACACCGTCGCGTAACAGAACCGTCCTCATCGGACTCGTCCGCGACCTCAAGAATCCTCTGTCGACCAGGTTCGAGCTGAGATCACCTAACCCGCACACCAATACCTACCTTATTATAGGTGCGACATACATGGTGATGATGGACGGCATCAGAGCCGCACTCGAGGCGGGCAAAACACCTGCCGAGCTCGAGGCTTCCATCAGCAAGGCTTACGGCAAGAAGGACTTCTACCTCGAGAAGAACAGGGAGTACCGTACAGAGCGCAATATCTACACGGACTACACCCGCGAGGAGAGAGAGAAGCTCTTCGGCAAGCCGCCTGCAAATGTATGGGAGTGCTTCTGTGCATGGGGCGATGAGAAGGATCCGATGAAGAACACCGGACTCATCACCGCCGGAAACGAAACACTCGCTATAGTGCTCGAGTCATACCGCGTGCAGATGATCCTCAAGTGGTGCATGGAGTACCACGACAGGTACATCGAGAACACAATGGAATACCTGCGCAGGTGCGTCAAGCTGCACGATGACGACACCAACGACTACGATCAGCGCAACTGGAGAGAAGTCTCCGAGCTCAGAGACCTCATCGGCCACGAGATCAACGGCAGACACTCGCTCCTGTACAACGCGCGCATGGCCATCGAGGCAGAGGACTTCGAGGAACTCTCAAGACTCGAGATCATGATCGAGGAGAAACTCGAAGAGCTCAGAGAAGTGTACAACAGGTACCGCAGGAATATTTTCTGATAATTATAAATATCATAATAAGATGACAGGTGATTGTCCTGTTAATTCACCATTGCGCGGTGAACAGACAGTATGACAGGTACCGGATCAACAATAAAACAGTAATTCAATAACAGATCAAACAGAAGGAATTTATTAGTAAAGAGGCGTATTTATGCTGGATATCAAGAGAATAAGAGAAGATTTTGACGGTGTTAAGGCCGGTGTTGAGAGAAGATGCAAAGGCGACTTCGGTATCGACAGAGTCAAGGAACTGGATGTTAAGAGAAGAGAAGTGCTCGCAGAGGTAGAGGCTCTTAAGAACAAGCAGAACACTGCTTCGCGCGAAGTGCCTAAACTCAAGAAGGCAGGCGAGGACACGACTGCACTCTTCGCAGAGATGAAGCAGCTGTCCGCACGCATCAAGGAGCTTGACGGCGAAGTGTCATCCATCGAAGAAGAACTGCGCAGCGTTTTGCTCGGCATCCCTAATGTTCCTAACGCACAGGTCCAGATTGGTGAGGACGACAGCGACAACGTAGAGCTCCGCAAGTGGGGAACACCTCGCGAGTTCGAGTTCGAAGCCAAAGCTCACTGGGACATCGGAGAGGGTCTCGACATTCTCGATTTCGAGCGTGCAGGAAAGATATCCGGAACGCGCTTTACCGTATACAAGGGCCTCGGAGCAAGGCTCGAGAGAGCAGTCATCAACTTCATGCTCGACCTTCACACCGAGAAGCAGGGCTACAAGGAGATCCTGCCTCCTTTCATGGTCAACAGAGAAGCGATGACAGGAACAGGCCAGCTGCCTAAGTTCGAAGACGACATGTTCTATGTTCCGGCCAAGGACTTCTTCCTGATCCCGACAGCAGAGGTTCCTGTGACCAATTTGCTCTCCAAAGAGATCATCCCGGGAGACCAGCTGCCGATCTACTACACCGCTTACACACCATGCTTCCGTAAAGAGGCAGGCTCGGCAGGAAGAGACACCCGCGGACTCATCCGTCAGCACCAGTTCAACAAGGTAGAGATGGTCAAGTTCACTTTGCCTGAAACATCATATGACGAACTCGAAAAGCTGACCAACGACGCTGAGGAAGTTCTCAAGAGACTCGGCATCCCTTACAGAGTCGTCAGACTCTCGACAGGCGACCTCGGCTTCAGCTCGGCAATGACATACGACGTCGAAGTCTGGATGCCAAGCTACGGCAGATACGTCGAGATCTCAAGCTGCTCAGACTTCGAAGACTTCCAGGCAAGACGCGCCAACATCAGATTCAAGAGAGACAAGGACCACAAGCCTGAATTCGTCCACACCCTGAACGGATCGGGCCTCGCAGTCGGCAGAACAGTCGCAGCCATCCTCGAGAACTACCAGCAGGAAGACGGCAGCGTAGTCATCCCTGAAGCCCTCAGACCATACATGGGCGGAAGAGAAGTAATCAAATAAAGGGCATGCATATCAGAGGGCCCGGAACGATACAACGGGAAAGCCCTGATCAAGACCGATGCAATTACTCTGACAACAAAGGAGATCACCGTAAAAGGTGGTCTCCTTTTAGATTTGAATAAAATCCGACATTTCAGCAATGTTAAACAACACGATCGTGATAACTAAATTGATATAACAAAATGGGAGAAACAAGTGGCATTATGTGAGCACAAGGAAAACTCGTACGCGAGATATCGTTTTGCGAAAGAGGGTGCGTTCAAATAGGAGTTTTGGGGTCCTTTCGACTTTTTTGAGAATTATTGTGCAGAAATGAAAAGTCGTTTTCCGGGTTCGTCGACATAGATGGTTACGCAAGAGTTCCGTAGTTGAAAAATCAGCTTGAAAATGGAGAAACTTGCGGAAATAGTCCCGATAAATCGTCAACACAAGTAGTTAACGATGAAAAACCCATCTAAGAAGGGGGCAATAAGAAGGAAGCGCTTGTGGCACGGGCAAAAGGACTTTTCATAAATTAGGAAAAATCATTGAAAAAGTCGAATGAGAGGCTAAAGTCCTCTTCGGGCTTCTAAAAGTCATGGGACTCTGAGGAGCAATAGGTCTGTTGTAATCATGCACCGGTGGTACGGCGACGGCTTCAGATGATATACAAGAGTTGGGACGGGCATGCGTGGCATTTGGAGGCAAAGGTATGCTATATAAGGAAGAACTGAACAGGTTCATAAGAGATATTGAGGGACGCAAGAGTGAGTTGAGAAATGAACTGAAGACACTGCCGGACGGTTTGCTGCATGTAGATGCAAGAAATGGGTCGGAATATTTCACTGTCAGATATCCGAAGAAAGGAAACAGGAAGAAGGAGCGTCGTAAAGGGATAACGAATGATACGGAAATGATCAATGGCCTGATAAGGAAAAGGTATATTGACAAGGCGCTGAAGATAATGGATGCGGATATTGAACTGCTGAGAAAGGCGGAGAAGAAGTATTGTCCATTCGATGAGGTGTCGGTGATGGGCAGTTTTATAGATGCACATCCCAAACTGAAACAGGCTGTTCTCAGGAACCCGCTTCTGGATGAGCAGTGGGCAAGCAATTATAGTATGGCAAAGGATCTGTTTGAGGAGAGCAAAACTTCTCTGGCCGGAGACGGTACGATGATGAGATCGAGAGGGGAGATCGTTATCGCAGAGAAGCTGAGACAGTACGGAATTCCTTTCAGATATGAGGCGGAATTCAGTATTCCTGATATTCCCTACACTCCGGATTTCATGATAAGGAGACCTCGCGATTGGAAGATTTTCTACTGGGAGCACTTCGGCGATGTCAACGACAGGGCATACATGAAGAGGAACGGAAGAAAACTTGAGATATATGAGGATTACGGCATTGTGCCGTGGGACAACCTGATCATAACTTATGATACCTGGGACGGAGGGGTGAACACACCGCTGATTGAAGCCATGATACATGCATGGCTGATATAGCAAAATTGTAGAACAGAATATCCAGAGGGAGCTTATACTAAAAAACACAGTAGTGCATGCCAGAGGGATCTTGTACTGAAAAAGTACAAGATATAGCAGGCTCGGAAGAAATAACGTATAGCAATTAGTGCATGGCTGCAATATAATTTGCTCAAGAGTTATCTAAATAATTTGGGCGAAGTTCCACGTGGATAGAGGGAATCTCTATTCAGCGTGGATTTTTTTGTTGTTCAGAAAACAATCAGGCTAGCTTATTCAAGTAATTAGTTACAACTCTTATTGAACAGAAAGGATCAAAAATGAAAAACCGAAATAGACACAGGAAATTGCTGTCGTTGCTGATAGCTCTGGCAATGATAGTGCAGTACAGTGTCAGTTTGGGAGCTATTACGGTATATGCAGATGACGTCGAGCCGCCCGCTGTAGAAGAGAGCAGCGGACAGACCGCAGATACACCTGCACCTTCCCCTGAACCGGCACCTGCTCCTGCGCCATCACCAGAGCCAGCATCGGCACCGGCCCCGGCACCAGCGCCTGCACCCGCACCGGCTGCGGAATCAACCCCAGCCCCTGCACCTGCAGCACCGGCCCCGGCGGCAGAATCAACCCCGGCACCGGCGCCTGCAGCATCCCCTCAGGCATCTGAACCGGCAGTCCCTGCAGATACACCTGCAGCAGCTCCTGCACAGGAGCCTGCTTCGGATGCGGCTGTTTCTGCGTCAGGTTCAGACAATGCAGCAGAATCCCAGGGTGACCAGGATGCTCCGGATGGGCAGACAAGCGTGGAAGACGCAGCTGACAAAACCAATGAGGCAGCTGATGATGAAGCAGCAACAGTAGCAAATGGAACTCCTTCACCGGATGCTGAAGTTCCGGAAGAGGAGCAGGAGCCACTGATGAAGTCCGCAAAGCTGATGACTGCATCACCAAAGGCAGCAGGAACAGATGCATCGGAGGACGCAGATACTTCAGATAGTGCAACGGATGACAACAAGTATCAGGTAAGCGGATCGAAGACCGCAGATCCGACAGAACTTGGCGAAGACCGGAAGACGAACGTAACACTGTCACTGCCTGGTGTGGAGTATAAGAATGAGATTGATCTCGTGTTTGTAGCAGATAACTCAACTTCGACGCAAAATGGCAAGTTTTTCGTAAATTCTATAAAAAACCTTCTTAATTCAATTCGGGAGCAGAATCAGAATATAAAGATTAAGGTTGGCGTCGTAAAGTTCAGAGGGTATGCATCAGACTGCATTTCTCTTGCATCAAATTCCGTGTATGAAGGCTTGACGATACTTTCAGACACGACAGAAGCTATTATAGAAAATGCCTTAAATATGGAGGATAAGCAGGTCCCGGGAAATGGAACCAATATCCATAGCGGACTGATCATGGCTAACGACTGGCTTGAAAAAGACAGTGATGTAGAGGACACCAAGAAGTATGTAGTGCTGCTGACAGATGGTAAGTCATACATCTGGAATGATGAGAATGATTCGCCGACAACCATCTATTCCCAGTATTACAGGCGTACACAAGGGGTATCATCATACGTGATTCAATCGGGTGGAGCGGCTACACTGAATCAGTATATAGGCTATAACAAAGATGCTTATAGTGTTGATGTGTTAGATCCTGGTGGCAAATCCAACATCGTGAAATTTGAGACTTATGCAGATCTTTATAACAGTGATAATCCGGAGCTTACATCTGTCACCGAATATGATCAGTATTGTTATTATGCGTATGACAGGGACACCGGTGTTCCTAAGGGGACTGTAAAAAAACATAACACAACGAATGGAGCAGAGATTTTTAAGGATGGTTATGACTATCAGAAATACTTTGAATACATTCCAAATGAAACCTGGGAAAGCAGAGGCATGCGCTACTATGAAGCCAATCCTTATATGGTAATCAAAAATGACGATGGCACTTATACATTTGATTTGGATAAAGTAAACCCGGCATATTATCAATATCATATAGATCCGATGCAGAAGGCATTGTATAAATCGGGACATCTCTGGAAGGACATTTCAAGCAAGTACAATTCCAGTGCAGTTTTCTATACAGGAGAGGGAAATACGGGGCTTGCGATCAACAGATCATTTGGAAGATGGCTGCAGGAGGAGGAAAATAGTAAATACAGTGCAGCTATAAATGTGGATAGAAACGGCAATCTGATTGGCGACTCTTCAGAAAACCTTGCTAAGATGTTCAAGGACATCAGTAACGACATCATCTACCTCATCGGGCAGGGTGTTGTGCGAGACCAGATCAAGGATGATTTTGACCTTGATGAGTCGGATAAGGCTAATACCTTCAAGCTGAAGGTCGGCGATGATGTGATTTCGCTGGACTCCAATTCAGGCAGTGACTGGTTCTTCGGTGAGGCTGTCGATGGTAAATATCCATATGTGGTTCACTATGACGCTTCAACCAAGACGATAAAGTGGGATATTAACGTTCCTATAGAAAATGCCAGAAGAGCTGCTTTGACTTATGGACTGATTCTCAAGGAGGGTTCTCCAGAGGGATACTATGACACCAATGAGTATGCGAAACTGGATTATGTTTCCAGCGATGGAAAGAGGGAAGGAACATATAACTTCAAAAAGCCTAAGGTCCATTACGCTGTAACCGAGCCGGAACCAGAACCGGATCCGACTCCGACACCTGGACCGGAGCCAACACCTACACCGGAACCGACTCCAACACCGACACCGACACCACAGCCAACGCCGACTCCGACACCTGCTGTGACACCAACAGCTGATGACGGCGGCACACTGGCTGGCGGAAATGGCGGCGGCGGAAATGCAGCTGTAGTTCCTGCGGCCGTTATAACACCGGTACCTGCAGCAATCGTTGATAACCCTACACCTCAGGCAGAGCCTGAACCACAGACAATCATAGACGATCCGGCTCCGCAGGCAGGACCGGAAGGAGCATGGGCGCTTATCAACCTCATCTGCGCAATACTCACAACAGTAGGCGCTGCTCTGGCACTCTTCCGCAGGAAGGAAGATGATGACGAGGAAGATGAGGAAAAGGCAGAAGCAAAGGCGGCTAAGCCTGAAGATGAGGAGGAAGAGGAAGACAAGAGAGGCCGCAAGATGGCACTGGCCAAGGGCCTTGGAGTCGTTGCAGCAGCAGCTTCAATCATCACATTCATCCTGACAGAGGACATGACTCTGCCGATGATCATGACAGACAAGTGGACTCTGCTCATGGCACTGTTCCTCGCAGGGCAGATCGGCACGGCAGTAGCAAATAAGAAAGCATCTGAGGCTGATGAAGAGGACGAAGAAGAGGAGGCAGGTGCAACCGCATAATCTGCAGGCAAAACTTTAGTCTTGTATCAGCCAGGCAAACAAGGAATATCTAACAGGGAGACCATCTGAAGAGGTGGTCTCCTTTTGTGCTGGCAAAAATACAGCAATCGTTACGAAAGTGCAACATAGTTGGCGCTTTTGCACCTTGATTAATGTATAATCTACATATAATGTTGCACATTTGCAGCATTTACTATTGCGTTTAGTTACAAAATCGTTTTCTGTAAGTTGAGGGGTACATCACTGCAGGGAGCGGTATTCGTTTGTTCAGAGTTATCAATCGCTTTTTCTACAAGGTAGCATCCGCCGTAAAGCCGGCGGATAGAAAGGAAAGGAATGAAGAATAGGAACAAGAGGATCCTCGCGTTGCTGATGGCTTTTGCCCTGATACTGCAGTACAGTTTCAGTGCAAGTTTCCTGTCAGTATATGCCGAGGGCGAAGAGGCACAGGTTGAGGTAACTCAGTCTGAGGCCAAAGCGGCAGAGGAGAAGTCCGAATCGGCGCCTGCACCGGAGCCGGAACCTGCACCTGCAGCTGAGGAGAAGTCTGAACCTGCGCCTGCACCGGAACCTGCACCTGCGGCAGAGGAGAAATCCGAGTCCGCACCTGCAGTAGAAGCAGAGAAGACGGAAAGCGAACCGGCCGCTTCAGACGGTGAAGAATCTGCAGAGCAGAGCGGCGAGCAGGATGCAGTAACAGATGAGGCTGCATCGGAAGAGTCGGCGGATGCATCGGCAGAGAATGCGGATGCAGATAACAATCAGGCTGATAGCGCTGATGGCACCGCTGCAGCAGAGGGCGAAGTCCCGGCCGAGGGTGAAGACGTTTTGCCTGAGGAGGAACTGCTCGAAGAGGAACTTGAGGAGGAACCTGAAGAGGAAGAGTATCCTGCAGTCACACTTACCAAGTCAGCAGGCGGAGTTACCGTAACTCTTAAGGCCGGCGAAGGAGTGCTGCCTAAGGGCGTCGACATGCACGTGAGCAGAGTCACACGCCAGGACGTTTTGAATGCAGTCGAGGAAAGACTCGAAGCAGAGGGCAAAACCCTGACCGATGCTGTTGCGATCGACGTAACACCAGTCGACAAGAACGGTGAACCTGTTCAGCCGATAGGGTCTGTATCAGTGACCTTCAGCGGCACCGGTCTTGACGTGGGCGACGGCGGAGTCGACGTATTCCGCGTGTCTGACAGCGCTAGTTCAGTCACAGAGATGGGTACAAGCGTAGCAACATCTAACAAGCAGACATTCAGCACCAACCACTTTACCATCTATGTAGCAGGCGGATCGCAGACAGACCCTAAGGGACAAACTATCGAAAACCGCTATGAGGTTGAGTACGGAACGAGCATAACGCTTAACTCTACAATTCCATGGTATCAGGCGATTTACTCTCAATGGGAAGTTGTTGATGGAACGCCGGGAACATATTCGTTTAATGCGAATAGCCATGTTTTCAGAAACGCAAACAGAGGCGAAGATTCGGTGGAGATTACAGTTAGACATCGCTACAGACAGAGCATTTTTAATAACTGGCGCTCAGAGTATTTCTATATTTCAGCTTTGCCTGCAACGTTCACTGTACAGTTCATGCTTCAGGATGCCAAAGAGGACTCATTTAGCCATGTAGAAGCTTATGATCAGACTGTCCATTGGAATGGGACCGCAACAGATCCATCATTGCCTGCGACCAAGGAAGTAGATGGCAAGACCTATAAGTTCTATGGCTGGTGGGGAGACTCTGAAGGCAGCACAGCCGCAGTATTCGACAATATTCAGGATGATAAGACTTACTACGGAAGATATGCAACTACTGCAAAAATCCATTTCAACAAAAATACATCCGACGCAGCTTCTGTACCGGATGATATTGAAGATGGTGCAGGAAACAAGGTGACTCTTCGCCCTGCAACACGGAGCGGCTATACATTCGCGGGATGGAATACCATAGCTGATGGAAGCGGTACAAGTTATCAGGCTGGAGAATCCATTAAGATGCCTGCAGAAGGCCTGACGCTATATGCACAGTGGAGCAACGGCGATGAAAACAAGATGGTTATCCACTATCACGATAATTATAGCCTCGGATACGATGTGATACATTCGGAAGCCGGCATCAGAAAGAACTGGCAGACAACTCTGTGGGACGAAATTCCATCAAGGCCGTCAACTCTATTCGTGATAAACTATGTGTTCCGCGGATGGGCAACCTCACGAGATGCAGATGCACCTGAGTATTATCCTGGAGAAACATTCCACACAGGAGATGATAATGTTGAACTCTATGCAGTATGGGGCTTACTCTCTTTCAATGAACTGACACCGCTGACTGCTAATAGCGATACTGTGACATATGATGGCAAAGAGCATACTGTTTCTGGTGTCACAGGGGGGACACCATGGGCAAGTGATGCAAATTATGTAAAGGTTGGAGACACTGCATTGTTCGGCATTGACATTTTTGCAAATGTTGCCGGAGTAAAAGCTGTAGGTACTGATGCGGGTCATTATGCAACATCGGTAAGTGCACCTTTGTACTATCTGCTTGGTTCTGTAATGACAAGATTGTTTGATAACCCATTCATGAATATCGAAGGAGGCATGCTGGTCATCAATCCTGCAGAGATCACAATCAGTACTGATGGAGATGTAAAGGTTTATGATGGAGAAGAACTCACCGCCGGAGGAAAGGTAACATTTACTGAGGATGGTGAAGAGAAAGAAGTTACATTCGCACATGATGGCGAAGCAGTGACGCTTTTCAATGGAGAAAAACTGAATCTCAGAACGATCGGATCACAGACTGAAATAGGTGAAAGTGATAATGCCTTTGAACTTGACTGGGGCAAACCTGATGACTGGGGTGATGAATCATCTACTGCAAGCAAATTCAATTACAAAATAATTGAAGGAAGCATGGGTAAGCTCATAGTCAAAGAAGCATTCACAGTTAAATTTGTCGATGAGGATGGCACTCTCATTTCAGAGAAGGATTATCCGGAAGGCACAGCGGCTTCAGAAATAGAAGTTCCTGCTGATCCAACCAAGGCTGCTGATTCGGAAAACACATACGAATTCGCAGGATGGACTCCGGAGATTGCTGATGTAACTGCTGATGCTACATACACAGCTACTTACAAGGCTACACCGATTCCAAAGCCTGAACCGGAACCGACACCGGAACCGACACCTACGCCGACGCCTTCGGATGTAACGCCTGAAGAGACAACTCCTACACCGGCACCTGCAGCAAATACTGAGGATGCTGATGAAGAAGATGACGACGATGATGACGATAACGCAGGCGGCGGCGGAAACAATGCCGGAGGTGGAAATGCTGCAAATGCAGCTGCAGCAGCTGCAGTAATCGCAGGGGACGATAATGCAAATCCGCCTGCAGCAATTGTTGACGATCCGGTACCGCAGGCAGAGCCTGAAGTGATCGAGGATGCTGACACACCACAGTCCGCACCTGAGAATGGCTGGGCACTCCTCAACCTGATAGCAATGGTCGGAACCGCAGCAGGAGCGATCCTCGCATTCCTCAGAAAGAGGGAAGACGAAACAGCAAGCGACGGTACTGCACCTAAACTTGCCGGAGGCGCTTTGGGTATCGCATCAATCGCGACATTCTTACTCACTGAGAACCTCAGCGGAGCCATGACCATGACAGACAAGTGGACCGCACTCATGGCAGGCATGCTGGCAGCCCAGGCTGTAACAGCAGCGCTTGCCAAGAGAGCGACAGAAGCTTCTGAAGAGGACGACGCAGAGTAGTCCATGACTGAGTTGTCCCTGAGCAGGATCCTGCATCAGGATGATTCATGCAAATCGCACTGATTATAATAGTGCAAAATGACACAATAACGGCTGGTACAGCAAGTAAGACTGTACATGCCAACTAAACAACTAATCGGGGGAGATCGTAAAATCCGGTCTTTCCCGATTTTTCTTGTGAGGAAACACGAAATGACCAATTAAATATATCCAACTGATATGCTTTTGTTGCGCGAATGTGTTTAACATTTGTTGCACAGGGCTTGTGCGTTGCCTTATGCGACACACAGGAAAAATACATGGCTAAAAAATGGAGGGGCTTATCTATGTATACACTTTGTGTGACTCAGAATTTCACTGAAGCACAGTATGTTAACGAACTTATGAGTCAGATGGATCCGTCAGGCGAGCACCGCACGGCAGACACCATTGAAGACGCAGAACGAATCATCGGAAATGCGAGACCGGATATCGTATGGCTCGCAGTAGGAGAAGAGAGCTTTGCACTTGCTGAGAACGAGCGGAGCGCATCGCCTAATACCAACTACATCTTTGCAGCACCGGACAGGGACCTGGCGTATGAAGCAATCCGTGCTCACGCCAGCGGCTACATTCTGCAGCCGGTGACGGAGGAGGCAGTCAGGTCAGAACTTGAGGATCTCAGGCATCCGCTCAGCGAAGACAACCGGAGGCTCAGAGTGCAGTGCTTTGGCAACTTCGAGGTCTTCAGCCAGGGCAAGATAGTAAGATTCGCAAGGTCGCTTTCCAAGGAGGCACTGGCGTATCTGGTGGACCGCAGGGGAGCGGGATGCACGGTGGCCGAGATCTGCTCGGTGCTGTGGGACGACAGGATGGTCGACACTAACCTTAAGTCGCAGTGCAGGGTAATCCTGGCGAGTCTCAAGAAGGACCTCGAGGCGGTCGGCGCCAGTGACGTGCTGGTCAAGGGCTGGAACACCTGGGGCATCGATGCTGACAAGATAGCATGTGACTATTACGACTTTCTCAGGAATTCGGGCAAAATGACAGATGTCTACCGCGGTGAATATCTCGCGCAGTACTCGTGGGCAGAGATGACGAGCGGAAGCCTGTACCAGATGACGAGCGAGTAGCAGATGCGTCTGGCCATCAGATAGCACATACTGTATTGACTGGGTGAAAACCAAGTTCGTAACGATACTGATTAATGATCCTATCAAAATACATGACCCTGACTCTGTTCGCAGAGCCAGGGCCATTACGCCTTGTAAATACAATTCTTAAAATTTTTCAAGAAACGTATTATGCAGCGAAAGAATTTGAGAGAATAGGTTTGTGAAAAAACGCTGAAAATATTGGAAAACATGCAAAAACTTGCAATATAGCATAAGAAAATGACGCTTTGACAGACGTTTTATATATATAATATAGAGTACAATAGTAAGACTTTGTTCTTTTTATAACCAATAATAGTTGATGCGAGGATTTTTTTACCAAAAGAAAAGGTACGCATCGGTTTTTAGGTAGATAAAAATAATATTGTTATTTCAACAAGGTTTGCCGTTAAGGCTATAAGAAAGGAAGGGGCATGAATAACAGAATTAAGAAATGCCTGGCTATGCTGATGATATTTGCAATGGTGCTCCAGTATGGGGCAACCGCGTCATATTTCACAGTATACGCTGGAGATGAAAGCGGTCCGGCGCCGACTACCGAAGAGGCGAATGCCACTGAAGAGGCGGAACCAGAACCAGAACCTCCTAATGAGGATGCCAAAGAGGAAACGCAAGTAGAGGCCACGGAAACGGCGCCTCAAAGTGAGGAACCTAGGGAAGAGGAAAAAACAGAATCTGCACCTGAAGAAACCAAGGCTGAAACGGCTGAGCCAAAATCAGAAACTGCTTCAGCTGCTGACACCAAGTCGCAGACTGAGGCAGAGACTGAAAAAACTCAGACTCCGGCAGAGCAGGTGACAGATAAAGCACAGAACGGGGAGGAAAACAGCCCTGCATACCCTGCAGTGACCCTTAAAGAATCGGCAGGGGATGTTGACGTGGAAGTAGATGCACCGGAAGGTTCATTGCCTGAGGGTGTGATGCTCGTTGTCGACAAAGTGTCTGCTGATGAAGCAAAAGACGTTGTAGCAGACTACATACCAGAGGACAAGGATATAGATGAGATCCTGTCCGTGGATGTTTCTTTCAAGAAAGACGGGAAAGAAGTCGATCCGGATAAGGCCGTTACAATTAAGCTCAGCTCTGACAAGATTCAGGGAAGCGATCTTGCGGTTTACAACAGAGATCACGACAACAAAGTCCATAAACTTGATGGAGTACTGACGCAAAACAGCGGCAAATTTGAAGTCCGTGATTTTGCCAGATTCGTCATGCTCACAGTTAAGGACAGAGAAGATTCGGACGGAGCTGAGTCGGGCGATACAGAGGAAAATGCAGAAGAGCCTGACCCTGACGGAGAAGAGACAGAAGCTTCAGCAAATGATCAGGCAGAGGCTCAACCGGAAGAAGACCCTATGGATGCAACAACTCTCAGAGGTAACGCTGGGGATATTAAAGTTGTAGTAAAAGCACCTCAGGGGGCACTTTATTCCGGAACGGAGCTGTCATTAAAAGCCGTTGATTCCGAAGAAGTCATCGATAAGGTTGAAAGTGCTGTTGATGGTGAAATCAAGAAAGTCAAGGCTGTAGACATCTCATTTGTTAAAGATGGTAAAGAGTATGAGCCGCTGCTTCCGGTGACTGTATATTTGAATGCATCTGGAATGGACAATGAAGCTGAGAAATCCGTAGTCCACATCGACAACGATGGCGTTGCAAAAGCTGTGGATAACGTTCAGGTGTCAGAAGCAGGAACTGCAAAATTTAAGACAGATGATTTTTCTATTTATGTTATCGTGGATGAGTCTAAGGAGACCTTTAGAAGGACGTACAAATTCATCGATGAGATAGATGAAGATGGATCAGCGGCTCCTTATACTTTCACAAATAAGGCAGGAGATACTGTCGATAATCAAATCATTAAAAATGGTGACGTACTTGAGACTGTAGGGAATCCATATCAGTCGGGTAAAACTTTCATCGGCTGGTATTTGGCTGAAAAGACCGACTCAGGCTATGCATATACAGATACTGAAGTGAATTTCGGGACAGCCATCAGCGGCATAAGTGAGAATGAGACTGTTTATGTTGCCCCTAAATATGAGGCGGTATATTATGTCACCTTCCATGAGACTGCTGAGGGAGCAGACGATGATATTCTACAGACGAAGAAAGTCGTTTATACAAGTGGTTCCGATGCAAATAAAGTGCTGATCAGTGATGTTATTGCACCGCAGCCGGATTCACAGCATGTTTTCTTTGGATGGAAAAATGGCACAACAGAACACAAAATATATGATGAGAACAATAGCCAGATAGTGACAACATATATAGATAAGATTGAGTCTGATCTTGATCTATATCCTCTGTTTGTAGAGGCTTATTGGCTGCGCTTCGTTTCGGGCGAAATAGGTAGTAGGGCATCCTATGTTCCTGCGCAGTTCGTTCTGAAGGGGCAGAAAATCACAACTTTACCTGTTCCAACGCGTTCCGGATACCATTTCGAAGGTTGGTATACAGGAAGTCAGGACAGTGAGGGTAAGATTACATACGATACAAAGGTTTCTGATGGAGACGGATCTGTAACGATTTCTGGCGGGCTATCTTTAACTGGAGAGACAACCTTATACGGTCGATGGATCGCAAACAATGATTCTACATATAATGTAGTCATATGGAAGCAAAAGGTGACTGACAACAAGAATGCTGCTGATTCTGAAAAAACATATGACTATGAGAAAAGTGAAGTGCGTAACGGTACCACGGATGATCCAGTAGGACCATCAGATGATGATACTTCACTTGATTATACAGGATTCCATTATGCGAGAACTGTACAGACATCAGAGACCGTCAAAGCGGACGGCAGTACGGTCATCAACGTTTATTATGACCGCGACCTAATGGCGATTAATTTCTACTATAAGAATAATGACGCGCCTGAAGGGGCCGGTACTGCTTATACTTATACTGTTACAGATAGTGAAACAGGAACACTGTACGGGCTGCTGCCGGATGGTACATATGCTTTAATCAGACGTGTTCAAAGCGGATCCACTACTAATGAGTATTATGCTTATAAACAGCGTGACACTGAAAGATATTACGGAGTTTTTTATATAAAGAAAGGTAATAGATACGAAGCAACTCAATACACTGGCAACAATCTACCTCCAGCAGGCAGCACAACTTATTATGGTTATTATAATGGCGGCTGTGTTGGTGATGGTTATTATGAGCTGCAAAGGCATGTCGAAACACTACCTGTCTATGAATGGCAGTATACTAAGGACGGGGCAACCTACACCTATAATGGTGACCGTTATACAAGAAACACGCTAAATAACTATAAGATGGTTACTGTTACTGGTCTTTATGGTCAGACATTTGAGCAAGCTGGTGGTTCTTGGCCAAATTCATACAGGTGGAATGAACAGGAAAATGGAGGCGGTACTGAACAGACTCTTCTTTCTGGTTTTTCACAAATAAGAAAGCCTTATAATCTGTATGAACAAGGATCTGCGGGCGACAGCCATATTTATCATTTTACTCAGACATTAAATGGTGAATATAGTAATACTCCAGGGAATGTCTTTGATGCGAGGACAGACAGCGATGGAGGAACCTTCAATTTTAATAATAAGTTCGATGGCTATAAAGTTGCTAGCTATTCGACAAAAGAAGAAGGGTTTTCAAAGAATGGAGGTTCCAATGCTGTTTCTCATGGCGACAGCAAATGGATTCAATCTTATCCGATTTATATTTATCATGAACGTCAGAAATATGAATTGACGTATTACAATGAGGGTGAAAAAGCATATTCCACAGGAGCTAATTCAATTTTCTATGGTGCAGCCCTTAATGATTACAACTATACACTTAAGGACTTAGGTATAGAAGAACGTGACCATTATACCTTTACGGGGTGGTATGCAGATGAAGCGTGTACACGACTCTTTGATTTTAGCGGTACAATGCCTGCTGCTAATGTACGCGTTTATGCAGGCTGGGAACCTATGTGGTATCAGGTATTAGTTGACCCGGCTGGTGGAGTTATTACACCAGAAATTGGATCAACATATTTCTGGAAACAGTATGAAGATACATTCGATGCATATACAATCTCCAGAACATATATCGAAGATCCAGCTGGAGACTATAAATATGTTTATGTGGATGGTAGAAATGATCCGGATGGCAATATAAAAGTACGTACTGCAACATATGAGCCTGCAGAAGAAGGATACAAGGGAACTAGGTATCGTCTGATGACATCAGCTGACCCTGAATATCATTTTGTAGGCTGGTACGTTGTGGATAAATCTGGAAATACTACATCGACACCGTATGACTTCAATTCCCATATTGAGGGCCCGGTAGCTATTCGTGCAGTCTGGACTCTTGAAGGAAAATATCAGGTACAGTATATACCAACCGCTACAATTGGTGACGTAGAGGTCAGCGGCACTTTCACACAGTCTGACTCAGATACATATTATGCAGACGGTGCGGAGACCGTTGTGCCTGGTGGCCCAAAAAACATAACAAAAGGATACGTATTTGAGGGCTGGGAAGTCGTGGACGATGCTGGTTTAGTTCTTGACAACAATAATGGCAATTACTACCAGCCAGGAGATAAACTTAAACTTAATGCTGCTGCATGGGCAAACAGCAACAAGCTTATCAAAGTTAGGGCTCATTATTCAAAAGTCGAAGAGTCAGATGTAACTGTTAGCACAACCAACTTGAAGTTTGATGCAAATGGCGGAATTCTGACAGAAGCCCCTACAATAGAGGATAAGAATGGCATTACTAATACGCCTACTGTTAAAAACAATGTAGCAACTTATATTCATCTGCCTATTAATCAGGACTATGATCTCAGCAAAATTAACGGGAATGTCTCAAAAGAGGGATATGAGCTTGTAGGTTGGAACAGCAGTAAAACAGCTGCAGATGAAGGAACAGTAAAGTATAAGCTGGATACGATCGTAGGTGTCGACGATCTTGAGGACAAAGCTAATACGCTTTATGCTGTTTATAAGGTCAAACTGCAAGTAAGAATTACAGGAAATACAGCAAGCAAGCCATACACCGGAAGTGAGCAGTCAGTAACCGGCTATACGGTTGAATATAGAGTTGGTAATGGCGAATGGACTTCGGACGTACCTACAGGGGTTTCGGTAGAACTTGCAGATGGCAAGAAGGCCGAAGCTAAGGGGACAAACGTAGATGGTGGAACAAACCCGGATAAAACTTATCCTATGGGGCTCACAAAAGAGAACTTCGAAGTAAACCCGGGAAGCTACAAATTCAACAAGAATAAGGACATTTCGATTAAGAGAGACGGCTGGCTGAAGATCACGCCTGCAACGCTTAAGATCACAGCTAAGGATCAGAGCTACACCTATAACGGAAGTGCCCAGGGCGAGGACAACAAGACCTACACCAAGGACTTCGATGCAAAGGTAACAGTCGAAGGGCTT
>JAWRIG010000016.1:0-4033 GCA_040308005.1 Anaerovoracaceae bacterium | reverse complement strand
CATTTTGCCGCTGTGCTCAACAATCCGAGATTATTGATCAGTTTTACCGTCACGGGTGCTCAATTCTAGCGTGGCAGCTGATCATGAACGACCGGCGGATTGCTCAGCGCACCGGTAAGCTTGCTCAAAACGAGCGGCAAGCCTGCTTAAAAAGACCGTGCACTGCGCTCAAACCGAGCGGTATATACAGCTTGACGCTTTCACTAAGGAGACAGGCATCAATGTAGAAGTCTCCGAGGTTGGCTGGGATGACATCCGTGAGAAACTCGCTACAGCTGAGTCAGCAGGTGAGACAGTCGCTGACGTAGTAGAAGTAGACTGGTCCTGGGTTGGTGAATTCAAGGCAGCAGGATGGCTCGAGCCGATCGAGCTTGCTGATGCAGATGACTTCCTGACACTCGACACATTTACTGTAGATGGCGAAGTACTGGCAGTTCCGTATTCCAATGACTATCGTATCGCTTACTATAACAAGGATCAGTTCGAGAAGGCCGGAGTAACAGAAGCACCTAAGACTTATGACGAGGTGCTCGATGCAGCACGTAAGATCAAGGCTGCAGGCATCGCTGATTACCCGATCACAATGTCGCTCAACGCTGAGGAAAAGGCTTCCACAGGACTTATGTGGACTGCTTTCCAGATGAACGGCAAAGTATGGAATGAAGACGGAACATTCGACAAGGATTCCGTAATGGATGCTCTTAATTACTACAAAGCTGCTATCGATGAAGAGCTCGTAGCACCTGAAGATAAGACATCATCCGGTATGGAAGCATACATGCGTATATGCAGCGGAACAGCAAGCTTCCTCGTAGGACCTACAAGCTTCGTATCCAAGACTCAGAATGAAGAAGAGTCACAGGTAGTCGGACAGGTAGAGGCTATCCTCGCTCCTGGCAAGACTAACGTAGCTGAGCAGACAATGGCACTCCCTGAGGCACTTGGCGTTACTGCTTCGTCAGAGCACAAGGATGCAGCCAAGAAGTTCATCGAGTGGTACACATCCGCAGATATGCAGAAGGAACTCTACGGAACACTCGGCAGCCTGCCTACCCGCAATTCAGTACTCACAGCACTTGTAGATGACGGAACTATCGCACATGCCGGCGCTCTTGCAGATCAGGCAGCTATGATCCAGTCACCATTCCCTGGCGGAGTACCTGCATACTATGCAGAGCTGAGCAGCGCTATGTACAATGCTGTCAACAAGATGGCACTCGGACAGGAAGATGCTGATCAGGCATACGACGAGATGAACAAGGCTCTTGAAGGACTTCTCGCAGAGTAATCCCCGATAAGGAGAAACAATGAAACGCAGAATATTACCATATCTGCTGCTAACACCCATGATGCTCATCATGGGTGTCTTAGTATTTTATCCAATATTCACAACATTCTCTTACAGCCTTAAGAAGTGGAAACTCACCTCGCCGGGAGACATACACTACGTAGGACTTAAGAACTATATCACTGTCCTGACATCAGAATCGTTCAAGTACAGCATGCAGAACACCATATTCATACTGGTGTTAGCGTCGGGCGATAATCGCCACTCAGAGTCGGGTGAAAATCGCCAATTTCAGTCGGAATAAAAAAGCCATTACCTTTGATCATAGAATCCTTTAGACTAGGATGAGAACCAATCACCTGGCAAAGGAGGTATATGAACAAGCAAATCGGTAATGACTTGTGTACCGAAATAATATCACAAGCCATTGATGAGATGAAAGCGATTCAAGGCGACTCCTTCTCACTCGATAAGGTCAACCTTGCTGAGCTGGAACGCAGGACCGGGATCTCAAGAGCCCGACTGCGCCGTCTCAAACAAAACAACTTTCAGCCCATGCCTCACGGCAACAAAGGCCGAAAAGCTGACTACACAGTCCTGACCGGATATACTTCCGTTCTGGACAACTTGCTGAAGCAAAGCATTACGAACTCTTCTGTCTGTCTTGAAAGGCTCAGAGAACTCGGATACACCGGTGGACAGACAGCCATCAAGGAGTATCTGTCCAAGCATAAGGATCTGATCCCGGCAAAGAGGCAACTCGTTGATCCACAGGGTAACCGCGGTCGCCGCTACCAGACCAATCCCGGAGAGACATACCAGATGGACTGGGGCTTCACCTGGGTCATCGATCCATATGGCAATGAGTTCCGTGCTGCATGCTTTGCAATGATCTGCCATCATTGTGGCAAAATGTATGTCGAGTTTTTTACTAACGCCAAGCAGGAGAACCTGTTCATTGGCATGATCCATGCATTTATGTATATGGGAGTGCCTACATATGTCCTGACAGACAACATGAAAAGTGTTGTCATCAAGAGAGACATAGACGGTCGTCCGCTATGGCAAGTCGACTACGAGTCATTCATGCGTACCGTAGGCTTCAGGACCAGGCTGTGTAAGCCCAGGCATCCTTTTACCAAAGGCAAAGTCGAAAGACTGATCCGTTTCGTCAAGGACAATTTCCTCGCAGGCCGCTGCTTCTGGAATCTCTCAGATCTTAATGATCAGGCTCTGGAATGGTGCAATAAGCATAACGCCAGATACCATAAGGAGATCGATGACATACCTGATCTTCTTCATTCGGCTCGATGCTCAGAAACGGCTGCACCGCTTAAGGAATCCAGGACATTACTGTATTATCTGTGCCCCATGAGGAGAATCTCATTCGATGGATTCGTCAATTATGAAGGCCGACGATTCGGGGTGCCATTCAGGTATTCCGGTCAGACAGTACGTGTCTGCAGGAAGAATGATGTTCTGTATATCTACACGCCTGATCTGAAGGAGACCCTTGTTACTCATGATGTCACCTGGAGCATGCGTGACAGATACTGCAGCGATCAGTTCTTTGAGCCTGAAATGCCTGAGGAACTTCCTACAACACCAGTCACAACCAGCATCAGGATGCTTACAGATCAAAGCCATATTGATGCAGGCTTTGAAAAATTCAATTTCGATGAGGAGGTAGTCCATGAGTGAATTCTCCTACACCGATCTTGAAGCAAGCTTCAATGCACTTCATTTAGACATGAGCATTCTGGAATTTTCCAAGCTCTCGGAAGAGCTGTGCATGACTCCTGATCAGATGGCTGCAGTCAGTCATGTTTTCAGATACCTAAGTGACAAGAAGACGAAAGCGACCATAGATATGTATCTTCGAACCAGTCGACTTCCACTTAAGGTGCCGAAGACATTCGACAATTTCGACTTTTCTGTCATCAAAGGCAAACATGTCGACAGGCTTAGGACCCTGCCATCTCTGGCGGCGATCCATGCTCATAAGAATCTGGCTTTCATTGGTCCGCCCGGGACCGGGAAGACACATCTTGCACAGGCATATGGCTACGAATGCTGTCATAACGGGCTCAAGACATACTTCATAAAGATGTCTGAACTACGGGACAGATTCACGAATGCCAGAAGAAGCGGTAAGGAAGCTTCTTGTCTCAATGGACTCGTCAGACCTGCCTGTCTCATAATAGATGAGGTTGGCCACTGTGAGTTCGACAAAGAAAACACCAGGCTCTTTTTCGACATGGTCGACAGACGCTACAACCGGCAAGGCTGTAACAACATCATATTCACCAGCAACAAGAATCCAGCTCTATGGAAAGAGAATTTCAATGAGGATGATGATCTCCTGTGTGCTCTGGATCGAATATTCGATGATGCTACAGTATTCAATATTCGTGGTGAAAGCTACCGAGGTAAGATGCTTGAACGGATCTCTCTTACTACGAGTAAGGTGACCACAGGCTCCTCTGAGCAAACACCAAACAACTGATTCTAATTAACAGGTCTGGGTGATTGGTTCTTTTCATCCGACTCCGATTGGCGTTTTTCGCCCGACCCGGAGTGGTTAAAACCGCCCGACCCTAACACTGGTGTTAGGGTTCACTTAATTCAGCCAATTCGAGCCCAGTTAAATTAGCCAATCAAAGTTCAACTAAAAAAGCCATTACCAATCATTCTTGTATTCCTTTAAACTAGGATTTGACCAACCACCCTAGGAAAGGAGACATA
>JAWRIG010000015.1:0-4551 GCA_040308005.1 Anaerovoracaceae bacterium | reverse complement strand
TCACCTTCCAGAAGGCACAGAGATGTGCATGCCTGGTGACAACGTAGTAATGGAGATCGAGCTGATCACACCGATCGCTATCGAAGAAGGACTGAGATTCGCTATCAGAGAAGGCGGAAGAACAGTAGGTTCTGGCGTTGTAACTGAAATTATAGAGTAATTTCTATAAACAATAAGCATACATGGGCACTGCAGAAATGCAGTGCCTTTTGTATTTTTTATGTTTTTTTGAATTAAGTGTAATTTATGTATGTTTAAGGGAAAATCGTATTAGACAGATTTTTTGTTTTGAGGTAGCATATGTCCACATCTTATAGAGGGCTGCGGTGACTGCCTGCTGTGTATGGGTTATGCAGGCGGGCTGCGGCAGAAAAGGAGGAAAAAAGATGGCTACTTACAACAACTACAGGAATTACCAGAACCAGAACAATGAGAAGATTGAGTTCAAACTGGTCGAGCAGCTCGGCGTTCTGGAGACGCACAAGAGCGGCTGGGCACGCGAGGTCAACATCGTTGCGTGGAACGGCAATCAGCCCAAGTTCGACATCAGGGACTGGGACCCCGAACACCAGAGGATGTCGAGAGGCATCACTCTCTACGAGAACGAGGCTATCAGACTGACCAAGATCCTTGCGCAGAGGCTGGAAATGGATTCAAGGCAGCAGCGTGAACGCCTGCAGAGGGTCCCGGCGTCCGGGCAGCGCACGCAGAGGCAGGAACAGGGGCAAAGCCCGCTTCAGCCTGAGGGAGAGGTGCGTACTGCGCAGCTTGAAGGTGATCGCCGCGGCGACAGAGCGGACATCCTGTTCGATGATGAGCCGCAGTATCCGGATGAAGCACAGTATTCGGGCGAAACTCAGTATGCAGACGAAGCTCAGTATGCGGATACTGCATCTGAGCCGGATGAGCTGCAGGCTGCCGGTGATGCGGAGTATGAGGAAGAGCCGCTTCCTATGGCGGCCGGCAATGAGCTGTTCTGATCACACTGGGTTGCTGTTGACCGCGGATGCGTTTGAATGTTAGACTCTCACATAAGCAAAATTGTCAATTAGAGGGAGCACACGATCAACATGAGAGTTGCTTTTCATACGCTTGGATGTAAAGTCAATCACTACGAGACGGAGGCCATGAGGGAGGCCTTCGTTTCCCGTGGTGCTGTATCTGTGGGAGAAGAGGATCCCGCAGACGTATATATCATCAATACATGCACGGTAACAAATATTGCCGACCGCAAGTCAAGGCAGTATATCCGCAGAGTCAAGAGAGCCAACCCGGACGCGCTCATCGTTGTCACGGGCTGCTATGCGCAGGTCGAGCCTGAGGAGGTCGCCGGAATGCCTGAGGTCGATATGGTCATAGGCAACGGGCAGAAGTCCCAGATATGCGGCCTGGTGCTTGAGCGCCTCGGAGATTATTCTGCGCAGGGCACGAGCATACAGGTGCTGCCGAGAGCTGAGCTGACGGATTATGAGGACATGGGCCTTGTGGCTTCGGGCGAGCCGGGGATGACAAGAGCATATGTCAAGATCCAGGAGGGCTGCGACAGATTCTGTTCGTACTGCCTCATCCCGTACGCCAGAGGACCGGTCAGAAGCCGCCCGATGGAGGAGATAGTTACTGAGGTCAGGATGCTTCTTGATTCAGGCATCAGGGAAGTGGTGCTTACGGGCATCAACACGGCGCTGTACGGAACAGAGAAGGGAGCGGCTCATACGCTCGACGAGCTCCTGGCAGAACTCGACAGCATAGAGATGCCTGAAGATGATGACTTCAGAATCAGACTCAGCTCGCTTGAGCCGACTGTCGTCGATAAGGACAATGTCGAAAAGACGATCAGGCACCGCAGGCTGTGCCATCATCTGCACCTCTCGGTTCAGGCCGGCAGCGATCATATACTGAAGGCGATGAACCGCCACTACACGCGAGATGAGTATCTGGATATCGTAAGAGCTATCAGGGAATTCGATCCCCTCTACGGCATCACGACAGACATAATCGTAGGATTTTCAGGCGAGACGGAAGAGGATTTTGAAGATACTCTGGATATAGTGAGAAAGTCTGAGTTCGGCAAAGTTCACGTGTTCCGCTATTCGCCGAGGAAGGGAACAGCCGGAGCATCGATGCCTGATGCGGTTCCGGGCGAAGTCAAAAATGAGCGTTCAGACCGCCTCGAGGAAGAAGCGGGAGCTGTTGCAGCTGAATTCATGACGGCCAATATGGGAGCAGCGCATACTGTCCTCGCAGAAGAAGTGCAGGACGGATACATGACCGGCTACACCGGAAACTACATCAAGGTGTACATGGACGATCCGGAAAGGCTCGAGCCGGGAAGATTCTACAAGGTCAGACTGACGGAACTTTTCAGAGACGGCTGCAAAGCAGAAATAGTATAACCCGGACAGATGCACCGGCTGCATTCTTACTGTGCGGGCAGCGCTCGACTTAGCTGAGGAGAAAGTGTAAAATAATGAGCAGGAACAGATTGCGCGGACTGATTCAGCGCATATATGTAAAACTTATAAGGAGGTTTAGAAACATGGACGATTGCATTTTCTGCAAACTGGCTAACGGTGATATCCCTACAGACATGGTCTATGAGGATGAAAAGATCGCAGTTTTCCGTGATGCATCACCGCAGGCTCCTGTTCACATGCTGATGGTGCCTAAGATCCACGTCGCATCACTCGATGACCTGAAGGATGAGCATGCAGACCTCATGGCGCACATGATGCTCAAGATCAAGGACGTCTGTGCACAGGAAGGACTGGACAACGGTTACAGATGCGTCATCAATACAGGTGAAGACGGACAGCAGACAGTCAAGCACCTGCACATACACATACTCGGCAAGAGAGCAATGCAGTGGCCACCGGGCTAAGATGACTTGTCCTGACGACCGGCAAGCGCAAGCGCGAAGACGGAGTATAATGAACCGGGAACTTCCCGGTTCTTATTTTGCCCATTGTTCACAGCAATAAGTCTCCTTTATCGTGTTATAATTGTATCAACTGCAGACAGACGGATCCTAACAATCGGATACGTCTGTTTTCTTGTGCGGGCAAAACTTCAGCGGGGAAATGCCGGCACATCGATACATATTGGAATTAATCACAAAGCCGCAGCCGGTTTGTTGTGGCAAAAAATAAAAGAGCGGAATAACGCTATATATTGTGTCCGGAAAGGGGCAAAAACTACTATTTATGGGGGCAAAATCCAAAAGAAGGAAACGCCAACCACAGTGTACACGGCTAAGGCCATGAAACCCTTGAAAATACTGGAATACATTGAAAAACAAAACTGAAAAAAGTGCCTGAAAAAGTTTCAAAAAAGTCTTGCAATCAGGGGGCCGCTTCTATATACTAATAGGGCTTGTGAAATGCGAAGAAGTAGGAAGTTACCGTGCTAGCGGATAATTTCTACCGAGAAGTCCTCACGAGATGAGGGCGGAGGGGTTCGCTTTTTTGTTGTGTGCCGCAGCTAAGGAAACGCACGAAAGAGTGTACGACGCTCCGGAGAGCGAGATCCAAACGGCGCAGGGACGGCAAAAACGCTGAAAATTCAAGGCTTCTGAGGAGTTGTAAAGATGCCTGGAACGGACAGCAGGGCGGAGTCCTGTACAAGCATAGCGACAAATTGTACAAAATCTTACAGGAGGAACAACAATGAGTGAATTACAGAAAATCAGAATCAGACTGAAGGCTTATGACCATGCTCTTCTCGACAAGTCCGCAGCTAAGATCGTTGAGACTGCCAAGAAGACAGGTGCTGATGTAAGCGGTCCTATTCCGCTCCCGACAGAGAAGGAAGTAGTTACCATCATCAGAGCCGTGCATAAGTACAAGGACAGCAGAGAGCAGTTCGAGCAGAGAACTCACAAGAGACTGATCGACATCACAAACGCAACAACAAAGACAACTGAAGCTCTCACTAAGCTGGACATGCCTGCAGGCATTGATATCGAGATCAAGCTCTAAGCTGGATTAGAAAGATCACACGCGCTGACGGAAACAAGCACCGTTATCCGGAGTGATCCGCTGTAACAAGTTAGGAGGAAACATAATGAAAACACTTTTGGGAAAGAAAATCGGAATGACCCAGATTTTCGCAGAAGACGGAACAGTCATCCCGGTTACTGTCATTGAGGCAGGCCCTGAGACTGTCGTTCAGATCAAGACAGTCGAGACAGACGGCTACGATGCAGTTCAGGTCGGATATGAAGACCAGAAGCCGCAGAGAGTCAACAAGCCGCTCGCAGGACACTTTGCTAAGGCCGGCGTTGAGACCAAGAAGCACCTTGCAGAGTTCAAGCCTGAAGAGGGAACAGCTTACGAAGTAGGACAGGTCATCACAGTTGCTGATTTCGAAGAAGGAATGAAGCTCGACGTGACCGGAACTTCCAAGGGTAAAGGAACACAGGGTAACATCAAGAGACACGGACACCGCAGAGGACCTATGACTCACGGTTCCAAGCACAAGAGACTTGCCGGAGCCCTGGCTGCAGGTACTTACCCATCAAGAGTCTTCAAGGGCAACAAGGCTCCTGGAAGAATG
>JAWRIG010000014.1:0-14953 GCA_040308005.1 Anaerovoracaceae bacterium | reverse complement strand
GTATGACGGGCATGCCGTCAATCTGTGGTGAAAGTCCACAAGGGGCGTAGCCAACGACGAACCCCATAGCAACTCCCAAGGTTCAAATCGCGAGGTTTGGGCGAGAAGAAGGGATAGCGAAATCGTAGCCTGACGAACAGAAACCTAATGTCAAGGCGCATACGGCGGATAAGCGGGCCTCAAGTCGTGAAGTCCAAAAGTTGGTCGTAACCCGTATGCGTAGATTAGGCAGGTAGACGAGGAAAGATTGACGACTTATCCCGTGAGGTCTCACGGACGGAGAAATCCGCAGTAACAACGAACCGTGAGAAGTCAGCCAAGGTCATAGTAGCGAAGAAGTCCCTGTAATGGGGATGGAGTGAAGGACCGAACAATCCAATAGTCAAATGGAACTCTCAAGGCAAGTATCCGTATCCGACGAGGGCCGTAGTAGCAAAGACGTAACGGAGCGAAAGGTCCACAGGAGGTAGGAGTAAGGATACGAGAGCGAAGGAAGGAAAGGAGACAAATCTATGTCGCAACTCTTAGAGGAGATACTCTCAAGGGAAAATATGATGCGAGCGTACAAGCGAGTAGTCGCGAACAAAGGCGCAAGCGGAGTGGACGGGATAACGACCGAGGAGGTCAAACAATATCTCGTAGAAAACTGGGAGGATATCCGCGAACAGATCCGAAACCGCAAATACAAACCACTGCCGGTGCGCAGGGTAGAGATACCTAAGCCGAACGGAGGGATGCGTAACCTCGGTATACCGAGTGTGGTGGACAGAATCATTGAGCAGGCAATCTCGCAGAGGCTGACTCCAATAGTTGAGCCACTGTTCAGTGACTACAGCTACGGCTTCAGACCGAAGCGCAGGGCACAACAGGCAGTCATCAAACTGCTCGAATACCTCAATGACGGATACACATACATCGTGGACATCGACCTCGAGAAGTTCTTCGACAACGTTCCACAGGACAAACTCATGTACCTTGTTCACGGGATAATCGACGATGGAGATACAGAATCGCTTATCCACAAATACCTCAAAGCAGGTGTGATGGTACAAGGAAGATACGAGGCAACGGAGAAAGGAACACCGCAAGGCGGTAACCTCTCACCACTCTTGTCTAACATCATGCTCAACGAATTGGACAAGGAACTCGAAGCAAGAGGTTTGCACTTCGTGCGGTATGCAGATGACTGTGTCATCGCAGTAGGCAGCAGTGCTGCCGCGAACAGAGTCATGCACACAATAACGAAGTGGATAGAGAAGAAACTCGGATTGAAGGTCAATATGACCAAGACGAAAGTCACAAGACCGAGCAAACTCAAATACCTCGGCTTCGGATTCTGGAAAAACAGTAAGGATGGGCAATGGAAGGCAAGACCTCATCAGGACTCAGTTGCAAGATTCAAGCGCAAACTCAAGAACCTCACTGACAGGAGCTGGTCAATCAGTATGGATGACAGGATAGAGAAACTCAACCAGGTCATCCGCGGATGGATTAACTACTACAGGATTGGGAGCATGAAGAAAGCACTCACAAGAATCGACGAGCATCTGAGAACACGCATGAGAATCGTCATATGGAAGCAATGGAAGAAGAGCGAAAAGCGATTTTGGGGATTGCGTAAACTCGGAGCACCCGAGTGGATGGCAAAACAGTCCGTAGGATTTGGCGACCACTACCAAGCAGTAGTCAAAACCACAGGACTGCACCTCATCAGCAAAGAAATCCTCGCAAGGCGAGGACTTCTCAGCTGTGTAGATTACTACTTATTGGGTTGAACCGCCGTATGCCGAACGGCACGTACGGTGGTGTGAGAGGGGCTACAAGTTAGCCCCTACTCGATCTGCCCGGAAGTGTGCTGAAGGAGATAAATGAGTATTGTGCCGGACCGTATAAAAGTATAGAATATAACGGAATATTGATTTCATAACGGAGGTCCGGCAGCGTGATCCGCCGGGCCTGCCATGAATGACACAGAGGATCAGAAAGCACAATGAAAAAGAACGTTAATCTCCGTATCACCAGCACGCAGTATTCAGAGAACCTCATCCCGAGCGGTGAGGCTTTTCGCCGTGAGCTGGAGAAGGAGGACTCGCTCGAGATCCTGACTGAAGGGACGATGTATCAGAAGAATGACGCCAGATATATCAGTTATGAGGAGTCTGAGGAAGCCGGACTTGATAACACTCACACTCTTGTCAAGCTGAGCGACGGCAATATCAGGATCAGAAGATACGGCAAGGGCGATGATGACGGAATGGACATGACACTTGAGCCGGGCATCCTGAACATCACAAGGTATCAGATCCCTATGATGAATTCAGTTAATCTCGAGATATATACCAACAAGCTCGAGCAGGATCTGGATGAAGAGGGATACGGAAGGATATCTGTAGACTATAAGATAAAGTTCGACCAGTACTTTTCAAGACGCAACATACTTGAAATCGAGGTCATGCCTTCATAACGAAGGCGTCCGGGTACATACATAAGGAAGTAAAGGAAGGGTGATATGAAGAAGCAGGGGTTCAGCGCAGAGAAGTATATCGAGGAGCAGTCCAAGTACATTATCGAAAGGATCAACAGCGGCGAGGGGCGGCTGTATCTTGAGTTCGGCGGAAAGCTTGTCGAAGATAAGCATGCGATGAGAGTTCTTCCGGGATTCGACGAGAATGCCAAGATCAAGCTGCTGCAGAAGATGAGAGACAAAGCTGAGATCATCATATGCATCTACGCAGGCGATATCATCAAGAGCAAGACACGCCAGGACTTCGGCATCACATATGACCTGGAAGTAATGAGACTGATAGACGAGTTCAGGAGCTATGACCTTGAGGTCAACTCAGTCGTCGTCACAAGATATGAGGACGCGCCTTCGGTCAACCAGTTCATCGCCAAGCTTGAGAGGCGCGGCATACGCACCTACAGACACATGTTCACCAAGGGCTATCCTACGGATGTCGATACTATCGTCTCCCAGGAGGGATATGGCGCCAACCCGTACATCGAGGTCAGCAAGCCGCTGATTGTTGTCACCGGACCGGGAGGAGGCTCCGGCAAGCTGGCTACATCGCTTTCCCAGGTCTACCATGAGTACAGCAGGGGACGCAAAGCGAGATATGCCAAGTTCGAGACCTTCCCAATCTGGAATCTCCCGCTCAAGCATCCTGTGAATATCGCTTATGAAGCAGCGACAGCGGACCTCAAGGACAAGAACATGATCGACCCGTTCCACCTTGAGGCGTACGGAGAGACAGCAGTCAACTACAACCGCGACGTGGACGCTTTCCCGGTGCTGAGGAGGATCCTCCACAAGATCACCGGTTCGGATGAGGGCTACAAGTCGCCTACAGACATGGGCGTCAACAGATGCGGCTTTGCCATTACTGATGACGAGGCCTGCAGAGAGGCTGCAAAGCAGGAGATCGTAAGAAGATATCTCATCGCCGAGTGCTCATACAGAAAGGGCAACATCGATGCGGCTACTCTTGAGAGATGCAAGCTGCTGATGGAGGAAGTCGGCGCTACAAGATACGACAGGCCGGTGGTCAAGGCTGCCGAGGACTATGCAGAGGTCAAGAAGGCGGAAGACCCTGACAGATATGAGAACGTTGTAGTATCTGCTATACAGCTGCCTGACGGAAGCATCGTAACCGGAAGATCATCGAGAAGAATGGTCGCTACTGCAGCGATGGTGCTCAACGCAATCAAGAGGCTTGCAGGAATCCAGGACGATATGCTGATCATCTCGCCGACGATCTTCGAGAGCATGACCAATACCAAGGTCGGTGTTTTCCATGACAAGTCGAGCCTCAACCTCGAGGAGGTCATCATGGCTCTGACACTGACCAAGCTGACCAACCCGTTTGCTGAGCTGGCCCTGAGAGAGATTCCTAATCTGAACGGATGCATCGCACACTGCACCGCTATCCTCTCAGACAAGGACGAGCAGGCGCTGAAGTCGCTTGGCATCGACATCACATCCAATCCGGAGTTTTCGAACAACAACCTGTACTCGAAATAGACGGCTGTGTGACCCGGCGACGGGTGGATTCAGACAGTGATTTACTGAAGAAAATGAGAACGGACCGCCGAGAGGCGGTCTTTTCGATAGAGCAGAAACGGTGCTATAATAATGTCGGATAATATGCTCTGACCCGGAGCGGATCACAGGGTAAGGAGACTTATATATGTGGACTGAATATTTACTTAATGACCCGAAATACTGGCTTATCCCGTGGGTCCTGCAGGCAATACCATATTTCTTTATTCTGAAGAAAATGGGACTGAGAACATGGACCGCACTGGTCCCGTTCGTTGCAGAGCATGAGATGTCAACGGTACTGTTCAGAAAGATGAGAACTTTCTGGAGACCGTTCAGCATCGCTGCGGTAATGATATCGGCAGCTTACTATCTCGGCACTGAGAACGGTACCGGACAGGTATTCATGATAATCGCTCAGGTAGTGTACTGGGTATTCCTGATAAGGCTCTTCTACCGCCTGTCGAAGAGCTTCGGACACGGCGTGCCTTACACGATCCTGCTGACACTGTTCCCTACGCTTTTCCTGCTGATCCTCGGACTCGGAAAGAGCCAGTACCATCCGCTCAGGTTCAAAGAGGAAAAGAACTATGGCGCATTCATCAACGGTATGCGCAAGATAACGGTGTTCCTTATATCGGCCGCCGAGCTGATCGTGCTGATAGCCGGAGTAGGCTTCATTACGATAAGAGAGTATCCGCCGAGACCGCTTGCCAATATGATACTCAGGGATGTGTATAACGAGAGCAAGGACATCGCAGCTGACGGCAACTGCGTCACAAGAGAGGAAACGATGGGAGAGGCTGCTGCTTCACTGGCGCAGATGCCGGTAAGCAGGGAGAAGTTCTTCCCTGACCACTCAGGTGACAAGAGCGTTGTTGTAATGGAATATATTATCGGTGCGGATCTTGAAGACCGCACGGGCTGCGCTACTGCAAACATCCGCATGATGCAGGATGCTACGAAGAAGGGCGAGGCACTGACCTTCGTGCTTGAAGCCGGCGGATCAAGGAGATGGTTCACTCCGGGCATCACAGAGGGCGGATACGGCAGATATACCGTCAGCAACGGCGAAGTAGATATGCAGGAGAACCGCAATCTTAAGACCATGGAGGACCCTGCCGAGCTTACAGACTTCATCAAATGGACGGCAGAAAACTATCCTGCCGACAGATACATGCTGGTGCTGTGGGACCACGGCGGCGGAGTGCCATACGGCTACGGTGTTGACCAGCTCGGACACAGGACTGACGCCGGTGACAGGACAGGACTGAGTGTTTCGGAGGTTGCAGAAGCTGCAAAGGCTTCAGGGGTGAAGTTCGATGTGATCGGATTCGATGCGTGCCTGATGCAGGACATCGAGGTAGCGACCGCACTGGAACCTTGTGCTGACTACTACCTCGCTTCACAGGAGACTGAGGGCGGATTCGGCTGGTACTACACATCTGCATTCGGAAAGCTCGCAGAGAATCCGGGACTCAGCTCAGAAGAATTCGGAAAAGACATGGTATCTGCATACGATCAGTTCAACAGAGCGCTCAATGACGGCGAAGCTCAGATAACATCAACTCTGTCATTTGTCGACCTGACAATGGTAAAGCCGGCATACGAGAAAGTCACCGGACTGTTTGAAAAGGCTGATGCTGCGATCAAGGAAGAGCCTAATGACTTTGCGGAGCTCGGTCTTGCGGCAATGAACTCGTATACATTTGTCGATAATATTCAGATGGATCTTGTCGATTTTATTGACAAGCTTGATGACACTGACGTTGATGACTCCATCTGCAGCAGTCAGGAGAAAGAAGATGCCATGAATGCCCTGAAGGCCTGCGTGGTATACAGAAACAGAGACTCCGCAGAGGGAATCAACGGCATGGCCGTCGCACTGCCGTATAAGAGTATCGGCCACTATACCAACACCAACGCCGAGCTTAAGAATCTGAAGCTGGATACCCAGACCGGACTGTTCGATGACATATTCAGCATCATAGCCGTACAGAAAAAGGCTGAGCATGAAAAGAGGGCGGAAGCTGCGAAGGACAACAGCTTTGCCTCCTTCCTTGTGGATCTGACATACCATGATTACACGTCAGATGACTGGTATAAAAAGGGATTCGAGGATTACGAGCCTACGACTGATCTGATAGACATCCCGCTCACAGATACAGGAAACGGATGGCAGGTACAGCTTCCGAAGAAGACATGGGGTATAATAGCCGACTGCAGGACCGCTGTATATATGAAGACAGAGGACGGCAGGCTGATGTTCCTCGGATATGACCACATCGGCGACAATGATGCGGACGGACATCCGATGGTAGATGTCGACGATATGTGGATCAACATCAACGGACACCTTGTATACTATGATGCCAAAATGCCTAAAGAGACCGAAGAAGGTACGGTCTTCTCCGGAGATACAAGGGCCCGCCTGAATGGTGAAGATGAGATCATCGTCCACATCGAGTGGGACCCTGTGAAGGGTGATGAAGACGCCTCTTCCGGACACATAACAGGATACGATTACGTTGACGATGACATGTACTTCACGGCAAAGGAAACGCAGACATTCAAGCCTGGTGATTCGCTTGAATTCCTGTTTGACTTCTATGATGAACAGGGCAAGCTCGTCGGAACTGAAGCCTACGGAAGCAAGCTGCGCGTTATCAAGCCTGAGAACCTCAAGGCAGAGGACCAGCCGCTTCCTGACGGAGACATACAGTTCTTCGGTATACTGACAGACGTATATCAGAGAGAGATCATGACAGAAGTATTAGAGGGGCATATTGGAGACTAAAAACAGCGCCATAGAAATTGAATTAAGGAAAAGGCAGAATACACTGATCATAGCCGGTGCCGGGACCATAATTTTCGGTGTCTGGTCTATCGTAAAAGCGCTCGGTCTGTTCTATTTTGACAGAGCTAGACGCATGGCTGTGCTGAAAGAAATGATAGAAGCCGGCGGAGAGACATGGGAGGACAGATACTATCTTCTGGCTGTCGTCCTTACAGTGATAATTCTCATGTGGGACCTGGCTTTCCGCGCATTCATCGGATGGGCAGCTATATCCGAAGGCATGGGAAAGAGGCGCAGTATTCTGTATATTATTGTCGCGTGTCTGATGCTACTGGGCAGTGCAGGAACGATAACCGGGCTGTCATCGGAGTACGTGAGATTTCTTGTGCAATTAACTTCCGAAACCCCGGAGGCGACTACGCAGGATCCGTCCCTGTCAGCGGTTATAATCGAAATCACTTCGCTCATTATGCTGGTGGAGATGATCCACGCCTCGATAAGAGTGAGGAAGCTGACGAAGGAGAGCGGTAAGCACATGAAACACGGGCATACCGGGAAGCACGGAAGGTAGACTATGCAGCTGGATTTTCATTATTATGCAACATACTGCGCGGCATATATAGCAGGCTATTCACACAGCGACAGCCTTGCTATCGCTTACAGTGCGCAATTCGTGGACTGCTGCTCTGTGACTCTGCTGCAGAAGATCGGCGCATCAGGTCATGCTGCGACTACCCAGCTGCAGCTTGAAATGATGAATGCACCTACTGACATTATCGGCAGAATGGATATAACCAGGATATGGGCATCCTTTCACTTCCTGCCGGGTGACCTTTCGGCAAAGCCTGAGAAGAGATGCGTTAAGGGCTATCTGAATAAATACAGAATGATATGCCAGCCGGACGGCGCACTGCTTGCGGATACAGTCAGACTGGCGAAGGGCAAAAGTCTGCAGGCGGCAGGCGTTGCCATGCATGTACTTGCGGATACCTGGGCACACAGGAATTTTGCCGGAACACCTTCTCTGGTAATCAACAACACTACCGGATACTTCTATGAACTGATACCGGAAGGTGACAGATTCACCGAGAGAAAGATGGACTTCAACCACAACCCGGCTTCCGTTGATGACCCTGAAAAGGGCAAGTACACAAACAGCCTGTATCAGGGCTCTGAGAATTCAATCATGAATCTCGGGCACGGCAGGGCCGGACATCTTCCGGACTACAGCTGGGCGCGTTACCGGTATATGCCTGCGTGGGGCGAATTCAGAGAGATAATCAAAGATAATCCGGCGGATTACATGAACGCTTTCTGCCAGATGATATACGCTCTCAGATATCTGAGGGGCGAGGAAGAGACGTTTGAGACGGGAAGGCATGAGCGCGGACCGATACTTCAGTGGGAGGACGAGATAGAGGCCATCTTCCTTAAGCGGCAGCTGGATTCATCCGCAGACTGGAAGAAATTCGGAGAGAAGCTGACAGGTTGCGAGATAGAGGATTTTGACATCGAAAAATACCAGCAGGAATACATCCAGGCAGGAAAAGACGCAAAGGATGATACATTCCTCGGGGAGTTCATAATCGCAGCGCTTGAGCAGAAAAGTATGGTAACAAACAGGATATTCACATCAGGAAACAATCTTGCGGGGGTATCTGTGGACTTCAGTCTCCGCGGGTTCAGCGGGATCAAAGCTTTCTACAAACTCGTCAGGAGACGTTTAGAGGAGACACGCAATGACTAACGGCACCAAAGTCTGGAACATAATAACAGGACTGGTCATGATAGCGGCAGGATGCTGGCTTTTCTATGATCCGGTCGACGGACTGAGGGTTGTGGCGGTAGTGTTAAGTATTTCCTGCACATTCAGGGGCTTTCAGATACTGCTGTACTATCTGACTATGGCAAGGCACATGGTAAGCGGCAAGGTGCTGCTGTACCGGGGCATGATATATCTGGATGTCGGAGTGCTCACCGCTTCCATGCTCGATAATGCCAGAATATACATTATTCTGTATCTGGCGGTACTTCATGGATTTGCCGGAGTCGTGGATATCCTCAGGAGCCGGGAAAGAAAAAAACTCGGAAATACCGGATGGAAATGGGCTTTGTTAAGCGGGCTGACTAACGTTCTGATCGCTGTTGCGGTTCTTGCAGAAGGGATGAATCCCGAATCAGGACCGGTCGTGGTATATCTCTATGCTGCCGGACTCATCTACTCAGCATGCATAAGGATAGCCGGAGCGTTCAGAAAGACCGAGATAGTTTACATACAGTAAAATTTCGATAAAATATCATTAAATTATACGGAGGATAATGAAGATGAATGAAACTCTGAAGAAAACCATAAACGGAATATCCGTTGCTGTCGTATTTCTCAACCTGGCACTTGTAGTTCTCAAGCTGGCTAAGACAGCTACGGAAGACTGATCGGAATGAAATTATTTGCAAACAGCAGACCGCCACAGGAGGCGCTGGCTTCTGAACCCGTAAAGAGCCTGCTCTTCAAGATGGCGGGACCTTCGATTGTCGCCATGCTGATGCAGGCGATGTATAACACAGTAGATTCCATGTACGTATCGAGGATAAGCGACGGATCGCTCGCGGCGGTCACGCTGGCTTTTCCGGTACAGATGATCATGGGCGCTTTGTCCACCGGAATCGGTGTAGGTATCAACTCAAGCATCTCGAGAAATCTCGGTGCAAAGAACTATAAAGAAGCATCTGACGCAGCTGCCAACGGGCTCATGCTGGGCCTCTTTACCGTAGCGGTAATGGCGGCGTTCGGATTATTCGGCGCGGGGAAGTTCATCTCTCTCTATACGAGTGATCCGGAAGTCCTTGCAGCAGGCACAGCGTACCTGCGCCTCATATGTCTGCTGGGATTCGGAAGCATTTTCTCACAGCTCTCGTTCTCTGTGCTGCAGGGGTCGGGAAGCATGCTGATACCTATGATATCCCAGATAAGCGGAGGGCTTATCGTCATCGTGCTCGACCCGATACTCATCTTCGCAGCAGGAATGGGGATACACGGTGCAGCCGTCGCATCGAGCATGGCTCAGGCTGTCTCAATGCTGATAGGCATGTACGGCATCTTCGTTGTGAACAGGGCCAATCTGCCGGTGACTTTCAGGGGATTCAGGCCTGACCTGACTATAATCAAGGATATACTTGCGGTAGGCATTCCTGCAGCAATGACTCAGGCGACAACTTCGATCGTCGCAGGCATAGTCAACAAGCAGATCGCTGTCTTCGGCACGGCTGCCGTAGCTGTCTACGGAGCCTACAGCAAACTCAGCTCGTTCGCCACTTTGCCGGTATTCGGCGTGACCAGGGGCATGAACCCTATACTCGGATACTGCTGCGGAGCGAAGAACAGCAAGAGGTTCGATGAGACTGAAAAACTTGCGGTCATAGTCGCTGACGGCTGGACGTTCTTCTGCTTCCTGATGTTCATGTTCATACCGCGGACGATGCTGGGATGGATGAATGCCACACCTGAAATGTATGAGATCGGCGTTACATCGTTCAGGCTGCTTGCCATGTCGATGTGCATACTCGGCGCATCGATAGTGATGACGCAGATATTCCCGCCGCTCAAGAAATCATACATCTCGCTCACTTCGGCACTCATGAGACAGGTGCTTTTCCTGCTGCCGCTCACGATACTTTTCTCAAAATCCATGGGAATGAACGGCATCTGGATAGGAATCTGCACCGCTGATTTCCTGAATTTCATATATGTGATAATAATGAACATCTGGGTAAGGCGTAAGGTGTTCACAACATGGGGAGAGGCTGACAGCGGAAAAGCCGATCCTGCAGCATAAGCCTCACAAAAGGAAGGAGACCGGAAATGTCATACAAGATCTTACTTACTTCCCTTTATGAATCGGATAAGAACAGCCCGGTAAGATACTATTATGTCAGAGAGGGCAGCAGAAACTTTTTCTGTGACGCGTTTCTTACAGTTGAGGCGAGCACAAAATTCGTGCTTTCCCGCTACGATATCGATGAGATCGTAACGATAGGCCGCAAACTTACCTTTGACGAGGGAGATGACGGCAGACTGATAGAGCTCAGAGAAGGAAAGTCGTTTTACACGTCAAATATCAGGGACCTCTCCACCTACAGCCTGTACAGATACAGGATCGCTCAGTATATCGATGAGCTGAGGATCGAGCAGCAGGATATGATGGAGGCGCTGTCGCACGAGGATCAGATCAGGGCCAGGAACTATATCGATGAGTTCTACAGGAGCGGTGAATACAGCGGAAAGTTCAACCGCATGTTTGAGGACCTCTCCAAGGACCGTGAGCTGTACGGAAGATTCGTTCAGGGCCTGGATGCCATCATTCCTAACGAAGATGCGCGCCCGAGGTTCATGACCTGGATCAAGGGGTATCTCTACAGCACGATGAAGGACTCGTGCAAGCTGGAGATACTTAGCGAGAATGAGGATGTCAAGGTCAGATTCATCCACACAAGTCTTTCCGAAGACGGCAAGCTGCCGGTAGACAACATACTGCAGCTGATAGATGTCATAGTCGGAGAGCATTATGATGAAGAGGTTGAGATATACGTAGCGCTCAACAACGATGACATGACGGACAACTACGTCCTCATGAACATAATGGACATCATCGGCACGATGCACGAGGACGGCATCACCGTAAGAAATACATTCACGACTACTGAGGCTACCAATGCGATCGCCGGTGAGATCAGAGACGACACTCTCGGATACGGCATCACCGAGCTCGCTGCGGCTACAAGAGCTTTCCTCAAGTACGGCAAAGTCGACATGCTCGTCGAATACTGGAACAAAAGCGGTGCCAGAAATGAGCTGATCGAGAGGATGATCTATGCCATGAGGCGGATCGATATCGGTATTTCCCTGTGCAACATCAGGGAGATGGAGGAAGGTATCGCGATTCTCCGTGAGCTGTTCAGGGAGACCGACAGCAGGCCTGATCCGGATGACTATTTCAGCAATCTGTTCATGGTGCTTGCCGACGGCATCAGGGCCGACTACGGCAAGCTGATGGAGGGCGAAGAAACACAGTTCATAGATCTTGTAAAATGGGGATACAGCAAAAAATTCTACCAGCAGACGCTCACACTGATCGAATCGAGAGCGCCTCGCGAATTCGTAAGCAAGGGCTTCTACTATTACTGCAACAATGAGATGCTCAAGGAGCATGTAGTAATGCTGCTCGCAGAGGTAAGAGCATCGATGAAGCCGTTCGAATACTGGCAGATGGACGACATAGATCATTACTTCCTCAAGTCTTACATCCGCCGGGGCAACATGAGGAACGGAAAGGAAGATCCGCAGCGCACTTACGCAAGGCACAGACTCAAGGGACTCAGGAATACCGATAATGACATGATCACTGCGTACACTGCATGCGATGATCCGGAAGCACTCGAGAATCTGCTGTATGCTTACTATCATATAGGTGATATCCGCAATTACACCAACCATGCGGATGACAGGGATGGCGAAGACACAAGACTGATAGTCGATGAGAAGGACGACAGCATCAGGCTCGTCAAGATCAACGAGGCCATCGAGTACTTCATCAAGTGGTTCGACATTGTCTCTGAAAAAGTAGAAGGCAGGGAACTCGATGTCGTCAAGATCAACGCGGATGAAGTAAGGAGCTTCGCCAAGAGACTGGAAAGACGTGACTAAAAGAGATTGAAAAAAACATCGCGCTCTGCTATCATAACAGAGCGCGATGCGTAAAACTTTGAACTCGCTGATATAGCTTAATAAAGTTCCCTCCGGATCGTACGGCGTTGCCGTAAAGTCGGGAACTTTGACCTCAGTCGGCTGCGCTCCTTCGGTAAGTGCAGAGCATCTCATTCGTAACGAGTAATAAATAATAATACGCTGATATAGCTTAATGGCAGAGCATCTCATTCGTAACGAGAAGGTTGTGGGTTCGACTCCCACTATCAGCTCCAAGACTCCGGACTTATTCCGGAGTTTTCCTTTTGCAATCAAATCTTCACAGTAACCTGGTTGAAAAATCGAGAAACGTTGCTATAATCAAGCCATCTATATACAGGTAACCAGAAGACGGAGGGCTCTCCGCCTTTTTTTGTTGTCTTGATATGGTTGCATATATGAATAGTTCTGATTATTAGAAAGGAGCATACCATGTTTGAAAGAACACAAGTAGGAGCTGATGGGCTAAGAATAAATACTGTAATCGACTTTCAAGATGAAGAAAAAGAAAAGTTCTTTACAGATTTGTATGAATGGATAGAAAGTGTTGTTCTGCCCGATGTGGAAGTTACGCATAGCTTTGTTTGGGGTGAACGAAAAAGTTTTGCTTTCTATACCGGAGACTTCTATGAATTACCCAACAATGACGGCTGGGAAAGAAGTGATAGCACTCTGAGTAGCATAAGGTTAAGTAGGATCCGTAAGCATCATGAGATATCAATAGAAATCTTGCTGTTCCCTTTGTTCGCCAAAGCAATGCGGAGTGGGATGGATGCTGTTAAAAAGGAACTGCTTGATGAGTCAATAATACAATGCCTGGTTTCACCAGATGAGCTAAATAGCCATTATAAGAAAGACTCTCAGAACTGTGAGTGAGATAGATGACTTAGCTGTGTTGGAAATATGGACACAGAATTACTGGCAGTCTGATAAGTAAAGAAAGGTTGTAAAAATGGCTAATGATGTCGTTATATATCAGGAAATGATCGATGAAATAAAAGAGATCATGCGCTCCGCAAGAAATAATGTAGCACGCCAAGTTAACAACGAGATACTAACTGCATATTGGAATATTGGCCGCGTAATTGTAGAACATGAACAAGATAGTAATGATCGTGCAGGCTACGGTAAGGAAACAATGCGGAAACTTTCGAAACAACTCACAAAAGAACTCGGAAAAGGGTTTTCTTTATCTAATGTATATAATATGCGGCAGTTTTATTTGGACTATCCAAAATTCCAGTCACTGACTGGAAAATTAACATGGACGCATTATTGTGAGCTGATGTCAATCTCGGATAAAGACCGAAGGAGCTTTTATGAAAAAGAGTGTGCTCGCTCAGGTTGGTCCGTGAGAGAACTGAAGAGACAAGTATCGACTTCTCTTTACGAGAGACTGCTGCTCACAGATGGCAATGTGAACAAGGAAAAAGTGTATGAACTTGCCACCCTTGGACAGGAACTAGCAACACCAGAGGATATTGTTAAAGATCCTTACGTATTCGAATTTCTTGGTATTCCTGAGAATAAATCTGTTCATGAAAGCGAACTGGAAAAAGCGCTTGTGAGACAGATTGAAGACTTTATGTTGGAACTTGGCAGAGGGTTCATGTTTGTCGGAACACAGCAGAGAGTCACATTAAATAATACTCATTATTATGTGGATATGGTTTTCTACAATAAGGAACTCCACGCATATGTGCTGATAGAACTGAAGACAGTAAAACTCTTGCCTGAAGCAGTCGGACAACTGAATATGTATCTGAACTACTATGCTGCTGAGGTAAATGAACCTGGTGACAATCCGCCAATCGGAATTATCCTCTGTACAGACAAGGATAATGTGAGTGCTGAATATGCCCTTGGAGGACTTTCAAACAATATTTTTGCATCAACATATACCTATGTGATTCCTGATAAGGAAAGGTTGATTGCCCAAGTAGAAGTAGTATTAAAGCAGTGGGATGATAAAGAATAATACAGATTGATTAGAGGAAATTGAATCCGGAATATAACTGATAGGATAGCTCTGGATACACTTCTGGATACACTGTGTGAGGGACGTCTCTCCTTTCTTGAAATTTCAACGTATCCGGAAATGCTTATTTATTCGACTCCCACTATCAGCTCCATTTTTGAGAACTTTCGGGTAAACCGGAAGTTCTTTTATTGTATAATGTGCTTATATCGTTCTATCGGCAGGTGCTGTTTACTACAGCTGCTTACGCCTGCTTCCTGATAGTGTCAACTGAACTATGAAAACAGCGACAGGCATTCGCCAGTCGCAAGAGAACCTTGAAAACAACAAATATTGAACTTTGAAACACAGAAATAGAGGCCGAATTTAAGAGTGAAGGCGTGTGGAAAGCGCGTAAAG
>JAWRIG010000013.1:0-69279 GCA_040308005.1 Anaerovoracaceae bacterium | reverse complement strand
GTAGACCTGTGATGACAGCAGTAACCGCTATGAGCTCAATTATATTGACTGAACCGTATTTCTCTTCCAGCATAGGTCCCAGAAGCAGTATGTACATCATGTTGCCAATATAATGTGACCATCCAGCATGTCCCAGAACATGTGTGAAAAATCTCAGGTATGTCAGTGGCGAAGCCAGTGAAGAATGATAAGTCATGAAAAGAAGCTGATTGCTGACTCCCAAAGTAAGGTAGTTGGCAACCATAGCGCAGAGACTTATGAATACAAAGCTCAGAACTACCGGCGAATTAAATGTTATGCGTTTCTTCACTTCTGTTTACCCCTTTCATCGTTCAGATATGTTAATTATAGCAGAAATCAATAAAAGCGGGGCCTCAGAAAGTCCCGCTTCAATACATATAATACCTGAAAGTCAGTAACGACTAGTCCTGAACAAGTTCTTTTCTTGAGAGGTTGATTCTGTTCTGGTTGTCGATCTCTGTAACCTTAACAGTTACCTTATCTCCGATGTTCATTACATCTTCAACCTTAGCAACTCTGTGGTTTGCCATCTTGGAGATGTGCAGGAGACCTTCCTTGCCAGGGAGAATCTCAATGAAAGCACCGAAGTTCATGATTCTCTTGACTTCGCCGGTGTAAACCTTGCCAACCTCTACGTCAGCAGTGATAAGCTCGATTTCTCTTCTTGCTGCCTCAGCACTTTCCTGATCAACAGCGTAGATAGCGATGAATCCAACATCATCATCAGAGATATCGATCTTAGCGCCGGTCTCCTCAACGATTCTGTTGACAGTCTTTCCTCCCGGTCCGATGACAAGTCTGATCTTGTCAGGGTCAACTCTCATGCTGATAAATCTTGGTGCATATGGGCTGAGTTCCTTACGAGGCTCAGCGATCTCTTCGAGCATGTTCTCGAGGATGTGTGCTCTGCCAACCTTAGCCTGCTCAAGTGCCTGCTCGAGGATCTCTCTTGAAAGTCCGTGAACCTTGATATCCATCTGAAGAGCAGTTACGCCATCAGGAGTACCTGTTACCTTGAAGTCCATGTCGCCGAGGAAGTCTTCCATTCCCTGAATATCAGAGAGAATAGCGAATCTGCTGGATCCGTCCTCGTTGAATCCCTCGATAAGTCCCATAGCGATACCGCTTACAGGCTTCTTGATAGGAACACCGGCATCCATAAGTGCAAGGCATGAACCGCATGTGGAAGCCATTGATGATGAACCGTTTGATGAAAGAACTTCAGAGACGACTCTGATTGCATAAGGGAATTCCTCTTCGCTTGGAAGTACAGGCAGAAGAGCTCTCTCAGCAAGAGCGCCGTGTCCGATTTCTCTTCTTCCAGGTGATCTGCTTGGCTTAGCTTCGCCCGTGCAGTATCCAGGGAAGTTGTACTGATGCATATATCTCTTGCGTGTAACATCAGAATCAATACCGTCAAGATACTGTGCCTCAGACAGAGGTGCAAGTGTGCAGATGGAAAGAACTTGAGTCTGTCCTCTCTTGAAGAGTCCGGATCCGTGTGTTCTTGGGAGGAAGCCTGTCTCGCTCCAGAGCGGTCTGATCTCGTTCAGAGCTCTGTCGTCAGGACGAACGCCTTCATCAAGGATTCTGCGTCTTACTTCTTCCTTCTTGATGTTGTAGAGAACCTCGTCTACCTCAGCCATTCTGCCTTCGAATTCCTCAGCAAAATGCTCCTTGGTATCCTCAGCTACAGCATCCATGTTAGCCATTCTCTCCTGCTTCTCGAATGTGTAGATAGCATCTACCATCTTAGCAGTTGCATATTCTCTTACTGCAGCATCAACGTCCTCGCCTGCCTTGAATACCTTGTAGGACTGCTTTTCCTTGCCTACTTCGGCAACGATGTTCTTGATGAATCTGCAGATGTTCTTGATCTCCTCGTGTCCGAAGAGAATAGCCTCGAGCATCTTGTCCTCAGGAACCTCATTAGCGCCTGCTTCTACCATCATGATGGCTTCTTCAGTACCGCAGACTGTGAGGTTGATGTCTGAAACCTGTCTCTGCTCGAATGTAGGGTTGATGATGAGCTCTCCGTCTACCATTCCTACTACGACGCCTGCTGTAGGGCCGTCCCATGGAATATCCGAGATAGCGATTGCTGCGGATGTACCGAGAAGTGCAGCTACCTCAGGCTGGCAGTCAACGTCAACTGACCATGCTGTAGCGGTGACAACTACGTCATTTCTGTATCCCTTAGGGAAAAGCGGTCTGAGCGGTCTGTCGATCAGTCTCGATACGAGAGTAGCCTTGTCGCTCGGACGTCCTTCTCTCTTGATGTATCCGCCGGGGATCTTGCCTACAGCGTACATCTTCTCCTCAAAATTGCATGTCAGAGGGAAGAAATCCACATCCTGCTTTGGCTCCTTGCTTGCGCAGACTGTGCAGTTTACAACAGTGTCACCGTATCTTACGGTAACAGCGCCGTTAGCCTGCTCAGCGACTTTGCCGATCTCAAACTGAAGCAGTCTTCCGCCCAGAGCGGTCTTATAAGTCTTATAATCTTCAAATCTACCCATTATTATTAACAACTCCTTCCTGTTAATCAGTTTCCTTACTCATATGGGCTTTAACATATCTATACAAGCAGTGCGGCTGCACTGTTATATACGTTCCGGAAATACAATCAAAGCGGGAGTCATAATCACTCCCGCTTTAATGTCACAAATTACTTTCTCAGTCCGAGACGTGCGATGAGGCTTCTGTATCTCTCAATGTCTGTCTCTCTGAGGTACTTAAGAAGGCTTCTTCTCTGACCTACCATCTTGAGAAGACCTCTTCTTGAATGGAAGTCCTTGTGGTGCTCCTTGAGGTGCTCGTTAAGGTCGTTGATTCTGTAAGTAAGAATAGCAACCTGAACCTCCGGGGAACCTGTATCGCCTTCGGTAAGAGCGTACTCTTTGATGATTTCCTGTTTCTTTTCTTTAGTAAGCATTTTCATTTCTCCTTTTCTTAAGTTCGCCCGTGCTGCGGAACCGTTGGAGTTCTCGAATTCCTGAAGCACGAGTATTGATAATATGTGCTGTTCTCACAGCAACGCGCATATAATATCATGAATACAGGTTTATGTCTATCACTTTTTTCTAACTATCATAGCTGTAAAATGTCTATATATCCGAAGCGGTGATCCATCATAAGGAATCCACCTTAAGCGGTACCCCTTATGATAAATTCGCAGAAGAGCGTGCCGCCCGTAAGGATGCAAAAATGCGGTATAAGCTCTTCGAGAACTTATCACCCGGAGGATATATACATTTTCAGCTAATTATCAGAATAGTGATAGGCTCTCGCCTGGTCGCAGTCGCGGGAAATCTGATCAAACAGCTCCTCACGTGACCGGAACTTCCTCTCTCCTCTCGAGAAATGATCGAAGTACACGGTCACATCCTCTCCGTACACATCGTCATTGAAGTCGAAGATGAAGGTCTCTATAGTTTTGGCCGGCTTATGTGTCAGCTCGGCTTTGTCTGCATCCTGATTGACAGTCGGATTGACTCCGATATTGGAAATGCTCTTGTATTCCCTGCCGTTTACAATGATGCGGCTGAAATACACTCCGTTCGGCGGCAGCATCTGCCTTGCCGGTGCCGGTATGTTGATGGTCGGAAATCCGTTGGATGAACCAATGTGCTTTCCGTGCTTTACATTTCCGTTGAAGGCATACGGTCTGCCGAGATAGAGTGCGGTTCTCTCCATGTTGCCGGTGCTGATCATTTCCCTTATAAGCGTTGAACTTACAACGCGTCCGCCGATCGTAACTGCATCATGGATGTTGATACCGATACCTGCCTCATTGCATTCGCGAACGAGGTCGGCCGGCTTTCCCTCTGCCCTGGCACCGTAGGTGTAATTGAATCCTACGGATACGCAGCCTGCGTTCAGCCTGCCTCTGATGATATTCTCGAAAAAATCATGCGCGCGCATCTTCATGACGGTCTCGTCGAACGGCACATTGACGAGAATATCGAATCCCATGTCTCTCACGAGGTCCACCTTCTCATCTTCTGTGCAGATGAGCTTGACCGCATCGGGATCATCATCAGACCTCTGAAGAATGAAGTTGAACGGATGATTGGAAAAAGTAAAGCAAAGCGATTTCATGCCGCTTTCCTCGGCGGACCTGATCGCATCCATCATGATCTCGCGGTGCCCTACGTGAAGACCGTCAAAATTTCCGAGTGCAACGGATGTTCTGGTTTCAAGATTCAGTTCATCAAGTGAATTGTATATTTCCATATTAGAATCAATTATCCTGTGTCTATCTGGATATGACCTTGGCAGGAATAAGATCCCTGCCGGTAATGTATGCTGTTCCGAGGAACTCATTTCCGCAGTATACCCTGTATATACCTGCGCCTGAGTACTTATCTTCAGATGCCGACCTGAATTCTGTCTCCTCAGTGACTCTGTAGCCGGTGCCGGAAGGATTGCCGTTGATAAATGCGCGTAACCTGTTATCGTCAAGCAGCACTCTTCCGAGTTTTTCAAGCGTCCGGTCCATCGGAATCACCAGTCTGTCGATCTCTTCATCGGTCATTTCGAGGATATCCTCAAGCGATACCGAGTCTTCTATGCGGAAATAACCGCTCCCGGTACGTTCAAGCGACGACATGACAGCTCCGCATCCGAGAGTCCTGCCTATATCATCGCAGATGGTGCGAATATATGTCCCCTTGGAGCAGACGACATCGAACTCGATAATACCCTCAGCAGCATCGAACTTCGTGATCTCATTGGAAACTATGGTTATCTCCCTTGCCTTGATCTCGAAAACTTCCCCTGCTCTTGCGAGGTCGTACGCCCTCTTCCCGTCTATCTTAAGAGCTGAATATTTAGGCGGTATCTGTTTTACGACGCCTGTGTAGTCGCTGAATGCTTTTCTAACTGCATCTTCTTCTATATCCGAAGGGCTGCATCCGCCGTATTCAATGACATCGCCCCAGATATCCAGGGTGTCTGATGTGAAGCCGAGCTTCATTCCCGCATGATATGACTTGAGGTCCCTGTCGTAATATTCGATTATCCTGGTCGCTTTTCCCGTACATACAGGCAAAACGCCCGTTGCCATTGGGTCGAGCGTTCCTGTGTGTCCGATTTTCTTGATATGCAGCCTGTGACGGAGCTTGGTGCAGACATCCTGCGAAGTCCATCCGGCAGGTTTGTTAATGTTTAAAATGCCTTCTGTCATTACTGATGCATCACTCCGTTTATGGCCTATTTTTCGTTGATCGCGTCTATCAGGACCGGAATGAGGTCCTTTTCAGCATCAGCGATCTTCTTTTTGAATGAGCAGCCTGCAGCGAGATGATGACCGCCGCCTCCGAATCTGGAAGCAGCCTTGGCCATGTTCACGTAGCTTCTGCCTCTGAGGCTCGCTCTGACGTTGTATTCATCGGTCTCCTTAAAGAGACATGCGCCTTCAACACCGTCGATACTCATCATTCTCTGAATGATGCCGTCAGCCTCGTCCATAGTGCAGTTGTAGTCAGTCAGCATTCTCTGAGTGACTTTGCCTACTACCAGCTTGCCGCCTGCGTAGAATTCAAGGCCTGAGAGCACGGCGCTTTCCATGCGGAGAGCTTCCTTGCTGCGCCTGTCGTAGATAAGAGCCGATATTGTCTTGGAATTGAAGCCTTCTACTTTGTAGAGGTGGCCTGCTATCTCGTGAGAGCGGCTGGTCGTATTGGTATGCTGGAAGTTTCCGGTATCTGTTGTGATAGCGGTGAAAATGCAGTTGGCGATATCGAGCGTTATATCTGCACCGAGGTCCTTGATAAGTCTGTAGATTATCTCACCTGTTGCAGCAGCCTTGGGTTCGATTCGCTTGAAGTCGAATCTTATGCCCTTGCTTGAGGTTGCGTGGTGATCGATGCAGCCCTTGAGTCCGCCCTTCTCCCACGCTTCCTCACGGCCCGGTATGCGGTTGAGCCCGTTGCAGTCGAGCATCAGCGACAGCTGCACTTTGTCCAGCACTGACGGATCATCTGTCGTGCATCCGAAGTCCAGAAAATCCAGATTCTTCGGTATAGGCTCGTTCATCATTATGTAGGATTTCTTTCCGAGACTCCTGAGCGCGAGGCAAAGCGCAGTGCATGAGCCAAGAGCGTCTCCGTCTGCATTGACATGCGGAAAGAGCAGTATCCCGTCAAGGTCTCCCATTATAGTTGCAATACTTTTAATTGTGTCGTTCATTTATCTCTGAAAATTCCTGTTAGCGGATAATTACTGATACCTGTCTTACTCTTCGTCAGACGGGATATCCAGTGTTTCGAGGATAGAATCAATATGTCTGCCGTAGTCCATAGATGTATCCAGCTTGAATATAAGTTCAGGTGTATATCTCAGCTTGATATCTCTTGAAACCTGGCTTCTGAGAGCTCCCTTAGCCTTGTTGAAGCCTTCGAGAACCTCAGAATAGACAGCGTCCTTATCCTCATCCGAAAGGCACACAGGTGAAACGTAGACAGTTGCATAGCTGCCGTCTCTTGTAACGTCAACACCTGTGATGCTTATTATTCTTGAAGTAAGTCTCGGGTCCTTGGCTCCGTTGATGAGAAATGAGCTGATGCTCTTCTTGATCTCCTCGCTGAGCCTGCCCTGTCTGTGCTTAGCCATAGTGTGTTACCTTTTAATCTCAACCATATCGAAGCACTCGATTACGTCATCCGGCTTGATATCGTTGTACTTTTCAATACCGAGACCGCACTCGTATCCTGCAGCTACTTCTCTTACATCGTCCTTGAATCTTCTAAGCGATGAGATAACGCCTTCGTGGATAACGATACCGTCTCTTACGAGTCTTATCTGAGCATTCCTCTTAACGATACCCTCGTTGACATAGCATCCTGCAACGATACCGAGGTTCGGTACCTTGAATGTATCTCTGACAACTGCCTTTCCGAGTACTTCTTCCTTGAATTCAGGATCGAGCATACCCTTCATAGCATCCTGGATGTCGTCGATGATATCGTATATGACTCTGTAGAGTCTGACCTCGACGTCTGCAGATGCAGCCTGATTGGTTACAGCTGTAGTAGGTCTTACGTTAAATCCGATGATGATCGCATTGGATGTCTCAGCGAGTGTAACGTCGGATTCATTGATCGTACCTACACCGGAGTGGATGACATTGATCTTGACCTCAGGTGTCTCGAGCTTTTCAAGCGATGAAACGATAGCTCCGACTGATCCCTGTACGTCGGCCTTGACGATGAGATTGAGTTCCTTGGCTTCTCCTTCCTGGATCTGGCTGAAGAGCTTGTCGAGTGTCATGCTCGCATTCTTGGCGAGGACTTCTTCTCTCATCTTCTCCTTACGGTTGGCTGCGATCTCTCTAGCTGTCTTGTCATCTCTTACTGCATTGAACGCATCACCTGCAGCAGGAACATCGGCAAGTCCGAGGATCTCTACGGCTGTAGCTGGTCCGGCTTTGCGGATCGGCTTGCCCTTGAAGTCGGTCATTACTCTGATCTTACCTGATGTAGTACCTGCGACTACGCTCTGGCCGGTCTTGAGTGTACCGTTGCTTACGAGAAGTGTAGCAACAGGACCCTTTGCCTTGTCGAGTCTTGCTTCGATAACAGTACCCATTGCGAGTCTGTCCGGATTGGCCTTGAGTTCAAGCACCTCTGCCTGGAGCAGGATCATCTCGAGAAGGTCTGTGATACCCTCGCCCTTCTTGGCGGAAACAGGTACAGAGATAACATCTCCGCCCCAGTCTTCTACGAGAATGCCGTGCTCAGTGAGTTCCTGCTTAACTCTGTCAGGGTTGGCACCCGGCTTATCCATCTTGTTGATAGCTACGATGATAGGTACTCCGGCAGCCTTTGCATGGCTGATGGACTCAACTGTCTGAGGCATTACACCGTCATCTGCAGCTACTACGAGTACTGCGATATCTGTGACCTGCGCACCTCTTGCACGCATGGTTGTGAACGCTTCGTGACCCGGTGTATCGAGGAAAACGATTTTCTTTCCGTTGATCTCAACTTCTGATGCACCGATGTGCTGTGTGATACCGCCGGACTCGCCTGCGGTAACGTTGGTGTTTCTGATAGCGTCGAGGAGCGATGTTTTACCGTGGTCTACGTGGCCCATTACAGTGATGATAGGCGGACGCGGCTGAAGCTCGCTCTCTGAGTCTTCGTGCATATCGATGCCCGGCTCTTCGATTTCAGGCTCTTCTTCGGTTACTACGATGTCGAGTCCGAGATCTTCTGCAAGCATCTCGATTGCATCCTTGTCAAGTGACTGGTTGATGGTAGCCATAACACCCATCTGCATCATCGACATGATGATCTTGCTGACGCTTACCTCAGCCTGCTCGCTGAGACCTGCAACAGTGATAGGTGCTGTGATAGCTATTGTGCCCTCTGGAAGGAGCTCTTCAACTGTAGGCTCTTCAACTGCCTTGACCTTGTATTTCTTCTTATGACGTTCCTGCTTTTCGAGAGCTCTCTCGTCATAAACGTTGTTCTGGGTGTTTCTGCGGCTGCCAGGACCGTCTTCGCGTCTGTCGAATCTTGACTGCTTGTCCTTATCCTTGTTATCGAAGAACTTCTTGCTCTTGCCCTTGGATGACTTTGCATTGCCTGCCGGTGCAGGTGCCGGAGCAGCATTTCCTGCCTGAGGCTTTCTTGCTGTCCTTCTCTCATCATTTCCGGCCGTTCTTGTCTTGTCAGAGCGGTTGTCTCTGGCAGCATCCTTGCTCTTGCGTCCTTCCTTGCCGGCATCTTTGCCCTTCTTTGAGCGGCCTTCGCTCTGAGCTGCAAATCTTTCCTGCTGGCGCTTTTTGAGTTCTTCTGCCTTCTTCTTTTCAGTAGCAGCATCGGAGATCTTCTTGAATCTCATCGGCTTGTTAGGAGCATTTACGTACTCCTCTTCCTTCTTAGCAGGCTCTTTCTCAGGCGCTGCAGCCGGCTTCTCTTCCTGCTCAGCAGGCGCTTCAGGCTGCTCTTCCCTTGTCTCAGCAGCAGGTGCTTCTTCAGACTCCTGCTTTTCAGCAGCTTCTTCAGAAGTCTTCTGTTCAGGCTCGGAAGCCTTTTCTTCTTCAGCCGGAGCGGCACTGACATCTTCTGCAGGTGCAGTCTCAGCCTTTACTTCTTCTGCCGTTGCAGCTGCAGGAACTTCCTCAGCTGCAGGCTCTGCCTGAACCGGTGTCTCCTCTTCCGGCGCATCAGAAGCTTCCTCTGCCTTGGCAGGGGGAACTACAGCCTTCTTAGGGATAACTGGCCTTGCAGCAGGTCTGCCGCCCTTTGCTGACTCCTTGTTTATGACAGGAGTGGCTTTGATCTTAGGCTTATTGCTTGAAGACTGGCCTCCGGATGTATTTCCTTTCATGAGATTAATAGTGCTTGCAAGTCTTGCAGCATCAACATCATCAACACTGCTCTGTGCAGTCTTAACCTCAATACCCATCTTGGATGCGTAGTCTTTAAGTTCCTGTAATGTGATGTCAAGTTCTTTAGTTAGCTCGCTGACTTTCTTTGACATTCATATCCTCCTTAGTTGCTGAGAGCTTCTTCGATCGCTCTCCTGATTTGTTCAGTATCAACACCGGATCTTGCGATACGGTTCCATGCTTTGCGTTTGAATGATTTTTCGATACATTCTTCGTTCGGGCAGATATAAATTCCTCTGCCGTCGCTTCTGCATCCCGTATCCGCCCGGAATGCACCGCTGTCATAAGTGAATCTGATAAGCTCGCTCTGAGGCTTTGATTCATGACAGCCAATGCATCTACGCATCGGTTCCTTCGTCTGATGTCTCCTCAATTATCTGATCCTCTGTCTGTACATCGGCAGCTGCTTCTGAAACAGCGTCTGCATCCTCATATTCATCGAATGCAAAGCCCATCTCTCTGAGCTGCTCGTTGCTCTTGATGTCTATCTTCCAGTTGCTGACTCTTGCAGCAAGTCTTACGTTCTGTCCTTCTCTTCCGATGGCCAGTGAGAGCTGCTGTTCAGGAACAACTGCTGTAGCGGACTTTTCGTCCTCGTTGATGTATACACCTTCAACGATCGCAGGTCTGAGAACGTTGCTGATGAATACTGCAGGATCCTCATCCCATACGATGATATCGATCTTCTCGCCGAAGAGCTCATCTGTGATGTTCTGGACTCTTGCACCGCGGTTTCCTACGCATGCTCCTACAGGATCTACGTTTTCATCCTTGGAATATACGGCGATCTTGGTACGTGAGCCCGCTTCTCTTGCGATTCCCTTGATTTCAACAGTTCCGTCTGCTATTTCAGGGATCTCAAGCTCGAACAGTCCTCTTACAAGGCCAGGATGTGATCTTGAAAGGAGGACCTGAGGTCCCTTGTTATCCTTCTTGACATCCATGACGTAGACCTTGATCCTGTCGCCGACCTTGAATGACTCGGTTCTTACCTGCTCGGAATTAGGAACTCTTCCCTCTGTTCTTCCGAGTGATACGAGCATTGTTCCGTTATTGATTCTCTCGACTCTGCCCGTTACAATAGTTCCCTTCTTGCTGATGAACTCATTGTATGAATTAAGCCTTTCAGCCTCTCTGTTCTTCTGTACGAAGACCTGCTTAGCACCCTGTGCAGCGATTCTGTTGAAGTCCTTAGGGTCGATCTGGTACTCAACAACATCTCCGACCTCGTATTCCTCGTAGATCTCTCTTGCTTCTTCAAGCGAGATCTGAGTGAGATCATCCTCTACCTCTTCTACGACCTCAAGACCCATGAGTACGGTAACGTCACCGGTCTCCATGTCGACTTCCACTCTTACATTGGATGCCCCGTAATTCTTCTTATATGCGTTCTCGATCGAGTCTTTGATTGCTCCGATGATCTCTTCCTGAGAAAGATTCTTTTCCTTCTTGAGATCTGCAAACGCATCCAGAAATTCCTTGTTCATCGTGTCCTCCCTTTAGAAAACTATTGCTAAATTTATCTTTGATATTTTGTCAGATGGTATCTCCAGTTTCCTGCTGCCGGTATCTATCGTAACCACTCCGTTTTCCTTACCGACAAGAGTACCTTCAAAATACTTGCTTCCGTCTATCTGGCCGTAGGTCTTTACTTCGACCTGTCTGCCTGCAAATCTGACAAAATCCGTATCTCTTATAAGCTCACGGTCAAGTCCCGGTGAACTGACTTCGAGGTTGTAGCTTCTTTCTATGAAGTCAAGCTCATCAAGCTTGTCGCTAAGATACCTCGTTGCATCTTCGCATTCCTCGATGCTGACATATTCGTTCTCAGCGCCCATAGGCTTGTCGAGGAAAACTCTGAGGATCCAGTCAGGACCTTCCTTTTTGAATGTGACTCTGTAGATTTCCAGTTCCTTGTCTGCTGTATATTCTTCCAGCAGCGCCGTGACTCTTGCGGAAATATCTTCTTTTGCCATTCTCTGCTCCGCTTTCTGTTATCAAAAAAATATCTAACATAAGCGAAAGAGTGGGCTTGCCCACTCTTTCGGAGTTATAACTTACTTTCGTATATATACCACTAAACACCGCTGATTGCAAGGGTTTTTTGATATACAGGCCTTTCCGGGGCCTTTTGAAGGGCTTAACGCAGGATTTTATGCGTTAACCTGCTGGCGCAGCCTCAGCAGCAGGCGCAGCCGGAGCCGCAGGTGCGGCAGGTGCTGCCGGAGCAGCAGGCGCTGCAGGTGCAGCTGCATTAGGATCAGCTGCAGCCTTTTCAGCAGCTTCCTTGGCAGCCTTTTCCTTCTCCTCTTCCGGATCCGGTTCCGGAGGTGGTTCCGGTGGTGCTGTTCCTACTGTATAGTACTCACCGTTCCATGCCCGTGATACGTCATCAGGCATCTTCTTGTACTTACCTTCCTTGGCCCTCTCTATCTTGCCGACGATCTTGCTCCAGAGAGCTGCGGCCTTATCTGAAGCCGAGTCCATCTGGACATTGTCATCAGTACCGATCCAGAGAGCTACAGAGTATGAAGGTGTGAATCCGTTGAACCAGATATCATATCTGTCATCGGTCGTTCCTGTCTTGCCTCCGACTTGGATGCCGTCAACTGCAGCATTCTTTGCGATACCGTCAGTAACGATGCTCTTGAGGACATCTGTCATGATCCATGCAACGCCTTCATCGAGGACCTTGGTAGTCTCAGACTTTGCCTCAAGGAGTGTCCTGCCGCTGCTGTCTTCAACCTTGGTGTAGCATATCGGTGAATTGACAACTCCTCCGTTAGGGAATGCCGCATACGCCTCAGCCATCTCAAGAGGCGAAATTCCGTATGACATAGCGCCGAGTCCGAGAGCGGCCAGATTGAGGTCGTTTACAGGCTGCGAGCTGTCATCGATCGCGGAAGTGATTCCGAATCTCTTAAGTGTCTCCATCGAATACTCGATGCCGATTTGAGAGAGTATCTTGACCGAGCAGGTGTTGATGGATTTCTGTATCGCTGTTCTGAATGTGTTGGCGCCCGAATAGCTCCTCGTAACATTCAGCGGCCATGTCTTGCCGTTGACTGTCATCTTCTCATCGATGACCTTGGATGAAACAGTGATGTATTCACCCCAGCCAGTCTTCCCCTGTTTATCGTAGCCGGTATCCTTGAACTTGAATGGTTTTCCGTCCTTTTCATATTCATAGCTCTTCTGGAGAGCCGCTGAATAAACAGCGAGCGGCTTGATCGATGATCCAGGCTGGCGTGGGTTGGTAGCTCTGTTGAAGAGCATCTGACCTGTCGCTGAACGTGTTCCGACCATGGCCTTTACCTCACCTGTTCCGACCTCGCATACGACCATGGCTGACTCAACAGTGCCCTCGCCGCTGGTTGTCGACGGGAAGTTCTTCTTCTTGCTGAACTGCTCTGTTATCACCTGCTGAGCCTGGCTGTCCATCGTTGTATAGATGTTGAGACCCTTGGTGTAGATGATCTTGATAGCCTGATCTTCCTCGATGCCGTACTCGTTCATCAGGTCTTTCTTGACCGTCTCTATGACGTAGTCCTTGAATGCGGACTGTGAAGCTGCACTTGCGGTGCTGCCCGGCTTGATGAAGTCGGCAAGAGGTTTTGTCGCAGCATCTTTTTCCTCCTGCGTGATAAGCCCCTGCTGGAGCATCATGTTGAGGATCATGTTGCGGCGGTCCTGCGAAGCGTCGTTTATATATACGCCGTTCTTGTATTCAACGCATGTGTCGTTAGGCTCGGTTATCAGGAGTGAATACGTACCCGGAGCCTGAGGCAGAGCCGCAAGAGCTGCGCACTGCTCCAGTGTCAGGTCTTCCACATTCGACGAGAAGTAGGTCTTCGCCGCCGTATCTACACCGTAGCACCCGTAGCCGAGATATATGGTGTTGAGATATGCGGTGATGATCTCTTCCTTACTGAGCTCCTGCTCGATCTGATAAGCGTAGTACATCTCGATTATCTTACGCTTGATGGACCTGACGCTCTTGTCTTCAGGCAGGAATACGTTCCTGGCCAGCTGTTGTGTAATAGTACTGGTACCGCTTATCCTGCCTCCGTGAAACCTCTCCAGGATAGCTCCGATGATTCGCTTGAAGTTGAATCCCTTATGCGTCCAGAACGTCTTATCCTCTACGGCGATAAAGGCATTCTTGAGGTTCTCAGGCAGCTGCTCATATGCGACTATCTGTCTGTTCTCAGAATAGTATATCTCGTCGACGAGGTTCTCATGGTCATCGTAAATGTGCGTGCTCACATCCAGCGTATCGTAGATGTTCTTAGGATGGATGGTCGGTGCATGGCTGATGATGTTTGCAGCATAGCCGACACCCGCAAGAACTGCCAGGAGCGTGCATATGATGATCGTTGCAAAGAAAGCTCTGAAAAAGCCGACCCATTTCTTGCGCGGTTTCTTCGCTGCCTTCTTGCTGGTGGAAGTAGTCTTAGGTGCAGTTGCCTTGTACTTCGCTGCAGCGCTCTGTGCTGCAGGCTTGCTCTGCTTTTTCTTTCCGGAAGAGCCTGATGACTTCGCCTTGCCGGAAGAAGCTGCTTTCTTCGAAGCGGCTGACTTAGAGCTGCCCGCCCCGGATGCCGGTTTCTTCTTAGCCGTTCCGGCACCTTTATTAACTTTGGATGTCTTTGCAGTGCCGGACGCACCTGCATTCTTCTTTCCGGTTCCTTTTGCCATTTTCTTTACTGCACCGCCCGCAGCGGCTGTCATTTCAGCATCCTCAGCAACTTCCTGAAGATGTCTTATCTCCTCAGCCTTAAGCTCGCGGGTATATGGTTTGAATCCGTATCTCCTGATGCTCTTGCGGCTGGAATTGTTATCGGCAAAATCAGCAGAGAGCTCCTTTTCGAGCTCGGAAATATCGCTGCTTTTGCCGGATGATTTCTTGCTTAGACCTTTATCTGATGAAGTCTTCGCTGAAGACTCTCCGTCAAGTCCCCTGTGTTTCACTTTGCTCTTATCAGAAGAAGATGAGCTGTCCTCTAGTCCCCTGTGCTTGCTGCTCTTCTTATCCGGAGCATCGCCGCCGAGACCCTTGTGCTTAATATCCTTCGCATTGACGCTGATCGTATCCGTTCCGGCATTGACAGCATCAGCTTCCTCGAGAAGCTCGGATAAGTTCTGAGAGCTTATGTCTATAGTCTTATCAAGGCCGGATGATGTATCGGTAGCCCTTGTGATCTGAGATGCGCTGATCTCTATCGTCCTGTCGGCCTGAGGAATATTGTCTGCAGGCTCCGACTCACCTGAGAAATCAAAATCAAGAAGATCATCCACATCCGGCTTGCGCTCCGGACTCTTATGTCTTGCATAAGCCGAAGATGAATTCTTCGCATCAGAAGTGACTGCTCTTGAAGAGTTCTGTTCTTCAGGCAGACCTGTCGGCTTGTTCTTCTTTTTATTCTTGTTATTGTTATTGCTGTTTTTCTTTTTGTCTTCTGACATATATGTCTCCTGTCAGCACCGTGGTTTAATGAAGGAACTGACGAATTATTATACAACAAAAATCCGGAGAGCATATCTCCGGATAGTATTATAACACAACATATTGATATTTCATAAAAAATATTGACTATATTTGCTGCTTTTTGCGCACTATCATACGCATCGAATTGAGTATGCATATTACTGCGACTCCGACATCCGCGAAAACAGCTACCCACATGTTTGCGATGCCGAGTGCGCCGAGCACAAGACATGCGAACTTTACGAAGAGCGCAAAGACAATATTCACTTTGGATATGCCTATCGTTTTGCGCGCTATCCTTATGACAGCAGGGATCCTTTCGAGGTTGTCGTCCATTATTACCACATCGGCAGCCTCTATCGCGGCGTCTGAACCGAGTGATCCCATGGCAATTCCGACATCCGCCCTTGACAGAACCGGAGCGTCGTTGATGCCGTCTCCGATGAAAGCGATCTTACCTGTACCGTTCTTCGCTTCATTCTCGCTTATAAGTCTTTCGAAATATGCGACCTTATCCTGCGGGAGGAGTCCTGCGGCGTAGTCTGTCAGCCCGAGCTCCTCAGCTACAGCCTTTGCAGCGGCTTCTGAGTCACCTGTCAGCATGATGATGCGTCTGACGCCCTCTGCGAGTATGTCCTTGACTGCCTGAGCGGCTTCGGCCTTAGGAGTATCAGCTACTTCGATCGTTCCGATGTATTTTCCGTCCCTTGCAGCGTAGAACCTTGTTCCGGCAGTCTCCGTCGTATCTTCAGTGAAATCGATGCCAAGAGTATCAAGAAGCCTCTTATTGCCTACTGCTGTAACAGCGCCCTGAACATTGGCGGTGATTCCCATGCCGGCGTGATTCTCTTCGTCTGTTATCTCTTCGCGGGGTATCATGCTGCTGCATGCTTCGCAGATTGCAGCACCTATAGGATGAGTCGAGCCTGATTCTGCTGCGGCTGCATATCTTATAACTTCCTCTTCTGTGTATCCTTCTGCAGGGATGACCTTGCTGACTCTGAATTTGCCCTCTGTAAGAGTTCCGGTCTTATCCGACACCAGAGTATCTATCTGGGCCATCATTTCAAGGAAATTGGACCCTTTGACAAGAACGCCCTCGTTTGAAGCAGCGCCTATACCGCCGAAGAACGCCAGCGGAACGGAGATGACCAGAGCGCACGGACAGGATATTACCAGGAATGTGCATGCCCTCAGAAGCCAGTTACCGAACTGCCCCGCAAAGTCGCCTGATACAAGCGGCGGGATAAATGCGAGGAACACAGCACCTATAACGACTGCCGGTGTATAGTAGCGGGCAAAACGTGTGATGAAGTTCTCGGTCTTTGACTTTCTCGTCGATGCTGTCTCGACAAGCTCGAGGATCTGCATTACTGTAGAATCATCATAGTCCTTGTCAGCCTTGACCTTCAGGAGATTGTCGCCGTTGATGCATCCTGAGATGACCTGGTCTCCTTCCTTTACGGATCTCGGCATCGATTCTCCTGTGAGAGCCGAAGTGTTGATGTAGCCTGCGCCCTCGAGAACGGTCGCATCCGCAGGGATCTTCTCACCCGGCTTTATCACCAGGATATCCCCCGCCTCGATATCGTCAGGATCGATCGTTTCGATCTCGCCGTCTTCATTCTCACGGTTGGCATAATCAGGAGCGATGCTCATAAGCTCAGTTATAGCGCCGCGGGATTTTCCTACAGCGTAGCTCTGGAAGAATTCCCCCACCTGATAGAAGAGCATTACCGCTACAGCTTCATCGAACTCTCCGCAACCGAATGCGCCAACGGTTGCGACTGTCATCAGAAAGCTCTCGTCGAACATCTGCCCGTGAGAGATACCGATCAGGCACTTTCTCACAACATCGTAGCCGACAATGAAATACGGCACCAGCCATATCAGGAGCATCCCTATGCTCTTTGAGAACGACTTCGGTATCACTGTGTGTTCAGCGATCATCAGCACTACAAACAGAATGAATGCGACTATGATCCGTATTAATTCCTTTTTCTGCTTCTTGCTTAACTTATCCATTATTTAAAGAACGACCTTGCAATCCGGCTCAACTCTCGAGATGCACTTTACAGCTTCCTGAACTACCTGATCGAATACCGCATCATCAGCCTCGATCATCATCTTCTGAGTCATGAAGCTTACGGAAGCATCAGTAACTCCGTCAATCTTCTTGATTGCATCTTCCATCTTGGCAGCACAGTTTGCACAGTCCAGATCGATCAGTTTGAATTTCTTCTTCATCTTGTTGTTCTCCTTTTACTATTCTTCGATGTGTTCCTTGCCCATTGCGATAATGGTCTTGACGTGATCATCATCAAGTGAATACATGATTGACTTGCCTTCTCTTCTGCTCCTGACCAGCTTGGCAGTCTTGAGAGCTTTGAGCTGGTGTGAAACAGCCGACTGATTCATCTCGATATCCTCACATATCTCGGTTACGTTCTTCTCTCCGTCGAAAAGATCATACAGTATCTTGATCCTCGTCGAGTCGGCGAACATTTTGAACAGATCAGCGAGTTCGAGCAGCTCGTCTTCGCCCATTCCTCTGAGCCTGTATTCATCCTTCTTAGGCATATCTTTCACCTCAGTCTATAAATGAGTGTTTGTTCATATGAATATATTATCATATGTTCATTAATTGTCAATACATATCATCGAATAACTTAATGATTATTTTCCGGGTGATTTTTCAGGCAAAAAAAGCACGGGAGAGGTTCTTCCCTCATCCCGTACTGTGAGTCGCATATTCAGAATTCTGCGCTATTCGAACATATCTGCAGCCTTCTTGAGAAGCGAGCGTATCTCGAGGTGCTGCGGGCATACTCCCTCGCACATTCCGCAGCCTATGCAGTCGCTTGCCTTGCCGTTATCGCCTGATGTCACAAGGTCGTAGTTCATCCACGGAAGAGCCTCGTTAAAGAGCAGCATCTTGTTGTAGCAGTTGAAGATATCAGGGATCCTGATGCTCATCGGACAGTGATTCTCTTCGATGCAGTATCTGCATGCGGTGCATGGGATCGATCCGAGGTCTCTGAAGGTATCAGCAACCTTGAAGAGCACATCGCACTCATCAGCTGTGAGCGGCGTGAAGTCCTTCATGTACTTCATGTTGTCTTCGAGCTGCTCCATATCGCTCATTCCTGAGAGTATCACTTCCATTCCGTCAAAGCCGGCTGCAAATCTTACAGCATAGCCTGCATTGCTGCAGTCAGATCCGGTCTTCTCTCTCATGTCATCCATGAGCTTCTGCCCTGCTTCCGGCAGCCTTACAAGATGGCCTCCCTTGACAGGCTCCATTACGAGCACAGGCTTGCCGTGTTTGCGGCATACCTCATACACCTTGCGGCTTTCAACGAGAAGATCCTCGTAATCAAGGTAGTTGAACTGGATCTGGACGATCTCGACTTCAGGATACTCGGTAAGGATCTTGTCGAGGACCTCAGCCTTGTCATGGAATGAGAATCCGACGTGGCGGACCTTGCCCTCTTTCTTCAGTTCAAATGCTGTCTCGTATGCGCGGCACTTCTTGAAGAATTCAAAGTTCTCTGCATCCTGTGCGTGCATGAGATAGAAGTCAAAATAGTCAACTCCGCACGCTTCAAGCTGGCTTTCAAAGAAAGGCCTGATGTCCTCCTCGCACTTGAAGTACTCATCGGTCAGCTTATCTGTCAGAAGATATTCACTTTTGTCGTGCCTTGAAGTGAGGCACTCTCTGATTGCGATCTCGGAAAGACCGTTGTGATAGCCGTGGGCAGTGTCAAAATAATTGAAGCCGTTCGCGATAAACGCATCGACCATATCGCAGACAAGATCATTGTCTATGACTTTCACTGCTTTGCCTTCAGCATCCTGCGCATCTTTCATAGGGAGACGCATCATGCCGAATCCGAGATGCTTCTTGATTTCAGGAAAACTTCTGTTACCCATTTTTACCCTCTCTTTTATCTGCATATGTGTGTTGACGCTCAGCCGTATGTTCTGTATTTAATTCCTTCCCGGCGTACGCGTTGATGTTGAATGCGAACAACTGTTCTGATATTATATATGTACCGGGATGCAATATCTGAAAGGACTATATTCACTGAAGTGAGACAACCCGTCGATGTACTTGCGGTATTTGATATAGGAGCCATGTCACCCCGGCCCATACGATTCAAGGTTCTTGAGCACGGCATCAAGACTACTGTTAAAGTGTCTGATATACGCAAAATAGAATGGCTCGGTGCTGGCGGAGTCACCCGCATCGAATATGACTGCACGACCGTCAGCGAAGGCCGGCATATCAATTACAAACTATTGTATTTTTACCGCGAATGCAAGTGGGAAATCGAGACCTGAGAAGCAGCCCTTCTCAGGTCATTTTTCTTTAGATATCAAATATGCTCATCTGAGCCGATTCAGGCAGTCCTGCAAACAGTCCGTGCCTCTTGAGGTCCTCTATATTGGTTGCAGATAGCCTTGTCCTTGACCTGACATCGTCGATGGTGCTGAATTCTCTTTCTGCATATGCAGCGGTAAGCGACTCTGCAGCCGTGTCCCCTATTCCGTTGACAGCGTTGAAAGGCAGCATGACCTTTCCGTCGACTACAGAGAATCTGCACGCCTGGGCAACTCCGAGCACAGGTTCTGCGAATTCATAACCCCTCGAGAACATCTCGTACATTACCTCATACACCGTGAGATGCTCCTTCTGCTTTGCCGTAGCCGTATTGCCGAGCTTCTCGATCTCTTCCATTCTGTGCTCGATCTCAGGAATTCCCCTTCCGATCGATTCTGCATCGAAGTTGTCGACCTTGGATGAGAACCATGCGGCGTAGAATGCTTCGGGGTAATTCACCTTGAACCACGCCATTCTGATGGACATCATTACATATGCAGCGGCATGCGCACGCGGGAACATGTACTTAAGTGTCTCGCATGACCAGATGTACCAGTCAGGCACTCCGTGATCCTTCATCATCTGCAGCTGCTCTTCGCTCAGCACCCTGTTCTTACGCACGATTTCCATGATCTTAAATGCGTCGCTGTTAGGGAGCCCCTTTGCGATAAGGAAGTTCATGATATCGTCACGGCAGGATATTACTTCGTCGATGGTGGCTGTGCCGTTCCTGAGAAGATCCTGCGCGTTGTTGGTCCATACGTCTGTTCCGTGTGAGAAGCCTGACATCTTGATTAGAGCCGACACGGTCGTCGGATGGATGTCATCAAGCATGTTGCGGGTAAAGTTCGTGCCGAACTCAGGGATTGCATATGTCCCGTGCGTGAATTTGTAGTCAGGATTCTTGATGTGAAGCGCGTCGAGCGATGTGAATATGCTCAGTGTCTCCCTGTCATCAAGAGGTATCTCCATCGGATCTACGCCTGTCATGACCTGCAGATGCCTGATAAGCTGCGGCACATCGTGGCCGAGGATATCCAGCTTGAGCAGGTTCTCGTCTATCTTGTGATAATCGAAGTGCGTCGTGATGACATCGGTATCACGCTTGTTGGCAGGCTTCTGTATCGGGCAGAACTCATATATCTCATGATCGTCAGGCACAACGATGATGCCGCCAGGGTGCTGGCCGGTCGTACGCTTTACACCGGTGCAGCCCTTGACGAGATAGTCTATATCGTACTTGTTGGCCTTGATGTTGTTGTCTTCTATGTAATGCTTGACGTATCCGTAAGCAGTCTTGTCGGCGATAGTCGCTACTGTTCCTGCCTTGAATACGTTCTTCTCTCCGAATATCTCGCCTACATATCTGTGAGCTACCGGCTGATATTCGCCCGCGAAGTTAAGGTCTATATCAGGCTCCTTGTCTCCCTTGAATCCGAGGAATGTAGCGAACGGGATATTGAGGCCTTCTTTTTTCATTCTTGCGCCGCAGTCAGGGCACATCTTCTCAGGCATGTCATATCCGGTATCGTACTTGTCTGGCTCATCAGACCACTCAAAATGCTTGCACTCAGGGCATATATAGTGCGGTGCGAGAGGATTTACCTCGGTTATTCCGGCCATTGTAGCAGCAAACGATGATCCTACAGAACCTCTTGAACCTACAAGGTATCCGTCAGAGTTTGACTTGGTTACAAGCATCTGTGCGGCTATGTACATGACCGCATATCCGTTTCCGATGATGGAGCTGAGCTCGGTCTCTAGCCTCTCTTCGATCTCCGAAGGAAGCGGTTTTCCGTAAATGGACCATGCCTTTTCATAGCAGCTGTTTCTGAGCTGATCCTCAGCGCCTTCGATTCTAGGTGGGAATTTGCCCTTAGGCACCGGAAGTATGGTATCGTCGATCATGTCAGCAATCTTATTTGTGTTGGTGACTACGATCTCTTCTGCACGGTCTCCGAGATACTCGAATTCCTTCATCATCTCATCTGTAGTTCTGAGATAAAGCGAGTCGGAAGGTGTATCCCTGAATCCGATGCCCGCCATGATAATGTTGCGGTATATAGAAGCCTCCTGGGTCGGGTAATGAGAGTCGGTCGTGGCTACGGTCAGCTTGCCGAGCCTGTCGGCGACCTCGATGATCTTCTTGTTGAAAGCTATAAGATCATCCACACTGCCCACTCTTCCCTCGTTGACCATAAACTGGTTATTGCCGAGAGGCTGTATCTCAAGATAGTCGTAAAACGAGGCAATGCGGTCGAGCTCTTCATCGCTTGCGCCATGCTCTACAGCCTGGTACACTTCGCCCGCCTCGCATGCACTGCCTATGATAAGTCCTTCTCTGTGAGCCTGAAGCACTGAGCGCGGCAGCCTCGGTCTCTTGTAGAAGTAATCTATGTGTGAAAGGCTTACAAGCTTGTATATGTTCTTGAGCCCTTCCTGGTTCTTAGCAAGAAGAATGATGTGGTAAGTTCTGTTCTTCTTAATATCGAGCGTGCCGTCTTCAAGCCATGCATCTTCATCAGGATACAGATAGCCCTCGACTCCGTAGATGATCTTGATATTCTTCCCGGCCTTGGCGAGCTTGCCCGCTGTCTTGGCAGCATCCGGGAATCCCTGAACGACGCCGTGATCGGTAATGGCTACCGCAGGCTGGCCCCAGTACGCAGCCGTTTTGACTATGTCCTCGACCTCGTTGAATCCGTCATTGTCGCTCATCTTGGAATGGCAGTGAAGCTCGACTCTCCTTCCGTTAGGATAAGTATCCTCTTTGAAAGTCTTGGCAACCTTCTTGATAGCATTGGCCATCATCAGGTTCTCGTGCTCATAGGTATCATACTCGATCGGGCCTCTGGCGCGGATCATGTCTCCCGAGCTGAGATTCTCGTCGATCTCAGCAAACTTCTCGGAAGAAACGAATGCCTTGAGACAGAAAGTGCGGACTTTGGCAGCGATAAGAACCGTAAGGAGGACCTTGCCGTTACGGATAGGCATGGACTCGATGCTGAATACCTCTCCTTCGATGCATACGCGGTCCTTGGCACCTACATACTGCTCGAGGTCCTTATAATCGACAGGAACATCTGTAAAGTCCTTGCCGAGGAGGATAAGTTCGCCTCTTCCGTTCTCATGAGCCGGCTCTTCCTTGGCCTTGCGCCTGTATCCGCCGTTTCCGCCGTTACTGTAACCCCCGCCGCTATTATAGCCGCCGTTACCGTTATCATTTCCGTAATCTGCATTCTGCGGCGCCACTTTGATGCCCGAATACATGTAGTTGATGCGGATCTTGCAGCCCCGTCCGAGCTTGGACCTGATGCGCTGCTTCATGACTGCTTCGAGATTTCTCGGCATCACAAAGTTGAGCTTGGTGTCAATACTGAGTACCAGGCTCGACTTGTCAACCGTGATTCCGGTTATCTCTATATCCAGTTCTCCTGCCTTCCTTCCGGTAGCTTCGGTAAGCTCCGCGGCAGAAAGTATCTCTTCAGGCAGTTTAATCATCGTCTATCTGCTGTTATCCGCTTCTACTATCTCAATAAGCCTGTCGATGAGTTTATCTTCAGGCACTTTTTCTATTATCTCTCCGTGGGAGAATACAAGGCCTTCGCCTCTACCTCCGGCGATGCCGTAGTCAGCCTCGCGGCTCTCTCCCGGGCCGTTGACTGCGCAGCCCATAACGGCGATCTTAAGCGGCCTGAGACCCTTCTTCACCCTCTGCTCTGCGATTGTCTCAAGTCTCTCTTCAGCTTCATTGGCGAGTCTTATGAGGTCGATCTCTGTCCTTCCGCAGGTCGGACATGAAACGACATCGATGGCTCTCTCTCTCATTCCAACGGTCTCGAGTATCCTCTTGGCGAGCAGGACTTCTTTGACCGGATCATCAGTAAGAGATACTCTCATGGTATCTCCGATGCCTGCAAGCAGAAGAGAGCCAATACCTACTGCTGATTTCAGCTCGCCGTTTCTCGGTGTGCCTGACTCTGTGATCCCGATGTGGATCGGGCAGTCTGTAAGCTGTTTGAGCTTAAGATGTGCATCGTAGTTCATCCTTACATTGGATGACTTGATGCTTACCACGAGCTGGTCATAGTCCATATCCTCTATAACTCTGAGCATATTGGCTCCGCTCTCTGCAAGAGCATCAGCGGTAACACCGCCGTACTTTTCAAGCAGGGATTTCTCAAGCGAGCCCGAATTGACGCCTACTCTGATAGGAATATTTCTCTCCCGTGCCTTGTCGACAACGGCTCTTACCCTCTCGGTGCTGCCGATGTTGCCAGGGTTGATCCTTATCTTGTCTGCGCCGTTTTCAATTGCAGCTATCGCAAGTCTGTAGTCAAAATGTATATCGGCTACAAGCGGAACTCTTACGAGCTTTCTCGCGCGGCCGAACGACTCTGCAGCGGTCATGTCCGGGATAGCGCATCGAACTATATCGCAGCCTGCATCTGCAAGCTCATCTATCTGTCTTACGAGTCTGTCTGTATCTCTTGTGTCGACGTTGGTCATCGACTGTATCGAAACAGGCGCGCCCCCGCCAATGAGGACGCCCCCGCAGTTTACCTGTCTTGTCATTACTATTAACCTACTAAATTCATTATGTCGTTATAAGTTACAAATACGAACATTGCGAGCAGCAGAGCCATTCCGACTATAGTGGCCTTGTACTCCATGTCGTCATTGATGCGGCCTCCGCTGATCAACTTGAGAAGGATGAAGAATATCTTTCCTCCGTCAAGCCCCGGGATCGGGATGATATTGAAAAATGCCAGATTGAGGCTGACCAGAGCAAGCAGCATGAGATATGATGTGAATCCGTAAGATGCAGTCTGGTTAACGACCCTGACAAGCCCGACAGGCCCGGCGACATCATCCTTGTTGACTCCCTTCTTTATCATGCTCTGGAAGGCTCCGATCATCATCTTGTTCAATTCCCAGGTTGTCGTAAAGCCGGCCTTGATGCATTCTATAGGATTCCGTGTCATACCGGCAACAATGCCTACCATGTAGCGGTCTTCCTTCTCATCGTAAGCGGGTGTAAGAAATGCAGAGCGGGACTTTCCGTCGCGGCTGTAGACGATCTCCATCTTATCACCTTTATGGTATCCGTCTATTGTTGTGACTACATCATCCCATTTTCTGATTTCCGTTCCGTCTATCTCGATGATCTTATCACCTGCCTGAAGACCTGCTGCTGCAGCCGGTGAGTCAGGTGTGACAGAACCGAGCGTAGTGGATGGAATACCTGCTATAAGATATGCGAGCGTAACAGCGAGGATCGCTATGATGATGTTCATAGTCACGCCTGCGAGCAGTATGGCTATTTTCTGAAGAGGCGTCTTGCTGCTGTACGATCTCGGATCATCAACAGCCTCTTCTTCACCCTCCATAGCGCAGTAGCCTCCGAGAGGAAGCAGCCTCACAGAGTACTGGGTCTCTCCCTTCTGTTTTTTGAATAAGAGCGGTCCCATACCGACTGAAAACTCGTTGACCTTGACACCACAGAGCTTTGCCACGATAAGATGGCCCCACTCGTGAGGTATAACAAGTATCAGAAGCATTACGATGAACAATATTGCAGTTTTCAATTATTTCTCCTTAAGTATCTCATTGGCCATTCTTCTGGCCTCTCTGTCTATGTGCAGTATATCTTCTACACTGCGGGGTGCGGCAAAGTCCGCACGTTCCATTACCTTTTCGATCGTTTCAGGTATATCGAGGAATCCTGTCTTTCCTGCGAGGAACTTTGCAACGAGCTCTTCGTTGGCTCCGTTCATCACTACAGGAGCAGCTCCTCCGTCCCTCAGCGCCTGATACGCAAGGTCTATGCACCTGAAAACTTTTCTGTCAGGCTTTTCAAATGTAAGCTGCGAGCCCGTTGTGAACAGGTCTAGAGCGCCTGCGCCCGGCGCATCATCCGCAGCCGGATCGAATTCCCCTATTAACTCCATCCTGTCAGGATAGTTAAGCGCGAGACTGATAGGTATCTTCATATCAGGAAGTCCCATCTGGGCTATCACCGAGCCGTCGCAGAATTCCACCATGGAATGAACTATGCTTTCAGGATGAACGTGTATGTCTATCTTTTCAGCCGGAACATCAAAAAGCCATCTGGCTTCTATGACCTCGAGGCCCTTGTTCATCATTGTGGCGGAGTCGATGGTGATCTTGGATCCCATGCTCCACTTAGGATGATTGAGCGCCTGCTCTATAGTGACATCGCGCATCTCTTCAAGCGTGCGGCCTCTGAAAGGTCCGCCCGATGCAGTGAGGAGAATACGCCTTACAGGTCTTGACAGGCCTTCGCAGCCTGACTCAGACGGATCTATGTAAGCCCTGCCGCATGCGCTGCCGCCGTTACCTTCAAGGCACTGGAAGATAGCGCTGTGTTCAGAGTCAACAGGAAGAAGCCTTACGCCCTTTTCCCTGCAAAGCTCCGTTACGAGAGCTCCTCCTGCCACAAGAGTCTCCTTGTTCGCAAGAGCGATGTCCCTGCCGCACTCGATCGCTTTATAGGTCGGTGCGAGGCCGCTGATGCCCATAAGAGAATTGAGCACTATATCGCAGTCCATCTGAGCGATCTCGACGAGTCCTTCTTCTCCGTAATACACGGAAACATCCGGGAACTCGCGCTGAACTGAAGCTGCATCATCAGCTGTTCCGACCGATACAGCTTCAGGCCTGAATTCTCTGATCTGCTCCATAAGGCTGCCGACCCTGCTCCTGCAGGTGAGCCCGGCAACACTGAATTTATCTCTGTTATTTCTTATTATCTCTAGAGCCTGGGTTCCAATGGAACCGGTGCTCCCCATTATAAGTACTCTTTTCATTTTGCAAAATAAGTGATTACGAATATCAGGTAATATATCACCGGTGCAACGAATATGACGCTGTCAAATCTGTCCATAATGCCGCCGTGACCCGGTATAAGCGTGCCGTAGTCCTTGATGCCCATTTTGCGCTTGAATGCGGAAGCGGTAAGGTCTCCTGCCATGCCTGCCATTCCGCCCACAAGGCCAAGGATAAGGCATACGCCGGCCATCTCTTTCATGAATATAAATCCGAAGAGCCAGCCGAAGAACGAGCTTCCAACAAGACCTCCTACAGCACCCTCGATCGTCTTCTTAGGGCTGAGATTAGGAGCCATCTTGTGTTTGCCGAGAAAATATCCGGTGAAGTATGCGCATATGTCCGAACCGAATGCCGCTATCACGACCATCCATACAAGCAGCTTGTACTCTGTCCTGTCGATAAGCACCATGTGATACGTGAAGAACGGTATGTACACAAGCGATACGACAGTCGAAGCAGCATCATAAGCGCCGCGCTCGTTTATCTTCCAGCCGTAGATGAGACCTGCTGCAACGGCTGCAAAGAGCCACAGGCACATCAGAAGCATATTGCCGTAGTTCTGAGGCATGTTACCCTGCGCAGGAATGAACCACGTAGCGAACAGCAGCGCAGTCAGCGCATAGCACACAGGCTTGGACGGCTTGACGTCCATGTTTTCCCAGCCGTTACAGAATTCATGGATACCCATCAGAGCTATGATGAGTGCTGCAGCCCAGAGAGCTGCTCCTCCGAAGTACAGCACCGCAAGAAGCGGTACCATGACCAGTCCGGAAATGATTCTGGTTTTCATATAACTATCCCCTTTACTTTGCGGCGGTCTCTTTTCTTCCGCCAAATCGTCTGTCCCTGTTTGCATATGCGTCGATCATGCGCGCATATTCCTCAGGTGTAAAATCAGGCCAGAGCGTATCTGTAAACATCAGCTCGCTGTAAGCTGACTGCCATGTGAGGAAGTTGGATATCCTCTCTTCACCGCTCGTCCTGATGATAAGATCCGGGTCCGGAACATCAAAATGAGCGCTTCCCGACCACAGGTATCTTGAGATATCGTCTTCAGTCAGGTCATCAGGGTCCATTCTGCCCTCTTTGCACTCTGTGCAGAGCTGCCTGACGCTGCGGAGTATCTCATCCCTTCCGCCGTAGTTGAGCGCGATGTTGAATACAAGCCCGTCGTTATCCGCAAGTCTTCCGACCATCTTGTCGATAGCATCAATAGAAGCCTTAGGCAGCATGTCATACTGCCCGAAGATGTTGATGTGGACATTGTTGGCATCAAGCTCCTCGAGCTCTGAATTGACGTACTTGACTATCAGGTTGAAGATGCCGCTTACTTCTTCAGTGCTCCTCTTCCAGTTCTCTGTGGAAAAGGCGTACACTGTCAGGTATTTGATGCCCATGTTCGAAGTAGCGATGACTATCTTCTTCATAGACTGCATGCCGGCATTATGACCCATTACACGCGGCACTCCGTGTGCTTTGGCCCATCTGCCGTTACCGTCCATAATTATGCCGACATGAGCCGGCACTGGTCTTTTATCCATAGTGATTCGTATCCCTTTTTAACAGCAAACGTGGCTGTAGCAGCCACGTCGCGTTTCCTATTCAAATCATACAGTCTTAAGAAGCAGGACTATACTTCCATGAGCTCCTTGTCCTTGTCTGCGATGATCTCATCGATTTCCTTGATGGCCTTTTCGATCTTCTTCTGAACATCGTCGAGCTCTTCCTTGAGATCGTCCTCAGTCAGTTCTCCGTCCTTCTGCATCTTCTTAAGAGCGTCATTCTCATCTCTTCTGAGATTTCTGACAGCAACCTTGGCATCCTCTCCGTAGTTCTTTACGACCTTGGTGAGTTCCTTACGTCTCTCCTCGGTGAGCTGAGGAATGGCAAGTCTGATCACTTTGCCGTCGTTGGCAGGGTTGATGCCGATGTTAGCCTCGTTGATGGCTCTCTCGATATCACTTACCGACTTAGGGTCGAACGGCGAGATCATCAGAGTTCTTGGATCAGGAACCGAAATATTGGCAAGTGCCTTGAGCGGTGTAGGTGATCCGTAATAGTTGACCATTACTTTGTCAAGAAGTGCAGGATTAGCTCTGCCTGCTCTTACGGTGTTGAGATTCTCCTTAAGATGAGCTTTAGTACTCTCTATTCTCTCCTCGAGTGATTTCTTGCCAGCCATGATATGCCTCCTGTATAAATTTCCTTTAATTAACCGATAAGTGTTCCGACGTTCTCTCCGTTAATGACCTTCATGAGATTGCCTTCTCCGGCAAGTGCGAATACGTAGATCTTGGTGCCTGTATCCTTGCACAGAGTTGCTGCTGTAAGGTCCATAACCTTGAGATCCTTGTCAATGATATCCATGTACGAAAGCTCAGTATATCTCTCTGCGTCCGGGTTGGTCCTCGGATCGTCAGAATATACAGCATCGATATTCTTGGCAAGAAGCAGCACATCAGCGCCGATCTCAGCTGCTCTCAGAGCTGCTGTTGTGTCTGTTGTGAAGAACGGGCTGCCGGTGCCTCCGCCGAATACAACGACTTTGCCCTCATCAAGGTAGTCAAGAGCCTTGCGCCTTGCATAGCCTTCTGCCATATCTCTTATCTCAATGGCTGTCATCAGCTTGGCCGGGCAGTCTATTGAAAGAAGCGCATCCTGAACTGCAAGTCCGTTCATGACGGTTGCAAGCATGCCCATGTAGTCAGCAGTCGGACGGTCGATATTCTCTCCTGTCCTGCCGCGGAAGAAATTGCCTCCGCCGCAAACAACTGCGACCTCTACTCCTGCGTCTCTGATCTCCTTGATCTGTGCAGCGACCTTGGCGAGCTCAGCAGCATTGACACCGAATCTGTCTTCGCCAGCAAGCGCTTCGCCGCTGATCTTGATAAGGACTCTCTTGTATTTTACGCTCATCAGCTTTACCTCTAATTATCTTGATTTCTGCGGGTCCGCATGCGGAATCTGCCTGATCATACAGAGCCGTTTCGCACTGCATAATGAAATCAGAGCCATTCCGGCCCGCCGCCATTAAGTATACCATTATTTTTCAGATAACTCTATACCGTGCGGAATTTTCCGGATGACTCTGATCACTCATTTACTGATCTTTTTTCTCGATCTTGCGGATCTCCTTGGTGCGGATCTCTTCGCAGATTGCACTTACGAATTCTCCGAGAGGCTTTACACCCTCATCGCCGAGATATCTCGAGCGGACGGATACGTTGCCGTCCTCTGCTTCCTTGGCTCCGAGTACGAGCATGTAAGGAACCTTCTCCATCTGAGCCTTACGTACCTTGTAGCCGATACGCTCGCTGCTGTTGTCAACAGTAACGTCTACGCCGTTCTTGCGGAGCTCTTTGCGTACTTCCTCAGCGTAGTCAGCGACCTTGTCGGAAATAGGAAGGATCCTGACCTGTTCAGGGCAAAGCCATGTAGGCAGGTTTCCTGCGTAGTGCTCGATGAGCCATGCGAGTGTACGCTCATAGCATCCGATCGATGTACGGTGGATGATGTAAGGGCGCTTTCTCTGGCCGTCTCTGTCGATGTAGTACATGTCATAACGCTCAGCGAGGAATGTGTCGATCTGGATAGTGATCATTGTATCTTCCTTGCCGTATACGTTCTTGGCCTGGATGTCGAGCTTAGGACCGTAGAATGCAGCTTCGCCTGTAGCTTCCTTGAACTCAAGGCCGATGTCGTTGAGAATGTCTCTCATGAATCCTTCAACACGGTCCCATTCCTCAGCTGTTCCGAGGTAGTTCTCGGCGTGCTCAGGGTCCCACTTGGACAGACGGTATGTTACGTCTCCCTCAAGGCCGAGTGTTGTCAGGCAGTATTTTGCAAGCTCAACGCATCCCTTGAATTCCTCTTCGAGCTGATCCTGTGCAACTACCAGATGGCCCTCTGAGATGGTGAACTGACGTACTCTTGTAAGTCCGTGCATCTCGCCGGCCTGCTCATTTCTGAAGAGAGTCGAAGTCTCGCCCATTCTGTAAGGGAGATCTCTGTAGCTCTTCTGACGAGCCTTGTATACATAGTACTGGAACGGGCATGTCATCGGACGAAGTGCCATTACGTTGCTGTCGGCATCATTCTCGATGAGATTGAGGTCCTCTACTCCGTGGATCTCTGCAGAACGGTCTTCTGCTGCCATGAGCTCGTCCATGTTGTCATATCCGAGCAGGAACATTCCGTCCTTGTAGTGATACCAGTGATCCGAGATCTTGTAAAGAGTGGACTTAGCCATAAGAGGTGTCCTTGTGCGGACATAACCCCATTCATACTCCTCGAGGTCCTCGATCCATCTCTGCATCTTCTGGATGATCTTGGTTCCCTTAGGCATGAAGAGCGGCAGTCCCTGGCCGATGACGTCTACAGTTGTAAAGAGGTCCATTTCACGGCCGAGCCTGTTGTGATCTCTGTTCTTGATATCTGCGAGATACTCGAGGTACTCGTTCAGGTCTTCCTTCTTTGTGAAGGCAGTTCCGTAAATTCTTGTGAGCATCTTGTTGTGCTCATCGCCTCTCCAGTAAGCACCGGAGCTGGATGTCAGGGCAAAAGCCTTGATAGGTCTTGTGCTCATGATGTGAGGTCCTGCGCAGAGCTCAACAAAGTCACCCTGCTTGTAGAATGAGATAGTCTCATCCTCAGGAAGATCCTCGATCAGCTGCACCTTGTAAGGCTCATCCTTTTCCTTGTACATCTGAATGGCTTCTTCTCTAGGCATCTCAAATCTCTCAAGTCTGTCGCCCTTCTTGATGATCTTCTTCATCTCAGCCTCGATCTTGTCGAGATCCTCTCTTGTGAGAGGCGGCATGTCGAAGTCATAGTAGAATCCGTTGTCGATTGAAGGTCCGATTGCAAGTTTTGCATCCGGATACAGATTCTTGACAGCCTCTGCGAGTACGTGTGAGCAGGTATGTCTGTATGCTCTCTTTCCTTCATCCGAATCGAATGTAAGGATGTTCAGCTCGCAGTCATGGTCGATAACAGTTCTGAGGTCACATGCCTTACCGTCTATTTCTGCGATGCATGCAACTTTTGCAAGACCTTCGCTGAGATCTCTGGCGATATCATAAGCCATCATCGGCTCAGCGTATTCCTTCTTGCTTCCGTCTTTCAGTGTGATAATCAATTGTGATTTCCTCCTTCTTCTGTTCTCTTCTTTTCTCATACGGACCGCCGCACTAAGGCGCCCGCGAATCGAAATCCCCGGAGAGGTACAAAAAATAGTCCCCTCCGACGAATTGTCAGAAGGGACGCATACTCATCAGTATCCGTGGTTCCACCCATCTTTCCGGCAAGTATTCTCACCGGCACTCATTGAGGCTTGTAACGCGGCCAAAGCGGGCATGATTGGTGCCACTCGGAGGTGGTGTTCAGTACACGGGTCCTTAGGATGATTCCAGCTGCCATCCCTCTCTCGGAAGAACCGCCTGTATACCTACTGTCCTCGTCAACGTTTTACCCGTGAATGATAACTCTAGCGGTTATAAATGTCAAGAAATGAGATCGGAAATGATTTTGAAAAGTACACCACCGCCAAGACCCTGGATCAGAAGGCAGCCTGCAAGCAGTGCCACAAAAAAGATTACGAGAGCTTTTCGTACTCCGCCCTTACGCAGTACATCTCCGATCGTATCGTACTCATCACCCTCTTTTCTGTTAGCTCTGATATCATCAGAATCAGAATTATTCATATTCTTTGCCCCTCACTATAGATTTCTGTCAGGCTGCTGATATTGGCATTCTAAAAGATTATGGCCTGATTTCAATTATTTCCTCAGATGCTACAGCTGCATCTACAAGTGCCTGTACATCAAGTGCTGACTCGGATGCCTCGATCCTTTCGAGCTTAGGCTTGGTTACCGGGTGCTTTGGCAGGAATACCGTGCAGCAGTCCTCGTATGGCTGGATGGAGATGTCATATGTGCCTATCTCGCGGGCCTTGTCCATGATATCCACCTTATCCATTGCGATAAGAGGTCTCATTACCGGCATCTTTACAACGGAGTCTGTGACTACGAGAGCCTCTGCTGTCTGGCTAGCGACCTGACCGAGGTCTTCGCCTGTTATCAGCATCATGTCGCCGTTCTTGACTGCGATCTGCTCTGCGATTCTCATCATGAATCTGCGGACGAGCAGTGTTGTCTCATCTTCAGGGCAGTGTGTAACTATCTGCTCCTGTATAGGCAGAAGGTTGATGACATGCATTCTGACTGTTCCCATGTATCCAGCGAGGACCTTTACGAGGTCTTCTACCTTCTTCTGAGCTCTCTGGCTGGTGTAAGGATATGAATGGAAGTGAACTGCTTCGATGCTCATGCCTCTCTTGGCCATCATGAAAGCAGCGACAGGGCTGTCGATACCGCCTGACATGAGGATGAGTCCCTTTCCGTTGGTTCCGAGCGGAAGCCCGCCGAATCCTCTGACCTTATCTCTGAATATATAAGCTCCCTCGCGCCTTACGTCGACTGTAAGTGTGACCTGCGGGTCGTGAACATCAACGCTGAGGACCTTGCATGACTTGAGGATGATAGCTCCTACAATGCGTCCGATCTCAGGTGACTGCACTGCAAAGGACTTGTCAGCTCTCTTGCCCTTGACCTTGAAGGTCTTGACGCCTTCTTCGTCGATGATCTTCTGCATGAACTCAGCTGCAACTCTGCCGATCTCGTCTATATCCTTAGGCGCTTCAACAGCCGGGCTGACCGAAGCTACGCCGAATACTCTTACGCATTTTGCGATGACTTCATCTTCAGGTACATCAACAGAGACTCTGACGAACATGAGTCCGTCGATCCACTTTGCTTCTGCGTCTTCATAGCATTCAACCGCTTTGCGGACACGCTCAAGAAGTATTCTCTCAAAATACGGCTTGTTCATACCCTTGAGTGCGACTTCGCCGCAGCGGACTATATATAATTTCTTATCCATAAATCTCCTTATTAACGATAATTAATTACCGGAAACTGCCGAGTTTGCGGAACCTTGTAACAGCTGCTTTGACCTTCTCTATTACGGTATCCATCTCTTCGATGGTGTTGAACTCAGAGAAACTGAATCTTATGGCTCCTTCTATAGCCTTGTGATCAAGTCCCATAGCCTGCAGCACGTGGCTGTCTCCTGTCTTGTGAGACGAGCACGCCGAGCCGGTAGATACGAATATCCGGTCCTGCTCGAGTGTGTGCAGGAGCACTTCTCCGCGTGTGCCTGCGAATGTGAGATTGAGTACCGACGGGCATCTGCTGCCGTGATCGTGGAGAGTAAAGCCCTGCTCTTCAGTTCCGTTGAGCGTGACGTCGGCAAGCTCAGTCATCAGGCCCTTGCGAAGGTATTCATTCACTTCAGCCATGCGGCTCATCTTGCCCATGAGGTTGTCATGAGACATCCTTGCAGCGAGGCCGAGCCCTGCGATTCCGGTGGTGTTCTCGGTAGAGGAGCGGTATCCGCTCTCCTGCCCGCCTCCTGTTATGAATGCAGGAAGCTTGAGTTCCTTGTTCATGTACAGGAATCCGACTCCCTTAGGCCCGTGGAACTTGTGGCCGCTGACTGATACGAGATCGAACTGCGCATCATCCATCGGGATCTTTCCGAACGCCTGGACCGCATCGGTGTGGAAGACGATCTTCGTGCCGTGCTGCCTGTTGAAATCCCTGACCGCTTTGGCCGCAGGAAGTACAGGCTGTATAGCACCGGTCTCGTTATTGACTGTCATGATGGAAACCATGATCGTATCTTCAGTAAGAGCAGCAGCAACGTCTTCAGGATCGATGCAGCCGGTCTTATCTACTCCGAGGTATTCGACCGTAAAGCCGTCGTCTGAGAGCCTTCTGCAGGTCTCAAGGACTGCAGGATGCTCTATGCGGGTCGTAAGTATGCGGTTTCCCCTTCTCCTGAGCTTTCGTGCTGTGGAGACGAGAGCCATATTGTCACTTTCGGTCCCGCCCGAAGTAAATATGACCTCTCCGCCAGGATACAGAAGGTCCTCGATATCCCTTCTCGCATCGAAAAGGATGTTGCCTGCGTCAAAACCGAGCGCATGAAGAGAAGAAGGGTTTCCGAAGTTCTCCTTGGCCATGGTGTAGACAAGCTCGGTCACTTCATCATATTGTCTTGTAGTAGCGCTGTTATCAAGATATATCATTAGTATTGATCTTTCCCTGAAAAAGGCTCTCCTTATCACGGAGAGCCTCCTGTTTATTATGTTTAAGGTAATGTATAATTCGCGACCTTACTTAGCAAACTCTGTTGCTTTGGTCTCTCTGATGACGTTGACCTTGATCTGTCCAGGATACTCGAGCTCCTGCTCGATCTTCTTGGCGATCTCTCTTGCGAGCATTGGTACTTCATCATCCTTGACCTGGTTAGGCTTGACAGCGACTCTGATCTCTCTGCCGGCCTGGATCGCATAGGACTTATCAACGCCCTTGGTCGAATTAGCGATCTGCTCGAGGTTCTCAAGTCTCTTGATGTAGGACTCGAGTGTCTCTCTTCTTGCACCCGGCCTTGCAGCTGAAAGTGCATCGGCAGCTCCTACGAGCATGGATTCAAGAGTAGTTGCCTCAACGTCTCCGTGGTGGGATTCAACAGCGTTGATGACCTTCCAGGACTCTTTGTACTTCTTACAGATGTTGACTCCGATCTCTACGTGAGTTCCTTCTACCTCGTGGTCGATGGACTTTCCGATATCGTGGAGGAGTCCGCCTCTTCTTGCGAGCTTAGGATCGAGTCCGAGCTCTTCAGCCATCATGCCGGCAAGTGTAGCAACCTCGATGGAGTGCTGCAGCACATTCTGTCCGTATGATGTTCTGTATTTGAGTCTTCCGAGGAGCTTGACGAGCTCCGGATGCAGGTTGTGAACACCTGTCTCGAAGCAGGCTCTCTCGCCCTCTTCCTTGATGATGTTGTTGACTTCCTTGGTAGCCTTCTGGACCATCTCCTCGATTCTTGCCGGGTGGATACGTCCGTCGACTATGAGTTTCTCAAGAGCGATCCTTGCGATCTCTCTTCTTACCGGGTCAAAGCCTGAAAGGATAACGGCTTCCGGTGTGTCATCAATGATCAGGTCGACACCTGTCAGTGTCTCGATGGCTCTGATGTTGCGGCCTTCTCTTCCGATGATCCTTCCCTTCATATCGTCGTTAGGAAGACTTACTACGGAAACAGTACTTTCTGTGACCTGGTCAGCAGCATATCTCTGGATAGCTGTTGTGATGATCTCTCTTGCCCTCTTGTCGCCCTCTTCCTTGGCTTCATTTTCGATCCTTACGATCATCTCGCTGGCGTCTTTACGGATATCTCCTTCGACCTCCTTGAGAAGGATCTCACGGGCTTCCTCTCTTGAATAACCCGAAATTCTCTCAAGCTCAGCTACCTGCTTTGCGATATAAGCATCGATTTCCTTGTGTTTTTCATTCATCGACTGCTCTCTCTTGGTGAGACCGTTTTCACGCTTCTCGATATTCTCAAGCTTGCGGTCGATGTTTTCTTCCTTCTGCAGAATCCTTCTCTCAGACTTCTGGACTTCGTTTCTTCTTATCTTGAACTCTTTCTCGTAGTCCTCTCTCAGTCTGTGTATTTCCTCCTTTGCTTCAAGAACCTTTTCCTTGCGCAGGTTCTCTGCAGTATTCTGCGCGTCGAGCAGTATGTTCTTGGCCTGCATCTCAGCGCTTCCGATTGCCTTCTCTCCGATATTCTTGCGATAGATATAACCAATCAGTATACCGACAATAAGGAGGACGATGCTGACAACAATTGAAACTGGTGACATAAGCACCTCCTTATGTTATTAAATTTGTAATATATACATATTGTAGCTTCAGAAGTGAAATGCCACATTCTGTAGTCAAATTGCATAATAATACTCATTAATTATACTTATATAGTTAAGTCCAGTCAACGAATATATGGCTAATATTGTCATACCGAAACAGGCAGCCGCGCACATGACGCTGACTGCCTGTTTTCATGCATTTTTAAGGTTGCCGGATGACGGTATTATGCCTCTACCCTTGCCCTTGCCATTGCTTCTTCGAAGTCCTTTGTACCTGCAAATACTTCGTTTGAGTAAGGGTTCTTGCCCATTGCGATGGAGCGCTTGATGATAACTGCGATGCAGATAACATTTGCTGTGATCGCGAGCATTGCGACTACGCCCTGAGCTCTCGGATCTGCATGGATACCCATCGAGGAGATGATCTCGCCTGCCTGTGCAGTTTTGCCTGCTCCTGCATTGTAGAGCTCAATAGCCTTAGCATAGAGATCCATGGTTGTAACACCGTTCTCTGTAGCTCCTGCATATACCGATGGAAGTGCTGCTGCAAATCTGCTGCTGAGCTGGAATCCAGGAACGACCTGTGCCCACATGCACCAGATAGCGAGTGTGTTTGCTCTGTTCTGGATCCATGCTCCCTTGTTCCAGAGTGCGTTTGCAAATGTAGGAGCAAGGAGAAGTGCAACGCCGCAGTACCATGTATGCGTAGGAAGATTGAGGTAAGTGTATTCAAAGTTCCACAGATCGTATGCAACGATGAACCAGATTGTCATATCCGGCCAGAGCATGTCTGACATGTTCTTGTCGTTGGATGTATAGAGGTGAACGCATCCTGTCATGCAGAAGATGTTGATCATTCCTGCGATAGCGTTAACGATGTTCCACCATCCGCCGTAGATGAATACGCCTTCATTTGATGCCCACCATGCACCGCTGAAGTCTCCTGTGATGGAGAATGCTGCGAGAGCAGATTCCATGTCGGAAATGTTAGCGATCATAATGTTGGCTGCAACGATGAACCACGGGAACCATTTGAACCATTTTTCTTTTCCGATTCCCCACTTGTACTTGATCATCATGAAGCCTACGCAGCCGATGTCAGCAGCATAAAGCTTGAAATAATGGAACCATCCGTCCATATATGCAACAGTCGGATTCTGTGCTCCTCCGAACATGCCCATATGTGCAAGGATAAAGTAAACTGTGAGAATCACCGGAATGATGACGAATACTACCATGCCGCCTGCCTTGGTTCTTCTTCCGATCTCATTCATCAGGATAAGACCGCAGAATGCAAGTACCCAGCCAATGAGCTGCATAACAGCATGATCACTGTAAAGCTGAAATAACATTGTGAATCCTCCATATTCATTATTTTACACTTGGTAAACAACCGTTATTATATTTCTGACCGTGCGGTAAGTCAACACTTCCTAGCTACCTTTCCCCTTCTTAACCTTGGGAAATACAAAAGACGGCCTGACAAGAGGCCGCCGGTATAAGTCAGAATAATATCTGAAGGTCCTATTTGTTGTATTTCATATAGTCGCGCATAATGCTTCGCTCAAGGCGCAGCATGTATATGCTGTTTTTAGCGCTTTTATCATAAGGCGCCAGCTGGAAACGGTAGAAGTTTGCATGAGGAACGGACAGCACCTTTTTCTTTCCTATCGCTCTTGCAAGATTTAAGCGTGATACATTGCTTACAATGAAAGGATCATCTGCTACGGCAAAAGTCATATCTGCATTGCCCTGATCCGCGGTATCGTTTCCGTTAGCTGAGATGCTATCTTCGCACAGATAGTCCTCTGCCATAAGCCTTGCGTAATTCATCCCGCTTGCAGTCATGTAATAGTTGCTGCGGCCCTGCCTGATGTTTATCTCAAATACGACATATCCGTTGCGGTTCCTGTCATACTGGATATCAAAATGGCATACTCCCGTGAATCCTATCCTTTCGAGGAAAGATGCAAGAGTTTTCATCAGCTCGTCGTCGCGTGCGTTGCCGACTGCATTGTAATTGCCGATAAGTTCAGGCGTCCTGTCGTGCATCAGGATCTGTCCGCCGGACATCATCCTGACTTTGCCCGCCTTATCGCAGTAAGCAGAATAAATGAACATATACTCATCATCGCCGTCTACATATTCCTGGATGATGAATTTGTCAGGATAGCCGGCTGCCTGGATGCGCCCGAGCACATCTCTCAGTTCTTCCCTGCTGTCTATCTTGTAGCCCTTCTGCTTGCCCTCGAATTCGAAGTTGAAATAAATGACATTGCTTGAAGGCTTGATGAATACAGGATAGTCAAACGGGATCACGAAGTCGTCAAGGCTGCCTGCCGCGCAGTCAAATACCACGCTCCCCGGATACGGAAGACCGTACTCCTCGCAGACCTCATAGAAGGAATCCTTGTCGTCGAGCCTGTCGAAGAGTTCTTCTGAGATAACAGGTACGATAAAATCGCTGCTTATAGCCTCTATAGCAGCTTTATTGTGGATGAGATGCCTCACATAGTCATCGTTGCAGGCGAACATGAACTTCCTGACTCCCGGATACCTGTTCTGCACTTCAGTGAGCATCCTTATGAGAACATCATCTTCGAGCAGGTCCTTATCATACAGCCTGTCCGAAAAGAGGCTGCTGTCCGCTGTCGGGAATATAGGCTCTTTTCCGAGCATCACACTTTTAAGGCCGTAGGCCTCATAAAAAGTGCGCGCCACACCGTAGCAGTTCATATCGCCGCCCAGCGCCACTGCAATGAAATCCTGATCTATTATTCTTCCTGTCTTCTTATCTGTTACGCTCATTTCTGAGTTTTCTGTTCTTTGCCCTGTGATACAGCGGAATAAGTCTGCTGTAAGCGAAAAATACCGGTTTATTGAGAATGTAGTCGAACTCTCCAATGAACTCGGTGAGTTCTCCTCCCCATTTCTTCTTGAATTCATACAGGCCGAGGGCTCCTGTGTCCGCATCAGGCCGTCCGACCGTACCGAATCCGTCAAACACCCTGAGGCCTTCGGAATTTGCATCCTCTATCATTTTCTCATACACTGCGTAGTTCGGATAATAATGGCTGTAGTCCATGTCATTGGCTCCGTACAGGGTCCATATCTTATCGAGATACTTAACGGTAATGTATGAGGATACAGCGATTTCCTCCTGCGGCCTGTTCTCAAGGTCAGCCATCTTCTTATTAAGTGCGGCCAGCCTGTTTCCGATCTCCTTGGTCATATTCCTGGCCTTTTTGCTCTGGCTGGCAGAATACTTCTCCATGAGAGCTTCGTTCTCGGCAAGGTCTGCCTTAGTCCTCTCCGTCAGGGCCCGTATATCCACTTTGCCCATGTATATATCCGCCATTCCGGCAGGATGAAGGATATCATAGAACTTGCTGTAAAAACTGTGTTCGTGTGAGAGATACCCCTGCCTTGCCTCGGTCATGGCAGTCAGCCTGACAAAGTCTTCGATGTCTTCTCTTCCGCCCTTGTACGCCTCGACACTGTTCTCCTGACTCTTACGGATCTCGTGGAGCGTCGTCTTGCTGTAGCGGGAGCGTATGTCGTCCATGCTGCCGCTGACATCTATCCTGAATGTGAACCTCGGCTGCTCGTTTTCAAAGGCGTAATTAAGCGGTTTGTGTCTGTAGCCGAGGGAAACAAGATACTTTACCAGGTCCTCATTGGAGTCAAGTTCAGAAAGAGCGCCGTCCTTAGTGCCCTGAGGCGCATCGGCTGCGATATTCCCTTCAATATCCACTCTGTGAAGGCGGATATCCGGGTCAATCTTAAAGAAGAGAGCCTTGTGCTTACGGCCGAATTTCTTAAGGCTTTCAGTAACAAATGCAATAAGCTCTCTGTCTGCCCAGTCCATTGTGAATCCGCGAGGAATATAGAAATAGGTATATCCCATCACAAGCGTTCTTCTCAGGACCAGCATGGTTGCAACAAGTCTGCCGTTCTCCTTTACTCCGGTGTAGAACGGCTGCCAGTTTCTGACACGCGAAACCTCTCCCCACTCATATGAGCCGAGAAAATGAGTCTTGACCCTGCCTGCATTTTCGCGGGCAAAGCCGTCGAACTCTTCTCTTCCGAGCTGTTCAGCAAATTCGAAATTTCTCATTACCTATTTCATGTACTCGATTACGACATCCGCATCGGAAGGTGTATCGATGTACTGTATTCCTCTCTTTTCTCTTGTTTCACGGCCCTTTCCAGGCAGGAACAGAATCGTGTCGTCATCCATCATGGTGATGGCTTTCTTGATGGCCTCGACTCTGTCGGTGATGATCTCGCACTCGCCTCCTGCAGCCCTGACGAAACCGGCTATCTCATCGCATATCTTGTTGACATCCTCTTCGCCGTAGTCCTCTTCGGTGATGATCGAGTAGACGCAGTTATGTCCTGCGATGGTTCCGAGCTCTTCTCTCCTTGCGAAGGCTTTGCCTCCCGGGCATCCGAAGACTATCATGATCTTCTTGTCAGGGAACTCATCTGCGATGGTATCGAAGAACTTCTCATAGCTCAGCTTGTTATGAGCATAGTCGACGATAGCGATGCGGTTGCCGTCTTCGCTATAGAAGACTTCCATGCGGCCAGGCGAAGTCGCCTTGGCAAGGCCTGTCCTTATATACTCTCTCGGAACTCCGAGCAGAGTGGATATAGCGATGGCAGCAAGAGCATTCTCGACGTTGATGGTTCCGAACGTGCCGAGAGTGAACTCTTCATCAAAATCGTTCCAGCCGACGATATCTGTTCCGCGCACGCGCAAAGTGACTTTGCCCGCCTCAGAGCGGATATTGTATCCGTAGATGTTGGCTGTCTCGTCCTTCTGGCTGAATGCGATAACGTACGGGCACGCCTCAGCTGCAGCGCGTATCCTCTCCTGCTCATCGCAGTCGAGATTGATGGCTGCCTTGCGGCACTGTGCGAATATCTTTAGCTTGGATTCAAGGTAGTCGTCAAAATCCGGATGCTCTATCTCGCTTATATGGTCCGTTCCGATGTTGAGGAAAGCTCCTGCCTCGAATGTCACGCCGTCGACCCTGTCATATTTGAGAGCCTGGCTTGAGACTTCCATGGTCATGTACCTGATGCCTGTCCTGACGGCGTTGTACATGTGCTGATACAGCTCCATGATCTCAGGAGTGGTGAGATGGGATTCTTCCTCGATGACACCGTCATAGTTATCTATTCCGGAGCATATAGCAGTGCGATGTCCGCCAACAGCCGCCATGCTCTCATCAAGGATGGACCTGACAAAATACGCTGTTGTCGACTTTCCCTTGGTGCCTGTGATGCCTACGATGCGGAGGCTGTCTGAAAGTCTTCCGTAATAGGTCTCAGCTATTACAGGCATTGCAAGCCTTATATCCGAGACTATGATCTCAGGACAGATAAGTGTACCGAGTCCGTAGAGGTCCTCGGATACGTAGCAGGATGCGCCGGCTGCGAGAGCGTCGCGAAGATACTGCTCTTTGAAATGAGCGCCCTTGCAGACGAAGAGGTATCCTGCCTCGACTTCTTTTGAATTGTAAGTAACACCTGTAATATCTTCGGAATAAGAGCCGCCGTTGACCTTTACAAGCAGCTTGGCTCTTCTGAGAGCATCAACGAGTGCATTTACGGTAATTGTTCTTGCCATTAGCACCATCTCCTTTGATCCTGATAATTTCTACTCTTCGGGTATGTAGCCCATGTCTCTCAGGCTTATATACCGCCCGTTACCTATTATGACATGGTCGATAAGCCTTATGCCGATGATCCTCGAAGACTCAAGCAGCCTTCTTGTCACATCGAAATCAAGTTCGCTCGGCTCTGGATCGCCGCTCGGGTGATTGTGAGCCACTATGACAGATGCAGCTCCTCTCTTTATCGCCGGAGAGAACACCTCTCTCGGATGAACTGGTGTCATGTCGAGGCTTCCGATGGAGATGATGTCCTTGGATATGACCTTGAATCTGGAGTTAAGGTTGATCGCCATGAATATCTCACGGTTTTCATACATCATCTCTCTTGCAAGAAGGCCGGCAACATCCCTGCTGTCACATAGCTTCCCGGAGCTTTCCATTACGCTTTCTGCCATAAGTCTCTTGCTGAGCTCTATGGCAGCAATGACCGAGCACGCTTTGGCAGGCCCGATGCCATCGATTCCTGTCAGCTCACCGGCGTCTGCCTTGCCGAGTCCTCCGTTGACTTGCGAAGCATATGCTATGACTTCTTCGGCCAGCTGGATGGCAGACTTATCGCCTGTACCGGTCCTTATGATGAGGGCTAACAGCTCAGCGTTGCTGAGAACTGACGGACCGGCAAATATGAGTTTTTCCTGCGGCCTTTCGCTCGCAGGCATTTCCTTTATCTGCATATTATATCCCTTTCCGGGAGCACACATGCAGAATAACATATTTCAAGCCCCGCTCACAGGAACGAGGCTTGAAAGTATTGTGTAATTTTAATGTCGTTCTTCTGAGGCTGCATGCGGACATGCATTTTCCGCACTTCCTGTCTTTTCTTTAATGATCCTGATCACAGCATCAATGTTTTCCTCTTTCGACATTTCAGATGTGTCGAGGAAGACAGCATCTTCAGCCTGCTGAAGCGGATGATAGTCTCTGTGCGAATCCTGATAATCTCTCTTCTGGATATCTTCGTATATCTCGTCAAAATCAGCCGGTTTGCCGGCCTCCTTGAGCTGAAGATATCTGCGCTGAGCCCTGACATCAGCAGAGGCGGTCATGAAAATCTTGACCTCGGCATCAGGAATAACGAATGTCCCGATGTCGCGTCCCTCCATGATTACATCTCTTGTGGATGCGAGGTGGTGGCTGAGCTCATCAGCCTTGGCTCTGACTGCAGGAAGTTTTGAAATGTTCGATGCAGCCATGGATACCTCGCCGGTCCTTATAAGACCGCTTACATCCTCGCCGTCAAGATACATGTGATTGTCCCTGAAATCCAGAGTAGTCTCAGCAAGCATCTTCTCTACAGCTTCAATATCATCCGGTGATACTCCCTGGCGAAGCGACTTGAGACCCATTGCCCTGTACATAGCACCGGTATCGATATACTCAAGACCGAGCTTTTCAGCTACAGCTTTGGCAATAGAACTTTTGCCCGTTCCGCCCGGGCCGTCAATTGCAACTCTAAGCATTAATAATTCCTCTTATCTTAATTTATTGATCTCGTCGATGAACGTATCGACGCTCTTGAACTCCTGATATACAGATGCAAAACGCACATATGCGACCTGGTCGATCCTCTTGAGTTCTTCCATGATCAGGCGTCCGATCATTGTGGACTTGATTTCCTTCTCCATGGTGTTGGAAAGACCGCGCTCGATGTTGTCTGCGATCCTCTGAACATCCTCATAGGTGACCTTGGTCTTCTGGCAGGCCTTCATGATGCCGTTGATGATCTTGTTCTTGTCAAAGCTCTCACGGGTGCCGTCCTTCTTCACAACGACAAGCAGCGAGTTCTCGATCTTCTCAAAGGTCGTGAATCTCTTGTGGCACTTTGCACACTCTCTTCTTCTCCTGGTGGCGAGTCCGTCTTCCACAGGTCTCGAGTCTACTACTTTAGTATCCTCATAATTGCAATACGGGCATTTCATAGCATCCCTCCCCGAAGCACTCCATTAATTTCCTTGCAGCTTTTCAGCCTCAGATTAAATACCAAGAATAGAATACCACAACATGTAGTGTTTTTCAATTATGCCTGCACAAGGGCGCAAACGGCGGATCATGCAGCTTCCTGCTGCCTATTCCCTGCTGCTTCTTCCTGTAAGGAGAACTATCACAGCTGCTGCCGCATACACTGCCGCGCCTATCATCATAGGTGACAGCGCTCCGTGCCCCGGCAGCAGCAGAAGCTCAGCGATCATCGGAGCGAACGTAAGCAGTATGTAAGTTATAAGGATATACAGGTTGAGGGCCGTCGATTCGCCGAGATTGTTTCTGACTGACTTAAGCTCCATGAACCTGTCTGTAACTGCCGGCGTGCCGAATCCGTCGAGGAATCCGAGTATCATGCTCGAAATGATGATCATCACAGCGACCGGAGGCAGCTTGAGTATGAATATGCTCACCGCAGTCAGTGCGAATGCAAAACTTATGCTGGCAGGAAGTCCGAACCTTTCCTTGGCCTTAACAACGAGCGATGGTCCGATGTATATTCCTGCAATTCCGTTGGCTATATAGCAGTAACTCAGAATGACTGAAGAGATGCCCTCAGTCTGGCATATAGCCGGTATGAGAGTCACGCACAGCATGACGCCTATATTAAGCGGTATAAGGAGCACTGCAACGAACAGAAGTATCTCAGGCGAAGTAAGCAGATTCTTAAGATCGCTGAATTTAAGTATCTCGTTTTCATCCGCGCCTTCATTTCTCCTGCGAAGCATCTTCCACGGAACTACGAGGAGCGTTACAGCGAGATAAACTGCGAACAATACAGCTGAGAACAGGAATGTCATTCCGTATCCCATATTAGCCGACAGGATAGCTCCGAGGCCGGCTCCGCAGGTAGCTCCTGCAAGAAGGCCTGCATTATCCTGGGATATATTCTCGCTTCTTCCCTGCTCGGTCTCATATCCGCTTGTGATGAGATAATTAGATACCTGCTTGAATCCCGCATATGCGAACCCGGCAAGGGCTCTGCAGAGAATTATCGCCAGCGCTCTACCTGACAGGAATGCAGTCACATTGCATATGACCATTACCGCAGCGGAGTAAATAAAAACCTTGTGCACGTTAAGCTTCTTAACAGCACCAGGCAAAGCGATCATGCCCATCATCTGCATCAGGCCTTCGAGTGTAAGCGGCAGTGCAGCGGTCATTCCGACGGATAGTCCGAAGAGCGACTCTCCCCCTGCCCTTATCATCATAGCGGCGTACGGGACGCACATGTATTCTGCAGTCGAACACAGGAATCCCGTGAATCTCAGTGCCTGTGATACTCTTTTCTCAGAAAAGGCTCTGTTATCGCCATATCTTTCAGATGCGGAATGCGAGATGAGGTCGACAAGCGTATTGAGCTCATATACGAATATGAGAAGGATGATCATCGTAGAGAGCATGATGAGAATGATATCTCTCATGTCATGATCGATGGCTTTTTCAGATATCTCCGCTTCAAGGTACAGCTTGCCGCTTCCGTCAGTATCTCCGAACTCATAGATGATGAGGTCGGTCTGCTCGCTTGTGAGGCGCACCTCGGATATTCTTTCGGTTATCCTGACTGCATGAAGCGTATCTATGGAATAGATCTTTTTATCGATGTATTCTCTGAGTCCTTCGGCTTCTCTCAGGTCTATGCCGGTGCTTCTGACATCCTCGATCTGAGCCTCGAGGTTCTTGAGAGATACCTTGACAGACTCTTCGATTTTGCCCCTGTAGTCAGCCTGATAGACGTACATCGATGAGAGCGACATAACAAGAACGCCGGCTGCGATAATCACGGTTGTAGTGGTCTTCTCTATCGCCTTAAGGTCTTCAGGAGTATGCTTGCTGCTGTGTCTCTCGTCATCTTCAATGTTGAGATATATGTAAAGAGCGCAGCATACAATCAGCGTTATGACGATGTCGAGAAGTAGCACCTTCCTCGATATATCCTTAAACGCATTTCTGAAGATCGATTCCGGATAGATGCACGCCATATAGCCTGCTACTTTGCCGTCCTGATGGATCGGGACCATTGAGACATGCGTGCGTCCTGATTTGATGTTGACAGGCTCGTCATCCTTTGCCGAAGCTATGCCTGCTGTGAAGTCCCTTGATCTTAGGAATTTCTCTATGTCACTCTGATCATATCTTCCCTGCTCCATGAAGTACATGAGAGTGCCGTCTGAAGATATGACGAACGGCGTGATCCCTCTGAACTGCGAAGTCATATTTGAGAACATGTCGTCCATGCCGTAGTAGTTCTCAAAGCTCTTGCCGAATTCAAGGGATGTCTCTATATCCGAGACCGTATCCTCTTCTATCCTGTTGATTACCTGCACTTCAAGATTAATCGCTGTCGACCGGTAATTGAGAAATCCCATTGTCGAAACGAACGTTATCCCGAGGACTGCGACCAGCATCAGGACTGCTGTATAGATTGTATGCTGTTTCCTGCTGCCGGACATGATCAGTTGTCTCCTCCGTATATCTCGTCACATACCGTGAGAAATTCAAAGGTAAGAGGATAGCCTATCCTCTTTGCTGTTTTGTAGTTGACATATATACTCGGCGAACTTGTATATATGCACGGAAGGCTGCCGGGCTCTTCCCCGCACAGTATCTTCCCGATAGAATCGGCCGTGAAGCTTCCTGCGTTTTCAAGGTCATTAGCCATGATGAGCATAAGACCGCCGTTCTTTACGGTTTCCGCATCATCCATCATGTATACAGGGATGTTCTTGGCGTAAAACGGCTCAAGAAAGCGCGGCAGTTTATCCGCTTCGTTGACAAGGTCGATGGTAAAGAAGAATGCATCGATATCTTCATTCGCCATCTCTTTGACCTTTGATTCAACAAGATCGTAATATGCTGCGAGCTCTGCTTCAGTCTCTCTCGGCTGCTCTTCGATGTTGTACTTTACAACGTCAAAACCTATCTCCTCTGAAGATCTCATGATATCCGGTACTCCGGATACGGTCTCATCTCCGTAGATTATAAGGCCGAGCTTCTTGAACGGCTTGAGAGAGTGATAGTACTTAAGCTGCCTCAGTGGTACCGATGGCTCGACATTGGCCCACACGAGAGGCTCGCTTCTGTCCGGCTCGGAAGATTCGAGTATTCCCGAAGCGACCGGGTCAGTCGCGCCGAAGTCAACAAGCGGCACCGGAAGACCGAGCTCTTTGGCGAATACTCCTGCTGAGGTGCCGAAGGTCAGGACGAGGTCTATATCCTTGCCTGCTCTGCTCTTCAGATTATCCGCGGCTGCGTCAGGGTCATCATATGCAAGATAGCTGAACGCGTTATCTGCAAATTCTATATAATCACCGAGATCCGCACTCACAAGCTCGTTATACATGTCTCTTGTAGACATGTTCTTTTCGTTGATGTCATCTATTGTGAACGGCAGAGAACCTTCACTTATCCAGCCTGTTTCCTCAAGCCTTTTGAGGATATAGAAAAACTGGCGGCTAGCCTGAATGTACTCATCATAGTCAACATAAGCGATGCGGAATTTGCTTCCGTCATCCCTGGTCCTCGGAGTCATCTCAGACTCAGCTGCTGCAGGAGCAGCCTGCCCGTCAGTTTCAGAAGATCCGCTGTCCGCACACGAAATGACTGCCATGGCAAGAACCAGGCAGAAACACATTGCGGCTATTCTTTTGATAAAAGCGGATCGTTCGTTCTGTTTCATTTTGATAATTGCGAAGACAACAAAAAGCCTGAAGGAAATCACTCCCCGATCAGGCCGGAAACAATATTGCCCGGATATCTGTAATACAGGGCTCCGGCAGCCACGCTGTACCATTCAAGTATTTTGTCAGGTCCAGGTACGAGATCATCATAGAGCTGCTGGATTCCAATAATGTGAGAATCGCGGATGTCTGTATCAAGCATCATCTTTCTTATATGCTGCCACTCAGGCATAGACATCCTGAACTCTGCAGGACCTGCCGCGCAGGCGTATCCGTTCCCCTGGTACATCGCATACATAGGGCCGCAGACATAGCCGGTGCAGTCATACTTTGAGAACAGCTCAGCCTGCTCTTCATGCCCTGTCAGGCTGAGGATCTCAGTAATGCACTTCTGCCAGTCAGGCAGATATACAGTCTGAAAAGTGCCGCCCATCCAGGAGATGCCTCTTTCGAAGGCCAGGAGCAGCGCCATTGTGAAAAGCCCCGGTATGATCCGTCTCTCATCAATGAGTCTGCAGATCGTTTCAGGGTCCGCAGGATGATCTATCATCTCATTGTTCCACCCGGTTGCCGTCAATCTGCCGTCAGGAGTCAGCGCAAGGTGCTTCTTGCGTCCCTGATCGTCCGCGTTTCTGAAGAGAAGGCCCGAGACAGGGATCCCGTCATAAGTCTTTATCTCCTGCATCAGCTCGCGTGCCCTTCTGTCAGTTACAAGAGTCCTTATAACCGATCCCGGCTCCATGAGCTCGCGCTGTATAAGAGGAGTAGCCACCTTCTCAAGCTCGATATATGTTACATCAGGATAATCATCGCCGCTGAATATGCTGCGGCACATTCTTATCCCAGCAGGCGTTATCTGATCAGAGTATCTGTCAAAGCCTCTTATGATATCATCTGTCCACATATCCCTGACGAGGCCTGTAACAGCGTTGGACGATACTGCATTCTCAGTCTGTTTGCTGTTTCGTTCGATGAAAGAAGAGAGGAGCTCTTCAGTGACAGGTCCTGTATGGGAAGTCATCCTGTGCCTGTCCCTATATGGGAAAATCGGCAGGAATGTTATCTGGTCTCTTGCTGTATAAGTGCAGACTCCGCGTGCATAGGTGATATTTCCTAGTTCTACCTGACCGCCTGCGTGGACCGGCACATACGATCCTTCATAGCCGAGACACTTAAGTATCTCACAGAACAGAAGGTCGCCCTGGAATGTCTGTGCGTGAAAAAGACCTCCGTGGTGGTCAGCAGTATCGATGACCCCGCATTTCATGGCCGCTGCGATGCAGTCAGCTGCTTCATCTCCTGCTGTTTTCCTGACATGTTCTTCGGTCAGGCGGTAGAAGTCCGACGGATCTCTGAGCGGCTTTATTCTGCGGTTCGAAACGACCTTGTCTGCCTGCATGCGCACAAAATCTGCAAGGGATTTCCCCTGCAGATCCATATACGTACTCACAGTCCGGTTGTTTTCCGCACATTTGCCGGCCAGTTTTTCCAGTGTTGTATCCATCAGTCAGCAGCTCCGTTAAACCTGAAACCGACCATAGTAATATCATCGAACTGAGGAGCATCACCGACGAATTCATCAATTGCCGATTTGACTGCCGGGAGCAGCACTTCAGGATCAGCATCTGCGTTATTATTGAGGACTTCGGTGAGTCTTCCTTCTCCGAACATATTATTGTCCTTATCCGTTGCTTCAGTGACTCCGTCCGTATATACGAAGAAGCTGTCGCCCGGATCAAGCTTGAATTCATTCTCTCTGAATACCATTCCGTCAAGAGCGGCAACAGCCGGGGAATGTCTGGTGCGGATCATCTCATATGATCCGTCCTTTCTGCGGATTGCAGGATTCTCGTGGCCTGCGTTTGCAGCGAGGCCCTTACCTGTCGTGATATCTATAACAGCAAGCCATACAGTTACAAAGAATCCTGTATCGTTTCCTTCGCACAGCTGATTGTTTACGTTGTGGAGAGCTTCTGCCGGGGACTCACCTGTCAGCAGCCTGTTCTTGATAAGCGTCTTGGCGATTACCATGAACAGTGCAGCAGGAACGCCTTTTCCGGATACGTCGGCAATTACAACAGCAAAATGCTTATCATCTATCATGAAGAAATCATAGAAATCGCCGCCGACCTCTTTGGCCGGATCCATTGTCGCGTATATGTCGAACTGAGTCAGTTCAGGGAATGCCGGGAATAGTCTCGGCAGCATGTCCTCCTGGATCTTGGTAGCAATATTGAGCTCAGCACCGATCCTCTCTTTCTCAGCTGTCACGTGCTGGAGATCCTTCATGTAGACATCGAGTGAACCAATCATCTCAGCAAAGCGCTCATACAGAGTGCCTATCTCATCCATTTTGCCCTTGCGAGCCATAATCTCGTCGGCGATTGCAGGATCCTTATCATCGGAATATTTATGGACTTCCTCCTTGAGGGTTATGATGCGGTTGAAGACCTTTTTCCTGAGATATGCGTACAGAATAGTCAGAACGATCGCAAAGACGACGATCATGATGACCATCTGTCTCAGAACGGATGTGAGGATAGCTTTGCTGACCCTCTCGATGCTTATGTCGGCGCAGATAAGCCCCGTCTTGACGCCTTCATAATAGACAGGCCTGCAGTACGTGTAAACGAATCCGTACTCGTTATCTATCGAATCGATCCATTCAGGAGCCTCGCCTGTTTTCCATGCTTCCCACATGTATTTATGGAGTTCAGGATCTTCGTAAACATCTCTTTCAAGCTTGAGATATTCATTCCCGTCAGGACCTTTAAATGTGTCGAGCGACGGGTCGAACATGTAGTTCATCAGATACTTTGACTCATCAGACGGATAGATGAAATACACATAGCTCAGCTTGAACTGGTCTGCAGCATCGAAGAAAACAGTGAACCAGTACTCGAATCTGTATTTTACATAGAGGCGCTTGCCCTCATCATCAAGATCGTCAAATTCAATACCCTTGCCCGGCGACATGCCGTCATAATGCTCTCGAGTATACTGGTAGAAGGCAGCCTTGGAAGCCGGCAGGTCCTCTCTGAATTCGATCGGTATGAGGACCTTGTCAGGATTCTGGTCATACCAGTTCTTAAGATCGTTGAATTCGCTGCCCTCATTGGCGATCAACCTGTTGAGATGACCTGTCATCTCATGAAGATTCTCGATGCATTCCTCATGATAGCTTTCTGTCTGGTTCACAAACGTCATGACACCGCTCACAATCATTGTGATCAGTGCGAACAGTATGAACAAAACAGCAAATTCTCTTGCTATACTCTTTGTCTTCATAGCTGATATATCCTCTGTATATTTATCCGAAAGATGAGATAACTGCTGCTGCTCAGCACATCATCTTCTCGGTTATTAACAATTTGCACAGTTATAGTTATATTATCACGCGGCGTTAAAAACGGTCAATAATCCACGCTAGCGCGGACTGTATGATAAGGACTATTGGCATCTCGCAGCGGAAATTAAAGGCAAGCAAAAAGCCCCGGATCATTCCGGAGCCTTATCATTCTCTTGAGCCTTCTTTGCTGCCGCAGCCATCCTTCGAGCTTCCGCCCTCTCTCTCTTTAGTCTGGCGTTCTTGTCTGTAAGATACCACCAAACAACAGCGCAGGCTGCAATGAAGCATGCAGCTATGAATATTATTCCTATGTGACTTACAAAGTATTCCATAGTTCTGTCCTCATCATGATATGAATATCGCGGGAACAGGCAGTCCTGAACCCGCGATTGTGTTCACATATTACCGGATTAGCAATACTTCTTAGCTGTCTCGCAGAGTGTAGCGAAACCAGCTGCATCGTAGATTGCCATCTCGGAGAGCATCTTACGGTTGATCTCGATGCCGGCCTTCTTGAGTCCGTTCATGAGCTTGCTGTAGGAGATGCCGTTAGCTCTGGAAGCAGCGTTGATTCTAGCGATCCAAAGTCTTCTGTATTCTCTCTTCTTGTTCTTGCGGCCTGCATATGCAGATCTCAGGCTTCTCATTACTGCAGGGTTAGCAGCTCTGAAAGTGTTCTTTCTTCTGCCGTAGAATCCCTTAGCCTGCTTCAGTATTTTCTTATGTCTCTTATGAGCATTAACGCCCTTCTTAACTCTTGCCATATCTCTACACCTCCTGAATTACTTAGCCATTGATCTCAGCATACGCTTCAGATCTGCACTTGTAAGAGTAGTTGCCTTACGAAGGCCTCTCTTCCTCTTTGCTGTCTTCTTGGTGAGAATATGGCTCTTATATGCCTTATTTCTCTTGACCTTACCGGAGCCTGTAACGTGCAGACGCTTCATAGCGCCTCTGTGTGACTTCATCTTGTTCTTAGCCATTTTGGGTTTTCTCCTCCTATGTGAATGAAATTAGTCTACTTCTTATCTTTCTTCGGTGCGAGGAACATGTTCATCCTGCGGCCTTCCATCTTGGCAGGCTTCTCGATGACGCCGTATTCCGACACCAGATCGGCGAACTTTGCCATGGCATCAAAGCCAAGCTGTGTATAGTCACGCTCTCTTCCGCGGAATCTCAGTGATACCTTGACCTTGTCTCCGTCCTGCAGGAATTTCATTGCAGTCTTGGCCTTGACCTGAACATCGTGATCCTCAATGGAAGCACTCAGTCTGATTTCCTTGATCTCAGTAACATGCTGATTCTTCTTAGCGGTCTTTTCCTTCTTCTGCTGCTCGTAACGGAACTTTCCGTAATCGAGGATCTTGCAGACAGGAGGAACTGCATTAGGCGAGATATTGACAAGGTCAAGATCTGCCTGCTCTGCTCTCTCAAGCGCTTCGTCAATACTGACGATACCAATCATTTCGCCGTTCTCATCGATAAGGCGGACCTCAGATGCTCTGATTTCTTCATTGATCTGGGTCTGTTTGTTGTCCTTAGTACTAATTGTTCTTACCTCCAATTAACTTTAACCGGGAACAGTTCGAATAATTAAAAATTGCGGACACACAAGCATCCGCAACAATAGAATCTTTTCTACGTATTGAGCCCTGCCAACGCGAGTCTGCAAGGCGAGAAGCGGATAACTTCTGCTTTGACCTCAATTATTATAGCAGACAATAAGAACCTGTCAAGCATTTATTTTGACATTTCTTCCTGAATCTGAAGAAAGCCTTTTCTGGTGAATGATTGCTTTTCATTCACTCTTTAAGTAGAATTTCTTCTGTCACATTATACAGGAGAATTAAAGAAATATGAAAGAAATACTTGCTTCAAAGTCACCGAGACGTATCGAAATACTTCACAATCACGGCATCGATGCAGCAATCATGCCTACAGATACCGATGAGAGCCTTCCTGTAGGCATCGGAATGAATGATGCCGTAGAGACTCTGGCAAAGCGCAAGGCTGAAGCCTGCTATGCATCCGTAAAAGATGACCCAAAATGGGCCGGCCACATTATTATCGGAGCTGACACCATTGTCTGGAAGAACGAGCTCATGGGTAAGCCGGCAGATCATGATGATGCTTTCCGCATGCTTGACATGATCCGCGGCACTTACCATTATGTTGTGACCGGAGTTGCTATGATAGATACGGATACCGGCAGCTGCAATGTATTCAGCGATACCACCAAAGTATTCTGCAAAGACTATTCAGATGCCGATATCCTTGACTATATATCCCGTGAAGAGCCTTATGACAAGGCTGGTTCATATGCAATCCAGGGATATTTTGGCAGATATATCGATCACATTGAAGGAGACTATGAAAATGTAGTCGGCCTTCCGTATTACAGGATCGAGCCTTTCCTCAAGGATTATATGTAGCCGGTAATTCTATCTTCAGGTCCTCTGTCTCCGCGAGCCTGCCCTCCTGCTCATATATATGAACAACAGTGCGGCTCCCGCGAGAACTGTTGTGACCATGTATACCTTTAAAGGATTATCGTCACCTGTCTTCGGGCTAATCACAGGAGAATATGTCTGAGCTCTGTCGTTAATGTCTTTATGTTCTCCGACAAGTATTTCAGGCGTATCATGCCCTGGTTCTTCATCGCCTTCAGTCTGAAGCATGAACACAGACTCAAATGCCACCAGTTTTTCACCGGATTTCTTCGGATTAAGGAGCACTTCTACTGTTCCGTCCTTTTCTTCAGGAGTGAATACTGTCTCCCCGTCTGAACCTTCGATCCTTTTCCCATCAGACTTTCTAACAAAGTATCCTTTGACCTTATACGTCCTTCCCGGTACAAGGTTCGTGTATTTTACTTTGTCTGTTACCTTTCCTCCCTTCTTCTTTCCGATAGATGTCTTTATCTCCGGGATATATGCAGACTGCTCTTCTGATTCAATATCAGAATGCTCTGCGACCATTTTATCTCCGTCATACAGTTGCTCGAATATTACTATTTTCCTCCCGGCGAGATATGACGCGTCGAATGTAAAACTTACGGTTTCAGTTCCGCTCTTATCCTCCGGTATGAATTCAGTCTCTGCTGTCACAGGTTCGCCTTCTGACGATACTGTGTGGAGAGTTCCAAGCAGTCCTGCTTTGTAGTTCAGCGTTCCCCTGAGGGTATACTTTCTTCCCGGGATAAGGTTGGTATATGTTACCGTATCCTTCAGTTCTGCCTTGTCTCCTGCAAATACTATATGTTCTCCTGATCCGGGATTTACAGCCACGGTTCTTATTTCCGGATTTCCTCCGTAGTGGATCGACTGTTCCTCGTCATCAGGATTTTCATGTTTCTGCAGTTCAACAGGTACCTCCTCATCACGGACGCTGCTTGTCCGGTAGAGCTTTTCATATACGACAAGCGTTGTATCAGCTTCAAACGCGGAAGAGTCTGCTGTGAATTCAAGCTCAACAGTCATATTTTCAGCATCTGCTATAAATTCCTTTTCGGCTCTGCCTGTAAGCGAGGTAATTTCATCTGTATTCTGTTCTCCGGTTGTTTCCTTCTCAGTATTTTCTGTCTCCATTACCTCGTCATATAGCGGCTTGCCTGTTCCTTTATTCATGAGGACTCCAGACACTTTGTATGTTCTACCGGGATACAGGCCTGTCAAAGTGACTATGTCTATTATCTTCTGATCGCTTCTGAAGCTGCCGCTGTGAGAACCCATGTCCGCATCTCTTGCAGTGGTTGAGATCGTGACAGGTCTGTTCTTCATCACAACTTCATTAACTATCACATCGCTCTTAACTTCGAATACATCATCCTCTGCTATATCGTAGCCGTACGGAGCGGTTATCTCGCGCAGTGTGTACTTCCCGTCAGGAAGAGCGAGGATATCGTGCGGTGAATCGCCGGATATCCATTCTTCGACAATCTGATTCTCAGAGTTTATAACCTGCAGTTTAGCTCCCGGCAGCTCGCCTGTACCTGTAATGTCTGTCTTATGTATTGTCGTTACATGATGAGCATCTGCTGACTTTACTTCAAACTCATATACAAGCTTATCTCCTGACTCATCGAGCCTTGCGAGCAGGACATGCCTTCCGTCTTCATATGAGCCTCTTTTCTCTTTAGTGGTCAGTGAATCCACAACATATCCTGGTGATGCCGACAGCTCTTTGATGTAATACTTACCGGCCTTAAGAGGTTTTCCGTCTCTGTGGCTGTCAGTGTATAGCTCGCCGTATCCATTCTCATCAGTGATGATCTCACCGACTTTCACATCTTCAGGATAGTCCGTATCCTCCATGTACACTTCATATACAGCACCTGCAAGTGAGCCTTTAGAATACTCTCTGTCCGCCCCTTCGGTCTGAGGCTTTCCTGATGTCTCGTCGACCTTCTGAAGCTTGATCATTACAGACTTAGGAGGCTCTGTATTGATAAGTCTGAATGAAGCATCAATCTGAACTGCATCAAGGAGCTCTGATCCGTTGAAGAGCACTTTGGCTGCAGCTCCATTGGACGGCTGTTTCACGAATCCTGTATACATTTCTGAATCTGCACCTATGCCAACAGGAGGCATGGTCTCCTTAAGGGTGAATACTCCGTCAGGAAGCACCCTGTATCCTTTGTGAAGATACAGACTGTCACCGCTTACAGGCTCGTCAGATGCAAAGTCTATCATTGCTGCTTTCTTTCCGTCGCTGTCACGGCCTTCTCTTGTCCTGAACACCCAGCTTGCAGCAGGTGTCTTTCCTGTAAGATCCTGCGTTGAAGCGCTGGTTCCGTAGCCTGTATCTATATCGTAATATGACAAAGTGTATTCAGCTCCCAGGAGCCTTGAATAGCCGTATTCATCATTCTGCTTGTACAGAACTGCACTAAGCATTCCGTATGAAGGCTCTTCGGTTGAACTGATTATGTAAGGAGCCTGCAGCGAATGAGATAGGCTCAGAGTTATGCTCTTTCCTGCATTGACATTACCGTCAGTAAGGAATCCCTTTGATGCTTTAACTTCCTTCGCATAATATGTCCCGGGGATCATAGCTAAGGTACTCGTATTCCCGTTTCTGTCAGTTGTAAGAACAACATCTTTACCGGATGAATCCTTAGCAGGCGTCGTGCACGCCTTGTCTTTATACAGCCTGTACTCTGCTCCCTCGATCGTATAATTGTTCGGAGCAGACTTGATAAAATCTGTTTCAGACTGCGCAGCCTTCTTACTCAGTTTAACGTATGCGTACTTCGGCTTTTCAGTCGAGTTTATGACATATGGCGATGCCTGCGTATTATCTGATGTTATAACGACAGGCTTTCCTCCGTTTACATTGCTGTCTATCTCAAATCCTGCAGAAGCAGTCGTCTCTTTAACATAGTACGTTCCTGCATCCATCTCTGTAACACCGGATTCACCGTTTGCTGATGTAGTAAGAACTGCATCATTTCCTTTTGCGTCCTTGGCAGGAACAGTGCAGGCCTGATCCTTATAGAGCCTGTATACAGCGCCTGAAAGTGAGTAGCTTCCCGGTGCTGCAGTCAATACTTCAGGTACTGAGGAGACCTTTTTCACTTTCACATATCCTGTCGGAGCCATTCTGAACTTGTACACGCCGCACGCATTCTGGTTTCCGGATGCACCGGCCTGGACGAATGCCAGGACGGCATAGTCTGAACCGATGCCAAGGCATGTGACATATATAGTCTTATTCGAATCGCCTTCATCGCCCTCTGCCTTGTCAAGATGGTTGCAGCTTGCGCATATCCAGTAATCATAATAATCTGCAGTATCACCGCTGCCTGATGCGGCATCAAGTTCTGAGGATTTGATGGCAAATGATGTGTTTGCTCTGCCTGCATCTTCTCCCGAAGATACAAGAGATGTGGATGCGCCTGTGACTTTCTTCGGCATAGTAAATGCAAAGTTATTTACTCCTCCTAGCCCGTTATTAAGCATCTTTCCGCTGTCGCTTACTCCGGTATTGTTCTTGGAGAGCTCAAGGTCATCTCTGTAGAGAAGCAGCCACTCGTATATAGTCTTCGACTCCTCCTGCTTGGTCTTGTTGTTCCAGTATTTGATCTTTTCAGTCGAACTGTCTATCGCACTGCCGCTTCCGTCCGGGTCTACATTGTATGCGCTCGCATATGAAGAATATGCCCAGGTCGCAGCCAGATGCTTTGCCAGATACTGATCCGAGCCGTCCACATAGTCTTCGCTGTCGAACCCTCCGTACATGTACTGAATGGAATCTTCCCAGCCGTTGCATGCAAGGAGCTTGCTGTGAGTCTCGCTCTTGGTCGTATCTCCGTGTACTCTCTTTCCGGTATATGTGCCCCTCCAGCCGACAAACAGCTTGTCAGGCGGGATATCGAGTGTAACCTCTTTGCCGCTTTCTGTCTTGAAATACTTCATCTCATCCATGCTGACTTTACCTGCAGCATAGGAGTCGGGTGTTATCCTGTCTATGAAGCTTGTAAAGGTATCTGAAACAGTCTCTCTCACATTACGCTGTTTGAATACAACGTTGATATTCGAGATAACTCCCGGGCTGGTGCTGACTGAGACTTTGCCGTCTGAGCTGTTGTACTCCCAGGCATCTCTGTTGGCAGGTATAAGGCTTCCGTTAAGATATACGGATACGTCCTTGTCCTTTCTTCCCTTTACTCCGGTGCTTACTTCCACAGCATCGGATACGAACAGATTGGATACTCTGACCTTGAGTTCATCAGGCTCGCTTCCGTTCAGCACCTGAACGGGTATGGTCTTGGAAAGGTCCATATCCGTACCTACAGCGTAATTAAGCTGTACTGCGACAGGTGCTGCATCTGGAACACTATGATTATTTTGTGGTGCATCAACAGCCGTCTTGGGGATATACAGGATACCCTTGCTGTAATGGTAGCCGGAGATATTCTCTCCGTAGTCGTTATTGTAAGCCAGTATGAGATCATATGATCTGAACTCCTTGTTCAACTTATTTACATCAGGCAAAGCGACATAGTACTTACTGTTCTTATCCACATCATAGACAGGCATCTGGTAAGTCAGTCCCGCTATGTAGTTATTCTCCGTAAGTTTGAAATCTGACTGCTTTCTGATGTTGTAAGTTGCAACTCCCCTTGCGGCACATACGATATCGTAAAAGGAGATCATGTCTATATTGGATGTATCGATGTAAGCAGGATCACCGTATTCTGCTATGTAGAGAGGATCATATGATAGATAATCACTCTTAGATGCATCAAAAGGCCCGGCTTCTGTCTCGGAGAGCGGCTCTTCCGGCATCTGATCATTCGCAGCCGCCGGTGCTTCAGCTGGTGCCGCTTTTTCAGATACCTCTGATTCAGTCTTCTCAGCCTGGACCGGGGCATCTGATGCATTATCCGGTTCAGTATTTTCGTCTGCACTAGTTCCATCAGTACTCTCTGTATCAGAAACTGCCGCCGGTGCGTCTTCAGTTTTTGCAGTATTTCCGGTATCTTCAGTATCTGCCGTCTCAGCTGAACCGGCATTTACAGAAGTGCTGTCAGCTGCGCTGTCTTCAGTACTGATACCTTCAGCATCTGTATTCTGTGCAGCTTTAACTTCATCAGCCTGGGCCGGGTTCTCCTGCTGCACTGTATTAGTATCTGAATCTTCTGCCAGAACAGGTCCTGCTCCTGCAGAAGGTAATGTCAGTATAAGGATCATCATGAGAACGATGATCTGTAATATTCTTTTCTGCATCCCGTTATTCTTCATTTCCGATCACTCCCTTAGCTTGCAAGCTTTTCCGTTCTGCTCTCTATGCGTAGGATATTCTTATCGAGGAGCATCCTCGCTCTGTTCATGTCCTGGCTCTCTGCGATCCCAATAAGCTGCTCAAGAATTTCGCGCTCATCTTTTCTGCAGTTTCCTCTGATGCGGTCTGTGAACCGCATGAATTTATCCGGAAATCTCAGTCTCTTGACATCCGGATAGAACATTATCTTAATGCTGTCAGCTGTGACACTGTTTCCGTCTGTGTATATAAGCTCAGGCTCCAGAAGATAATTCTCAGCAGATATGAGGTATCCCTCAGCTGATTCGTTTACAGTTATAAGCGATCTCAGCAGTATAAGTCTTCCATAGGTATCAAGGCTGTCAGTGCTTAGTTTGGTCAGCCTGCCCGGCCTGTATGTGAACCTGTATGACTGCTCTTCACGCACCATGCTCATGCGAACAAAATGCGGGCAGTAATTGTGCGTAAGGATCTCCTCCATGTACGAAGGTATCCTGTACCCGTTCATTCCGTGTCTGATAGTATCCATTTTTTCTCCTCTATCCCCCGCACTTTGAACATGGCGTGTATCCCCTCGCCTGTGCGTCTTTTCTGTCTATCTCTATGTAATTCCGCTGCAGCGCAGAGCAGCCGCTCAGGTGATAAGCTTCACCTGCTGACGGAAAGTAATATATCTTTGCGCCTTTCTTGGCTTTTCTGCTGCCGCAAAGCGGACATGGTTTGTACTTCTTCTTTATTGAAGATGTCAGCGTGCCTGATGTTGAGGCTGCTGTCATAAAACCGCAGCCTTTTGAATGGTATTTCTCGCCTCTCTTAGGGAATATGTAGACAGGATCAGCGTCAGCACCGGCAAGCTCGTCTGCTGACATATTCCCGATGCTTCTTATCTTGCCTACATATGCTCTTGTTACCATCGAGAGGCTGTATCCGGCTTCGGCCTTAAGCCCTATAGGATTACGAGTCCTCAGCCTCAGGTCCATGCTGAGAGCGATCAGCTCATCCTGTCCCCATCTGTCAACTCTGTATCCGAAGTCTGTGACCCTGGCAGTCCTGATCTGGGAATGATCTTTCGTGATCTGTTTTTTTACCCTGTGCGGAAGAAGGACTCCGCTGTCTGCAAAAGCCGCTTCAGCTGCGCTTCTTCTTATCTCGCTTGCAAGAGTGAAATTGCAGCTTTCGATGCATGAGTACATAAGTATGACCGAGCTCATGACAAGGACTGCGATGAGAAAGAGCGGCAGAGTTATCGCAGCCTCGGTAATGTAGCTGCCCCTTCTGCTCCTGATCCCATCTTTTAGTAATTTCAGTCGTGCTGGTATTCTGTTTTTAGCGGTAGCTGTCTTCGAACACATAATTCTTCCCGTCTGCTGCAAGTGCGATCCTGACTCCCGTGTAGTACTCCATCAAATTGAAATCTCGGTAATACCTGTATTTCATATCTATCTGAACTATATCCATCAGCCTCAGCAGCCTGAGATTGCGGTTCATGCAGAGTATCATCAGGAGAAGATGATCATCATAGCTGAGCCCTTCAGTAACTATTTCTGCTGCGTTTCCTATGCCGGATATGCCCTTGATCTCCTCGCTCTTTTCGTCAAGAAGGCTCTTTGACTCATCATCGAGCTTCTTTCTTACTTCGCTGCTTCCGAGCACGCTGTCAAGGTCAGTCATCCACTGGTCTGGACTCTTAAGCACAGGGACCCTGCCGTTCTCATACAGGATCTCCATATCCTTTTCCGTCTCAAGTGCAGCCCAGGCTTCTGTAATGAGTAGCTGTGTCGCTGCCCCGAGAGGCCCGGGTGTTATGAGCTGCGAGACTGTAGTGATCATCTCCACCTTGGCCGGGTCCTTATACAGAGCGGCCAGATTGAGAGCGTTCCTTACAAGGAATATCCTCTTCCTGCATGCCTCGTAATTGACTGTGTCTTCCGGGCTTCCTCTGATCACATACTCAAGCTCATAATTAAGATAGTGCGGCTTGTCATCAGGTACTGTCACAGCACTGCTGAAATACTGCCACATGAATGCAGTCTCGATTCCTGCACCTGCAGCAGCAGACATAACGCCGCCTTCATCACCAGCACTCTCAGCTTTTTTCCTGAGAGAATCAGAGCTGACCGTGCCGCCCATTCCTCCGGATGGAAGAGTGTCAAGTACGACCTGATTGCCGATGACTCTGCCAGATTCACCTTTTCCTTCAGCAGATTCTGTATCTCCGGCACTTTCATCCGTGCCGGCATCAGCAGGTGCGGTTATCCTTGCCTTTCTCGCATTCCCGTGGAGAATAGACCCGGCCGCTGAACCGGCAAAGCCTTTCTTAAGTGCTTCGCTGAACACATCAGGATCTCCCATCTCATATCCTGAAAGGTCTGATCCGCTTTTCCCGATGCGTATGTCAAGCTTTCCCGATGCGGAATAATCCATATATGCATCAACACGGCGATTTACCTCTATCTCATTTCCCCAGTAGGCCATGAGCTTGTAGTCTTCGAGTAGGTGCCGGTCGTATTCAGAAAGTATTGCTCTTGCCCATACTCTGCCGAACGCTTCGCATTCACTCATCACCGTGAGCCTTCTGGAAATACCTATGGCTCCGGCAATGCTGACAGCAAAGGCTGCAAAAGCGATAGCAAGGAATACTGCAGATGATCCTCTTCTGTTAATCAACCGCATCACCCGCTCTTACAAGGACGTCTTCATTGATCATGTATGAGTGCGTATGTATGTCTTTGGTAAGGTTCATATGAAGAAGACCTCCTCTGATTATTCCGACTTCTCTTTCGGCTGTGTAGCTTCTGAATCCTGCGCCTCTGTAGCTGTCCCATGCTTCGAGCGCTGTCATATGTTCATTAATCCCGGATGAAAGTATCTCAAGATAAAATGTGAACAGCCTCAGTAGAAGCATCGCGGTAAGTATCAGGATTGGCATTACTATAGCCGCCTCTGCGATCTGCGATCCTTTTCTTCCCAGCATCAGCCTGAATACGGGGCGCCTGCCGCCGCTTTGAAGGCGAAGCTTCATTTCTGTAAATGATCTCTTCTTTAACGATCTGCAGCATTGCTGCAGTAACGACTGTATAGACATCCTGCAATGTCAGAAATTCGCGGCATCGAGATTGCCGAATATCCTGTTGACGAAGTCAACAACGGATGATTTGAAGATGATCCCTGCAGCTACTGCAATTGCTACGAGAATCGCAACCTGGACCATCTCCATACCCTTCTTGTTCCTGACGGGGAATGCAAGACGCATTGCCGCCATTTTTACCCTGTTTAACATCTCTGTTCCTCCTTGATTTCCCGGCTCATCTACCTCATCTACATGGACAGAAGCGCCGGCGCCATAGTGATAACTATCAGGAGTATGAGCAGCATTCCGAGCGGCCACGACATCTTCATATCGATCATCTTGCCGCTTTCTCTGGCAACTATCTTCCGGTCATCCCAGAGATATCTGCTCTCTCTGCTCAGACTCTCTATAACATCGCTTCCCCTCCGCTCGTTCTCGGTGAGGATCGTTGCTATCCTGACCATCTCCTTGACATTATGTCTTGATGCATATTCGCTGATAAGCGTTGCTGTGCTTATCCTGTGCCCGTCGCTTTCCTCGTACAGCTCGGTGAGTTCTCTTTCAAAGACGGACATGTTCTCTTCTCCGTATCCGGCGTAGCTGAGGCATATCATTTCAAAGGCATCGCTTAAGATCATTCCGGCATTCATCATTAGAAATAGCTGATTACAGAACCTCGGAAGGCCCTTCATTATCTCCTTTCTCGCTTCAGCTTCTCCGTCACTTTGCTGATCCATTCCGGTCTTGATGACTGCAAGTATCAGGGCGATATACATGAAAGGGATAAGTATCAGCCCAGTCCTGTCCTTCTGCTTCACAGCATGCCAGGATACAGGTGTCCCGTCAGAAAGTGATGACGGAAGTTCGACGCTCTTTCCGCCTGAATACTCTATTTCGGTAAGCATCCTGTCGATTTCAGCATCAAGTTCTGCATCCTTCATGTCCTGCTCAGCTGCTGCATCTGCCCTGGAAGGATCCGCACTCTGCTCCGCACGGAGCTCGATAGTTACTTCTTTCTGCTTTGCCTCCGGACCTCTTCCGACTGTCACAGTGACGTCATACTGTTCTGATGCGGAAAGCGAGTGTCTCTCTATCGAGGTGACATCTCCTGATGCATCTGTGATGAGCCGTCCCTGCTCGTCAGGCCCCTTGACGATGAGTGCAAGTGTGAAAAGCGCAGCTGCGAGAGTAAGTGCATAGATGCGCCTTGTAACGACCGGATCGCGGAAAGTATCTCTGATTCTGTTTACTGATTCATGAAAATTCACTGCATCGAACCTCTATACCATTTCCGTTCCTGGCTGTATCCGGCATCTGTTTCATCTGTCAGATATCTATCTTTACTATCTTCTGTATCAGGAGATATATACCTGCTGCTGAAGCGACTACGCCTGTCATGATCAGCCTGCCTGCAAGAGTCCCGTAAAGAGGCGCTATATAATCCGGTGCACACAGATTGAGAAACAGGATCACCAGCACCGGCATTATGAAGATGATCATGCCTTCGCTCTTCTTGCGCCGTACGAGCTCCTGCACCTCGCGCTCTATGGTCATCTTGTCGATGATCACGCTCGCGGCTCTTGAGAGCGCTGTGATGAGGCTTGCGCCTGTTATCTTGCATATCGAATATATAGTGACAAAATCATAGACATCTTCTTCGTTACTGGCTGCGGCCAGGTCCATGAGGACGGTAACATCATTCTCTCCGCCCACATGCATCCTCTCATATGCTTTGGATAGCTCTCCGGCAAGAACCGAATCGCTTCCGTGGATGCTGCGAAGTGAAGGAATAGACTCTGCTATCGCGTCCTTCATGGACCTGCCTGCGCCTATTGAGGTGGACGCCATGAACAAGAAATCCTTGAATTCATCCATATATCTTCTCCTGCGCCTGTCAGCGAGAAGTGAAGCTGCAGCGCCCCGTACTTTAGGTACCAGAGGAACGACTATAAGAGAAAAGATGATGTTCCGGTACATAAGGTATGAGATCAGAAGGCCTGCAACTGCTGTGCCTGCATATATGATCGCTGTCTCGCTGCGGCTCAGATTGTATGTCCGCATGTCTGTCATTTCTGTCGCGAATTTCCTCTCATCATATTTCCGTATCCCGCGCGTATGAGGCGCTCTCTGTCCTGAAGCGCATTGCCTGTGGATACAAGAACCCCTTCCTCGGTAGTCCTATATAGGTAGTTAACAATATATTCTTCACCGTTAAATCCAGTCATTTCAGCTACTTCAGCTGTCCTTCTCCTTCCGTCAGCATCTCTTCTGAGGTGGACGAATATGTCTACGGCATTGGCTATCTGGTTTCTTACCGATGAAACGCTTACCTGCGAGTCTGTAAGATACATAGTCTCAAGCCTGTTAAGCATTCCGCGTATGGAGTTGCCGTGTCCTGTCGACATGCTGCCGTCGTGGCCTGTATTCATGGCCTGTATCATGTCTACGACTTCCCGGCCTCTGACCTCTCCGACGATGATGCGGTCGGGCCTCATTCTCAGGCTGGTCCTTATTAGCCTTTCCATCGTAACTTCGCCTTTTCCAATGGAATTGGCTGCCCTGCATTCAAGATGCACTTTGTTCTCAAGATGCCTTATCTGAAGCTCCGCTGAGTCTTCGATGATTATCACGCGCTCAGAAGGAGCTATCGATGCGGTAAGAGCGTTGAGGAAAGTCGTTTTGCCAGATGAAGTGCCTCCGCTTATGAATATGTTGTAGCCGCTTCGCACAAGCGCCTTGAGGTCATTTGCGCACTCTCCTGTAATGCTTCCGTAGGATATGAGGTCGTTCATGCTTATCTCTTTCTCCCTGAACTTACGGATCGTGAGTATAGGGCCGTTAAGAGCAACTGCTTTAAGCACGCCGTTAACTCTGTATCCCGACGGCAGCCTCGCATCTACTATAGGGCTGGCTTCATTAATCTCCCTGTGGACATCTGCAGCAAACATTCTGATGATTTCTTCAAGCTCTTCTTCAGATATGAAGGTGTCATCAATCTGCCTGAGTTCTCTGTTCTGCTCGACGAATATCATGTCAGGGCCGTTGACCATTATCTCGTTGACCGAGGGGTCATCAAGCAGCGTCTGTAGAAGGCCGTATCTGCAGCTCACCCTGTCGTATATCGCAGAGATGATCAGTTTCATCTCTCCTATCTCAGCGTATGAAGACATCTCAGAAGCGAAAAATTCGTCCTCACAGCGCTTTTTTACGGTTTCTGCATCCGGTAACTCATTCTGCTCGGTAAGCCATCTTCTGATGCTTTTAACCAGCTCGTCTATTTCCTTTCTGTATTTAATGATCGTCTTTCGTTTGATCAGCTCCGCCATATGTCTCCCTGACAAAATCATCGAGGCTCAGTGCCTCCCTTCCTGCGTCGGATATTCCTATCTTCGTGATCCTCCCTGAACACTGCTCTCCTGTAAACATCCCTATGTCTTCAATGCGCCTGCCGCTTCCGAAGAACAGGATGTTGTCAGCACTCTGTATCAGCCTTATATTCTTGCTGCTGTAGCACGTCCCGATGTCCAGTATCACTGTGTCAAAGTGCAGGCACAGACTGGATATCAGCTTGCTGAGATAATCAGTCGTCAGAGCAGTCAGAGGGTTGATGCCTGCCGGAAGTAAGAGGTATTCAATTCCGAAACTGTCCAGGCAGGTAAAAGCTCCCGGCAGGTAATCCTTTCCCTCGTCTATCATGTACATAAGGCGCCTGAACCGGCCCCTGCTTTCAGACGTCGGTGATCTGTAATCGTTTATGAAACTCAGCGGCAATATAAGGACCGAACCTCCGCGCCTGTATATGATCTGCTTGGCAAGTGACCGGCATCTCTCGGATGACAGAAGGTCTGATTCTCCGGTCACGGCAATTATCCTTGTTGAAGAGCTGATGCTGCCGGTGTCGCCGGTCCATTCTGAGTAAGCGAGCGATATCTCCGCCATGATCTCAGCAAAGCCGGCGTACTTGAATACGATGCGGCATCCGTTATTCTTATCTGTGCCTGAGTTGTAACCTGATCTGTCATGGTGCTGTCCGCCGGGAGGCACCGGCGACAGGAAGACTGTTCTTCGCTTTATCTTCTCAAGCGACCCTGCTTCTATCTCCTCAGGCATGATATCTGTAAGAATGACTGACTCTCTGCTGACTGACCTTCCGGCCGCGACTTCTATAAAGATATCCTTTCCTGAAGCAGACATTATCTCTATAAGAGCATCGCGGTATTCAGCATCGCGCATCATCATTCCGACTCTCATCAGCTCTCCTCCTTTCCGTACGCGAAATATACCAAAGCACCGGCTTCATTTCAGTACAGATTTTGGCATCACAAAAACGCCGTTTCCCATAAGGAATCCGGCGTTTTGCATTGAATTCGGCTAATTAATAAAATAACGGGGAGAAATCTCCCCGCTCGAGTATCTGTTGTTTACACAAGGCCACGCCTTCCGGCAAGTGCTCTCGGTACGTATGCGACTATGTGAGTGCCCTCCGCTTCAAATTCTTCGGATATGAGCTGGCCGTACTTTCTTATCTCAGCAATCACTGCAGCATCCTTATACGGGATGACAGTATCGACAAGAACGCGGCTCTCCCTGAGGATCCTGCTGAGTTCTTCATAGAAGTCCCCGATGCCGGCCCCCGTCTTAGCCGAGATCCTCACAGAAGCATCGGCATCAAAGTCTCTGAATTTCATATCATCACTTATGAGATCGCACTTGTTCCACACCGTTATAACAGGCTTACCGGTGATCTCAAGCTCCTTAAGAGTATCTCTCACTACATCCATATGAAGCTCACTTTGTTCATCAGACGCATCGACGACCTGGACTATGATGTCTGCAAAGCGCGCTTCTTCAAGCGTACTTCTGAAAGCATCGATGAGATTGTGCGGCAGCTTGTTTATGAATCCGACTGTATCGGTGAAGAGGACTGTCTGCCCGTCAGGCAGCACTGCAGTACGTGTAGTCGGATCAAGAGTGGCGAAAAGCTTGTTTTCAGAGAGGACGTCTGAAGCTGTCAGCCTGTTGAGAAGAGTCGACTTTCCCGCATTGGTATAGCCGACAATGGCAGCCGTCGGGACAGCATTGGAAGTCCGCCTCTTTCTGGTCGTATCCCTCGAGCGCTTCATAGCATCTATCTCGTCCGAAAGGATCTTGATGCGTTTCTGTATGACACGCCTGTCGGTCTCGAGCTTGGTCTCGCCCGGGCCTCTTGTGCCGATGCCGCCTCCGAGCCTTGAAAGAGCCTCGCCCATACCTCTCAGCCTTGAATACCTGTACTTGAGCTGAGCGATCTCGACCTGCGTCTTACCCTCGCGCGTGCTGGCATGTGCGGCAAAAATATCGAGTATCAGCATCGTTCGGTCAAGCACTTTGGCATCGATAAGATCGGACAGATTGCGAAGCTGCGAAGGCGTCAGCTCATCATCGCATATGATGCCGTCAGCCTCCTGCAGCTCGAGCATATCCCTGATCTCGAGAGCTTTGCCCTTACCTATATATGTGCCACGGTCGGGATGCTGCAGGTTCTGCACTACCTGGCTGGCCGTCTCGCCGCCTGCAGTATCAAGAAGCTCCGCCAGTTCATCCAGCGAAGCCCATGCCTTCTCTTCATCACCCGTCGCTACAGCGACCAGAATATAGCGCTCCGAGCGCCCGATCCTGTCTGTTCTTTCATTGATATCCATGGCTAGATGATAACATATATGCAAAGTGCGTGATATACTGTTTTCATGAGTTGTAATAGAACGAAATCTCAATTGATAATCAGCATCATACTCATCGCGCTTGCGGTGATACTTTCGGCTGCTTCGAGAATGGTGCCGGGATTTGCAGACTGGTACAGCACTGCAATATATCCGCTTCTGCAGGGATCGGTCGGAAGACTTGCGGGCATCGCGCCATTTTCAGTTGCTGAGATGCTTTGCCTGATACTCCCAATAGCTGTAATTGCCGATGCTGTCAGGCTGATCAGATCACATAGATGTAAAGTATTCTTTACACATCTGTTGCTGCTTGCTTCTGTACTGCTGTTTATGTATGTCATGAACTGCGGAATCAATTACTACAGGCAGCCTTTCGTTGACAGAGATGCGTTTGAAAGCGCGAAGTTCACTGAAGATGAGCTTGCTGAATTCTGCGAGTTTACAGCAGATAAACTGAATGAGATGACAGCTGCTGATCAGAATAAGGGCTTTAAATATCCCGAATGGTACGAACTGTCTTCCGAGGCCATTGAATCCATGAACGGATTATCTGATCAGACATCACCTGATTTCAACGATTACAGCAGCCTTAAAGGATTTTACCCGCGTCCGAAAAAGCTGACATTCATGTCCCGCCTCTTCTCCATGATGGGAGTCAGCGGCATCTATTCACCGTTCACTATCGAGGCGAATGTCAATGGCGAAATGGTTGGGCTTGAAAAGCCGTTCACAGCATGCCATGAGCTGTCCCACCTCAAGGGATTCATGAACGAAGGCGAAGCAAATTACATAGGATGGCTTGCATGCATCAATTCCGATCATCCTGCATTCAGCCGGAGCGGCTGGATCATGGCATGGATATACGCCGGCAATTCGCTTTACAGCATCGACCGGGACAGATATTACAGCATAAGAGAAAAGCTCCCTAAGGAGATCCTCAGGGAACTTGAAGAAAATTCTGACTTCTGGGCCACACATGAGAACAAGGCCTCCGAAGTTCAGAATCAGATTAATGATGCATACCTTAAGTCCAACGGACAGGAGCACGGGATCCAGACGTACGGCCAGCTCACAACACTGATGCTTATGTGGTATTGCGAAACATATTGATCCAAAGATCAGTTATTCTCGCTTTTCATCCAGTTTCTGATCCATACGCCCTCTTCGCTGAGTTCATCTTCCGTCCAGCCCGAGAGCTTGCTGCAGTCTGATTTTATGACCGCGCTCGACTCATCCTTGTTTGAGAGGTTCCAGCACATGTAGCTGACATTGTGCTTCTCGATCAGCTCCTTCCACTTATCTGCCTGCCCTTTATCCACGCTGCCGTTTCCGGAAGCATCGCATATGCCGAATTCGCTCACGAATACCGGAAGCCCTCTTCCAATGCACTGCTCCATCCTGTCGCGCAGCCAGTCGGTATGAGTTGCAGCATAGAAATGTAAAGTATACATTACATTGTCGAAATCAAGCGGAGCATCGGCAGCCTTATCGATGTCCTGGCTCCACGTTGGAGTTCCGACAAGAATCACACTGTCCGGGTCATTGGCCCTTATAACAGAAATGATCTCATTGGCATAAGTGCTGACGCTTTCCCAGGTCGCCGATCCGTTAGGCTCATTGCATATCTCGTATATGACATTTCCGTTGCCGACATATTGCGAAGACATTTCCTCAAAGAAAGCCGCCGCTTCGTCTTTATACTTAAGCGGATCCTGGTCGCTTAGCACATGCCAGTCGATAATTACATACATCCCGAGGTCCGTCGCAATATCGACGCCCTTCCTGACCAGCCCTTTCAGCTGCTCCTTATCGCCGCCGCTGCAGTATCCGCCGTATTCATAAGTGTACATAGCAAGCCTGACGCAGTTGGCATTCCAGTCATCCCTTAAAGTGGTGAAAGTCTCCTCGCTCACATAATCAGGAAACCATGCCAGGCCATGATGTATATACCGCTCGGTTTGAGCGCAGTGCACGGTCTTTTTAAGCAACCTTGCCGCTCGTTTTGAGCAAGCTTACCGGTGCGCTGAGCAATCCGCCGGTCGTTCATGATCAGCTGCCACGCTAGAATTGAGCACCCGTGACGGTAAAACTGATCAATAATCTCGGATTGTTGAGCACAGCGGCAAAATG
>JAWRIG010000012.1:0-30170 GCA_040308005.1 Anaerovoracaceae bacterium | reverse complement strand
CGAGTACAGAAGGCGTTTCTTCAGTACCGGTGTCTCGCGGTCTTCAAGCGCTGCCTCATCAGCGGCAAAACTTCCTGCGGAAGCTTTTTCTGATGCGGTATCTGCGGCCTTGAGGCGGGCTCCGTAGCCTGCGTCAGTGACAGCTTTGATTATTTCCTCAGGCGCAGCACTTCCTTCAACTCCCATGGAGTTGGTGAGGAGGCTTACCGAACATGAATCGACTCCCGGAACCTTGGATACGGCTTTCTCGACACGTGCCTGGCATGCTGCGCAGCTCATTCCCGTAACAATGTATTGTTCCATTTCAGTTGTAACCTCTCAGTTATTTCATCATCTTCTGGAGGGTGGTGACAAGTTCTTCGACTACTTCGTCATTTCCCTCGCGTATATCGTTTCTGACACAGGTGCGGATATGGTTGGACAGAAGCACCTTGCTGAAGCTGTTGAGTGCAGCGTTGACGGCTGATGTCTGTATCAGGATATCCGGGCAGTATGCACCGCGCTCGACCATGGCCTTGATGCCGCGGACCTGTCCTTCGATGCGGCTCAAACGGTTAAGAAGATCCTTGTATTCTTCAGGACTGCGCTCTTTTCTCTTCTCGCTGCAGGCGCAGCATTCTTTCGTATCTGACATAAAATACCTCTGCTTGCTTGTTGTATTGAATGGGAAGCCCCTGACTGAGGGTGCTCCGGATTGTTAACACTGATATACCCTATAGGGGTATCTTTGCAATGAGATTATATACCCCATGAGGGTATGCGTCAAGTATCTGATAAAGTTGAGATATGCAAGATTGTGACACAGAACCGCTCCTTGGCATGCTATCCGGAATATGCCCCTGGAGGGGATTTGCTACAACATGTAGAGGGGTCAAGAAATAACGCCCATTTAATTCCTCATTAGGAGTCAATCTGTGATGGCAACTCTGTATGCCTATGTTTTTTCTTCTTAATATATGGAAGTTTTATCGCCGACTTGTTGAAAGTTACCAATTGGTCATGATAAAATTCTATCAATAGTATGAGGAAGTGTGCGCGGCTACACAGAATCAGCTTTAATTAGAGATATTGAAAATAAGAGAAAACGGAGAGGTGGTTAGTATATGGCTAAACAACTGACACACGATGAAAAGATCTTTAAGCTTATAAAGATCATCACTGACCGTAAGGAAATTCTCCTCGGACTTGAGAAGCCTTCCAAGGATTCTCCTGAGTACTGGGGCATGGACTGCGGTTACCAGTATGTCGTAAGAAGATACGGCAAGGATATCGCTGAAGATGTTCTCGATGTCTGCCTGAAGATGGGCAAGCGTAAGCCTAGATTCTTCGCAGACCTTAAGAAGATAAGCGGACTGGATGATGCCCGTCTGGAGACAGTCCTCGAGGCTGCATGCCAGTATGGTCTGGTAGAGTTCCACAACGAGAACCTCGACGGCAAGAATCCTAATCATGAGAGAAGATGGGTCCTCGACCAGTACGTACCTGGAAGTGCTGAGATCATGGTAATGAGAGACCAGATCTCCCCTGAGACACCTGAGATTGCAGACTTCTTCGAGAGAATGACTTATCTGCCGCTCGCAGGAATCACTCAGATGGTAGCTCCTGGCGGATCCGGAATCGGAATGCATGTAATCCCTGTAGAGAAAGCTATCCCTGCAGAGAGTGAATCGCTCGATATCGAGCACATCTCATACTGGCTCAAGAAGTATGAAGGACAGATCGGACTCGGTATCTGCTCCTGCCGTAAGCAGCAGACGATCAGAGGCGAGGGCTCCGGAGACATCGCACAGTACTGGTGCATGGGACTCGGCGATTTCGCTGATTACTGCCGTGAGACAGGAATGGGCTATGACATTACTTACGATGAAGCTATCGAAGTACTCGAAAAGGCTGAGGAAAAAGGATACGTACACCAGGTTACAAATATCGACGGAAAGAACAAGATTTTCGCTATCTGTAACTGCGCTGTAGGTGTCTGCAACGCTCTTCGTACATCACAGCTCTTCAACACACCGAACATGTCAGCTTCTCCATACCGTTCAGAGGTAGATCCTGAGAAGTGCGTTGCATGCGGCAAGTGCGTTGAGGTCTGCCCTGCAGGCGCTGTCAGACTCGGACAGAAGCTGTGCACCAAGAGCGGACCGGTTGAATATCCTAAGCAGGAGCTGCCTGACAGCAACTTCTGGCCTGAGGACAAGTGGAACTGGAACTACAAGAACGAGAACGGTGTCATCCAGACATGGCCTACAGGTACTGCACCTTGTAAGTCTGCATGCCCGCTCCACATCGCTATCCAGGGCTACATCGACATGGCAAGCAGAGGCGAATACAGACAGGCTCTGGAGCTGATCAAGAGAGACAATCCGTTCCCTGCAGTATGCGGAGCTATCTGCCACAAGTACTGCGAGCTTGAATGTACAAGAGGAACCGTTGACGAGGCTCTTGCTATCGATGACATCAAGGCATTCATCGCAGCCAAGGATCTTGAGGATGATCACAAGTACATCCCGCCAATGGTATCCACAACAAGAGAGCACTTCGACCAGAAGATCGGTATCATCGGATCCGGTCCTGCAGGACTGTCCTGCGCATACTTCCTCGCTATCGAGGGCTACAAGCCTGTAGTATTCGAAAAGCAGGAGATGCCTGGCGGAATGATGACACTCGGCATTCCTAACTTCAGACTCGACAAGAAGGTCGTCAATGCTGAGATCGACATCCTCAAGGAGATGGGCGTTGAGATCAGATGCGGCGTAGAGGTCGGCAAGGACGTAACATTCCAGTCCCTGAGAGAAGAAGGCTTCAAGGGCTTCTTCGTAGGAACAGGTCTCCAGGCATGCGGAAGACTCGGAATCCCTGGCGATGACGCTGAGGGCGTTATCGGCGGCGTTGACTATGTCAAGAGCGTGACTCTGGGCAAAGCAAAGAAGCTCTCCGGAGACGTTGTCGTAATCGGCGGCGGAAACATCGGAGCTGACGTAGCAAGAACGGCTATCAGACAGGGCGCCAAGAACGTACACCTGTACTGCCTCGAATCCTATGACGAGATGCCGATGGGCGCTGAGGATCAGGAATTCCTCGAGAACGAAGGAATCGTTATCCATGACGGATGGGGCCAGACAGAAGTCGTTACAAAGGACGGCAAGGTCGCAGGCATCAAGTTCCACAAGTGCACACAGGTCAAGAACGCTGAGGGAAGATTCGATCCTAAGTTCGATGACAATGAGACAACAGAGCAGGCATGCTCAACAGTCCTCTTCAGCATCGGTCAGAAGCCTGACTACGGCACACTGTTCGAGGGAACCAAGGTAGAATTCAGCCCGAGAGGCATGATCATCGCAGACCCTGCTACACTGCAGACTGCAGAGCCTGACATCTTCGCAGGCGGAGACAGCGTAAGCGGACAGAAGTTCGTAGTTGACGCTCTCGCAATGGGACGTGAAGGCGCTGTATCACTGCACAGATTCGTCAATAAGGGCCAGCACCTGATGATCCACAGAAATACACGTCAGTTCGCAATGCTTGACAAGGAAGACATCGTAATTCCACCTGCAGACTTCAAGAGACCTCCTCGCCAGATCAGAGAGATCGACGAGAGCAAGAAGCTCACCATGGATTACGAAATCAAGCAGTTCAGCGAAGAGCAGATCAAGAAGGAAGCAGAGAGATGCCTCAAGTGCGGACGCAGCGTAGTAGATACCAACAAGTGTATCGGCTGCGGTATGTGTACTGTACAGTGCAAGTTCGATGCTATCCATCTGTTCCGTCTGCCTGACGGAGACAAGTACTCCAACATGATCCCTGCAGAGCAGAAGTTCCTCGGAATGGGCAAGCACATCCCGAGCCGTGTAGCAGGCATCATCAAGAAGAAAGTAGTCGGCAAGTAATAAGGACATTTTAAGCATATGCACGAATTAGGACTTGTTAATTATGTAGTTGAACAGGTAAGCAAGATCGCTGAGGAGCAGAATGTTAAGAAAATACACTCTGTAACTCTCCAGTTCGGGGAAGTATCCGGCATAGTAACGTCATATCTGCACGATTACTGGCTGTGGTATACCAAGAAGTTCCCGATGTTTGAGGGCGCTGAGCTGAAGACCGAAGAGATCCCGGCTGTCACATGGTGTGACGACTGCAAGATCACGTATTCTACCGTACAGTACGGCAAGACATGTCCTCACTGCGGAAGCGGCAACACATGGCTGCTTCGCGGCAATGAGATGATGATCAAGGAAGTCGAGGTCGAGGATACAGGCTCTGAGGCAGACGCAGACGCAAAACCATCGGACGGGGCCGGAGGTAAGCTTGAAGCATCCGGCGAATACAGGCCTCAGTGATAACTGCTTAAATATAGGAGGTTCAAATGACCAATCAGGAAATGAGAAACATTAAGGAGTCACTCGGCGTTGAGATGTTCAAGATGAACTATAAGGCCGGCGTGAGACTCCCTGACCTCGAAGCCTTTTTTGCAGGTGACGACGGGGCTCTCGATGCAAAGGCAAGAGAGAGACTTGAGAAGGTGCTCGAAGCCGAAGTCAAGAAGAGCAGCAAGTAGTTTTGCTTGAAATAAGTCTTCATTAAGGGACCGCAGCCGTGCTCTCAGAAGGCTGCATGGCTGCGGAACCGGTTTCATGCAATAACAGGCAAGGGAGGAATTATCAATGAAAGAATTCACTAAAGAAGAACAGCTCCGTATTTACAACGGAATTTCTGCTGACGGCAAAGTCAGCAAAGAAGCAGAAGAGATGATCCTTGCTGCAATAGCAGAGGGCAAGTCTGAAGAACTGCTTATCGGTGAAGTCAAGAGACAGCTCAGATGCAAGCTGAACGGCGAGCAGGGCAAGGCTGTTGCTGATGTAGTTGCCAGACTGTGGTAATGCACTGATCCTGGATTTACAGACAGGACTGATAAACACAGGAGGGATACTGTGAAAGACCTTAAACATTTAATATACTTCGAGGACCTGCTGCAGGAGGCGCACAATGACCTCATCAGACAGGCCCAGGAGGAAGGTAAGAAGTGTATAGGATATATGTGCGAAAACGTTCCTGAACCGCTTCTCAACCTGCCGGGAATCTTCTCGGCAAGGCTTCGTGCACCGAGAACAGGTTCGATCGATGTAGGAACATATTACCTTACAAGCTTCCTCTGCGAATATTCAAGAGCTATTCTTGAGAGAGCTCTTGAGGGTGGATACAACTTCCTTGACGGAATGGTAACACCTGACGGATGCACCATGCTCAACAGATGCGTGGAGAACATGGAGCTTCTCGAGGCTGCAGGCAAGGACAAGGATAATTTCTTCTGGGATTACATGGAGATCCCTATGAAGGCTGACTACAACGGCCTCAATCTCTATGTGCTTCAGTGCAAGAACCACATTCTCAAGCCTCTGGCTGAGAAGTACGGCATCGACGTAAGTGATGAGGCTATACGCAAAGCGGTAGCTGAGCACAACCACATCTGCGAACTGCTCAGAGCTATCGGAGATTTCCGCAAGCTCGATAACCCGACGATCACAGGATATGAATATAATGTGCTTTGCCTCGCTTCATACGTTGCACCGAAGTATCTCATCGTTGACAAGCTCGAAGAGACACTCGAGGAACTCAAGACAAGAGAGCCTGACGAAAAGCCATGGTTCAAAGCGAGAGTTCTCGTAGTCGGTTCGGAAGTTGACGATACTGATTTCATCAAGCTCATCGAGGACAGCGGCGCATTCGTATGTGCTGACAGATTCTGCTACGGTTCACTCCCTGGCAGAGATCCTATCGAGCTTACTGATGACGAGGATGCTCTGACTCAGATCTGCAGACAGTACATGTACAGAGGCGAATGCCCGAGATACATGAACACTGAGAAGATGGACGGAAGACGTGAATACGTCGACAGAATGGCTAAGGAATACAAGGCCGACGGTATCATCTATCAGCAGATGAAGTTCTGTGACCCATGGGCTTATGAAAAGATGATGGGATCACACATCCTCAGAAAAAGATATGACTGGCCGGTTCTGGCGGTCGACAGACCATACAGCATCGGCTCCTCCGGACAGATGCGCACCCGTGTACAGGCGTTCATGGAGAGCATCGATATCAAGAAGATTCAGAAGGAGGGTTAGTCATGGCTGTAAAGAAATTCAATAAAATGGTAAACCCTGAGAAAATCAAGGGTGACACCAGATACGGTGATCTGTATAAGCCTCACGGCAAGGTAAGAAAGCGCCGTGAGTGGAGGGGCGTCGGAGACACACTCTACGATTACAGCCGCTGGCTGGGCATCATGCTCACACTCGGTAAATTCATGTCCAAGCCTCGCAACATCAAGTTCTTCTTCAGATACCGCTGGATGGCTAACTATCTGGCAGTACCGATGATGGTCGACAGATTCACTCAGGGCCTCAGAGGTGAATACCTCAGAATGACCCACGAGGAACAGGACCTCATCATCATCGACGTTGCAAAGCTGCTCAACACCATGGCACGCGCTGACCGCAGGACCGGCAACGATGAGGAATTCTCCAAAATCAACGTACTCGTAGACGAGAACGAGATGACAGCAGTAATGATGGGATTCCCTGATCTGAAGTGCACATCCCGTGAGACTCCGTCCACATACGTATCCGTGCTTCTTAACCAGCACGCTATGGAGCACTACATCGATGTTGCTCAGGAATACGGACTTCCTGGCGATGTCTGCCCGATGCCTGAAGCAGAGGCTGGCGTTTCGATCGATGACGACGCACCGATCTTCGGTGCATGCGCTGTACAGTGCAACACCACATGCGACGGTTCGCTTCTCGGTAACGGAGTAATCTCCGAGAGACTCGAGAAGGAAGACGGAATTCCTGTATTCCAGCTGCCTGCACCTCTCCGCCACAAGGAGGAGGACGTTCAGGAATACGCTGCAGAGGAAATCAGAAGAGCTATCGCATTCATCGAAGAGCACACAGGACACAAGTGGGACTGGGATTACTACTTCGAATGTGCGAAGAGAGTAAACTTTGCCACAAAGTGCAGAAACGAGTGGCTCGACATGAACAAGACCGATTATCCGCAGATCTTCGGCGGAAACCTCGCACTTTACACAGAGACCAACTACATGGCTATCTGCGGCAAGGTTCCTGAATTCGAAAGAGCTGACAGACGTCTGATGAAGCTGGCAGAGAAGGCATACAAGAAGAGAAAGATGGCTGCTCCTGAGTACCGCCACAGAGCGATCGTATGGGGCGTTCAGTCACACTACTACATGGACTTCCTCGTATGGCTCCTCAACTGCTGGGGTATCGTTCCTCTGACAGACATGCTTTCATGCATCAACACAGAGATGATCGCAGAGACAGATACACCGGAGAACAGAGAGCAGGCTTACTACGATATGGCTATGCTCACTGAAGAAATGATCATGCGTAACCGTACACACGGCGGCTACAAGGTACTCCTCGACGACCTCTTCGAGTTCGTGGAACAGTACAACGCAGACATGATCATCCTCTGGGAGCACATCACCTGCAAGGCTCTGGATGGAATGCACGGAATGTTCGAGGACAGAGCAAGAGAGCTCGGTATTCCTCTTATCTGGGTAGACCACCAGCTCTTCGACCCTCGTGTCGTTTCGAGACAGGGAGTAAGAGATCAGGTCAACAGCTACATGAGAACAGTCATGCAGGAAGAGCCGCTTGACCCGACACTCGAGTTCCTCGACGACGAGAATTCGTGGTAGAATAGTTTCATAAAGAAGCGGAAATAAATAGCGGAGGCATAATGATGAAAAAGTTTTTACCCAAGCTACTTCTGTATGTTCTGACCGGAGGACTCGCATTCTTCGTAGTAACATTCACAGTATATTTCTTTAACCTGGACATGAAGCTGACCTCGATGATCGAGCCGTTCCTGCTAAAGTGGTACGACAGGATCCCAAGGAACCAGCATCTGTAACAGTAACAGAGCAGACAGCTGCCGCGCACAACAGTGCGGCAGCTGTTTTTTCGTGCAGAAGGTGTAAACAGCCGGATATCAGAGCGTAAAAAGGGGAGGAAAAGAAAATCAGAAAAATTTTAAAAAAGTTTAATTCCTACCTTGACAATGGGAAATAGGGATGCTATTATAACACTGCAAGGAGTTAGAAAACACTAACTCAGCGAAACAACCTAGGTAATACTCACCGGTTGACATTCGGCCGGCGATTACTACACCATAATACTTTCATCCCTCTTACAATATCTACAGCAAAAGACGCCGGAAACCCCGGCGTCTTTTGTTGGTGTGAAAGATGAGCTGATTCAGGGTGATGAAGCGGCACTAAGAGATCTTCCCATCAGTGCAGGCACAGATGGGCCCCTTCTTAGTGCAATCTTGACGATGTTTATATAATAAAAGAAAAACAGATTGATCCTGCGGACGGATAAGGATGGAAAGACCATGGCGGATAAGAGAGACAGAGTCTGTGAACTCGAATGCAATATTGATGACATGACTTCTGAAGAACTGGCTTTTGCGGCTGAACAGCTGATGGCTGCAGGTGCAAGGGATGTTCAGATCATGCCTATAGTAATGAAGAAGGGGAGGCCGGCGCATCTTCTGACTGTGATGTGTGCTGATGATGCAGAGGAAAAAGAGCGCTTTGCACGCCTCGTGTTCAGATACACTACGACTATAGGTATCAGGGAAGTCATATCCGAGAGATGGGTCCTTGACCGCGAGGCCGGCACTGCAGATACACCGTATGGACCGGTCAGATATAAAAAGGTAAGCGGCTACGGTGCTGAGAGGGTCAAAGCAGAGTATGATGACCTCGCAAGGATCGCTTCAGAGGAGGATATCAGCATTGCGGAAGCAAGAGCCCTGGTGCGTGAATTCATCCCGGGCAGCAAATAACAGTCGCAGTAATCTATGATATATAAAAGAATATAAGTGCAATGAAAAGCGGGGTGCCTGTGTGTGAGGCATCCCGCTGTTTGCTGTTCTGACTGTTCTGACTTTTGCTATTTTGTATTCTTCAGGATTATTCCGCTGACTACTGCAAGGACTGCGGCTGCGACGCCCCAGATGCACCCGATTGTGATGGCTGCATCTCTGAATACGACTTCCTGCATTACGTTGACGAGGTTGTCGTGGCGCGGATCTAAGATCCACAGGTCGTTATCGAAGAAGACGTGGTGGAACTTCGTGAAGAGGTATGTGAAGTTGTGCATTCCTACTATGATGAGGAATATCGCGAAGACGACCAGTATCACGAGTGCGGTGAGGTAGCCTCCTGCCAGGACGCGCGCGTACGTTTTCCTGGCCTCGGAAGCATCTGTCCTGTTCTTAACTGAGAACCATATCGCGAAGAGCATTCCGACAATGAACAGAACGGCGATGACTCTGAACTGCACTGCGCCGAGGAATATGTTCCTGCAGTCGGCGAGGTGGAGCTTTTCACGCTCTGTGAAGAACGGCGCCTTGACTCCATCGATGGTCGCTTCAGTATTATCGAGTGTGTCTATTCTGCCGATGCAGTAATCAAGCATCTGCTCTGTGATGTAGACGGCGTCGTCAAGCGACATCTCGCCTGTCACGTACTGCGGTGTGTTGTATTTCGCATACTCATTTCGCCACCAGCCCGGTATCCAGTAGCAGAGGGCCTGCGTAGCTGTGATGAGCAAAACGATGAGCAGCAGCAGTCCGCTTATCACCGCTGCGACGCGTTCGTTGAGCCTGCCCTGGTTCTTGCTTTTGAAATCTTCCATGTCCCTTAATGTGTCCTCGTGCTGCAACTTATTATTAAGATATCCGTAACATTATATGGCACACCTGCTGAAACGGTCAAGGCGCAGGATTCTGCAGGACAGGCGAAGGATTCCATAGGAAAAAATACACTTTAGCACTTTAAAGCACGAACAAATGATGGTACAATGTTAAGCGTGCACGGACTGAGACGGCATGCACATACTTTACTTCGGAAGCAGGAGCGGTACCATGATCACAGACAAGGAAAAACAGAATCTGAAACAGTTCTATAAGGCGATACTTTCTCTTGAGACTGAAGAAGAGTGCAGGCAGTTTTTTGATGATGTTGCGACTATCAAGGAGGCGCTTGACCTGTCTGCAAGGCTTGAAGTTGCCAGGCTGCTTGACGAGGGTACTGTGTTCAGCGAGATAAGCAAAGCGACGGGTGCAAGCTCTGCGACCATAAGCCGTGTCAACAAGTGCCTGACTTACGGCGAGGGCGGATACAAGACCGTGCTCGAGAGACTTAAATAGAGGAGCGTACAAGGCTGCGCCCCGGGAGATCCGAATAAAGGCGCATTCCGGCGGACGGTGGCCGGAAATACAGCGGAAACATAAGAAGAGCCATAAATCACATGATTTACGGCTCTTTTCTGATTCCAAAATCTGTACTGAATCCGTCAGGCGGATGGGTTAAAATATCTGAAGCCCTAGCCTTCGTATTTGAAGCAGTCCATGAATCTCAGCTTGAACAGATTCTTTTCGTGCAGATAGTCGATGCGCTTCTTGGTCTCAGGGTCATCGATCTCGCCGGTGCGGATGTATCTGTCGAGTACCTCGTAGGTGAATCCCAGCTTGTCTTCATCGGACATTCCTGAGAGGCCGTCTGAAGGGACTTTCTCGATCAGGACTGACGGAACGCCGAGTACGCGGCCGATGGCTCTTATCTCAGCTGTGGTGAAGCTGGACATCGGGCTGAAGTCTCCGACTGAATCACCGTATCTTGTGGAGTAGCCCACCCAGTCTTCAGAGAGGTTGCAGGTGTTGACTACTCTGCCGTTGCGGCTCTGGCCGACTGCGTAGAGAGTAGACATCCTGAGCCTAGGCGGCAGGTTGATGATGGAATCCTTGCCGAGCTCAACGCCCGCTGCTTCGATCTCTTTGGTCAGAGCTTTGAAGCATTCTCCGATGTTTACGGTGTAGTTCTCGATGCCGAGGTGCTTTACAAGCAGCTGAGCCATGTCGATGTCAGACTGCTGGTCATTAGGCATCATAACACCGATGACTCTGTCCTTGCCGAGAGCTTCGACGCAGAGAGCAGCGGCAATGGAGCTGTCCTTGCCTCCGCTTATACCGATAATAGCATTGCATCCCGGGCCGTTCTTCTCGAACCACCCGCGTATCCATTCGACTGTAGCCTTAGTCGCTTTGACAGCATCAAATTCCATTTTGCCCTCCAGTTCCGCGTTCTGCAGATATTGTTTAGAATAATTAACGGACAAAAGGATTATAACACAGCTTTGGCATATATGATATAATCCTCTGAGTATAGTAACTAAGGAGAAAATAATATGAAACCTTATTATATAAAAGACCTCAAGCCGGACGAAGCCGGCAGACTCGAGGACAGATATCTTGTCAGAAATGCGGACATAAGGGACGGCAACAACGGCAAGAAGCACCTCTACATGACTCTTGCGGACGCGACGGGCGACATCCAGGCGGTAAAGTGGTCGCTTACACCGGACGAGCTGTCATCGTTCAGCCGCATCAAACCGGGAATGATCATTTCCGTAGCCGCAAGGTGCAAGGAGTATCAGGGCAAGCATCAGCTGGTGCTCGATGCCATCAAGGGACGCGCCAAGGACGAGACCTTCGACAGAGCGGACTTCTTCAAGGCTGCACCGGAGTCTCCTGAGGCGATGTATGAATACATCCTTGACAGGATCAACGGATTCAAGGACGAGGAGCTTAAGAAGCTCTGCCTGAGTTTCTATGAGGGCGAGAAGGACAGGCTCATGTTCTGGCCGGCTGCGATGAGCAACCACCACGCTGAGTACGCGGGACTCCTGTATCACGTTAAGAGAATGATGATGATGGGAGAGCGCGCATGCGAGGTGTACACCAACCTCAACAGGGATCTGCTGCTTGCAGGCGTTGCGCTCCACGACATCGAAAAGCTGAACGAGCTCGACTCGGATGAGAACGGCGTGGTTCCTGAATATACATTCGAGGGCAAAATGCTCGGCCACCTCGTTATGGGAGCGGTCACGCTCGGAGCAAGGTGTAAGGAGCTCGGTATCGGCGAAGAGAAGACCGTTATGATGCAGCACATGGCTATCTCGCATCACTACGAGCCTGATTACGGCAGCCCTAAGAAGCCGCTTTTCCCTGAGGCTGAGATGCTTCATTACCTCGACATGACAGACGCCAAGATGTTCGACATGGAGGACGCTGTCAGGAACGTGGAGCCGGGCGGATTCAGCGACAAGGTCTTCACGCTCGATAACAGAAAGATATACAAGAGCACATTCTAGATGACTAAAGAAGGTACACTTACAAGGATCATCTTTAATAATGACAGCAACGGCTATACTGTCGCAGTCCTCGACACTGATGAGGGTGCGGTCAGGATAGCCGGTTCAATTGCAGAGCCTAAGGAGGGCGCGCGCTACCGTCTTGAGGGCAAGTTCACCATACACCCCAAGTACGGAGAGCAGTTCAGCTTTGCAAGCTATGAGGAGATAATGCCTGAAGGGGAGGATGCCATATTTGAGTTCCTCGCGGCGGGCAATATCCGGGGCATCGGGCCCAAGATGGCGAGGACCATCGTCGACGCTTTCGGCGAAGACACTCTTCGCGTGATCGAAGAGACGCCTGAGCGCCTTCTCGGCATCAGCGGCATCGGACCGAAATCCCTCGCAAGGATCACAGAGTCCTTCGCAGAGTCGATGGAGTTCGCGGGCGTGTCCATTGAGCTTCGCGAGCTCGGCATCGAGATGAACGACGCCATTAGGATATATAAGTGCTACGGCTCTGACGCGCTCGAAGTGGTCAGGGACAATCCGTACATCCTGGTCGAGGATATCCGCGGGATCACCTTCCCGAGGGCCGACCGGATAGCGGCGATGCTGGGATTCGAGCCCGACAGCGCATACAGGATTGAGAGCGGCATCAGGTACACCCTGAGAAACTGGGCGGTCAGCGGCAGCACGCTGATGCCTGAAGAGCTGCTCGTTGAGAAGGTGGCTGAGCTCCTCGACACTTCAAGAGAGAATGTCAGGGACTCGGTGTCGGACCTCGTGTTCAACGGAGAGCTCGAAGAGGACCGCATAGACGATACGCCCGTTATATATCTGTACGGGTACTACCAGGCGGAGCAGCGCGTCGCATACAATCTTGCGAGGATAAGGGGCGCTCAGTCTGACCCGCTTCCTGCTTCGGCAGACAATCTCATAAGCGATGCTGAGGCCGGAATGGACGCCGACGGATACAGCATATCTCTTTCGGGCGACCAGATGGACGCAGTGTATGCGGCACTTGAGAACAACGTATCCATCATCACCGGCGGTCCTGGTACGGGCAAAACGACAATACTTAACATCCTCGTAAGGATATTCAAGCGCCTCGGCATGAGCGTCGCTCTCGCAGCTCCGACAGGGCGTGCGGCAAAGCGCATGGAGGAAGCGACCGGAGAGCCGGCGATGACTATACACAGGCTCCTCGAATACGTGTATTCCGAGGATGAAGAGCTACTCAATTTTGGCCGTAACGATGAGAATCCTCTTGAGCAGGATATCGTGATAGTGGACGAAGCATCCATGATAGACATAATGCTCGCTGACGGTCTCCTTGAAGCCGTCAAGACAGGCACCCGCCTCATCTTCACAGGCGACGCCGACCAGCTTCCGTCTGTCGGTGCGGGCAATGTGCTCCGCGACATGATAGCGAGCGAGAGGATACACACTACAAGGCTGAGAGAGATCTTCCGCCAGGCCGAGGACAGCAGGATAGTCACCAACTCGCACCTTATTAATAACGGCGAGTTCCCTGAGCACGGCGGCAGAGACAGCGACTTTTTCATCCTGCAGAGGGGAAGCGAAGCCGAGATCCTCGACACGATCAAGGAGATGGTCGGAGGAAGGCTCGAGAGAGGATTCGACTTCATAAATTCCGCGGACGATATCCAGATCCTGACGCCGACCAAGAGAGGCATCCTCGGGGCGCCGAGCCTGAACACGGTGCTGCAGGAGGTAATAAATCCGGGAGACGATGATGTGACCGAGCTTAGGATCGGAGGCAAGGTGTTCCGCCCGGGCGACAAGGTCATGCAGCTTAAGAACAACTACAACGCCGAGTGGCGAAGCGATGACAGCTGGACCGAGGGCGAAGGGATATTCAACGGAGACATGGGCACGGTCGAGAGCATCGACGTTTTCGACAAGACGATGGTGGTCAGGTCAGACGACAGGCTGATCACGTATGCAGGAGACATGTTCGAGGAGATAGACCTCGCATATGCGGTCACGGTGCACAAGAGCCAGGGCACCGAGTTCCCGGCGGTCATCATCCCGGCGTGGCGGTTCCCGCCGATGCTGATGGCGAGAAATCTCCTGTACACCGCAGTAACAAGAGGAAAGAAGCTGGTCCTGCTGATCGGCGACCCGCGCTGCATCAGGTACATGATAGACAACAACCGGGCCGACGGAAGGTATACGGGACTTAAATACAGGCTCGAACAGGAAACAGGAATATCTATTTTCGATATGTAAATAATATGAGGCAGGCCGGGACCCTCAGCCGGGGTCCCCGCGATCATGAGAAGCACCGGGCATATGACCCGGTTTTTCTTTTTTGAAAGAAAGGAGGGTAAGATGGGAATAAGGGCAAAACGGCTGGCGGAGGCGGCTCTCGATCTACTGTATCCGCCGGCGCTCTACTGCGTGTGCTGCGGCAAGATAATAGACGCTTCGAGAACGTACAGGCTGTGCAATGAGTGCATGAGCGGCATGAAGTGGATAGGGGCGAGGACGTGTGCAAACTGCGGAAGGGCGCTCGGGGATATCAACCCGGGCAGCCTCTGCTACAACTGCAGGGAGCACCCGCACGCTTTCGGCCGCGGCTACACCTGCACTGAATACGGGACCCATGAGAGAGCGATTGTATTCTCTCTAAAGTATGACGGCCACCCGGACATAGCGGCCGTTATTGGCGAGATCCTCTCAGACAGGATGCTCGCAGAGTTCAGCGCGGACGAGCTTGATGCCATGTATGATGCCGCGCTTCCGGTGCCAGTCCACCCGGCGAAGAAGAGCCGGCGCGGATACAACCAGGCAGCGCTTATCGCAGAGGAGTTCTGCAGGAGAACGGGTCTCAGGATGGATGACGACATCCTCATAAGAACGAGGGAGACTCACATAATGAGGTCGCTCGGACCTGAGCAGAGGCGCGAGAACATACGAGGAGCGTTCAGCATAAGGCCGCGCCGGATGCCTGCGGTGCCGGGAAAGAGATTCCTCTTAATTGACGACATATACACGACGGGGTCTACCGTGGACGAGCTGGCCTCTGTTCTGAAACAGGCAGGGGCGTCAAAAGTGGACTTTCTTTCTTTTGCGTCAGGCGCGGATATGGTAAAATCCTGATATGACAACAAACAGGATCCGCATAGGAATAACAGCATTCATCGCTGCGCTGCTCGTGCTGACCGCAGGCGTGTTTTGCTATGCTGAAGATGATGCAGTCCTGTGCTATTCAGAAGAAGAGGCTGCGCAGGTCCTCAGAGAAGCCATGAAGGAGAGAGCCGACTCCGCCGGCATATGCCTCATCACAGACGTAGCTGCCGCTGACTCTGAAGGCATGATCGGAGAGATATTCGATGCTGCGATAGAGCACACCGGCGACCCGAAGGAAGGAGATTACCTCAGGTTCCAGTATCAGAACTGCCATGCTTCTGCCAAAGCGGTGACCGAAAGCGGCAGGAACGCGATCCTGTTCACCTATTCTCTTTCGTACTACGATACGGCTGAGCAGGAAGAGGCTCTGGACGAAGTGGTGGACGGCATTATAGAGTTCCTCGAGCTCGGTGACATGAGCGACGCCGAAAAGACCGAGACTATCTACAACTATCTCAGGGACAATGTCGAATACGACTACGATAACCTCACAGACAGTGAATACCTGCTGAAGCATACGGCGTATGCTGCGCTGGTCGACGGCAAAGCTGTCTGCCAGGGGTATTCCGCAGCGCTCTACCGGCTGCTCCTCGAGGCGGGCGTCGACAACCGCATAATATTCGGCACCGGAATAGACAGCAGCGGGAACAGCGAAGAGCACACCTGGAACATAGTGAAGGTAGGGGATGCGTATTACAACTGCGATGTCACCCGTGATGATGAGCTCGGCGGCGACCAGTATTTCCTCAAGGCAGCCGACCCGTTCAGTGAAGACCACATAAGGGATGAAGAATATCTGACTGAAGATTTTAAAGAGAGCTACGCTGTGTCAGATACCGACTACGGCAGGGGCGGATCCGCTTTCCTCGAACATGTGAGTAAGGTATCGCTTGAATTCAGGACGATGTTCAGGAGGCTGGTCAGAGCGATATGATGAGCCGGCCCTTGGCAGTACAAAATCCCGTTGTACACGGGATGCTCCTGTGCTACAATGTGCGGGAATGCAGCGGATCATGTTCGTGGTTGAAAGTCCAGGCCAGATACGGGCAAAGGGATCCACGTAAGCAGCTGAATAGACTACGTAAGCTGTGATCATGGCGTATCTTAGAAGTAAGTCCTCCGGAAACCGGGTAAAGGCGAGTGTGGGGTCAAAGACCAGGTCGAGTGGTCCGCTTGTTCATAGATATCAGGCAGCCGCGTGAAGCGGCTGTTTTTTAGTATCTGAAGGCATCCTGCAAAAACAAGCCAGTACAATTCATATATTCATTGACAAATAATTGACGCAAAAGATATAATTTAAATACAACATTTAGACTGCGGTCTAAAATATAGTTCAACAGAGGGTAACGGTATATAATGCACGCAGTAACCAACATTCAGAAGTATTCGATACACGACGGGGACGGGATCAGAACAACGGTGTTTTTCAAGGGCTGCCACCTGAGATGCTGGTGGTGCCACAACCCTGAGACGCAGAGATTCGAGCCCGAGCTCCAGGTGGACACACCTAAGTGCACCGGATGCGGCAGATGCGCTGCCGTATGCCCGCAGGGAGCGATAACGATCTCACCTGAGGGAAAGGCGGTTACCGACCGCGAGAAGTGCACAGTGTGCGGCAAGTGCGAGAACGCATGCCTCGGAAACTACAGGACTGTAGTCGGCAGGATGTACACTGTAAAGGAACTTGTGAAGGTCTGCATGCAGGACCAGATGTTCTATGAAGAGTCCGGCGGCGGTGTCACACTCTCAGGCGGCGAAGTCATGGCGATGGATACTGAATATATCAGCGATGTCGTCAGGGCGCTCCACAGAGAGGGCATAGATGTCACCATAGACACCTGCGGACAGGCACCATGGTCAAACTATGAAGCGATACTTCCGTACGTCCACACATGGCTCTACGATGTCAAGGTGATGGATGAAGAGAAGCATAAGAAGTATATCGGCATGAGCAACAGGGTGATACTTGATAACCTCAGGAAGCTCGCTGCTGCAGGCGCCAGGATATACATCCGTATACCGACTGTAAAGGAAGTCAACGGAGACTGCGAGTCGATGCAGGCCATCATAGACTTCCTCAGAGAGAACGATGTAAGACCGCCGCAGGTCAACCTGCTGCCTTATCACAGCACAGGGTCGCATAAATACGGAAAACTCGGCCGGGATTATCTCGCAGAAGCGATGACGACACCGACCGATGAAGAAATGGAATCATTCGTAAAACAGTGGAACGAGGCCGGCTTTGCCAACGTAAAGATCGGCGGTTAGAAGAACAGCGGAGGATCACAAAATGGAAGAACGCGGAATGAACGCAAGAATCAAGGCACTTCGTAAAGTAAGCATGGAGACTCAGCCTCACATCGACCTCGAAAGAGCGAAGATCGAGACAGAAGTCTACAAGGAATGGGAAGACAAGGTCTCCCTGCCGGTACTCAGAGCACTCGTTCTGAAAGAGTATTTCAGCAGAAAGACTCTCTATCTCGGAGAAGGCGAACTCATCGTAGGAGAAAAGGGCAAAGATCCTCAGTCTTCACCGACATTCCCTGAGCTCACATGCCATACGCTCGAAGATATGCACATCATGAACGACAGAAAGGTCGTTAACTACAGCGTTACAGAGCAGGATCTCAAGGACCAGGAAGAGATCATCATCCCTTACTGGAAGGGCAAGTCCATGAGAGACAAGCTGCTCGCAAGCATGACAGACGAGTGGAAAGACTGCTATGCAGCAGGTATGTTCACCGAGTTCATGGAACAGAGAGGTCCGGGACACACATGCGGCGGCAAGAACGTATTCGTCAAGGGATACGCTGAATATAAGGAAGAGATCCAGGCAGCTATCGATGCTCTTGATTTCATGAACGATCCTGAAGCTCTTGAGAAGAAGGACGAGCTCGAAGCAATGATGATCGACTGCGATGCAGTTATGATCCTCGGCGAGAGATATCACGAGCTGATCAAGGCTGAGGCAGCAAAGTGCACAGACCCTGTCCGCAAGGCAGAGCTCGAGCAGATGGCAGCCAACCTTGAAGTAGTGCCTGCTCACAAGCCTGAGACATACTGGCAGGCTATCCAGCTGTACTGGTTCACACACCTTGCAGTAACTACCGAGCTCAATCCTTGGGACGCATTCAGCCCTGGCAGACTCGACCAGCACCTCATCCCTTACTATGAGAAGGACGTTGAGGACGGCATCCTCGATGACGAGAGAGCCCTCGAACTCCTCGAGTGCCTCTGGATCAAGTTCAACAACCAGCCTGCACCTGTAAAGGTAGGCGTCACTCTCAAGGAGAGCGGCACATATACAGACTTTGCCAACATCAACACCGGCGGAATCAAGGAAGACGGCACCAACGGTGTCAACGCTGTCAGCTATCTGATCCTCGACTGCATGGATGAGATGAGACTCGTTCAGCCTAACTCGAACGTACAGATCAGCAAGAAGACTCCGCAGAGATTCCTCAAGAGAGCCTGCGAGATCTCAAGAAAGGGCTGGGGCCAGCCGGCATTCTACAACACAGACGAGATCGTTCAGGAGCTCCTCAATGCGGGCAAAACTCTTGATGACGCAAGACAGGGCGGTTCATCCGGATGTGTTGAGACAGGTTCGTGGGGTAATGAGGCATACATCCTGACAGGATACCTCAACATCCCTAAGATCTTCCAGCTTACACTTTACAACGGATTCGACAACCAGTCCGGCAAGCAGCTCGGTCTCAAGACAGGATACGCTAAGGACTTCAAGAGCTACGACGAGCTCTGGGACGCTTTCACAAAGCAGCTCCACCACATGGTTAATGTAAAGGTACGCGGCAACAACGTTATCGAGAAGCTGTATGCCAACTACATGCCGGCACCATGCCTGTCGATCGTAACCAACGACTGCATCAAGAAGGGCAAGGACTACAACAACGGCGGATCAAGATACAATACAAGATACATCCAGGGTGTTGGTATCGGAACTATCACAGACTGCCTGTCAGCAATCAAGTACAACGTATTTGACAACCACAACTTCACAATGGAAGAACTGATCCAGGCAATGGATGATAACTTTGAAGGTCACGAAGAGATCTTCAACATGGTACAGAACAAGACTCCTAAGTACGGCAATGATGACGACTATGCAGATGACATCATGCAGGATGTATTCAAGCTGTACAGAGACGAGGTCACAGGCCGTCCGACAATGAGCGGCGGACAGTACCACGTAGATATGCTGCCTACAACCTGCCACATCTACTTCGGTGAGGTCATCGGAGCTACAGCTAACGGCAGAAGGGCCAACAAGCCTGTATCTGAGGGAATCTCACCTGAGAAGTTCGCAGATACCAACGGCCCTACAGCAGTAATCAAGTCCTGCGCTAAGATGGACCACTGCTCAACAGGCGGCACACTTCTGAACCAGAAGTTCACACCGAGCGCAATCGCTGGCGAGACAGGCCTTGACAACCTCGCAAGCCTGATCAGATCGTACTTTGCGATGGACGGTCATCACATCCAGTTCAACGTGTTCGACAAGGAGACACTCCTCGAGGCACAGAAGCATCCGGATGACTACAAGGACCTCATCGTCCGTGTAGCAGGATATTCTGACTACTTCAGGAATCTTGATAAAGAACTGCAGGATGAGATAATCAACAGAACAGCTCAGAGCTTCTAGTATTCTGCATTAATAAAGCTGAAATTAAGGCCTGCCCCTTGCTCGAGTCCTCGAACGTGCAGCATTGCTGCGTGGCACGTTCTGCGGGATTCTCGCATGGGGCAGGCCCCTTAATTTCAGCTATTGCAGAAAAAGAAGTGTTAATTTCACAAATGGTCAGCAAAACCTTAATAACCATTAATACTCTTTTTGACGTGGCCTACACAAATCCTGAAAAATGTATGGTATACTTTACATAACGATCCGGGGGTATTACAATTAACCCCGTTTCGTGACTATATATATAAGGAGGATCCGACTATGAAGATTCAGATTTCAGCTAAGAATTATCCTATGAGTGACAAACTCAGCAGCTATATTGAAAAGAAGCTCGGCAAACTCGACAAGTATTTCAACGAGGATGTAACAGCCAACGTAGTTGTTTCCAAGCTCAGAGAAACTCCTAAGATCGAAGCTACCATCAATGCCAAGCAGGCTGTATTCAGAGCTGAGATGGCCAACGACAGCATCTATGACGCAGTTGACTTGGCAACGGATAAACTCGCTAACCAGATGTCCAAGCTTAAGGGCAAGCTCGAGGCAAGGTATAAGGAAAACAAGGCTCTCAAGCTGGAGTTCGTTCCTGAACCTGAGAATGAAGATTTTGAGGATGATATGGCTATCGTAAGGAGAAAGGAAGTTGAACTTTCACCGATGGTAGCAGAAGAAGCTATTCTCCAGATGGAGATGCTCGGACACGACTTCTTCGTATTCCTGGATATGGACACAGACGCAGTAAGCGTTGTATATAGACGTAAGGGCGGAGAATACGGCCTTATCGAAACAGACAGATAATTTTAAAGGAAAATCCACCTTTAGGAAGGGGACTTAAGCCTATGGCGCATAAAGAGTGGGAGCCTGATGAGCTTCTTGATGATCTGCTTGATTTCAACTACAAGCATCCGGTGCCGGAGCACGGCGAAAAGAAGTCAGACGGGCTGCCTGCAGATATTGTAAGAAAATCAGAAACAAGCACAAGTAAATACGGCCTCTCAGACGAATACAAGCTGTATTCGGATCTGAGGCATTCCGGAACAGGAGACGCGGGACAGCAGGCTGCGAAGGCAGCCGGGCAGAAGGACCTGCGTTCTTCTGGTGCCGCAAGCAAGGAAACAGTCAAGGCTCAGCCTAAGGAAGCTCCGAAGGAAGTAGAAATCATGGAGCCGCTGTCAGCAAGGCGCAAAGCATCTGCTCCGCAGCCTGAATCTGCAGATTTTGCACAGACTCAGCCAAAGCAGACTGTAACGCCGCAGCCGGCAGAAGCACCTGAGGAGATCGAAGAGAAGGAAGGCGCACTGAGCGGACTCTTCTCAAAGTTCAAGGCAAAGGGCAAGCAGATCAATGCATCAGGACTTGCTACTGAGGCCATCGGTGCTGCGAAGAAGCTCGTTCATTCTGATGAGGATGATACGCCTGAAGAGATCCCGGCTCACGAGAATCCGTTCGGCAAGGCGCCGGTAGCAGCTGCTGCTGAACCGAAAGACGACATAGCTGAACTCTTCGCTGAGCTCGGAGAGACAGAGGCAAAGCCTCTTTCCTCCGATGACAATGAGGCTCTCAAGCAGGCTCAGCAGGATGCCTATGACAGATACAGAGGCAACTATAACAAGAAACTCAAAAAGACCGCACTGGCAGGTAATGTCGGAGCTTTCCCGAAGTGGCTGTCAAGGATCTATGTAGTTGCTCTTGCGGTATTCGCTGCGATCATCGTTGTCATGAACGTACTGCCGTTCGGACTTCTTATCGCATTCTTCATCGTACTCGGACTGCTGAGTGTCATTATCCTCATGCAGCTTCGCAGACAGAAAGTCGGTAAGTGGGTGCGGGGGCTTGCCTCAGTGACCGCGATACTGCTGATAGCATGTTTCGGCGTCGGATCGGCATATGCGCTCGGAACACTTTCGTTCCTCGATACCACATCTGTAAAGAATGAGAACAAGGTAGCAAGGATCACCCGCGACCCGTTCAACGTATGCATCACCGGAATGGATGTAGACGGAAAGATCGACAAGCAGGGAAGGTCCGATGTAAACATGATCGTTACCGTCAATCCTAAGACCGAGCAGATCCTCATGACCTCGATCCCGAGAGACTATGAGATATACATGCCGGACAAGGACAATGCTATGGACAAGCTCACCCATACCGGATTCTACAGCGTAGAGACGACTATAGGTGCTGAAGAGAACCTCCTTGACACCAAGGTGAACTACTACGTCAAGGTCAACTTCTCGACAGTAAAGAAGTTCATAGATGCAGTCGGCGGTGTCGATGTATATTCGGAATATGAGTTCACACCGGTCAAGAAGAAAGACTGGACAGTCCAGAAGGGCTGGAACCATATGAACGGCAAGGAAGCGCTTGCTTTTGCAAGAGAGCGTAAAGCCTTCGCTGACGGAGACAACCAGAGAATCAAGAACCAGCAGGCTGTTCTGGAGGCTGTCATCAAGAAGGCCACAAGCAGCAAGACGATGGTTCTCAGCTACAACAAGATCCTCACGGAGCTGAGGGACTACTTCCGGATGAGCTTCAGCTCAGGCGAGCTGAGATCGCTGATCAAGATGCAGCTTGCAAAAGATCCGGACTGGAAGATCTACAGAAATACAATCAGGGGCGGAGACGGATCGCTTCCGACCTATACGACAGGCGGAGCCTATGCCTATGTCATGACACAGGATCAGGAAAGCATAGACTATGCCAAGACTCTTATGAATGCAGTTCTTGAGGGCAAAACGCTCGCCAAGAACGATGATGACGAAGTTTACGTAGTTGAAACAGAAGAAAGCGGAGAGACTGAAGGAGAATGATCAACAATCTTACGGGGTTATTGCTTAGTATCAAGATAACGGATGTCATAGATATCCTTATCGTTGCATACATCCTGTACAGGGTGCTGGGTATGATCAAGGAGACTAGAGCCCAGCAGCTGTTCAGGGGCATCCTTTTGATTGTCGGTGTTTTCCTTGCTTCAGAGCTGTTCGACCTCAGCCTGCTGAACTGGCTCCTTACAAGACTTATCACTGTAGGTCTTATCGGTGTCATGATACTGTTCCAGCCTGAGATAAGGCGTGCTCTTGAGCAGATAGGCCGGAGAGGCGTTCTTACCAATCAGTTCAGAGATGTCGGTAAGGAAGAGCTGTACGCTACGGTCCACAAGATAGTCGACGCGGTGGATGACTTCTCATCCACAAGGACGGGAGCTCTTATTGCCATCGAGCGCGAAACGATGCTCAACGACATCATAGAGACCGGCGTTATCGTCGATGCAGAGATCTCCGTAAGACTTCTCGGAAACCTCTTCTATGAAGGCTCGCCGCTGCATGACGGAGCGGTCATCATAAGAGGAGTCAGGATACACGCAGCCAGCTGCGTTCTTCCGCTTACCAACAGGACCAGCATCGGAAAGAACCTCGGCACAAGGCACAGAGCCGGTGTCGGACTCAGTGAAGTGTCCGATGCGTTCATAATTATCGTTTCAGAAGAGACAGGCGCGATCTCAGTCGCACGCAACGGCACTCTCAGGAGATTCCTTGATCTCAAGACTCTTGAGAAGATGCTGCTCGATATTTACCTGCCGTCGGGAGATACGGGAGATTCCATATTCTCCAGAATACTGAGGGGAGGCAGGAAACATGAGTGAAAGCAGCCGCAAGATAATTAACATAATAATCGCGCTGGTCGTATCGATCGTAGGCTGGACTTATGTAGTCTACAATAACGACCCGATGACAGAGGTCAGATACAAGGACATTCCTCTGAAGTATGTCGGAGAAGATGCTCTTGCCAACCGCGGCCTCGGTGTATCCCAGGTCAGCACGACAGCCATTGACGTAACGCTCAAACAGAGGAGAATAGATACCAATACGATCACGGCGGAGGATATAGATGTCATTGCCGATGTGAGCGATGCTGCAGAGGGGGAGAACGGCATCAGCCTTCAGATAAGCGGGCCGAACGGCACTCAGGTAGCTGAGGCCGAACGGCGCTCCATCTCTGTTGAAGTCGAGCCGTCGGATACCGTAGAGAAGAAGATCCTCGTGGAATACGACGGCAATATAGCTGACATTGAGCCGGTGACAGCCAACCTGACATCGACCATGGCTACGGTCATAGGTGCTGAGTCCGAGGTCGAGCGTGTAGAGAACGTAGTATCCTTCATCACATATGATGAGGCTAACACCAAGACCTGGAGCTACACGACTACACTCAAGGCTGTGGACAAGGATGGAGACGTCATAGACCATCTCGTAATATATCCGCGTGAGGTCAACTACAAGGCATATCCGGGCAAGCTCAAGGAAGTAAAGCTGAACGTGCTCACTGAAGATCCGGCCGAGACGGCAAATAAGTCCCAGCAGGATGAAGAAGAGGACGAGGGCGACGGATACGAGAGAACCTACAGCGCTCCTGATACCATCATGATCAAAGGGCCTGCCGAAGCGGTCGATAAGATTGAGTCGGTAACCACCGAGCTCATAGACATTAACAACATGTATGAGGATCAGGAAGCAGAGATAGTCCTTGATCTGCCGGAAGGCATACATCCGGCTTACGGATATGAGAATCTCACCGTAAAGGTGAATGTTACGAAAAAAGCCGTAACAGAAAAAACCGAAGAAGAATAAACTGTAATCAAATCACCGGTCATCAGAATGAACTGATGGCCGGTGTTTTGCGTTGCTTATCTGTGCTGCGGCTGCAGCTTTCTCTGTACAGGGAAGGGTGCCTTCTAGCCCCAGAGGTTTACAGGATAGAATCCGGATTCCTTGAGTGCTGCGAACTTTGCAACTACCTCAGGCTTGTCTTCCTTATATGTTACTCCGAACCACTTGTCGGATGAAGTGAGGACTTCGTATGTTGCAGATCCGTCAGCTATCTGTGCGTTGATAGGAGTCTGGATGTAATACTCGCCCTTCATAGGATTCTCTTTCATGATCCTGTCGAGAGCGACCTTGAATCCTTTCTTAAGAACGTCCATGTATTCAGCTCCGAATCCCCAGAGGTTCATGGAAACAGGGGAGTCGCTAGGGATGACTTCCTTGGTGCCGTCCTCGTAAGTGTCTGTGACCTTGCCTGCGAGAGGGTTAGGTGTTCCGTCCTCGTTGAGTTCAGGCTCCTTGGCTATCTTGAGGTGCTCAACGATGTCTGTGAGCTTGCCGTCAGACGCTTTGCATATACCGCGGGAAACGGTGCCGTTCTCGGACAGAGTGTTCTCAATCTCGAATCCTACCATGCAGTTGTGCGAAGCATCTGCTTTGCTTGTCAGGAAGTCATAGATCTTGACGAAGCCTTCCTTGCCGTAGTAGTCGTCAGCGTTGATGACTGCGAACGGAGCATCGATGATGTCTCTTGCGGAAAGGACTGCCTGGCCTGTTCCCCATGGCTTGGTCCTGCCTTCAGGAAGGGAATATCCCTCAGGAAGGTCGGTGCCTTCCTGGAAAGCGTAGTATGTTGTGTATTTCTTTCCGGCGCCGTTCTCGATGTGTGCCTTGAAGACTTCCTCAAAGTCGTGCTTGATGATAAAGCAGACTCTTCTGAATCCTGCCTCATATGCATCAAAGAGGCTGAAGTCCATGATGATGTCGCCCTGCTCAGTGATCTGATCGAGCTGCTTGTTGCCGCCGTATCTGCTGCCCATGCCGGCAGCCATGATTACCAGAATAGGTTCCATTCTATCTCTCCTCATCTGTTCAATAGTATTACCGTATCGATGTTGCATGCCCTGCTACATGCAGGCGCTGATCCTCTCGCGGACCTTTGATTCACCCATGATCTGCTGTATAGCCCATACATCAGGGGAAGTAGCTCTGCCCATCAGCGCGATCCTTATGACGGTGCTGACGTGGCCGACGTGGCCCTTGTATTCTTCAGGATGCTTCTTGAAATCCTTAGGCTTGGCTGCGTATCCGAGATCAACGGCTATCTGTCTTATCTTGCCGAACCAGGTCTCGTTGTCATCGCTGTGATCATACGAGTCAAGGTATGCAGCGAGAATTGCCTTCGCATCATCTGCAGCTTCCTGAGGATACTCATCTTCTCTTCTGAATGACTCATCGAAGAAATATCCGATATAGTCCATTATCTGCCTTGCGTAGACGAGGTCCGCTCTCGGGCGGGCATCGTGTCTTCCGAGGTCGAGTATCGCTGCGAGGTGATCCATGTCCTCGAATACGTATCCGTATTCAGGAGCGAATTCATCTGACCATGACTTCAGCCATGATGCGAGCTCGGCTGCATCGATCCTGAGAAGGGTGCTCTTGCTGACATCGTTCAGCTTGTCGAGGTCGAACAGAGCTCCGCTGCTGGACATTTTGGCCGTTGTAAATGCAAAGTCATCGGATGAAGCGTCAGGGTTCTCAGCGCGCCACTCCTCATAGTTCGAGTTGAGGATGGTGAGAAGGTACTCTCTGACAGCGGCCGGGTGATATCCCTGGCTCCTGTAGTAGTCGAGCGACAGCTCAGGGTCTTTTCTCTTGGAGAGCTTTCTCTTGTTGCCGTCCTCGCCGATCTTCATCAGCTGGGCTGTGTGGCAGTATACCGGAAGTTCCCATCCGAGATCAGCAAAGAGCTCGACGTGGATAGGAAGTGAAGGCAGCCACTCTTCGCCTCTGACGACATGAGTTGTTCTCATGAGGTGGTCATCTACAACGTGGGCAAAGTGATATGTAGGAATGCCCGACTGCTTGATGATGACGATGTCTAGGAAGTTGGCCGGTACCGAGAGATTTCCTCTGATGGCATCGACTACCTCGTGCCTCTCTGTATCTTCAGCGCTTGCGTTAGGTACGCCTGTCGACTTGAGCCTGATTACGAAAGGCTCTCCCGCCCTGACGCGCTCTTCTATCTCAGATGCGATCTCAGGATCCTTGTCCCAGTCGCGGTACTTTGACCAGCCTGCGTAGATTCCCGGGGACAGCTTGGCCGCTTCCTGCTTCTCTCTGATCGCTGTGATCTCGTCTTCAGAGAGGAAGCACGGATATGCCATGCCCTGCTCGAGCAGCTTCTTTGCGAAGGTGCGGTATATCTCGCCTCTGTGGCTCTGTGTGTAGTCGCCGTACGCACCGATATCTCCGGTCTGCGTAACGCCTTCATCAAACTTTATGTCGAAGAAAGCGAGTGAGGTGATTATCGTCTCAACGGCGTTCTCGACGAATCTCTTGTCATCGGTGTCTTCTATTCTTAAGAAGAAAGTGCCGCCGCTCTGATGGGCTAGCCTCTCATCCACGAAGGCGCCGTAGAGATTGCCGAGGTGTATGAAGCCTGTCGGGCTCGGGCCGAGTCTTGTGACCATCGCGCCCTCCGGCAGGTCTCTTTCAGGATACATCGCTTCGTATTCCTCAGGAGTGTGGGAAAGGGAAGGATATATCAGATCTGCTAGTTCCTTGTTTGTCATTGTTTGCAGCTCCTTACAGCTATATTTTTCGATTTTTTCAGCGGCTCTATTATAGCGTAACAGGCGGCCTTTTGCAATTTCAGCGGCCGTTACGTAAAGCCTGAGAATAATCATTAGCGGCACATCTGAACAATATGTTTCGAAATCGCCGAAAACAGCAAAAAAGTGCCTGACTCCAATTGACTATGGGGCTTGAACGCGTATATAATATGCACCGATTTCGGATATTTAACAGTTTAGCATTGATCAGTAACCGCACTTAAGAAAAGTGTGGTGCCAGCGATCAAAAGGAGGGACGCTAATGGCAATGAAGGGAAATCTTATCGTAGGTCAGTCAGGGGGGCCGACAGCAGTTATCAACTCGAGTCTTGCAGGTGTTATCAAGGCATCCTGGAAGGCAGGAATCAGAAGAATATACGGAATGCATTACGGCATCGAGGGTCTTCTGCAGGAGGATATCGTAGATATCGAGGATTACATCACAAGCGGACAGGATCTGTCTCTGCTCAAGAGAACACCGTCTGCATTCCTCGGAACATGCAGATACAAGCTGCCTCCTGTTGAGGGACACGAGGATGTATATGAGAAGATCTTCGACATTCTCGACAAGAAGAACATTGAGTTCTTCCTGTACAACGGCGGAAATGACTCCATGGATACAATCAAGATGCTTTCCGACTACGCTATTTCGCACAACAAGAAGCAGAAGTTCATGGGAATTCCTAAGACCATCGACAACGATCTGCCTATGACAGACCACTGCCCTGGATACGGTTCATCCGCTAAGTACATCGCTACTTCCATGAAGGAGATCATCAGGGACAACGAGAGCTACGGCGTATCCAAGCCGACTATCTGCATCGTTGAGATCATGGGACGTCACGCAGGATGGCTCACAGCTACAGCTGCACTTTCAAGAGACATCGACTGCAGCGGACCTGACATGATCTATCTGCCTGAGGTTACATTCGATATCGATGACTTCATCGCAAGGATCAAGAAGCTTGCAGAGACTAAGAAGTCCATCGTAGTTGCAGTTTCCGAGGGTCTCAAGACCGCTGACGGAAAGTTCGTATGCGAGCTCGGAACAGTAAACGATCACGTTGACGCATTCGGTCACAAGCAGCTTGCAGGAACAGCAGCATACCTGGCTAACAGAGTAACTGCAGAGACAGGCCTCAAGTCAAGATATATCGAGTTCTCATCACTTCAGAGATGTGCATCCCACCTCGCTTCCCGTGTTGATGCTGACGAGGCATACAATGTAGGATACCTTGCAGCAGAAGCAGCATTCAACGGCGAGACAGGAAAGATGATCACCATCGAAGTCAAGTCAAGAGAGCCGTATGTAGAGACATACAACAGCTTTGACATCCACGAAGTAGCCAACATCGAGCGCAAAGTTCCGAAGAAGTGGATCATCAACGACGGAACATACGTAAGCGATGAATACCTCGAGTATGCAAGGCCGTTCATCATCGGATCCATCCAGCCTTACACAGCAGGAGGACTTCCGACACACCTCACAATGAAGAAGAAGAGAAAATAATCAGCAGCATACTGCAAAGGGATAACTGGCAGACGGTTATCCCTTGATTCTGATACTATCATGCGGCACCGGCAGACAGCCAGCGCCGCATTTTTAATATCTTGGTATATGGAGACATGGAGGAGAAATGGTAATTGTAGTGACATACTCCCACCACTTGTAGAAGTGGGGGCTTCTCGCTCAACAGTTCCAACGAACTGAGTATCAACGAGCTATCCCCGTGTGCCCCACGGTTCCTCTTTTGATCATTTCATGTATCTGCTATGAGGCTTTCAGTCTCATTGCTTCCATCCTGATGTTGATCGCGGCGTTCACATCCCTGTCCATTACGTTACCGCATTCACATCGGTAGATGCGATCACTGAGTGTCAGATTTTCTTTGATCCTTCCGCATCTGCTGCATCTCTTGCTGGATGGATAGAACCTGTCTACCTTTACAAGTTCTTTGTCCCTCTCTTCCAGCTTGTATGCAAGCATGGTTCGGAACAGCCCGAAGCCATTGTCAGAAACACTTTTGCCGAAATGCAGACTCCGACTCATCGCTCTCATATCGATGTCTTCAACACCGATCACGTCATATCCTTCCGCGAGCTTTCGACTCATCTTGTGCAGGAAGTCTTTCCTCTGATTCCTGACCTTCTCATGGATGACCGCCACTTTTCGTTTCTGCTTTGCATAATTGCGGCTGCCCTTCTCGCAATGTGACAGCTTCCTCTGCTCTCTTGCAAGTTTCTCTTCTGCCTGCCTGAAGTATTTCGGATGCTCTGCTCTTGTCCCGTCTGACATCACTGCAAGGCCGTTCATTGCATAATCTATGCCAAGGTATCTCTTTTCTCTATGGTCTCCCTTTGCTTGGCTTTCACATTCAGGTATTTCATAGAGAAGAGATGCATAGTACTTGCCGCTCGGTTCTTTCACGACGGTGACATTCTTCAGTATCCAGCCTTCAGGGATCTCTCTGTGGATCCTTATCCTGACCATACCGACCTTCGGAAGTCTTATCTTTTTTCCTTCGATGCGGATGTTCCCATTCACGACATTGGTCGTATAGCTCATGCGGCTGTGATGTTTGCTCTTGTATCTCGGTCTGCCTCTGTCTTTTATCTTCCGGTAGTCACGGAAGGCTCTCTCCAGGTCCAG
>JAWRIG010000011.1:0-185010 GCA_040308005.1 Anaerovoracaceae bacterium | reverse complement strand
TTCTACGGCATCATCGAGGATGCAGAAGAACTCTGCAAAATCACACACGACGGCGGCGCAAAGTTCATCATGTACTGCCATCCGCTCGCACTCGGCGCTCTCAAGAGCCCTGGCGAAGTCGGAGCTGACATAGCTGTAGGCGAAGGCCAGCCTCTCGGACTCGGACTCGAGTTCGGCGGACCGTACCTCGGCTTCCTCGCAACAAAGCAGGAGAACATGCGTCAGATCCCTGGCAGACTCATCGGTGAGACTGTCGATACAAAGGGCGACAGAGGCTTTGTACTGACCATCCAGGCCAGAGAGCAGCATATCCGCCGTGAAAAGGCCAGCTCCAACATCTGCTCCAACGAAGCATGGTGCGCATTAAGAGCAGGCATCTATCTCTCGACAATCGGCCCTGCAGGCTATGAGCAGGTCGCAGCACTTTGCTCGTCCAAGGCTCACTACATGGCTGAAGAGCTCGAGAAGATCGGCATGAAGCGCTGCTTTGGCGGCGAGTTCTGGAACGAATTCGCTACCACATGTCCAGATGCAGACAAACTGCTTGCAGCTCTCGAAGAGAAAGGCATCCTCGGCGGACTCAAGCTCTGCTGCGGCTGCTGCGAAGGAGACTGCGATACAGACTGCATCCTGTGGTGCTGCACTGAACTCAACACCAAAGAAGATATCGACGAAGTCATAGCTATTGCAAAGGAGGTGTTCTAAGATGAAATTGATATTCGAGAAGAGCATTCCTGGCAGAGGACAAGATATCTTCCCTGCATGTGACGTTCCTTGCAAGCTTCCTGAAGCACCTCTCCGTGAGAAGAAGGCACACCTGCCTGAGATCTCCGAGAACGAGATGGGAAGACACTACACAGCTCTTGCCAAGAGAGCACACGGAGTCAACGACGGATTCTATCCGCTCGGCTCCTGCACAATGAAGCACAACCCTAGGATCGATGAGAAGATGGCAGCCCTCCCTGGCTTTACAAAACTGCATCCGCTGCAGCCTGCACACACCGTACAGGGCGCCAACGAGCTGATCGCTGAACTCGAGAAGTTCCTCTGCGAGATTACAGGCATGGCCGGAGTTACATTCCAGCCTGCAGCCGGTGCTCACGGCGAGTTCACAGGACTTCTCCTGATCAAGGCATATCACCACGACAGAGGTGATTTTGACCGTAACGAGATCATCGTTCCTGACGCTGCACACGGCACCAACCCTGCATCCGCAACCATGGCAGGCTACAAGACCATCGTTATCAAGTCGAACGAAAACGGCACAGTAGATATCGACGATCTCAAGGCTCACCTCGGTCCTAAGACAGCAGGTCTGATGCTGACTAACCCTAACACTGTTGGTCTCTTTGACCCTAACATCATGGAGATCACAAGACTCGTACACGAGGCAGGCGGACTCTGCTACTATGACGGAGCTAACCTGAACGCTGTAATCGGAATCGTTCGTCCGGCAGACATCGGATTCGACGTAATCCACATGAACCTGCACAAGACATTCTCGACCCCTCACGGCGGCGGCGGTCCTGGCAGCGGTCCTTGCGCATACAAGGATTTCCTCGCACCGTTCGCACCTGGTCTGGTATGCAGGGACGGCGAGTATGTAAGAGCTGAGAAGTCCATCGGAAACATGACCGGCTTCTTCGGCAACTTCCTCGTAATGGTCAAGGCATACACTTACCTGCTGACCCTCGGCAAGGATGTACACACAGTTGCAGAGAATGCTGTACTCAACGCCAACTACATGCAGGAAAAGCTCAAGGATATCTATCCGATCGCATTCGATACTACCTGCATGCATGAGTTCGTAATCGGCCTCGATCCGATCTACAGAAAGACTCACGTATCAGCTCTGGACGTTGCCAAGGCACTCCTCGATTACGGCATCCATCCGCCAACAATCTACTTCCCTCTGATCGTTCACGAGGCCCTCATGATTGAGCCGACCGAGACAGAGACGAAGGAGACTCTCGACGAGGCTATCGAAGCATTCAGAGAGATCTACGACAGGATCTTCAATGCTCCTGAAAGCGTACAGATGGCACCTCAGACCACACCGGTACTGAGACTTGATGACACCAAGGCAGCAAGAGAGCCGCATCTGAGATACGACTTCTAAATCCCGATAGGGACCATAAGGTGTACAGATTTACTTAATTCAATAGAAGGGGGGGCGAATGATTTATCATGTCGCCCCCTTCCTTCTAAGGATATTGTGGGAGAGTGGCCGCGCAGCAATAACGCAGCCGGCCGTATAATTGCAACATGCCGAAAGGAGGTGCTTCTTATGAACAAACGTACAACTTATTACACCGGACAGATCATTACAATTCCGGAAGGAACAGTATCGATCGCAAGCCGCGCTTATGCGGGGCGGCCCGAGCTCATTTCCGTAACATTTCCTGACAGCGTCAGGGAGATCGGAAGCGGAGCCTTTGCAGACTGCACCGCCTTAGTATCAGTGTTCCTCCCATCCGGCATCAGCAGGATCCGCAAGGACCTGTTCTCGGGCTGCACAGCACTCAGACGCATGAGCATCCCGGCCGGAGTCACCAGCATCGGGGAGTGGGCATTCCGCGGCTGCACAGCGCTCGAGACCGTAGAGATACCTTCGAGCGTCAGAGAGATAGCAGCAGAGGCGTTCCTCTCATGCCCTTCTCTCACCATCATCGCTGCACCTGATTCGTTCGCAGCGGAATTTGCACGCAAAGCAGGCATCACATGCACTCATGCAGGCAGGATGTCTGCCGCTTCATAATCACTTATAGCCCAAAACGCGCCGGCCAGTCCGGAGCTCACATACATTATGAAATTAACAATAATACGTACAGACTGTACCAATCCGTATGACAACCTCGCCGCTGAAGAGTATCTCACTTTTCATGCCGGCGAGGACGAAGTCATACTTTTTTTATGGCAAAACGCTCACACCGTCGTCATCGGAAGGAACCAGAATCCGTGGCGCGAGTGCAATGTTGAGCAGATCAAGGCAGACGGCATATATCTCGCAAGGCGCATGTCGGGCGGCGGCGCTGTCTACCACGACATGGGAAATCTGAATTTTACGTTCATCGCACGCGATGGGCTTTACGATATAGGCAGGCAGACAGATGTCATCCTCTTAGCCTGCAGGCTCATGGGCATCAATGCTGAGAAGACAGGACGCAACGACCTCACAGCGGGCGGCAGGAAATTCTCGGGCCATGCCTACTACTCGTCAAACGGGTACAACTATCACCACGGGACGATCATGATGAACGTCTCAGGTGACGACCTGCCGCGCTACCTCAGAGTTTCGGAGGCCAAGCTTAAGTCCAAGGGCGTTGCTTCGGTACGCTCCCGCGTGACCAACCTCATGGACGAGATCCCTGAGGACCGCCTCCGCAGGATATGCGGCCCGGCCGGGCGCACATCCGAACAGAACCGCACGAAGAAAGCCGTCCGCGAGATGCAGGAGGCTCTCATCCGCGCTGCGGAAAGAGAATACGGCTGCGATGCAGGTTATGCGGACCTTCCGGATATCCCGTTTGAACTCAGGGCAAAATACGCATCAGAGGAGTGGAGGCTCGGCACCAGGATACCGTTCAGCAAAGTCATCGAGCACAGATTCGACTGGGGCGGCGTCGAGGTCCAGCTTGATATGCGCGGAGAATACATCGACAGCTGCCGCATCTACTCAGACTCGCTCGAGACCGACCTCTTCCCTCAGATTGAAGAGCTGCTCCCGGGATGCAGATATGATGCCTCCGAGATACTCGGCCTGAAGCTCCCTCAGGGTGCATCGGCAGCAGGATACGAGATACTCGAGCTCATATCCTCCTCTATTGAATAGTTTATGGTCTGTGGACTGAAGAATATACAGACATCAGCGCCCCTGCCCTATTGACATGGGGCGTATTGAATTGAGAAAATAGGAAATGGACAAGAGATTAACAAGCTATGTTGAATGAACACCCGCCAGTCCGCGGGCATTCAGATATCTGTTACACATCTAAGAAAGGAAGTACTACAATGAGTGATTTCCAGTATGATCTCCTTATCATAGGAGCAGGTCCGGGAGGATATGAAGCAGCATTCTATGCACAGGAGCTAGGAATGAAGGTTGCAGTTGCCGAGAAGGACAAAGTCGGCGGCACATGCCTCAACAGAGGCTGCATCCCTACCAAGGCTCTTATGCATTCATCCGACGTATACCGCGATGCTGCGCACGGCGCAGAGGTAGGCGTTGAAGTCGAAGGCCTCCATGCCAACCGCAAGAGAATCGGCGAGAGAAAGGACGAAGTCCTCGACACTCTCAGAGGCGGCATCAGCGGGCTTCTCAAGAAGAAGAAAATCGATGTTCTCGAAGGCACAGCTACCATCAGCGGAGAGAACACAGTAGTCATCACAAATTCAGTCGGCGGCAGCGCAGTCGTAACAGCTGAGAGAATCATGGTCGCTACAGGCTCAATGCCTTTCATGCCGCCAATCCCTGGCGCAGACCTTCCTGGCGTTATCGACAGCACAGAGCTCCTCGACATGGGCGCTGAAGCGATCCCTGAATTCGTCATCATCGGCGGAGGCGTTATCGGCATCGAGTTCGCTACTATCTATGCTGACCTCGGCGACCACGTCACCGTTATCGAGGGCATGGACAGACTTCTCCCTGTTATCGACAAGGAGATCGGCCGCAGCATCAAGATGACACTCGAGAAGAAGGGCGTTGACGTACACGTCAGCTCACCTGTTCAGAAAATCGAGCAGAAAGGCGACAAGCTTGCAGTCACACTCAAGAACAAGAAGGGCGAAGAGATCACAATCGACGCTGACAAAGTCCTCATGTGCGTAGGCAGACGTCCTAACACAGCCGGCGTATTCAGCGACGACCTGCTGGCTCAGTATCCTGACCTCGAGGACGCAAAGGGATTCATTCATGTAGATGAAGAATATAAGACACCTGTACCGGGCGTATACGCTATAGGCGACTGCATCGGAGGCATCCAGCTCGCACACGTATCCGCAGCAGAAGGCCGCAATGCTGTAGCCCTGATGAACGGCAAAGAAGCCACCATCAACATGGGCACAGTCCCAAGCTGCATCTATACAGACCCTGAGATCGCTGTAGTCGGAATGACAGCAGACGAAGCCAAGGCAGCCGGCATCGACGCAATATCCAAGAAGTACCCGATGTCCGCTAACGGCAAGACCATCATCGCAGGACTCGACAGAGGATTCGTCAAGCTCGTTGCCAGAGCAGATGATCACACACTGATCGGCGCTCACCTCCTCTGCGGCAGAGCATCCGACCTCATCGGCGAGCTCTCCGTAGCCATCGGCCGCGGCATGACCCTCGAGGAAGTAGCCAACATCATCCATCCGCATCCATCCTTCGCAGAAGCGATCATGGAAGCAGCAAGACTGTAGGCAGCTTTCACCGCATCGGCAAACATAACCGGTTAGACAACAAAGACCCCATGCTCACGCATGGGGTCTTGTCATATGTGGTGTGTATCAGTATCTTCTTTCGCTGTTGTATCTGATTCTGGCAGTGATCAATATGACCAGTATGAACAGGGATGTCAGCAGCACAGCGCTCCACAGAATGATGCCGCTTTCATCTCCGGTTCTCACTATATTTGCGCTGTACACAGCACCTGTATTACCCGTGCCGGTTGTTTCGCGGCCGGTTTCTTCCTCAGCCTCTGCCAGCAGCATTACAGATATAACTAATGCGGAAATCTTTTTCCTATTCATTCGTTCCTTCTTCAGGGACTGCTTCAGCACCTGCGTCAACTCCTGCTTCTGAAGCGGCTGCCTGTGTCTCTAACTGGCTTTCCTGTACAGCCTCCTGTGCAGCCTGCTCCTCTTCGGTCAGCTCCGGAGTCTCGCTGCCTGCTTCTGCTGCGGCATCGGTCTCTGTTTCAGCTGAGCCTTCAGCCGCTGCTGCACCTTCTGCGTTCCGGGCATCCTCATATGCCTTCTTGTATATGCTGAGTTCAGAAGGATCAAGCGGTGTCGGAGGCGGATTGTCTGTCTTCTCGAAGACTTGGTTGTAGTAGATCAGATTGCCCTGCTTGTCCACCTTGAGTGTGTCCATCCATTTGAGCTTGACCTGGCCGTGTCTGTAGTCCCACTCGACAACTTCGTCTTCGTATACGGAGTCTTCGTATTCGCTGTAGCCGTATGTCTCCGCGTACTCGAGGTCGTAGTGGCTCTGATTATAGTAGGTCAGTGTCACCTTTTCGTCCTCAATCACGATGTCCTCTGCATAGTCAGTCTCATACCGTCCCTGCAGAGCAGCCCGCATCTCCTCTGCGGAACCATAAGTCGTTCTGGATACCATTACAGATACATAGCTGATGACAGCGGCCAGCACAGCCACTGCAACTACCCCCAGAACTATGTAAAGAATCCTTTTGTTTCTCTGTTTGATACGCCATTCCTCCGCCCAGCGCATCGCATCGCGGCGGTCCTGGCTCATTCCTTTGTTCGCCATTTATTATGCCCCTTTTATCACGGCCGCATATATCTGCAGCCATCCTGTTCATCTTTTTCCCCGACTATTTTACCAACATTCTCTGTATATCTCAAGAATCTCCTTGGCAGTAAGCGGCCTGAAAGCGCCTCCGGATATGAAGCACGACTCCGCTATCTCAGGAAGCAGCTTCTGCTCTGCCTCGCCGAATCCCAGCTGGCGCAGGCTGGTCGGAAGTCCGGCCTCCTTAATGAAATCCGCAAGAGCCTCTATGCCTGCAAGAGCCAGCGCCTCGTCGTCGCTCATTTTGCTCCCCCATGCTATCCTCAGACCTTCCGCATCCTTTTCAGTCAGGCCCCACACGTTGCGGGCAAAGCTGACGAATTTGGCCAGTCCCGACTTATATATGTGCCGGTAGTATACCGGATGGAGAACAGCGAGTCCTTCGCCGTGGTTGCAGTTGGTGTACGCGGACAGCTGATGCTCCATGTTGTGAGCCTGGAAGTCCTTGCTCTTTCCGGTCTTGATGATCCTGTTTTCCGCAAGCGATGCGGTCCACATTATGTTGCTTCTCGCCTGCAGGTCCTGAGGATCCCGGAGCGCTGCGCGGAAGTTCCTTATGAGGCCCTTCATCAGAGCCTCGGAGATATCGTCTGCAGGATTCTCTTCAAGCGGATAGCTGAAATACGTCTCCATGATATGCGAGAGTATGTCGAAGGTGCCCGCTTTCATCTGCCGTACCGGCATGGTCAGTGTGTATGCAGGGTCCATGAGCGCGAACGCAGGGTTCATCTCAGGATAGTCCCTGTCGCACTTTATCCTGGTCTCTTCGTTGGTGAGTACAGCGCAGCCGTTGACCTCGCTTCCCGTTGCAGGCATGGTGACCACGACGCCGCAAGGGACCACTCTGTGAGTCATCGGCTGACCCTGCATCCAGAAGTCCTCCCATGCATCGCCGTCATATCCGGCCTGCACGGAGACCGCTTTGCAGCAGTCCATGACCGAGCCGCCGCCGATGCCGATAATGAGGCCTGCGTTATTCCTGCGGGCGAGCTCTGAACCCTCGAGCATCTTGGCAAGTGTCGGATTGGACATGATGCCTGTGAACTCGATTATCTTAGAGCTGCACGGCTCGCAGCCGCTGCCGTCCGCGAGGCTGTATCCGAGCTCTGTCAGCACAGCCATCACATCATCGTACGATCCGTTCTTCTTAACGGAGCCGCCGCCGTATCCGAGCAGGATGTTCTGCCCTCCCGGCGCGAAGGTCTTAACCATTGATGCGAGGTGCTCTCTGACGCAGCCCTGCCCGAATCTGACTCTGGTGCTGCATTCCCAGTTGAAAGTCTCCATAAATATCTCCTTATAGACCAAATCCGCCAAGAATCACCTGGCGGATTTCTTAGTTCTTATCGCAATAGTCCCTTTATTCGCTGACCGCGTCAATTACTTAGCGAACATCTTGGCGATCTTGAGAACGTCCTTCATATCAACGCCGTCTGCAAGTCCGCCTACGATATCGAGAACGTCAGCTGCTCCGATGTTGCCCTTTGCAGTCTTCTCTGAAGCCTGTGCGGACTTACCCATCTGGGACATCAGCAGAGGTGCTACGATAGCCATGATCTTGATGATCTTCTTGGCATCGATGCCGCTCTTCTTCTTAGCTCTGGCAGCTACAGCCTCTTCTTCCTGTCCGAGAAGGTGCTTTACGATCTTGCCGCCGTCTTCTGTATCAACTTTGCTGAGGAACTTGCTTACATCGCTTGTATCATCCTTGCTGTGATCGGCAAGAGCCTTCAGGAAGCCCTGCTGTGTGGACTGGTTGCTTACCTGTCCCTGCATTCCCTTGATAAGAACAGGAAGTACATCCTGAAGTATTGCTGCAGTGTCCTTCTCGCTGATTCCTGCCTGCTTACTTACCTGTCCGAGTGCATCGCTGCTGAGCAGCATCTGAAGCATAGTGTTCATATCCATAGGAAAGTCCCTCCTTCTGTGATTTCCTGTTACACATGGACCCCATTTCCGCGGAGTCCGCTACATATAAATTTTACTGTTTACTGCGCCTTCAGTCAATTAGTAACTATTTCACTTCAACGCCGCACTCGCGCTCCATGATCTTCGCAAACGACCTTATTACCTCATGAACCAGTCCCGTGCAGAACGTCTTGCGGTCAGGCTCATAGAAATCATAGTCCCTGATCAGCTCAGGGCAGATGCTTGTCTTATACACAGCAGCCACGTCGTCGTTGAGTTCTCTTACCACATCGATGCACTTTTTGAATGCCGGGTCGCCCTTGACCGTCCTTCCGAACACTTTGCCGAGGCACATCGTTGCCCCCGCCACAGCTCCGCAGACGTTGCCGCCGTCGCCGAATCCGTAAGGGAATCCTGTCGACAGAGCGATAGCCTCCTCGCCTATGCCGAGCTCATAATGTCTGTTCAGCACCTCGAGCACCGACTCAGAGCACATGAATCCCGTCGTGAAATTTTCAGTAGCATCTTCAAGCATTTTGTTTAAATTGACTTCCTTGACCATAACACCCTCCGCAATTATCTCTTTTTATATCTTTTTTGCCACGACTGCGCACCATTCGCCGTCATGCAGCACTTCCTCTACAGCGAAACCCGCTTCCGTAATCGCTTTGCATACGACTTCTTCCTTGATATCCAGTATGCCCGAGGTGACATACCAGCCGCCTCTGTCAAGGTGGCCTGCCGCTGCCGGCGACAGCCTCATTACGAGGTCTGCCATCAGATTGGCGACGACGATGTCCGCCCTGTAGTCGACGCCCCCGGTGAGGTCGCCGTACTGGGCCCGGATCTTTCCGGTCATTCCGTTCTTCTCTATATTCTCATTCGCGACTCTGACAGCATCGGTATCTATGTCTATGCCGAGGGCCTCGTCCGCGCCGAGCAGCACCCCCGCAATTGCGAGTATCCCGGTGCCGGTGCCGACATCGAGTATCCTGCATCCCGCAGGCCTGCCTGACAGGATCTTCTCGAGCGCTCTTATGCACATTGAGGTCGTCTCATGCAGCCCGCTTCCGAATGCCATGCCCGGATCCATATCTATCACCAGGTCGCCCGGCTCCTCCTTATACTCTTCCCAGCTCGGCCTTACGACTATCCTCTCACCGACTCTCGTCGGCCGGAAGAACTCCTGCCACTTGTACAGCCATTCGCTGTCATCTCCCGCAGCCGCCTCACGGTACGAAATGCTGAGGGCATCCTTTCGGCCCGAAAGGCTGTCAAGCAGGTCTTCGGCCCGCTTCATTTCAGCTGTGCCCTCTTCATCATCCGCGAAGTAAAGCGTGATCACCGGCCTGCGCGACAGGTCCTCCTTCAGCGCATCGCTGACATAGTCATACCTGTATGTGTCCGGATGCTCAAGTATATCCCTGGCATCGTCCGGGTCATCGATCATCATCGAGACGAAGCCGGCTCCTGTCAGCTCAGCCTCGAGTATCTCGAGATCTTTTTTCTCTGTCTGTATCCTTAATTCTCTGTATTCCATACTGATATGATACCACAGACGCGGGATTCTGTTGCTTCTTTTCTGCCTCTCTCCGGAACATTCCGGAATGCCTCCGTCCGCTGTACTCTTTGAAAAATGCACATTTCTGCGGTTAGATGCCCTTGACGGATAAGGCGACAGATGCTAACCTTTTTTCAGGGGCAGATCAAGAGAGGGGGACCGGAATGGGTAAAGTACTGCAGAACAAACTTCAGAAACAGAAAGCCCTGCTTGACAGCGCATATGAACTGTTCACGACGATCGGCTTTAACAAAACCACGATCCGTGACATCGCGCACAAGGCAGGTGTAGCCAAAGGCACCTTCTACCTGTATTTTAACGACAAGGTAGAGATACGGGATGCGCTTGTACGCGCAAAGTCAAGCCAGCTTATCCAGGATGCCTGTGCGGCGATGGATGAGCAGCTCGCAGGCGGCACTGCAGACATGGACACTGCAGACAAGTTCATATACATAATCAATTACCTCATCGACTACGTAGCAGGTGATACCAATTATCTGCGGTTCATGTCCAAGCACCTGTCATGGGGCCTTTTCACAGGCAGCCATCACACAGTGCAGTACCACTCCGAAGAGGACGCATCTCCTGTCATCGACTTTGTTGACTATATAGGCAAAATGCTCGAGGCGGACAAAGTGACCATACGCGAACCGCGCATACTCATTTTCACTCTGCTCGAGCTCGTAAGTTCGACCTGCTATGATGTCATCCTGTACAAAGAGCCGATGCCTCTTGAAGAATTCAAGCCTTACCTCAACAGGACGATAAGGCTCCTTGTAAACGACGCAATAGTCCGGTAACACCGGTAACATCAAAATGGCCCCTGCCTTGGCAGGGGCCATTTCAGTTATGCGGGTTATCAGGGATCAGGCGGTTGCAGATCAGTTATTCTGCTGTTCTTGCATTGTATGTGCACTCACCGTCTGCGAATGTAAGGAGTGCGTTCTGCGGATATGTATCATTCAGGATCTCGACATCGAATCTCCAGCCCTCCAGTCCGTTTCTGCTGAGGATCTGCTCACCTTCTGCAGAGCATGTGTCTCCGAGTTCAATGACCTTATTCCACTCTGCCGGGTCGTCTGCCTTTGCTGCCGCCTCGGTTCCGTCCGAGAGGATCAGGAGGACCATTCTGTTGTTGTCATAGTCCGCCCTGATGCTGGCTGTCATGTCCCTGGCATCCATGCTGTTCAGCATTACCGTCTCAACCTTGGCGACCGCATCAGCCTCGCCCGGCTCAGCCTTGCTGCTGTCCTCTGTCATATCTGTCGCTGCGATGCCCATTTTATCTGAATCAAGTCCGCTGAGATCCATAGCGTTGATCTCGCTGAACATTCTGAATGTGTAACCGAAAACCATAACGAACATCAGAGCCACAGCTGTAAATACCGCTACGTTTATTGCTCTTTTACTAATCTTCATACCATTCACGACCTTTCATGAATCTTTACTTTCAGACTGCCATCTGATATCATTATTTGACCGATGGTCATCTTTTACCGGCATCATAATAACTCTCCGGGAAAGGATGTTACACAGATAATTGTCAGGTGCTGCACAGAAACCGGGCAAATTACCGGTTTTGCCTGAATTTCGGGCTAAAGTAACGAAAGGGGGTTCTCATATGGCTGCTTCTGAGCTTACCAAGAAAGCGATCAATCAGGCTTTTCTGGATATCCTTGCCGAAAAGCCTCTTGAGAAGATAACTGTAAGAGATATAACTGAGCGATGCGGGATCAACCGCAACACTTTCTACTACCACTACCAGGATATCCCCGCACTTCTTGAGGGCATCCTGTCAGAGAAGGCGGATGATTTTGTACTTGAGTATCCGCAGCTCAATTCCATAGATGAATGCATTGCTGCGGCAATGGAATTCGCCCGTGCCAACAAGCGTGTCATCATGCACATATTCAGTTCGGGCAGCCACTCCAACATTTCTTCACTGTGGAGGATATGCGAGCACGTGATAAGAAAATACTCGGAGACGGTCTTCCCCGACGTGCCTGTATCTGAAAGCGACAGGGAGCTGTTCATCAGGTACCACAAGTGCGCATGTTTCGGGCTGATCATCGACTGGCTGCAGTGCGGCATGAGCGAAGAGTATGTTATGGATATGCACAGGATATGCCAGCTCAAGAGAGGGTCGGCGGAACTGATAATACAGAATGCTCTGGCTTCGGAGAATGTAACAGATAAATAGAAAGCAGCGGCTTCATCAGCCGCTGCTTTCTTATAATCGGTCCGTCTCCGGATTGTTTTCCGTAAGACCGGTCCGGGTTATCGAGCTGTTATGCTCTAATAGCAAGTGTACTCCACTATGCCGATTATATCAATATCACTATTTTGCGATGATCTTCTTGAACTTCTTCTTGCCCTTCTGAAGTACGAGCTCGCCGTCCTTGAAGCAGTCGAGTGTAACTGCGAACTTCTTGTCTGTGATCTGCTCGCCGTTGATCCTTGCTCCGCCGCCCTGGATGGTTCTGTAAGCTTCGGATGTCGATGGCTCGAGGCCTGCCTCCTTGAGGAGTGCTGCGAGGCCCATTCCTTCGCCTTCGAACTTGGCTGCATCCATCTCTACTGAAGGCATGTCATCGGATACTCCGCCGCCTGCAAAGATCTGACGGCTTGTCTCGAGAGCCTGCTTTGCCTTCTCCTCGCCGTGTACCAGCTTGGTAACCTCGTATGCGAGGATCTCCTTAGCCTCGTTGATTGCCGATCCCTCAAGAGCGGAGAGTCTGTTGACCTCGCTCATAGGCAGGAATGTCAGCATGCGCAGGCACTTGTTGACGTCTGCATCTGCTACGTTTCTCCAGTACTGGAAGAAATCGTATACGGAGCACTTTCTCTCATCAAGCCAGAGAGCGCCCTTTGCAGTCTTGCCCATCTTCTTGCCTTCGCTTGTTGTCAGGAGGGATACAGTCAGGCCGAATACCTCCTTGCCGCAGGTCTTTCTTGTCAGGTCAACGCCTGCGATGATGTTGGACCACTGGTCGTTGCCGCCGAACTGAGCCTTGAGGTCAAAGTCCCTTGCCATTACCATGAAGTCGTATGCCTGCAGGAGCATGTATGAGAATTCGAAGAAGGAAAGTCCTTCATCTCTTTCCATTCTTGTCTTGAAAGCGTCTGCTCTCAGCATCTGGTTGACGTTGAAGTGTCTGCCGACCTCTCTTGCGAACTCAGTGAATTTGCAAGGTCTGATCCATTCAGCGTTGTTGACGCTTACAGCGTAGCCAGGTTTAGGCTCTCTGTTCTGGTGTCCCGGATGATATACACCCTCGTTGCCCTCGTATTTCCACTCATCGTCAAAGTCGATGAACTTGTCGAAGAGCTTCTTGAACTGTCTGCAGTTCTCGTCGATGGTGTCGATAGTCATGACCTGACGCATGTCGCTGCGGCCTGAAGGGTCACCGATCTCGCCTGTTCCGCCGCCGAGCAGGAATACAGGAGTGTGTCCGTACTTCTGCATATACATCATGGTGATCATCGGAATGAAATGTCCTACGTGCAGGCAGTCTGCAGTCGGGTCAAATCCGATATAGAACTTGATTTTCTCCTTGCCGAGCAGCTCTCTCAGAGCTTCACCGTTCGTGGTCTGCTCGATCAGTCCTCTTTCCATCAGGACGTCATATACATTGGTGTGCTCACTGACATTGTCAGGAATTAAATTCTTCATCAGTACGTCTCCCTTTCCTTATATTTGTCGTATCAAAACACTAGAAAAATATATCACCAGTTCAGAATTCTGTCAATTGTAACGCCGCCTTGTTACATGTACAACCTGCCGGGGCTTATCAATTATCTGGTGAAATAAGGTGCGTACTTCGCTGCGAGTCTTACGGACTCGATCATGCTGACAGCACCTGCGATTCCCTTGCCTGCGATGTCGAATGCTGTTCCGTGGTCTACGGAAGTACGCAGGATAGGCATGCTGTTGGTGATAGCGATAGTGCGGTCAAAATCAAGTGTCTTGGTTGCGATGTGTCCCTGATCGTGATACAGCGACAGTACCGAGTTGTATCTGCCGAGCGCAGCCTGGTGGAATACCGAGTCAGCCGGAACAGGTCCCTTGACGTCGAATCCTCTTGCCTGCAGCTCTTCAACAGCCGGCGCGATCTCGTTGACCTCTTCCCAGCCGAACAGCCCGTGCTCGCCTGAATGCGGATTGAGTCCTGCGACAGCCATAGTGCCCTCGGTCACTCCCAGTCTCCTGAGAGCCTCAGTGCATCTCTCTACATAGTCGATGACTCTTTCCTTGGTGATCATGTCGAGCATATCGCGGAGCGATACGTGTCTTGTCAGGAAGAACACTCTCATTCCGTTGGTCTCGAACATCGTCAGCGGATCGTTGGTTCCTGTGAGCTCAGCGAAGATCTCAGTGTGACCGATGAAGTTGATCTCTGCTGCGCGGAGAGCTTCCTTGTTGATAGGAGCTGTCGCAACAGCGTCGGCTTTGCCTGCCATTGTGATCTCGATGCTCTTCTCGATGTACTCGAATGCTGCCTTGCCGCACATTGCGCTGACCTTGCCGTATTCGAACCTGTCCATGTCGATGTTATCAAGGTCGATCATGTTGAGAACGCCTTCGCTGTAATCTCCGTCAGCCGGCTCCTTCACGCAGTTGACCTTAAGATCAACACCGGTTACTTCGATTGCCTGCTTTACGATCTTCGCATCACCGAGAACGATGCAGTTGGCCTCAGCAAAGAGGTCCTTGTCCGCGATGGTCTTTACGACGATCTCAGGTCCGATACCTGCAGGGTCTCCCAGCGTAACCGCAATAAGTGGTTTCTTCATTATTGTTACCTCCTACTTTGCCATAAGGACTTCTACCGCTGCTTTAAGCGTCTCTTCGTCGCCTACGTTGCCCGGGAAGATAACATAAGGTGTGCCCGGGAATGTACTCTCCTCGCCCGTACGCCATACAGGAACGCCCGGCTGGATCTGTCCGAGTGCGTATGCTTTCTTGACTGCAAGTGCCTTGGTTCCGATATCACTTGATGTGATGCCGCCCTTGGCTATTACGAATGCAGGTGTAACTGACAGCTTGCCTACGAGTGACTGTACAGCGTCAGATATCTTTACTGACAGCTTGAGGTCGTCTTCCTTGTTGCCTGTATCTGCAGTGATAAGTGCTCTTGTGGTGTAGCAGCATACTGTTTTGCCTTCACGAAGGAACTTCTCTTCAAGAGCGAGACATCTCTCGACTTCCTTCTCGAATGCCTCAGGGTCCTTGACCAGTGTAGCGTCGAGCTCTACGAATTCGATGTCCTTCACCGTCTTGAGTCTCTCAACCTGAGCTGTGGTCTTTGCGGTGTGCGAACCTACTACGATGACTCCGCCGTTGTCTGACTCGAGCGTTACCATCTGCTCTCTTGTCAGAAGAGGCTGGTCAGGGTTTCCGCAGATGACCTTGATGGTGGAAGCTGCGGTACGGAAGAGGAAGTTCTTGCCTGCCTTCATCGCACGGTAGAGTGCAGTGCAGAACACCTTTACATCCGGATAGTCGACAGCATTGACGATGACCTTGTTGAAGTCCTTTACAGCCATGAGCTGCTCAGTGATCTTGTCGATGTCCATGTTGTGGATGTCTTCAAGGGAGATGCATATGACGTCTTCCTTCTTGAATTCGCCCTTGGTCTTCTCCTCGACATACTCAGGGAGTGTCGGGGAAGTGTATCCGAAAGTCTTGTCTCTTGCGAACTCTGTCTCGTTGGCAGGAACGAGCTCATCACCGTACTTGACGTAGTGGATGTTGTTCATCGTGAACCTGCCGCCCTCCTTGAAGAAAGAGCAGAGGATCTCTCCGTCGATCTTCTTGTCGGTATTCTTCTCGATCTCTTCCCTGAGGATCCTGGTCTCAAGAGGGAAATGTCCGCGAAGTGTACTGTCGCTTCTGCACATCAGGATGTAGTCAATGCCTGTTTCCTTTGAGACTTCATTGACTACTGCAGCGATCTCTCTGTGGACCCTGGTCGTATGCTCTTCGGTAAATCCTCTGGAGTTGGTCATGAGGAAGAAGAGCTTGTTCTCACCGCGGAATCCGTCGAGGACGCTTTCCTTGGTCCAGTCGGTATATACGATCAGATCGTGAGTAGTCTGGATGCCTGTCGGGTCGTCATCGAGTACGACAATCTTCTTGTCATTGGCATCGATCTCAGCCTGCAGCAGCTCATCGATCTTCTTCTCGTCGATTGGTTTGAAACTCTTAAGTAATTCAGCGCTGATTGCCATGTTTATGCCTCCGGTTTCTTAACTTCTACTCCTGCGAGTGCCTCAAAGCAGTAATCATTTCCCTGAATAAGAGTTACGTACGTGCCAATAACATCATCAGAAAAAGGTGACCATGAGGTCTTTGATACCCATTGTCACCTTTTGTTATGAGCACCTGTCTGCTATTTGTTTACTACGTTAGCCGGTGCACCGTCCACGAAAGACTGTACATTCTCTACTGTCGTATTCATGATACGCTGACGGCTTCCCTTGGACGCCCATGAAATATGCGGTGTGATGATGCAGTTCTTGGCCTTGAGCAGCGGGTTGTCTCCGCGGATAGGCTCTGTTGAAACTACGTCCAGCGCAGCGCATGCAACTTTGCCGCTGTTGAGAGCATCTGCAAGATCCTGCTCAACTACCATCTGTCCGCGGCTGTTGTTGATGATGATAACGCCGTCTTTCATCTTTGCGATGTTTTCCTTATTGATGATGCCTGTGTTGAACGGGAACAGCGGCATCTGAAGTCCGAGCACGTCTGAACGGGCGAAAAGCTCGTCGAGCTCTACGTACTCAACCCCCAGTGCAAGAGCTGCTTCTGTCTGTCTTCCGTCGTAAGTGATGACATTCATGCCAAGAGCCTTAGCGATCTCAGCTGTGTGGATGCCGATGTTTCCGCATCCCAGAAGGCCGTAGGTCATGCCTGCCAGCTCGATCAGAGGATAATCCCAGTAGCACCAGTCCTGATTGTTCTCCCACTCACCGCGGAAAACGCCGTCGCTGTGGTGTCCGATGTGATGGCATGCTTCGAGCAGCAGTGCGATAGCGAACTGGCTTACTGAACGTGTGCCGTATACAGGTACGTTTGATACAGGTATTCCCTTTTCCTTAGCGTATGCGATGTCCACAACATTGTATCCTGTAGCCAGCACTGTTATGTATTTGAGGTTCGGGCACTTATCAATGGTTTCTCTTGAAATAGGTGTCTTATTGGTAATAGCTATGTCTGCATCGCCTATAGCCTCAGCGATTGCAGGCGATTCCTCATATGATACGCGGTCATATACTGTTACTTCGCCGAAAGCCTTCAGCCCGTCCCAGCTGAGATCTCCCGGGTTCTCTGTATATCCATCAAGAATTACGATCTTCATTATTATTGTCTCCTGTCTGATTTGTCTCCAATGCCCCTCTGCATTCTCAGGTCATATAGACCCGAAACGGCAAAATATGTCTTTTGACTGACATAATCTGCGCTTTAAAAAAGGCAGCTCAAAAGCTGCCTTACATGACTAGAAATCGAGGTCTTCAATCTCGTTTATTCTTCTGAGATGCTTGTCTCCCATGAACTCAGTGCTGAGCCATGTGTCAACCATTGCAAAAGCAGTATCCTGATCAACTACTCTTGCTCCAAAGCAAAGTACGTTGGCATCGTTGTGAGCCTTGGTCATCTCTGCTGTCATGACGTTGTGGACTACTCCGGCTCTGACGCCCGGTACCTTGTTGGCAGCGATGCTGATGCCGATACCTGTTCCGCAGATAGCGATTCCTCTGTCTGCTTCGCCTGAAGCTACTGCTTTGCCTACTGCATGACCGTACTTAGGATAGTCTACAGACTCTGTCGAGTGAGTTCCTACATCCATTACTTCGTAGCCTTCTCCCTCGAGCTTTGCCTTTACTGCTTCCTTGAGTTCATATGCCGCATGGTCGCATCCGATAACTATTTTCATGATTTATCTTCTCCTTATTAATATAAAGTTTATCCGAGTTCATCTTCGAAGTAGCTGCTTCTGACCTTCTCGCTGAGATCCGTGTCATCTCTTTCCTTGATTGCGTTGAAAAGCTGTACATGTGTATCCAGGAGCTTGTCCGACTTGCCGCTGAGGATCATCGCCGATACAGTCTGATATCTCACAGCGTGTGTAAGCGACCGTACGACTTTGTTGATCTTGTCAGCCATCGGGTTTTTGCCCATTTCAGCTATCATGTCATGAAATCTGTTGTCTGCTTCAAAGAACGTATCTACCCTGTTCTCTCTCAGCTCCAGCGCCTTTTTCATTTCTCCGAGGATGGATTCGAGTTCATCGAGTTCCCTGTCCTCATGATGCTCTATCGCGAGTCTCATCATACCGGCTTCAGTCATTTCGCGCAGCTCCATCAGGTTCTCGAACGAATCCTGATTGAGCAGGATCCCATACACCATAGGATCTATCATGCTTTCCTTGTAGCCGTCACATACGAATGTCCCCTCAGACCTTTTGCTTTCGAGCACGCCTAAATAAGTAAGTATTTTAATTGCCTCACGTACGCTGCTTCTTGCTACCCCGAGCGATTCCGCCAGTTCAGGTTCAGGCGGGATCTTGTCACCCGGCTGCAGCTCTTTGGAGCGGATGGCATCGGTCAGGACGTTGATAACGCTCTGGACTACCGACTCCTTCCTGAGGCTTTTAAGATATGATGGTTTCTGTGGCATGCTTTTTCTTCCTTCAAAAAACAATCTTCATATGTATGACATAGCTTATAGTCAAGCATACCAAGTTGAAGTGATATTGTCAATTTGATGACAGCCCCTCAGACCCCTCAAATTCTATTTATCTGTTTGTCACTTTTTAAGAAAAACTGCCGGCAGCTTTTCTCAGATACCGGCAGTTTAAAGTGTTTTCAGCATTAGCCGCTGAGTCCCGGAAGCCATGTAACGATACCAGGAATGTATGTGATCAGGAAGAGTACGATCAGCAGCGGAACAAGGAAAGGTATTACCGCTTTGTACATCTCTTCTATTCTGATCTTAGCCGTCTTAGCACAGATGAATAAGCTTGTGCCTACAGGCGGTGTGCAGAGTCCGATCATCAGGTTGAGTACGAGTACTACACCAAGATGTACCGGGTCGATTCCGAACGAACCCATAAGAGGGATCAGGAACGGAACTGTGATAGTCATAACAGCGAGAGCCTCCATGAACATTCCGATGATGAGGAATGCGATGTTGAGGATCAGCAGCATGATGTACTTGTTGGTTGTAAGGCTTGTCAGCATGTGCGAAAGAGCATTGGTCATTCCCATCATGGTTACGAGCCATGAGAATGCAGCTGCGCCGCAGATGATGTTCAGGATTCCTGCACCGTCTGCAACAGACTGCTTGAGAGCCTCATAGATCTCCTTGAGGGTCATGCCCTTATACAGGATTACTGACAGGATGAAAGCATATACTACAGCGATGCATGCAGCTTCTGTAGGTGAGAATACTCCGGTCCAGATACCGCCGATGATGATAACCGGTGTCATCAGGGACAGGAATGCTTCCTTGGTAGCAACCAGAAGTTCTTTTCCGTTGAACTTTCTTACAGGATAATGTCTCTTCTTGGAAATGATGAATACCAGGATACTTGTAGCTACAGCGAGCAGCAGTCCAGGTACGATACCTCCTACGAAGAGGATGCCTACAGGAACCTCTGTCATCATTCCGTATACGACCATAGGGATCGAAGGCGGGATGATAGGTCCTATTGTAGCGCTGGCACATGTTACAGCTGCCGAGAAGTCAGGGTCGAATCCGTCATCGATCATGGCGTCGACCTCGATCTGTCCGAGTCCGCCGGCATCAGCTACAGCTGATCCGCTCATTCCGGAGAAAACGATTGATGCAAGTACGTTGGCATGTCCGAGTCCGCCAGGGATCCAGCCGATAGCAGCGGAACATGCCCGGAATATTCGCCTCGTTATACCTCCTGTGTTCATCAGCTTGGCCGCCAGTATGAAGAACGGGATGGCCAGGAGCGTATACGATGACGCATTTCCTATCATTCTGTGAACGATAGCGGTAGGTTCAAACTGGCCTGTGATAATGGTCGTTGCCAGTGCGGATATGGCAAGCGAAAAGCCAATAGGAACACCCATAATCATGAGCACCAGGAAGATACCCATGACCAGTATTACTAATTTTACCATTAATGTTACCTCCTGACTTTAGCTCTCTGTCACTGCTGCAGGAGCAGCTTCTTCCGCTTCTGCTGCCTTAAGTCTCTTATATCCGACGTTGACGATCTGGAACAGCGAGAAAAGTGCTCCGATCGGGAACGGCATATAGAAGAAACCACGTGCAACCGGAATTGTCTGATACATTGTCTGCATCGAGTTCTGTACGATGGATATTGAAAGATATCCGGCAACTACGAGGAAGACAAAGCAGAGCATATCCATTGCGAACAGCCAGATGGCACGCATCCTAGGCTTGAACCTGTTGGATACGAAGGTCAGTCTCATGTGCTCGTCATTGTGGAATGTCATCGACATACCTATGAATACGATCCATGACAGGCATACAAGAGTTACCTCGTACTGCCATGCTACCGGGTCATTCAGGACGAAACGGCTGAATACCGACCATGTAATCAGGAGGATCAGGAATACCATCAGCGCTACTGTAACGGCAGACGCGATGTTATTGATCACCTCGCAGATCTTGTCAAATTTCTTCATTTGTGTGATTCCTCTCTAGATTGTGTGAGAAATATCATTGCTGTTTGCGAAAGCACCGGGGGCGGGTTTACCGCCCCCGTACTCAATAAGGACGTTTATATTGCAGTTACTGCCTGTACTGATTAATTTCAAGTTGGTTTTGCTTTTAATTAACCTGAACTATTCCGCCATTTTTTCTCTGATACGGTTTACGAGATCCTCAGCCCAGTCATTCTCTGCATAGAAGTCATCATATACAGAAGCTGTAGCTGCCTTGAGCTCCTCTGTGTCAGGATATGTAACTTCCATTCCGGCCTCTTCGAGCTCCTTGAGCTGCTGATCCTGGCTGTCTACGATAGCCTGTCTGTGCTCATCGCCGAACTTCTTAGCAGCTTCCTTGAGGAGGTTCTGTACGTCTTCAGGATACTTGTTCCATGAAGTCAGGGAGAAGATCATGTTCTTGCACTCATATTTGTGATTGGTCATAGCGAGGTACTTCTGAACATCCTGGAAGTTGTTAGCGTGGATGTTGGATATCGGGTTCTCCTGACCATCGAATGTTCCCTGCTGGAGAGCGAGGTACAGCTCGGAGAATGCAAGTGGTGAAGGCGAAGCGCCGAGTGCGTTGAAGATAGCCATTGTCATAGCATCCTCAGGTGTACGGATCTTCAGGCCCTTGAAGTCTGCAGATGAGTTGATTGCCCTCTTGGAGTTGGTTGTCTGACGAAGACCGTTCTCCCAGTAAGCAAGCTGGATCATGTTGTGGTCCGCAAGGTCAGCAACGAGCTCGTCACCGATTTCGCTGTCCAGCACCTTATAAACGGATTCATAGTCTGAGAACAGGAACGGAAGTCCGAGTGTGTTGATCTTAGGTGCGAGTGTAGCTTCCTGTCCCTGCGGCATCATCATAGCATCGAGTGATCCCATTTCGATCATCTCTGCCATCTCTGCGTTGGAACCGAGCTGCTCAGCTGCGTAGATGTCTACTGTTACAGCGCCGCCCGACTGCTCCTCTACATAAGCCTTGAAGTTCTCAAGGGATACGTGAATGAGGTTGGAAGTGGTGTCGCTGTGTCCGATCTTGATCTGGAATGTCTGGCCGCCTGCGAATTCGCCGGATGCCTCACCGCTGTCAGCGCTCTCTGATGAACCGCCGCCGCATGCAGCGAGTGCCATTGCGAGAACAGCTACCATGATCAGAGCTAATAATTTCTTCTTCATTTTTGCCTCCTGTTACTGGCTTTTTTACAAAGTCATATAGTCTCAATACGTTAACTGATTGGGTCTGATCTTAATAAGATCTCTGTACAGGCATTTCTTCTGAATTTAACTCCTCCTTTCCACAAGTTCAGCTTCAAAATAGCTCTCTCTGACCTTATCGCTGAGACTTCTGTCATCCCGGTCTCTGATAGCTTCGAGCAGATTGCGGTGGACTTCCACCAGCTTTTCTCCTCTGCCGCTTCTGACCATGGACGATACGGTGTCATATCTGACCGCATAGGTGAGTGTCCTTACGACGCGGTTTATCTTGTCCGCCATCGGATTCTTGCCCATCTCTGCGACCTTGTCGTGAAACCTGTCATCAGCATCAAAGAACGCTTTAATTGACTCTTCACCTGTTCCGCCGAGGGTCTCTTCCATGTCCCTGAGGCGGTCTTCGAGTTCTTCTATTTCACTGTCATCGTGATTCTTGATGGCGAGGCGCATCATGCCCGCCTCTGTCATCTCGCGCAGCTCCATCAGGTTTTCAAAGGAGTCCTGATTAAGTATTATCCCGTAGACCATTGGGTCTATCATGCTCTCTTCAAAGCCGCTGCACACGAATGTACCTTCATGGCGCTTGCTCTCGAGTACTCCGAGATATGTCAGGATCTTGATTGCTTCCCTGATGCTGCTTCTTGCAACACCGAGGGATTCTGCGAGTTCAGGCTCCGTCGGGATCTTGTCTCCCGGCTTCAGCTCTCCCCTTCTCATTCCTTCAGTGAGGCGGTTGATGACGCTCTGTACTACTGATTCTTTTTTTAAGCTAGTGAGATATGATGGAGTCTGTCCCATATAGAACCTCTTCTAATCCAATGTGATATGCGCAGGGACTCCTCCCGCGAAGTGTGGCTGGAGTTCACCGATGATAAGCGGTCTTGCGTATGTCGCAAATTCGTCGCTTACATATGTTCCGTCATTTATGATCCAGTTCTGCGGCACTTTTCTCTCAACATTGGCTATCTCATGAATGTCAAACTGGCTGTATTCGACTATATAAGGCTTTCTCGATGTGACCTGAATGGTGACCATCATGCCTGTATATCCGTCGAAGGCTTTCTTAGCTGCAAGATATCCTGCGCCGTAAGCCTCGTCTGCATCAGTAAGAGATGTAAGATGCGAAGCGCATCTCTGAAGTGTTGAGAATTCTATTGAGCGTGCCTTGAAGTCGGTCTCTGCAGTTATCATGGATGCGAGATAAGATCCTACGCCTGACAGCTGCTTGTGTCCGAACGCATCGAGCTTTCCGGAGCTGCCTTCGAGCTCGCATACGAATCTTCCGTCAGCGAGTTTGATTCCTTCCGATACTGCGATGACTATCGAGCTCTTGGTCTTAGCCAGAGCCTTGACCCTCTTCATGAAGTCCTTAGGATCGAACGGTGCTTCCGGCAGGTAGATGAGGTCAGGTCCTTCGCAGTCAGGTCCCTTGGACAGCAGCGATGCCGCTGTGAGCCAGCCTGCGTGTCTTCCCATGATCTCAACGATGCAGATATTCTTTCTTGCATCGCCGTACACCGCGTTGTCTCTGATGATTTCCTTCATAGACGCTGCGATGTATTTTGCTGCCGATCCGAAGCCCGGACAGTGGTCTGTCATAGGCAGGTCGTTGTCGATCGTCTTCGGAATGCCCATGAACTTCTGCGGCTTGTTGTGAAGTGCCGCATAGTCTGAGAGCATTTTGACCGTATCCATGGAATCGTTTCCGCCGTTGTAGAGCAGATACTGGATGTTGTATTTTTCGAGTATTGAGAAAAGCTTCTCGTATACAGCTTCATTTCCTTCGATCTCAGGCAGTTTGTACCTGCATGATCCGAGGAATGCGGACGGCGTTCTTCTCAGAAGCGCCAGGTCCTGTGATGTTTTGATGTGATCATTAAGGTCGACGATGTCTTCCTTGAGGAGTCCCTCTATGCCGCAGTGCATGCCGTATATCTTCTTGACGCCGGCATCTCTTGCTGCCTCGATGACTCCTGCAAGACTTGAATTGATAACAGCCGTTGGTCCACCAGACTGTCCGACTATGATATTTCCTTTAATGCTCATATATCTAAACCCTTTTTATCTGAAGTCATATATTTCAGGCCTGCGGGACAGCATCGTGTCCCGCAGCATCAGACCTGAAAAGTAAGTAAGGAGTTATCTTGGTTGCCTCTTCGTCCGGTCAGAGAATGCGGCACATTAGGATCTTCTGTGCCGCATATGCTCTTCCGGTATGTGAGAGTGGCAAATATGAATTCTTTGATGTGATTTACTGAAGGGCTTCTGCAGTTGCTACGATGTTCTCAACTGTGATGCCGTTCTTGGCAAGCAGTCTCTCATAAGGAGCTGACTCACCGAACTGATCCTGGATACCGATTCTCTTTACGATACCCTTGCCCATCTCAGCGACTACTTCGCATACAGCGCTTCCGAGTCCGTTGATGATGTTGTGGTCTTCAACTGTGATGATCTTTCCGATCTCTTCTACGCATGCCTTGACTGCATCAACATCAAGAGGCTTGATTGTGTGCATGTCGAGAACCTTTGCGGAGATTCCCTTTGCCTCGAGTTCCTTGGCAGCCTTGATTGCCAGGCATACTGTGTCGCCGTTAGCGATGATTGCTACATCCTTGCCGTCCTGTACGAGGTGTGCCTTGCCGATCTCGAACTCTACGTCAGGTCCGTATACCTGCTCCATAGCATCTCTTGTGAATCTCAGGTACATTGGTCCGTAAGTCTCAGCAGCTGCTCTTACCAGCTTGCGTGCCTGGTTGTAGTCAGCCGGCATCATGATCGAGATGTTAGGAATAGTTCTGAGGATACCCATATCCTCGATTGCCTGGTGGGATGCACCGTCGTTAGCAGGTGTGAATCCGCCGTGTGAGCATGCGATTTTGACGTTCAGGTTGGTGTAGCAGATCTCCTGTCTGATCATCTCGCAGATTCTCATTGAGCCGAATGCTGCGTATGTTACTACGAAAGGAACCTTGCCGCATGTTGCGAGTCCTGCAGCTACTGCAGCACCGTTCTGCTCAGCGATACCTACGTTGATGTACTGATCAGGAAGCTCTTTTCTGAAGTCCTGAGTCTTGCAGCTCTTGCCGATATCTATGTCCAGAACGACTACTTCCGGATGGTCTTTACCGACCGCTACGATTTCGTCACCAAATCCGTTACGGGTAGGGATCTTTTTCAGTTCACTCATCTTAATGTCCTCCTGTTATATCAGCTGAGCCTTGAGCTCTTCCATTGCCTGTGCGTACTGTTCATCGTTAGGAGCAACTCCGTGCCAGCCTACCTGATTCTCCATGAAGCTTACGCCCTTGCCCTTGACTGTCTTTCCGATGATAGCCTTAGGGTTGCCGTTCTGAGCTTCGTCTGAGTAGCACCAGTCGAGAGCTTTGCAGACTTCTTCCATGTCATTTCCGTTGACGTAGCATACGTCCCAGCCGAATGCCTTGAACTTTTCGCCGAGATCTCCGTTAGGCATGATCTCGTCGCATGGTCCGTCAAGCTGCAGACCGTTGTCATCAACGAATACGATGAAATTGTCGAGTTTGTACTTGTTTGCAGTATTGGCTGCTTCCCAGATGATGCCTTCCTGTGCCTCACCGTCGCCGAGAACGCAGAATACCTTGTAATCCTTTTCATTCATCTTTCCGCCGAGAGCCATTCCTGCTGCGCAGGCCATACCCTGACCGAGAGATCCTGTTGAAATATCGATGCCCGGGCACTTGATCATTGAAGGGTGTCCCTGCAGAGGGGAGCCTTCTTTACGGAGTGTGTCGAGCACTTCCTCAGGGAAGAATCCGAGTGTTCCGAGACATGCATACTGGATAGGGCATACATGGCCTTTTGAGAGGACCATTCTGTCTCTGTCTTCCCACTTAGGGTTCTTCGGATCAACATTCATGTACTTGAAGTAGCATGCTGTTACGAACTCAGCGGCAGACAGTGAACCGCCCGGATGACCGGACTGTGCCTTGTAGATCATGTCTATGACCTTCATGCGCATCTCTGTTGCTTTGTTCTTAAGGTCTTTCATAGAAATGTCATTCATGTGGTTTCTCCTTTTTGTTATATGGTGAAATAGGATATCTTTTTAAGCCGCTGACTGTGTACTGTTGATGCTCCTGGTTTCTGACCGTGTGTCAGAGTGTCTGATTGTCCTTTGTCGGACACTATAGGGTAGAAGAATCTTATATCTTTCGAAGAGCATCCGCAATCTTTTTCAGCGTCAATTATTTATTTAACAAAACCTCTCTTCCCCATTATCCGTGCAGCGGTTCCTGTATGTGTTGAAACCACTGCACAGTCTGGAGAAATTGTAAGGAGATTAAAAACTATTTTCTTCCGATAATGAATCCGAGTACGAGTGCCGCGGCCAGCATTCCGATCGTTCCGAGCATCAGGTTGTGCGCTCCTGCCGCCGTTACGATGAACATAGGCGCTATCGTCAGATAGAAATTCTGGGTGCTTATCTGCCACAGCGGTGTTGCTGCAACCAGATTAGGGCCTGCGTCTGTCTCAAGCTCAGGGTCGGATATCTTGAGCAGCATCATTCCTGTTGCTGTCGAGCCTGTCCACGCTCCGAACATTACCATCGCGTTCTCAAGCCAGTTCTGCTTGAGCCAGAGTTTTGGCAGTATCATCAGAATGACAGTTGTCAGGACCAGTCCGGTCAGCGAGATGGTCAGGATCGCTGCCGCGTTGTTCATGATGACATCGAGCTTCATCGTCGCAATGGCTGTTATGATCAGGAACTCAAGTGCCAGAGAACCTATATGCCCGAGAGATTCATTATCTATAAAATCAGCGAATGGTGTCTTTTTAACTACCACTCCGAATGCGAGTGATACGAGTATAGCCGGTACGTAGATCGCAAATCCCGAGAACAGCGGCACCATGTGCAGTATCTTCAGAAGGCCGTAGGCAACGAGCATGATTCCCATCACGATTCCGAAGTGGACAGTGAGCGGATCGAATGCTATATCCGATGTATACGCCTTCATGAACTTGAATCTGTTCTTCTCTTCGAGGATGCCGGTGTAGTCTTCCTTGCTCAGGTTGCCCGACTTCTCAGCTGTGCACCAGCCCTTGCGGATGCCGTAGTTGAGGATCGCTATACCCACGATGATGCCGTACAGCATTCCGATCGTTGCATATGTCGTGCCGAATGCCGACGCTTCGTCGTAGTTCCAGTAACCGAGTGTATCGTAGATGCCTGCGATTACCTGCGGGATGCCGTGCGCTCCGTAGAAGGCTCCGAACGGCAGCAGTGCAGCTCCGTCCGGCAGTCCGAACACTTTGCCCATAGCCATTGCCGACAGCACCTGAGCAGCAATTACAGTTGCCGAAATCAGGAATACCAGCGAGCACTTCCTGATCATCTTTCTATCGAACTTCAGCGCTATGAACTGCGTTACGAACAGGATTGCCAGAAGAGGATTGGCAAAGCCGTTTACGTTATCCGACCAGTGAATGTAGTAAGGGCAGAATTTTCCGAGAACTTCCGAGCCGAGGAGAAGTCCGACCAGTCCGCCGATTACAGCGACCGGTATGAACATCTTCTGAAATATCCCCACCTTGGCTCTCAGGATGAGTCCTATAATAAGCAGCATGCTTGCCCAGGCAAAATCCATGAGTATCGTTTCAAACATATCATTCCCCTCCGGTTTCACACATTGTCACGTCCAATCCGTTCCTGCAATCTACCTTCAGTCGACAGATGATGCGATCTCGCGGATCCTTGCCACAAGGCTCGCCGTCCATTCGTTCTGAAGTTCAAAATCGGTATAGACTTCTCTCGTTGCTGTCTTGAAAGCTTCGATGTCAGGGTCGCGTATGACCTTCATGCCTGCTTTCTCCAGCTCTCCGATCTGCTTTTCTTCATCCGCAGCTACCGCATTGCGGTGCTCCTGTCCGAAGGTATTTGCACCCTCCTGCAGAACAGCCTGTATGTCCTCAGGCAGCTTGTTCCAGGTACTGAGCGAAAATACCAGATTCTTGGATTCATATTTATGATTGGTCAGAGTCATGTAAGAATTGACTTCGTTGATCTTACTTGCGTAGATATTGGCGACAGGGTTTTCCTGTCCGTCGAAAGTGCCTTGTTTGAGGGCTTCGTAGGTCTTGCTCCAGGCAAACTTCGTAGCGGTCGCGCCCAATTCCCCGAAGATCGAGGATGTCATCGCATCATCAGGGATCCTTATCCTGAGCCCGGATACATCCTCCGGAGTCCTGACTTCCTTTACGCTGTTGGTGATCTGGCGCATTCCGTTCTCCCAGAATGCCAGCTGGATCATGTTATAGTCCTCGAGGCCCTGTGTGAGTCCCTCTGCTACTTCCTCATCATCCATCACCGCCCACGCCTGCTCATATGATGTGAACAGGAACGGAAGCCCGAGCGTTGCTATCTTAGGTGCATATGTCGCTTCGACACCCTGAGGCATCATCATCGCATCAAGTTCGCCGGTCACGAGCTGCTGAGCCATTTCAGTGTTGTCACCCAGCTTTTCATCCGGGTACAGTCTTATGATGACCCGTCCTTCTGTCTGCTCGCTGACCCAGTCAGCATAATTCTGAAGCGAGATGTTGATCAGATTGTCCTCAGTATCGCTGTGTCCGAGGCGTATTACGTATTCAACACCGCTGTCATTTCCGCCCTGCGTTCCGCACGCGGCGGCCGTTACAGCGATCATGACCAGCATCATCAGCATTGCTGTTAATCTTGCAGCTTTTCCCCTCATATCGCTCACGTCTCCTTTGTTTACAGGATCTGTTTGAATATTGCTACGGTGTCTGTCAGTGCATTAAGAATGGTTCGTTTTTTGTCATTATGTCCTTTGTCAGACATTATTATGTAATGCAATCTTATATGCTTACGAAACCATTTGCAAGTAATTTCGAAAAAATCTTCTGCTTATTATTTTTTTGTCAAAGACGAAAACCTGTTTTCCCGTTCCGGTGCTTCGCCGGTAACAAAATACGGCCCTTTTTCCGAAGGGCCGTACTATGTGTAGTTCTAAGGAAGAACCCGGTTCCGGCCGTATGTGTCAGCAGATTATCTTCCGAGATAAAGTGACTGCTTTGCCAGAACAAGATTAAGGATCATGTCATTGCATGGTGTAGGGATTCCATGCTCTTTTCCGAGCTTGGAAACAGCACCGTTGATGATCATGATTTCTGTCTCACGATGGTTCCTTACAGCCTGTACCATCGAGCTGATAGTCTCATCTGTATTGCGGGATACATCGAATGCGTGCTCGAGAACTTCTTCATACTCGAGTGTGCAGCCGGAAGCGTTTGCAACTGTGATCGCTTCCTTGATCAGCATCTTAGCGAGCTCGTTGGCATACTTATTCTTAGCGATGAATCCGTTAGGTGTCTCAAGCAGTGCGCTGACGCCGTTGATGGCAACGTTAGCTGCAAGCTTGTACCAGATTGCATTGTAAACGTTCTCATGTACTTCAGTCTCAAGACCTGCGATGCGGAATGCCTCAGCAACTTCCTCAACCTTAGCCATAGGAGCCTTAGGCGAACCCATGTTGGTTCCGCCGTAACCGGTGTTGGCAACGTGTCCCGGTGAAATAGGAGTAGCACCGAAAGCTGTGTTTCCGATGATGATCTGCTCTTCAGGGATTACCTTAGCGATCTCATCATAGTTGCCATAGCCGTTCTGCAGACACAGTATCATTGTGTGATCATCAATCATAGGAAGTGCATTGCGTACTGCATCTTCCAGGAACTTATAGTGAACGAAAACTACGAGAAGATCTACAACGCCGATCTCCTTAGGATCAGTTGTAGCGATTGCCGGATGTACAGCCTTGGTCGTGCCGTCGCCGTGACCCGGAGCAACCATGTCAACGAGGATGCCGTTCTTCTTGATGTTTTCAATTACAGGTTCAAATGTGTCAAGAACACATACTTCATGCTTGGATACAAGATAGCTTGCGTAGCAGCTGCCGATAGCGCCGCATCCGACGAATCCGATTCTCATAGTCTATTTTCCTTCCTTTCTCTTTAAGTGGAATAAACTTGATGTGATAAATTATCTGGTCTTTGTCCTTTGTCAGACATAGACTTTTGTACCGCAATAATATACCTCTCAAATTGTATAATCAAGTATTTTTTGTCTTATGTCGGACAAAATATTTATTTAACAAAGATTGGCCCGGTGCCTGCATAAAAATAACCGGCCCGGAGGCCGGTGTGAAAGTATTCTTAGCCAAGTACAACATCCGCCAGCATCAGTATCAGCGGAAGCGTGATTATCGACAGAAGCGTTGTCAGTGTCACTGTCTGGCACGCATACGGGTAGTCCTTGTCATACAGCTGTGCATAAACTGCAACGTTCGCTCCTGTCGGCGTGCTAAGTGCGATGAATATAGTAAGTATTATCCTGATGTTGACCGGAATGAAGCTGAACACCGCAAGTGTTGCAGCCGGTATTACGAGAAGCCTAACGGCGCTGAGTTTGTAAAGCCCCGGTGAGGTAAAGAGTTTCCTGAAATCCGACTGGGCCAGATACGACCCGAGCACAATCATGGCGAGCGGTGCATTCAGAGCACTGACTCCGCTGAGTGCGGTCGTGACGACTTCAGGAAGGTGTGCGCTCATATCCGTCAGAAAGATCAGAAGGCCTATGCCGATTGCAGCGAATATGGGATTGAACACCAGGTGCCTTATTCCTACCGCCGACTTCTCTCCGGTGAGAAGCCCCACGCCGTATGACCACTGCAGCATGTTCATGACAGCGACCAGCGGGACTATCCAGAATACGGCCTGGTCCCCGAATGCCGCCTGCACCAGAGGGATGCCTATGAATCCCGCATTGGAAAAAGCTGCCGCAAAGTGCTCTACCGGTTTGTTTCTGAATATTATCCTGGCGATGATTATGGATATGATGAGTCCGGCCGCTGTGATCAGCGTGCTCTGCAGGAGTTCTGTCAACATGGACCAGGTCCTCTCAACGCAGAAGCTGTTCACGATGACAGCCGGTATTACCAGCCATACCAGCAGCGACGCAATGTCCCTGCTCCCCCTGATAGTCATCTTCTCCGTTCTAAACATCACGTATCCTGCGAACATGTACAGAAACATGACTACCGTCTGTTTGAATACGATAAGCGCTGTTGTCATTTTGATTCCGGTCCCTTTCCCCTCTTCATCTGCTGTCTGCAGTTGCCCATTATCATATTCTCATGCACTTTTGATTTCAACAGAAAAATTGGCGTACCTAATCGCGCAGTCTGCAATACAAAAGATCCGGCCTCTTCATCATGTGACCGGATCTCTGTGTTCTTTTCTTATTCTGCTTTGCCTCCCGGCTCATGCATACCATGCTGCCGGGTGCAGGATGTGACTTGGCTACTTGGTTCCGAAGATTCTGTCTCCTGCATCTCCGAGTCCAGGTACGATGTAAGCGTTCTCGTTCAGATGATCGTCCTTGGCTGCGATATAGATATCAACATCAGGATGTGCTGCTGTCAGAGCATCGATGCCTTCAGGTGCAGCGATCAGGAACATGAGGCTGATATCCTTGGCGCCTCTCTTCTTTACGAAATCAACTGCTGCGATAGCGCTTCCGCCTGTAGCCAGCATCGGGTCTACAATAATGACCTTTCTCTTGTCGATATCCTCAGGCAGCTTGCAGTAGTATTCAACAGGCTCATGAGTCTCAGGGTCTCTGTACAGTCCTACATGTCCGACCTTTGCGTTAGGGATGATCTCGAGCATACCGTCAACAAATCCGAGTCCTGCTCTCAGGATAGGAACGATGGCAACATCAAGTCCGCGCAGCATTTTAACTGTTGTCGGACAGATAGGTGTTTCTATTTCAACATCCTGAGTCGGAAGATCTCTTGTTACCTCAAATGCCATCAGCATGGCAACCTCTCTTGCAAGATCTCTGAACTCTTTGCTTGTTGTGTTCTTGTCCCTCATCATCGAAACCTTGTGCTGGATAAGAGGGTGATCAAATACCATTACTTTTGCCATAGTTTTCCTCCAATTAACTTATTTTACTACATTGTATCCGGCGCTCTTGAGCATCCTGTTCATGACGCTGAATCCCAGCCCGGACTCCTCTAATGTTCTGATATAGATTATATCATACCCCTGCCTGTCGAGTTCCCTCAGATCGGCAAAAAGGTTGTGTGCTGCTTTCCGCTCATCATCGCCGTAGTCGATAACTGCCGGCTTGAGGCCTTTTCGCATAGCTGCGATACCTGCCACTTTGGCCTTGGCGCTGAAGTCTTCATCCGTGCCCTCGATCAGTATGACTCTGGCCTTAGGCGAGTAGTGTTTGTACTTCATTCCCGGCGACTTCGGCCTGAACTCCGTGACGGCAACTCCGTCCTCAGGGTCCGCTGTCTCCGCCGGCTTTTCGAACAGAGCCTCGTAGTAAACGACTTCACAGCCGAGCACTTCTTCAAGCATCTCTGCCGTTATCACTCCCGGCCTGAGTATGGTCGGCACATCTCCCGTAAGGTCGAGAACGGTCGACTCTATACCGACGTCGCACTGCTCTCCCATTATGACTGCATCGATGCGCCCGTCCATGTCTTCGAGAACATCATCGGCCGTCGTCGGGCTCGGCTTTCCCGAAAGATTGGCGCTCGGCGCTGCGACCGGCCTGTCCGCTGCCGCTATCAGTCTGCGCGCTGTCTCGTTCGACGGCATCCTGACGGCTACTGTATCAAGGCCGCCTGTAGTTGCATAAGGCACCCTGTCGGATTTCCGGAATATCATGGTAAGCGGGCCCGGCCATATCCTGGCTGCTGCTTTTACTGCAGTCTCCGGGACTCCGGCTTCGCCCCCTCTGACCAGCGGATACAATTCCTTCAGGTCAGAGATGTGCACGATCATCGGGTTGTCTGACGGCCGGCCCTTGGCAGCATAAATGGACCTGACCGCCTCTGCGTCAAGCGCGTTGGCTCCAAGTCCGTATACTGTTTCTGTCGGAAAAGCCACCAGCCCGCCTCTGCGGATGACAGCTCCTGCCTTCAGAATATCTCCAAGTTCAGTCGTCAGTCTTTCAGTGATCATTTATTAACAGTCTGTATTAGCCGAAGTCTCTCATCTTCTCTGCCTGGTCTGCTGCGATGAGTCCGTCGATCGCCTCGTCGATATCTCCGTCGAGGAACTGCTCGAGCTTGTACATTGTCAGGTTGATCCTGTGGTCGGTGATTCTTCCCTGCGGGAAGTTGTATGTCCTGATTCTCTCTGACCTGTCTCCGGAACCTACCTGGCTCTTTCTCTCAGCAGAGATCTTGTCGTTCTGCTCCTGCAGCATCTTGTCATAGAGTCTGGCCTTGAGTACTCTCATGGCCTTCTCTCTGTTCTGGATCTGGGACTTTTCATCCTGGCAGGTAACTACGATTCCTGTAGGAAGGTGTGTCATTCTTACAGCGGAGTCAGTTGTATTTACGCACTGGCCGCCGTTTCCGGATGCTCTGTATACATCGACTTTGACATCGTTAGGGTTGATTTCAACCTCTACGTCGTCTACTTCAGGAAGCACTGCTACTGTGGCAGCCGAAGTGTGGATCCTTCCGGATGACTCTGTCTCAGGGACTCTCTGTACTCTGTGTACTCCGGACTCGAACTTGAGTCTTGAGTAAGCTCCCTTACCCTTGATCAAGACGACTGCTTCCTTGATGCCGCCGATACCGGTGTCGTTGATCTCGATGATCTCGGACTTCCATCTGCGGCGCTCAGCATATCTCAGATACATTCTGAGCAGGTCGTTTCCGAACAGAGCAGCCTCCTCGCCGCCTGTACCGGCTCTGATCTCAAGGATTACGTTCTTGTCATCGTTAGGGTCCTTAGGCAGGAGCAGGATCTTAAGGTCTTCCTGCGCTTTGGCCATCTTGTCCTCAAGTTCCTTGGCCTCTTCCTTGGCGAGCTCGCGCATCTCCTCATCGTCTTCCATGTCGATGATCTCGCGGGCATCAGCAAGGTCGCTTTGCATCTTCCTGTAGGACTCGTATGACTTGACGATCGGCTCGATCTCAGCCATTTCCTTCATGTATTTCTGCCAGGTCTTCTGGTCTGAGATGATTGCAGGGTCAGCAACCTTCTCGCTCAGCTCCTGATATTTTTCTGTTATAAAATCAAGCTTATCAAACATGTCTGTTTCCTTTCCTTATCGCTGAAGTTCTTCAACGCTCTTCAGCGGTTCACTGAAGTATTCCCATAGCAGCAGTTCAGACATATCCGCTATCGCTCTTCAAGTAATCTGTTTCCGTTACGGTCTCTCATTGTTATTCCTTTTATATGCTATATGTGCCGAAGGCACTTCATCATAGTTCTGAATACCAGTAATGTCAAGTTTTCAAACTGATTTATTATATCAGAAAAGACTTGATATTTCAGCCGTTTTGACTATTTCGTCTTCAGGCATGTGGACATCCGGCCTTTCATTTTGCCCTGTCGGGGCGCAGATAGGATGTCATTCCCAGGCATTACGCCTAATCGGCTAATTAAACGAAAAGGGGGCGTAACTGCATCGTGGATGGTTACGACTCTCCCCCATTGTTTTGCCCTATCCGGGCGTAATCAGACTGCCTTTTTCCAAACTAGAGTTACGCCCCTAACCGGTATATTGCTTTGCTCTGGTCGTAACTGAGGTCCTTAATTCTATTAGAATTGTCTGGAAAATTACGCCCCTAGCCCTCTTCCCGCCTTATCCGGGCGTAACTTTATCCTCCTTTGCAAATTGGAGTTACGACTCACCCCCATTGTTTTGCTTTATCCGGGCGTAACTTCGCCATCCTTCACAAATGGGAGTTACGGCTCGCTCCCCTCGCTTTGCCTTATCTGGGCGTAACTCTATAAAAGTCTTTGAGTAAACCCTGTAGAGTCTGCGCTTATTTGCCTTGTCAAAAATCGCCATAATTGTTCTTTTTCACATGCGTTTATATTTTGTTGAAACCCGTGGCTTTTTCGTTCGACAAATTTTTTATATCAAGTATCATAACCTTATTAATAATATCCCTATTCGCAATTCACGGGATTTGTATAGTACCTATATTTCTCTATCATCAGGTGAAAGGCTATTATGAACAATTCAATTATCCATGAAGCCGCAGAGACTCTTCATGATCTGAAGCGCATGCGCAAGAGAATGTCCGGACAGCTGGACGCACTTAAATATTATCGCGGCTGGAAGCTTAAGCCGAATCGTAACAGACAAGCAAACAATAAATATTACGATGCCATCAGGCCGAATTCTTCGAAGAAGTCTTATCTTGGAAATGACCGCAATGAGCAGGTTCTGAATATAAAGAGGTTCAGGTATGCGCAGGAGGCTATCGATGTTATTGATTCGGACATTGCCCTGCTCGAGAATCTGATTTCCGGGTATGTGGCTCCTGAGTATGAGAATATCAACAGAAGGCTTCCGTTAACTTATCAGACGGATCTGTCCAAAGCGGTTTCATCCGGGGCTGGGGCTGCGCTGAACGTCCTTCCTAAAGAGGCGCTGGTGTGGAAGCAGCGGCTTGAGGCGGAAAAGGCAAAGTATCCGCTATATAAGCCTGAGCAGCTTAAGCATCCTGCCATGGACGGGTCTAAGATGCGTTCGAAGTCAGAGGTGATAATTGCCAACATCATGTTTCTGGCTGGCATCCCGTATGTGTATGAGGCTCCGTTGTTCATTGCCGGGCAGAGGCTGCTGCCGGATTTCACGGTCCTCTCGCTGATAGATCTGAAGTCTGAAATTATCATTGAGCATCAGGGGATGGTATTTCTGGAAGAATATGCTTCCAAGTTCATCCGGTCGCTCAAAGTCTACCTGCAAAGCGACATCTGGATTCCTAACGACAACCTTTTCTTTACGTTTGATGATGCAAAGGAAACACTGAATCCACGTCAGGTCGTGAGCATTCTGAAAAAGTTCGTCAAGCCTTCGATAGATGTTGATCTGGCCGAGGCGGCTTAGGGCTCAGCGGTTTTTGCCAACAACTTTTGTCCTATAAGCCTCTTCCTGATTCTATAAATCTATAAGTGGGTGTTCTGTGCAAAACAAAAGAACCGGATTGCCGGTTCTTGAGTTCGTTTTCATTGCGCTTTGCAAAGTCTGATTACAGATTGTATTTGTTCTTGAACTTCTCAACTCTTCCGCCGCGGTTAGCAAACTTCTGCTGGCCTGTGAAGAATGGGTGGCATTCTGAGCAGATGTCTACTCTCATCTCGTCCTTGTTGGAGAGAGTCATGAATGTATTCCCACATGCGCAAGTAACTTTACATTCCTTATAACCAGGATGGATTCCTTCCTTCATGTTGGTACCTCTTTCTGTAATTATTATCACTCGGATGCCTTGCCGGCAATCGCTGTGACGTGTTATGAAACGTTCCATGCCGCCGCTGCTTGTAGGCCGTCAGGAGCACTTTCAGGTGTCTCCTGCGATTGCGACAGCTTTCGTAGTATATCATTCGAATCAAGCCATTTCAAGGCTTTTTTGCAATTTATTTATCCTTAATTTACCACACAAGATTGGTGGCTTTCAGCGGATGCAGATTGACTCTTACGCTGGATATTTTTCCGTTCCTGAGCTTGACTACTCTGTTGGCCATCTTGGCTATCTCAGGGTTGTGCGTTACCATCAGGACGGTGGTCTTGTTCTCCTTTGAGATCTTCTCTATTACGCTGAGGACTTTGATCGATGTGTCGTAGTCAAGGGCTGCTGTCGGCTCATCTGCCAGGATGATCTTAGGGTTCTTGACGATCGCTCTTGCGATGGACACCCTCTGCATCTGGCCTCCGCTGAGTGCCGAAGGCATGCTGTTGCCCTTCTCTCCGAGTCCGACCAGCGCCAGGGCTTCTTCGGAATCCATCGGATTGTCGCTGATCTCGCCGATGAATTCGATGTTCTCATATGCCGAGAGGTTAGGCATCAGGTTGTATGCCTGGAATATGAATCCTACATAAGATTCGACCTCAGGATGGATATGGGAGACTGCGTAACAGACAAGCAGCGCGCTGCACTTATAGACGTTCTTGAAAAAAGCGGCGCGGATTACACGGAGGCTGTATATAAGTCCCTCCTGTTCGATACCGGCACTACAGTGACAGGTCTTAATGTAATAGCAGGCGACCCTGACAAGCTTTCCGGCTATTACGGTATATCTCTTGACGGGAAGGCTGTAAGCCTGCCGTCAGACGGAGTCCTCATTCCTGTCAGGATGTCAGAGAACTACGGCTATCAGAAGGGCGACACCATTTCCATACTCGACTCTGAAATCCATACGCACGAAGCCGCAGTTACGGGCACATATACCTGCTATTTTGGCAGAAACATCGTGACCACGCCTGAGGGCTACCGCAAGATATTCGGCACTGACTACGAGCCGCGCAGCTGTTATATCAGGACAGACGATCGGCTATCTCGCGCGCGAGTCCGTTCTGACCACCATCATCGGTCTTGCTGTCGGAGTGCTGGCAGGATCGCTCATGTCGCCTATGTTCATCAGGATACTGGAGCCTGCCGACCTGCAGTTCGACAGGACCTATAACATCGCAGCGTGGATCGCCTCGGTCGGGCTGGAAGGCCTCTTTGCTCTGACCATCTACAGCAGCACCTTCCGCCGTATCCGCCATCTCAACCTGAGGGATATCGCGTAGCTGCGTTATAAAACAATCGGCATATAGCACAAGATCCGGGAATCATTTCTGACTCCCGGATCTTTTATTCTCATTGTATGTTCCTGACAGCTTAATGCTGATCAGCCCTTAGCCCTTGAACTCCTTCTTCTCTTTTCCGAAGTGGAGCTCCTTGAGGCCCTCTACCTCGTCGCAGATCTCCTTGAGGCTGCAGCTGTGGCAGTCTGTTGCCATGCCCTCGAGGATTTTGGATAGAGTCTTGGTGATGTCTCTTACCTTCCTGGCATCCTTCTTCATCTCTGCGTAGTCAGCATCATCGACCGTTACGAAGATGACTCTTACTGCGAGCACGTTAGGATTCTTCTTGTACTCTTTGATGTATGAGTTGCCGACGCGCTCGAAGGAGATGCCCTTTCTTACAGCGTCCTTCGACACCCTTACCTGCTCGCGGAAGCTGTCTGAGGAGGACCTGATCATGTAGCCCTTAGGATACACGTGATACTTGACAAAGTCGATGTCCTGGATAGCTCTGAAGAGCGGCTCTGTGTCCTCTTCTCCCTCACCCTTGAGAGCATCAACCTTGACCAGTACTATTCTGGCAAAAGGAATGCTTCCGTTTATCTCAGTGAGGTCTTTTCCGTATACCCACACCTCGTCCTCTGTGACGTAATCATCAGACGAAATGCATGCGTAATTGACTGCCGGCTTGTTGTCGCCGCCGAGCTCATATGCTGACTCCTTCATCATGATGAGCTGGTTGCCGCCGACATCCTCCCAGGTTTTGTCCGGGTTGTACGCATACTTCTTAGGAGCAGAGCTGCCGAGATGTCCGTTTACCTTTTCGATTATCGAATTATACAGTTCCATATCTTTATATCTTTCCCCCAATAAACTGTGGCGCAAGGCACCGCTTTGATGCCCTGCGCCTGTTGTCTGTTAATCAGAACTTGATGTCTACCGGCTTGCGGTCGAATATCTCATTTACTCTTGCATAAGCCCATGCGAGGAGCTTCTGGTCGAGATTGAGGAAGTAGACCACAAAGAGTGCTCCTGTAGCAAAGAAGATAATCTTGAGAATCAGGCTCAAGAGACTGAGTACAGGATTTTTCTTTTTCTTAAACATAAGTCAGCTCCTTTCGGAATTGCAACAAGGGGGACCGCCGCAGGCGGTGGATTCCTTATTGCCCTATTTCCTTATTACTTTGCCTGTCCCTTCTGACGAGCGAATTCAGCAGCGCCGAGAGCTCCCATGAGCTGCGGGTCAGTCTTGAGGTTGATAACCTTGAGCTTGAGTACGTGCTCGATAGCGTTCTTAAGACCATCGTTCTTAGCGCATCCGCCTGTAAGTGTGATGGAGTCTGTAGCGCCTGCCTTCTTAGCCATTACGAAGCATCTCTTAGCAACAGCCATCTGGATTCCGGCAGCGATCTCATCCATTGGCTTGTTCTCACCAACGAGTGTGATAACCTCGGACTCAGCGAATACTGTGCACTGTGCTGTGATAGGAATTACGTTCTTTGCAGTCAGTGAGAGCTTGGAGAATTCAGGGAGAGTCATCTCGAAGGATCTAGCCATAGCTTCATAGAATCTGCCTGTTCCTGCAGCGCACTTGTCGTTCATAGCGAAGTTCTTAACTGTTCCGTCAGTATCAACTGCGATGCCCTTAACGTCCTGTCCGCCGATATCGATGATAGCCTTTACGGATGGGTCAGTTACGTGAACGCCCATAGCGTGGCAGGAAATCTCGGAGATGTTTTCATCAGCGAATGGAACCTTGTTACGTCCGTAACCTGTTCCGATGAGGTATGCAAGATCCTTGGAAGACTTCAGGCCAACCTTGCCGAGTACTTCATCCATAGCCAGCTTAGCCGACTGCTCGGAGTTGATCTTGCTCTTAATAGTGGTATCAGCTACGATCTTTCCGTCCTCATCGAGGATAACTGCCTTAGTATAAGTTGAACCTACATCACAGCCGCCATAATATTTCATAATTATCTCTCTCCTTCTTTAATAACTTAAAGTACTATGTTGCCCAAATTATATATAACCATTGCGGGCAAAGTAAACTATTTTTTAACAAGTGGTAAATTTATTTTACCGTCGGAGCTTGCCGACAGAGGTCAATGATTCCTTCATTACGCCAACGGCGTTATGTTCTAAGGAATCATTACATGCCTAATTCGTCGTCGAAGTCCAGAAGTGTCGGGTCAACAGGTTCTGCGTGCATTACTGTTCTCATGTACTCGTTGACCTTGTCTCTCATGGTCTTTCTGGATACTGTTCTAGGGTCCATCAGGTCGTGCTCGATCCAGATCATGTGAGCATTTCTGTCTCTGCAGGTATCATCGAGTACACCCTGGAGTGTAGCCATGTTCTTGCATGCTACGTTCTGGTACATGATGATGATCTCTGCTCTCCAGTCTTCGACCTGTCTCCACATCTCGTCGACTACGTTCTGGTATCCGCCGTTGGTGTGTCTTCTCATTACCATACGCTCGTAGAGTCTTGCGAGGTCCATGAGAGCTTCTTCCTTATCCTCTGTCTCGAGGACCTTGGTGAAGTTCAGGGATTCCATCTCTACCAGGATGTCGATACCCCAGCAGTTAGCAAGCCAGTTACTGAAGTTAGCATAGTAGTGAGCAGGGCATGACCATACGATTCCTCTATAGCGCATCTTGTTGCGCCATGCCTGTTCGCGCTTCTCGTAAGCCTTCATCATGATGTCGTTGACTTTCTCGAAGGTCTTGATTACACGAGGGTCGGCTCCGCCGTCCATCTCGTAGTTCCACTTACGGAAGAGCTCGTATGAAGGTCCGATGATCTGCGGATAGTCGGTCTTGTTGACTTCCCACTTCTGCAGCTCGTAAGCAGTCTCCTCATTGAAGCGCTTCATCTGCTTGAAGTAAGCGTCCCAGCTCCACTTAGCGCCTGTAACGTCCTCAACGAACTTGATGCAGGCCTTGATATCATCTACAGCGTAGCGTGTGGTCTCTTCATCCTCATATCTTACAGGGAATGTCAGGTGGAATACCGGCAGATCCGGGAATCTTCTTGACATGTATGAAGAAGCCATTGTTGATCCGTCGCAAGGCATCGAGCTTGAGATGAAGCAGGATCCCATGTGCGGCAGAGCGTCGATTACGAGAGCTCCGCACTCGGATGAAGGTACCGGGCATGTATCAGCAGGGAGGCCAAAGCTCTCTACTGCATCGATGTAAGGTACGCACGTCAGCTGGTCGATCTCGGATACGAGGAATACCGGCATGAGCTGGTAAGGGATACCGAGCAGGTCAGGGAATCCGGCCATGATCTGTCCCATTGTCATCTCGTCGAAGAGTACGACCTTCTTGTTCAGCTGGTGTGAATTACCGTTCTTCTTATCGCACTTAGCGAGGAATACGAGGTTCTCAGCTACATAACGGAAGATATCGTATGTCATCAGGTGTGACATCTTCAGTGCGCTGCCCTTCTGGCCCGAAGTGTTCTTGTCCATGAAGCCTACGCAGCAGAAGTATGAGATCATCCATCTGTAGTAGAATGTCGAGTTCAGAGCCGGTACGAGGTCTCTTGAGAAGGTTGTCAGCAGCATGAGCCACATCTTGCCCCATCTGTAGAAGTCGTAAGCGGTATCTGCAGCACCTCTCCACTCTCTTCTTACAGGAACCATGTCTCCCTTGCGGTAGAGCTTACCGAGAGTTCTCTCTCCGTAGAGGAAAACTTCCTTGCGCTCTTCGTTGCTCATCTCGAGACCCTGCTTGAATTCGAGGGCACATCTGCCGAGGTCGTCTTTGCATCTGTCGACCTGCTTCATGCAGAACGCCTTGATGTCAGCTTCCTTGAACATATCGACACAGATTTTGCCCACTTCCATGAGGTTCTTTCCCTGTGCCTTGAAGTCCATGTTGTCTCTGCAGCGCCAGAATGCAGGGTTCGGATATTTTGCCTTGCCCTTGGCAGCAGCCTTCTTGTTTCTGTTCTCCAACATTTCGGCAAGAGAGTTCCTGATGCCGAGCAGTTCTGTGCTTATTACCATTACTTCTTGCCTCCTTTCTGTTTCTGGATCTTCTTGATCTCAAGGGATTCAACGAAAGCCTGGAATCTTGTTCTGAGCTGTCCTGATCCCTTTGCGTTGTAAAGTCTGTCGATCGACAGTACCGGCCAGCCGTACTCCTCTGCCATGATGTGGCTGACGAGGGCTCTTTCAAATCCCCAGAAATCGCAGTACTTCATCTGCTCATAGATGATTCCGTCTGCATTGAATTCCTTGGCCAGTCTGTCTGCTGTATCTCTTCTCTGCTGTACTTTGTTGTCAGCAATGTAGCGGGCACACTCTGAAGTGGTCATGTAGTGACGTACGATCTGCGGAAGAGCGTCTTCCTTGTCGGAAAGCTCGATAACTTCTCTTCCCGGAATGGAACCGAAGCAGTGTCTGTCGAATACTACTCTTGCGCCTGCGTCCTCGATCATCTTGGTGAACTCAGGGTCATCGATCTCGGAGCCTACGATGCCAACTCTTGCTCTAGGCAGCTTTTCGTCCGGTTTTCTCTTCTTGAGTTCCTCAAGAGTCTCCTTGAGGTAAGGCAGTATGAGGTACTTAGGGCATGTGTAGGTGACAAGGTTGAGGACATGGAATTCATATCCTGTGATAACCGGGTTGTCAGCCTTACGCATTTCGCTGATCTCCTGCATTACCTTGCAGACCTCGTTGTGCTCTGCAACAGCCTTGCGGATAGCAGCATCAGATACGTCTACGCCCAGCTTGTCATGCATTACTTCAAGAAGTCTGACTTCCAGCTGTCTCTGCATGTGGTTGAACGAGAACTCCTCAGTCTTGTACGGAACATCAAGGTGTGTAACGAAGAAGTTTTCCTTGGTGTTGCACTTGAGAATGCCGAAGTGCTCATAGAATCTGTTCATCATCGAGCAGGCATCGACTCCTGCGAGTCCGTCCAGGAACTGGAAGCCTCCCTCGATAGCCCTCTCAAGCAAAGCTCTCGCATACTCGCATACGTAGTTCGACATGTAGTAAGTGGAAATGTCGATCGAACCCGTTCTCGGAGCGCGGAGTCTTACCGAAACGCAGTTGTCAACGTTGAGGAGAACTTCAGGAATGTGATAGCACGTATAGCCCATGATGAGCTTGCCGTCCTTCTTCGCCTGTTCGACCAGTTCGTTGTCTGCGTTGTCCAGAAGGTTCTCGAAGTAGATCAAATGCTTCAAGTCTTTCAATGTAATAACCTCCTCTCTCTGCAACAAGGGGAGACTCATCTGCGCAGCGCGCTGATGAGGGGATTCCTTATTGCCAACATCTACATTTAATTCTGCAACAAGGGGGACCATTGGCGAAGCCTATGGGCTTCATGTAAGGAGGGCCGCTTGCGGCGGATTCCTTACATGGTGGATCCCTTATTGCCCTATAGTCAGGCTATAAGCCCCATCTTGCGGAGTGCTTCGCGTGTGCCCTTCATTACCGGTGAATCCTCCGGCAGGTCGAACACACTGACTCCCATGATATCGTTGTCGGCATGTGTCTTATCATCAGGGATGTAAGTCAGTATCTCAGCCGACTCGACCTTGACGTACGGTATGGACTCCTCTTTGACTCTGTTGACGATGACTCCGCACTTGTCGTACATTACGAGTTCATCGGCAACCTGCTTGATGGTGTCCACTACCTTGCAGCCCTTGCGGCTCGGGTCCGTGATCAGGAAGAGGTGTGTGACCTTCTCCATAACACGGCGGTTGATCTGCTCGATTCCCGCTTCGCCGTCAATGACTACATAGTCAAAATCATTAGCCAGGAGGCTTATGACCTCCTTAAGATATGCGTTGACCTTGCAGTAGCAGCCTGCAGCCTCAGGTCTTCCGATGGCGAGGAAGCTGAACTTCTTCTCCTCTACCATTGTGTCGAAGATCCTGTATCTGGCCTCATTGAGCATCTCGATGGCTTCCTTCGGATGTCCGTCCTCGACACTGTTGACGATCTTCTTGCGGATGCCGTCAAGAGTATCAGTCGGCTCAACACCGAGAGCAGTAGTAAGGCCGATTGCCGGGTCAGCATCGATAGCCAGGATCCTTGCATCAGGGTATTCCTCAGTCAGGATCCTTACCATCGCAGACGAGATGGAAGTCTTTCCAACCCCGCCCTTGCCTGCAACAGTCAGTATTTTAGTTTCACGATTACTATTTTCCATTAGTGATTCCTTATTTCACGTTTTTGTGGCAAAATTGCCGTTTTTACGTCAATTCGATTCCTTTGAATTCACGTTTTTGAGGCGATTTCGCCGATTTTACGTCAATTCGATTCCTTTAAATTCACGTTTTTGTGGCGATTTCGCCGATTTTACGTCAATTCGGTTCCTTTGAATTCACGTTTTTGTGGCTATTTTGCCGATTTTACGTCAATTCGGTTCTCCTGAAGTCACGTTTTTGTGGCAAAATTGCCGGTTTTACGTCAATTCGATCCTGCAGCCCCAGGCTACTAGAAGAATGAGCAAACTATATCTGTATAACCCGAAGGATCATCGATCGGAAGGCCTGCTATCAGGAGTGCCTGATTGAACAGCACCTCGCACATCTTCTTGGCCTTCTCCGGGTCATCGAGTCTTGCCCTGTCAAGAGCAAGGAACGCTTTGTGGTCAACGTTCAGCTCGAGGATTCTCTTGGCCTTCATTCCGAGCTCAGGATTGACTGCCGTGAAGTACTTCTCCATCTCGAAGGTGATGCCCTCACCGCTTGAGATGACTACCGGGTGGCTCTTCAGCTTGGTAGTTGCCTTTACGACATCGACCTTGTCTCCGAGGGTCTCCTTGACGAAGTCAAAGGTGTCCTTGAATGTCTCGGTCATCTGCTCGTCATTCTTGCCGTCGCCGAGGTCGAAGTTTCCGTCGATGACGGACATGAACTTCTTTTCCTTGTACTGCCTGAACATGTCAGGGATGAACTCGTCCGTGCTGTCTGTGAAGTACAGGATCTCGATGCCCTTGTCCTTGAGGATCTCAGTCTGAGGCATCTTGTCTACTGCGTCATAGCTGTCGCCTGCGGCGTAGTAGATGTATTCCTGATCTTCCTTCATGCGCTCTACGTATTCAGCGAGTGTGACGAACTTCTTCTCAGTCGATGAGTAGAACATCAGGAAATCCTGGAGCTCGTCCTTGTACTTGCCGTAATCGTCGAGTGCACAGAGCTTGAGCTGTCTGCCAAAGCTCTTGTAGAACTTGTCGTATTTCTCGCGGTCTTTGTCGCGCATTTCTTCAAGCTTGCCGCGGATCTTTTTCTCGAGATTTTTGCTTATCAGTCTGAGCTGTCTGTCATGCTGGAGCATCTCTCTCGAGATATTGAGGGAGAGATCCGGCGAGTCAACGACACCTTTGACGAAATTGAAGTACTCAGGAAGCAGATCTTTGCACTTGTCCATGATCAGGACGCCCGAGCTGTAGAGCTGCAGGCCGCCTGTGAATTCATCCGTGTAGTACTTGTTAGGTACAAGTTCAGGTATGAACATCAGCGCGTCATAGCTGACCATTCCCTCGGCCGAGACCGTGATGGTCTCAAGCGGAGGTGTGTCATCCTGGAATGTCGACTTGTAGAATTCCTCGTATTCTTCTCTGGTAACGTCTGCGCGTTTTCTCTGCCACAGAGGAACCATCGAGTTGAACACTTCATATTCGAAGACCTCTTCGAACTCAGGATTCTCAGGATCGGAGCCTTCCTTGATCTGAGGATGAGGCATCAGCATCTTGATCGGGAAGCGGATGTAGTCGGAGTACTTCTTTACGAGTTTGTATATCGGATACTCCCGCATGTACTGGCTGTACTCGTCCTTTTCCTCGCCGTCCTCTCTGATGTGCATGATGACGTCAGTTCCCTGCCCGTCTCTTTCAGCCTCTTCGATCGTATAACCGCCGGCTCCTTCGGACACCCATCTGTAAGCCTTGTCTTCGCCGTACTTCTTAGTAACGACTTCGACTTTGTCAGCTACCATGAACGCGGAGTAGAAACCTACGCCGAACTGTCCGATGATGTCCACCTGGTCGGCAAGGCTTGCCGCACCTGATTTTTCCCTGTCTGCTTTCTCAACCTCTTCAGCAAACTTCTTGCTTCCTGAGAAAGCGATCGTTCCGAGATTCTTCTCGAGATCTTCTTCATTCATGCCGATCCCGTTGTCGCTGACCGTAAGGGTGCGGTTCTCCTTGTCGAGCGTCAGGATGATCTCAAAATCGCTGCGGTTCATTCCGACCGACTTGTCGGTCAGAGCGAGGTAGCACATCTTGTCGATGGCATCCGAAGCATTGGAAATGATCTCACGCAGGAATATCTCCTTGTGCGTGTAGATCGAATTGATCATCATGTCCAGCAGACGCTGGGATTCGGCCTTAAACTTTTTCTTCATAATTGCGATAACTTCTTTCTATGTTGATTTATTTCTTCTGCATGTATTCAGTATCGATCTGCTCATACGGTACTGTATGCGGATCTCTTCTCTCCATGTTGTCGAAGTGGTTCTTCATGAACGGTTCAACTACATAGTAGAGGAGCTTGCCGTCGAGATCGAAGAAGAATACGCAGAACAGACCTGCATATACACCGAGGAAGAGTCTGATGATCCTCCCGATGAGGGACTTTTTCTTTTTCTTCTTACCAAAAAACATGGCGGCTCCTTTCTACCAGCTGTCGCTGTCGTCAAAATCAAGCAGTGACGGATCGAGCGGTTCCTCGCCCATTACTGTGAACATGTAGTCGTTGATGATCTGTCTGATCTGTGATCTTGGAACAGTTCTCTTGTCAGGCAGTGCGTGCGGCATCCAGATAGCGTGGATGTCACGTGCTCTGAACTCATCCTCGAAGAGTCCTACAACGCCCTGCATTCCCTTGCACTGCAGCTGGTCATACATCATAACCATGTCGCAGTTGAACTTTTCCATGTTCTCCCACAGTTCGAAGATGTGCTGCAGTCCGCCTACAGCCATTCTTCTCATCGGAGCCCATTCATGGTACTTCGCGATGTCGAGTATGCAGTTCTCATAAGTGTCTGTTCTGATATCCAGGTCGAACATCAGTGAGTCCATGTTGATGATAGTGTTGAGGCCCCAGCAGTTGTAAGCCCATGTGCACCATGCGGAGTAGTACAGAGGTGCGCATGACCATGCGATGACTCTGTGTCTTGTCATCGGGAAGGTGTTGATGTCTTCGTTTACGCACTTCTCCATGATCTTTCTGACCTTAGCGTCAACATCGTGCCAGAAAGGTCTCTCACCGTACTGCGAGTAGAAGATTCTGTAGAGAGCCTGGGCTACACCGTTGATAGGATAGCTGTGTGTATTTGCAGCTACATCCCATTTCTCTCTCTCGAACTGGTTCTGCTGGTTCTGCAGCTTGATGTGCTTGACCAGCTCGTCCCAGTGGAATTCGACTCCGAGCTGCTCCTCGGTGAATCTCCATGCCATCTCGATTTCCTTAGCGCAGTTCTCAAGCACTGTATCGTCGTCGAACTGCATTACCTGAGGCATTGCGAAGAGCGGCTTGTTCATCATCCAGTCCTGAATGATGGATGTTCCTACCGAGCTGTCGCAGGCTTCATTAGTTGTTACCATCGCAACATAGGAATCCGGAATATCATCAGCGATGTAAAGTCCTGCCTCAGCCTGGCACATCGGACAAGGGTCGCCCGGAAGGCCGTAAGCCTGTACAGCATCAATATAGTTGAGTACTGTGTGGTTGTTGCAGTGGCAGGTTACGAAGTAAGGGATCATCTGTGTAGGCAGGTACATTGCTCCCTGATCCATATAAGGATAGATGATTCCGCCCCAGACTGTCTCGTCTGTACCGAGGGTCTTCGCTCTGAGCTCCGGATCTCCGCCGATGTTGATGTCTCTGTTGAACCAGCCTGTGATCTGATACAGGCAGGCGCTTACGATTCCTCTGAAGTGCCATGCTGACGCTTTCAGGGCCTCGCCTCTCATTCCTTCGAGGCATCTGTCGAACCAGTGCATTACTGTCAGGTAAGTCTGGCCCATCCATCTGTATCTCCATGTTCCCTTGAGGAACTGGATGGCTCCCTTAGGGCCGCCGCCGTAAACCATCAGGTCGCGGACGATCATGCCGTAGTTGTACAGCCAGATATTGTTGAAATAGTACATGGTATCCTTGATACCACGCCATTCTCTGTGTTTATACAGACCTGTCTTAGGAATATACAGGTCTCCGAGTCTTCTCTCTCCGTGAGGCTTGCCGTAGACAAAATCCTTAGCAGCCTTCTTGAAGTCGACCTCTTTGAGTTTCTTCAGATCAGGTTTTTTCATGTCTACTTGCCCTCCTGTATCTTCTTGAGCTCTACGCTCTCAACGAATGCCTGGAATCTTGTCCTGAGCTGTCCGGAAGCAGTGTTGATGTACTCCTTTTCGATGGAGCATACAGGGAATCCGAAATCTCTAGGGAGAACGATTGTATCGATCATTCTCTCAAAACTCCAGTACTCGCAGAACTTGTTGGACTCAACGATGATTCCGTCTGCCTTGTAATCTGTAGCATAGTCAGCGAGAACCTTCTTGCGGTGTCTCATTTCCTTCTGCTCCATGAACCTTGCGCACTGGCTTGTCAGCAGATAGTGCTTGGCAACAGCTGTCAGAGGATCGTCGCCCGGCTCGATGTTGATGTGATTCCTTGCTTCGAGTGATCCGTAGCAGTATCTGTCTGCTACTACGAGTGCTCCGCAGCTCTCGATCAGCTTGATGAAGTCTGGGTCATCGTTCTCGGATCCTGCAAGCAGGACCTTGATCTTGTAGCCCGGCTTGTCATCAGGCTCTCTTGTCTTGAGCTCTTCGAGAGTCTCTCTCAGCTTGTCGATAATGAGATACTTAGGACATACCATCGATACGAGTGTGATTACGCTGAACTCATATCCTGTGATGGTCGGCTTGTCGAGCTTACGGAAGTTGCCGATCTCTGTGATGATGTCGTTAACTTCGTTGTTGATCTCGATTGCCTTCAGAATGGCTTCATCAGATGTATCTACGCCGAACTCATCATGCAGGAAGTCAAGAACCTTGATCTTGAGCTGCTTTCTGAAGTGGTCGACGCTGTTCTCGTTCTTCTTGAACGGAACATCTGTGAAGGATGTCTTGAACGTAGCGTTGTTGATAACGCCGTCCATGTAGTCGAGATGCTCTGCGAATCTGCAGGTAACAGTGCAGGTCTCTGTAGCGAGCTGGGCGTCGATGAAATTGTATCCGCCCTCAAGAGCTCTCTCGAGAAGCGATCTGCCGTAGTGGCATGTTCTTCCGGACATATAGTATGTAGCCATATCCGGAGATGTGCACTTAGGAGCTCTCAGTCTGACTGAGAAGCATCCCGGCAGATCCAGAAGGACCTCAGGCATGAAATAGCAAGTGTATCCGAGACACAGATTGCCGTCCTCCTTGCCCTTGCGCACGAGGTCATTGTTGGCCTCCTGCAGCAGGTCCTCAAAGTAGATCAGATGCTTTAAGTCACGCATTGTGTGTCACCTTTCCTCTCTCCCTCTTTGAGTAAAAACAGGCTGATTTGGCATGCTTTCAAGTTTATATTTAACAAATGGTTACATGCCGCCTCACCTTATACTATTGTTATAATTTTAATGTTCTTGTGATTAATGTGTCAATGGGCTATACTCATGAAAAAGGCTGATTTCTAGCCTATTCATGTATTTTTTTGAAGCATGATTTTCCACTTGTTCAGAATCCCCTATATGGGGATGGAAAATTAAATAAAGCACAATTTATAGTAACCATCTGTACAATAACCGCTGCGGAATTCACCCGTGATTGTCAACCGGTTAACTATATTTCCGCACAGAGACGGGAGGGCAAAATGCACGATCACAATCATCCTGAAAACTGTTCTTTAACGCACACTCATGAGCACGACGGCCACGTCCATACGCACACCCATGCAGACGGCACCGTCCACTCTCACAGCCACGCTCAGGCGTCTTCACCGGAAGAGGCTCTGGCTTTGCTCACATACATGCTGAGCCACAACCGCCACCATGCGGAGGAGCTCCATGACCTCGCCCACTGCTTCGACGAGGTAGCGGGTGATCTCATACACCAGGCGGTGGACAAGCTCGGAGAGAGCAACGACCTCATCGAGCAGGCTCTGTCGCTCATCAACAACTCAAGATAAGGTCAGGGGGCCGGGGATTATACGTTAATATTAGGGGCATGAAAAGATTTTGAGGAGGCAAATATGAAAAAATCTTTACTTGCATTAGTCATGTCAATGCTCATGATTCTGAGCCTGTCAGCATGCGGAGGAGGCAGCTCTGACAGCGGATCCGGAGAGGCAGCACCTGCTGCAGAGCCTAACGCAGGCATTGCGGGAGTCGTTTTCGCGGTTCCTGACGGATGGTCCGTTTCTGATGTAGGAACCAACTATGTGAACTATGTAAACCCAGATTCGTCTTATGATCTGAGCATCAGCACAACTACCCAGGCAGATCTCGACGAGATGCAGAACATGGATGGTTACAAGCCGGAAGCGACAATCAAGGAAGAATTCGAAAAGAACTACGTTCCTAATGACAAATCCGCAAAGAAGAACGGTTATGACTATGAGACTGTCAAAATCTGCGATGGAGACGGATATATCGTAGGCTACACAGAAAAGACCAAGGATCACTATTCGATGAGCGCATCCTGGGTGCATGAGGACATCATCTACTCAATGTTCATGAGCAGCATGGACAACTACGACAACGAAGGCAATCTGTCCGATAAGGCTGTTCCTATGACCGCTGATGAAGAGGCTATGTTCAAAGGCGTTGTTGCTTCAGTACAGCCGGGAGACGGCAACGCATACAAGTCATCCGGCCTCGCAACCGAGATCGGATCTTTCTCCTACACGGTTCCTGACGGCTTCACACTCGAATCCGCATCAAAGGAATTTGCAACAATTACCAAGGACGGCAGCGACATCACGCTCACTCTGAATCTCACTGATGAGAAAGCATATGCAGAGATGGAGATGGACGAAAAGCCTGCTACTCTTGAGGAGTACTACAACCAGCTCGCTGAGGATAATGAGAAAGTCACGGTTGCCGGATATGAAGGCTTCAAAAACAAGAGCGAAGAAGAAGACGGCAGCATCTACGGCATCTGGGCAACATTCCTCGCAGAAGACGGAATGTATGATATCAACATGGACTGCGGCGATGTATATGATGACAACGGAAACATCAAGGATGGATCGGTTCCGCTGTCCGAAGATGACCTCGCAGCATTCAATTCTGTCGTAGCATCAATAACCAAGAAATAGTTCACATTACAGCTGTAAACAGCACAGCCCGCAGCTCATATGAGCCGCGGGCTTTTTCGTGGTTTTGTATGAATTTGATCAGCCGCCTCTTCAGCGGTCCTCTGACGCTGCGACCGTCACTATATCTCCGATGACATTGATGATGTTGATAATGCCTCCGAAGAGTACCTCCAGACAGATACCGTCTTTATTCAGCATGTCCTCAACGAACTGCTTTGCCTCTTCAAAATATCCTGCCGAAGTCCTAATTTCTTCCTTCTTCATCACCCTGCAAGGTATCTGTTCATCATGTCTTACTTATATAATTTACCTTTTTGTGTGCTATTCTGCAATAAAATACGGCAGGGAACCGCGTCCCCTGCCGCACAGGCTCTGCGCCTTTACCACATATTCTCGTCCGGAATGTGTTCAATGGTCGGATCGATAGGCTCTTCGCGCATTACGGTCCTCATGTACTGGCTGAATTCGTCGCGTATTGCCTGACGCGTATATACACGAGGGTCGCACAGATCGTGACATACCCACACTACGTGGATGCCTCTCTCTCTGCCCTGCTCCTCGAACATACCATGCATGCCGTCGAGCGCTTTGCACGACATGTGTTCCCACATCATGACCATATCTGCGTTCATCTTCTCGCAGAACTCCCACAGCTCATCGACGAGCACTTTGTATCCGCCGTGTGTACGGTTACGCATGATCATGTTCTCGTTGAGCCATGCCATGTCGTAGTATGCCTGTTCTCTGTTCTCAGGAGTGTCCTCATCTGCGATCATCCTGGTGTTGACCATGGACAGCATGTCTGTCAGAGGAACTACGCCCCAGCAGTTCATCATCCAGTAGAGCATGTGTATGTTGTACTGCGGCTGAACGCCCCAGATGATGCATCTGTGCCTGTACTCAGGCGCCATCATTGTCTTTCTCTTGTATCCCTGATATACCAGCTTGGTGATCTTCTTGTCGATCGGCGGGAACAGAGGCGATCTGCCGCAGTTGCCCATGTAGTTGGTGTCGTTGTACAGAGAGAATACCGAGCCTACGAACTGAGGGTAGTATGTGCTGTTGATGTCCAGCCACTCCTGTCTCTTTCTCGTGGCATCGTTGACTCTCTTAGCACATTCAAAGTAGCGGTCCCAGTTCCACTTCTCGCCTGCGTGGTCTTCGACGAACTTTATGGCAGCCTTGATGTCCTCAGCTGCGTATTTCTGCACGTCGTCTTCTCTGTGGCGCATCGGCGCAGCCAGCTGGAATGTAGGGATGCCGTATTCCTCCTCGAGTCTGTGTGCTATGACTCCGTTGCCCATCAGAGAGCCGTCGCAGGTGGTGTTGACCTGTACAGCGCAGCATCCGAGTACGGCAAAGTCATCGTCGATCGAGATGCCGGCCTCTGCTTCAGGCATCGGGCACACATCGCCCGGAAGTCCGAATTCCTGAGCTACGTCGAGGTAGTGCGTTGTCGAGTTCTGTGTCAGGAGGTTAGCTACGAACATAGTAGGAACCTCTCTGAGGATGGCCTTGGTCTCGTCAAAGCCCATCATGAACGCTGTCATGGCGTTCTCATCTGTCAGTACGCAGTGCTTCGAAAACTCTTCATCGTTGCCGGTCCTGCGGTCACCTTTGAAGATGTTGTCCATTGTTTTGGCTACATCGTAGATGACGAAGTTCATCGCGGTGTGAGTGATGCGGAGCGGCTCGTCTCTGAGGCCAAGTGTGAACTTGTCCATCATGTGCGGTACAGCGAGGTAGTTGGCCATCCATCTGTAGCGGAACATCGCCTTGATATTCCTCGGCTTGGAGATGAACCTTGCGAGGATGGACATGATGTACAGCCATCTGCTGTAATCATACAGGGTATCCTTGACGCCTCTCCACTCGCGGCGCCTCATTACCTTGCTCTTGCCGTTGGTCGGATAGAGGTGGCCGAGGGTCTGCTCGCCCTTGCGCCTCTTCGGATTATCTATCTTCTTGACTTTCTTGAATGCCATTACCTGTCACCTCCCCGAAGCTTCTTGATCTCGATGCTCTCAACGAAGGCCTGCACTCTTGTGCGCATCTGGCCTGCGCCGGAGGCTATGTTGTAAGGTCTGTCGACTGACAGAACAGGGAAGCCGTAGTCTTCTCTCAGCATGTGTGAACCGAGCATGCGCTCATATGCCCACGGGTCGCAGAACTTGACCTGCTCGTAGATGACGCCGTCGGCTTTGTACTCCTTAGCGATGTCATTGACATATTTCTTGCGGCCGTATACCTTCTCCATGTTCATCATGCGAGGGCACATGCCCCAGTATACGTAGTGGCGGCAGACCTGAGTCAGTGCGTCTTCGTCTGAATCAGGGTCTATCTCAATAGGTTCCCTCCCCGGGAATCCGCCGAAGCAGTATCTGTCTGCGCATACATAGGTGCCGCAGTCTTCGATCAGCTTGATGAACGCCACGTCATCGACTTCCGATCCGACGACCATGACGCGGGCTCTCCACTTCTTCCCGTCCGGCTCTCTGTTCCTGACTTCCTCGAGCGTCTCCTCGAGCTTGTCGATCAGCAGATATTTAGGTGCCACATATGTAGCCAGTGTAAATACAGCCAGCTCGTATCCTGTGATCCTCGGATCGTCCTCTTTGCGGAATTCTCCGAGTTCTCTTATAAGTCTGCATACGTGATTGTGCTCTTCGACAGCCCTGAGGATAGCCTCATCGGAAATATCTATTCCGTACTTCTCATGCAGCGGTTTAAGGATGTGATTCTTACACTGCAGCACGAGCAGCTCGACTCCGTTCTCATCCGCTTTCAGCGGAATCTCCATGAACTGATAGAAGAAATTCTTCTTACCGCTGTCCATTGTGTGCAGAAGCTCCATGTTCTCGGCAGCACGGTTCATCATTGTACATCCGTCGGCAGCTATCAGGCAGTCTGCAAAATTGTATCCTCCCTCGATAGCTCTCTCCAGCAGCGCGCGGCTCGTCTCACACAGGAGATTGGTCATATAGTATGTCGCAATGTCCAGTGATCCGGAATTAGGCGCAAAAAGACGAACTGAGAAAGCGTCGCCCAGATTCATCAGCGGCTCAGGAAGATTCTCGCAAGTAAATGCTGCGCAGATCTTTCCTTCAGCCCTGGCACGCTCTATCAGTTCGTTGTTCGCATTCTGCAGGAGGTCTTCGAAGTACAAAAGATGCTTAAGATCTTTCATATCTACACCTCTTTCTTATTCCCTCTCCATAGAAGCAGAAAAGTCCCCGCCTCCACTGATGCGTGAATGTTCGGAGACGCAGTCTTTTCCGGTACCTTTGTCAAAAGTGTAACTCTGCTAACATGTATTTTCAAGGACTTACGATACACATCCCGTGCTTTTTATAACATATGGCAGCAAAAAGGAGGGAATCAGTGTCTTCCGCTCGAGTCCTCGGAAGCGCAGCCTCACTGTCAAGCGCTTCCTGCGGGATTCTCGCTCCACACACTGATTCCCTCCTTTATTCACTGATCGATATCCTTCAGTCTATCCCATCATTTCCGAGAATTTCTTCATGATTCCCGGAATATCTATTTGCTGCGGGCATACCTTGGCGCAGGATCCGCAGCCTACGCATGCTGAAGGCAGCTTGTCCTTATCGAATGCCGCAAGTGCCATCGGCGCTATGAATCCTCCGCCTGAATACGAGTGCTCGTTGTAAAGCGAGAGTATTCTCGGGATATCCAGCTCCTTAGGGCAGTGGGTGGTGCAGTATCTGCACGCTGTGCATGGAACTGTTCCGGCATTCTTGCCTGTAGTCTCAAAGTGAGCCGCTGTGAGAAGTGTAGCGATATCATCATCGTAAAGCGGCTTCTTCTCATCGAAGAATGCTGTGTTCTGCTGCAGCTGCTCAAAGTCTGACATTCCTGACAGGATCATTGTAACTCCCGGCACGGACTCGAGGAATGCGAATGCCCAGTTGGCAGGGGTGTAGTCAGGGTTGCTCTTGGCGAGGAGCTTCTCAGCACCGAGAGCAGACTTTGCCAGCTTGCCTCCTCTGAGGCCCTCCATGACCCAGATCGGCATGCTTATATTGTTGAGCTCTTCGACCTTGCTCCTGGCATCCTGGAATTCGAAGTCCAGATAGTTGAGCTGGATCTGGCAGAACTCAAGATTTCTCCAGTACTTCTTAATGAACCTGTGCATGGTCTCGAGCGAGCCGTGGCAGGAGAACCCGAGGTGCTTGATCCTGCCTGCAGCCTTCTGCTTAAGAAGGTAGTCCATCAGCCCGATCTCATCATCGAGATACTTGTCTATGTTCATCTCGCACACATTGTGGAACAGGTAGAAGTCGAAGTAGTCGACTTTGCACTTCTCAAGCTGCTTTTCGAATATCTCCTCGATGTGGTCGAAGTTCGAAAGGTCGTAGCCCGGGAACTTGTCCGCAATGTAGAAGTCCTTATGATCGTATTTTGAAAGAGCCTCACCGACAACAGTCTCGCTGTTTCCGGCATGATATCCCCATGCAGTGTCAAAGTAATTGATGCCGTTAGCCATCGCATAGTCGACCATTTTCTGCACAGCCTCTGCATCCGGGCGAGCGTCATCACCGTCGATAACCGGGAGCCTCATGCAGCCCATGCCGAGCCCGGACAACTTTATATCCTGAAAATCATTGTAGTACATACTTTCTCCTTTTACTCTTCTACTGAATTATCCCCTGAAGGAAACATGCAAATTCTGACCCCTTATTTAACAATAATGAAGTTCTCTGTGAGGTCGATCTGCTGCAGCGATCCGTCGAACGCCGTACGGATTCCCATAATGTCAGTGAATATGATTTTGCCGTCCACGAACTTAATATCTGCCACATTCTTAGCCAGCAGATTGCTGTCATCGACGCTGTTCTTATATACATTTGAAAGGCACATGATTTCATCCTCCTGATACTTTTTGCTGCCAATAATTGTACAACACTTATCTTGTTTTCTTAAGCATTTTTCAATGGTACTATCTGCAGGGTATATCCCAGCGGCGCCAGTATTCTCATAAGGCTGTCTATCTGCGGAGAGTGGACGTTCTTCTCCATTCGGGCTATCATTGGCTGTTTTACATTGCACATCTTTGCAAGTTCAGCCTGAGACAGTCCTTGCTCCTCTCTTATGGTTACCATTGTTTTGATCAGTTCTTTTTCGAGATTAATTACTAATTCCTCTTCCTCGGTTATGCTAAGATCTCTTCTTACTTCCTTCCAGGTGCTCATTTTGCATTCTCCTTCTATAGTCATCTATTTCTCTGATTGCTCTTTCTATTTCTCTTGCAGGCGTTTTCCGGGTCTTCTTTATGAAATGGTGCAAATGTATTCTCATCATAATATGCATATAGAATACGGTTTGACAGAGGTCTGAGTTCCCATATCTCACCCTTAAGATGCTTTGTTACAGGAGCTCCGATCCTTGTACCCAGTTCCTCTAATGCATCAATGTACGCAGTCACTTTTGTAAAATTGACTCTGGCATCCTTGCTGGTCTTTGACTTATCGTGCAGTTCCTTCAGCCATTCTTTAATTTCGCAGAAACCTCTCTCGTCTTCATATAACTCGACCTTATACATATTCCATTTCCTTTCTGCATAATATCATATTTGTTATTGTTGCGCAATAACGAATTTGTTATTGCGCTTCTTATCCTATGTAACAAAAAACACCAGGGCTGATTACCCTAGTGCTTCCTATGCTCGCGGGGATCCAGGTTGATGATCCCGGCCTGCCTCATGTTATTCAGTTCGCAGAAGTTCTGCTACTTCCTGTATCTTCTTTCAATCTCTTCCCAGTCGATGCGCTCTTCTTTATAGAAGTACTCGCGGTCGCGGTCTCCGATCTCGCGCATGACTCTGCAAGGGTTGCCCACGGCTACAACATTGGCCGGAATATCCTTAGTCACCACGCTGCCGGCCCCGATGACTGAGCCCGCACCTATCGTCACTCCCGGGAGGACTGTCACGCCGGCGCCCAGCCAGGCATTTTCCCCGATATGTATATCCTTGTTGAACTGCAGCACTGTGCCGTATCCCGTGCGGAGTTCAGGCAAAACAGGATGTCCTGCAGTCGTCAGCGTTACATTCGGTCCGAACTTCGCCCAGTCTCCGATGTAGATGTGCCCGTCGTCAACAAGAGTAAGGTTGTGATTCGCATATATATTCGATCCGAGGTGCACATGTCTGCAGCCCCAGTTCGCATAGACAGGGCCCTGAAGGAAAGTATTCTCACCGCACTCAGCGAAGATCTCCTTCATCAGTTCCTGTCTCTCTTCAGCCTCAGACGGTCCCATATGGTTGAACCTCCACAGGGCCTCCTGATACTGCATCTGCTCAGGCATGATTTCATCCGACGCGCAGTCATAGATGAGACCAGCCTCCATTCTTTCCTTTTCTACCATTATTAAAGTATCCTTATAGCCTCTCTGCAATGATCGCTCTGTCGAGCCCTGCAAGGTCTTTGATTTTGTGCACGTTGGTATATCTTCTGGCCTTGCCGAGTATCCTCTTGACCGAGCCTGCCTGATCGGCGCCTATCTCAAGCACGAGCACCCCGCCCGTCCTGAGATGCGAGCCTGCGTCCTCAGCTATCCTTCTGTAGAAATCGAGTCCGTCCTTTCCTCCGTCGAGCGCGAGTCTAGGCTCATTGTCTCTGACCTCTATGCTGAGCTTGTCTATCTCCGCAGTCTCAATGTACGGCGGATTGCAGATGATCATGTCGTATTCTCTGTCAGCCGGAAGAGCGTCGAACATGTCTCCCTTAAGGAATACGCACTGGCGGTTGACCTCGTTGAGGGCCGCGTTGCTCATGGCTGTTTTCAGCGCTTCTTCCGAAATGTCAGTCATCGTGACAATGGCATCAGGATTCTTTACAGCCATGCTGACGCCTATCGCTCCGCTTCCTGCGCACATGTCAAGGATGTCAGGATGCATCCATTCCTTTTCCTTGATGATCTTAAGAGCTTCTTCAACGACGACCTCGGTATCGAGACGAGGTATCAGGACATTCCTGTTGACTCTGATCGGGATGCCCATGAAGTCCTGCACACCGGTGATGTACTGGAGCGGCGTTCCGGTCAGTCTGTCCTGTATCCTTCTCTCGTATTCGGCAAAGTCCTCTTCGTTCATCAGCTCCTTGCTGTGCGCGATGATCTCGCTCTGAGTCATGCCTGTAGCATACGAGAGTATAAGTCTTGCTTCGTTCCTGCCGTTTTCGATCATGCTGAGAGCGGCCTGCCCCCACTGGAGCGCGTTCTCTATAGTCGTGATGTCGTTGGTAAAACGGTTGGCAATGGCTCTCTGCTTGGCCTCATTCTGATAGTGATCAGCTATGCCCTGCGCAAGGGATACGCCGTCGCCGTCATCGGTCACTACCATGGTATAGCCCTCGTCGTCGAGCCCGTCGAGGAACTTGATCGCCTCGTTGATGGCTTCCTCGTTGTTCTTTTCTTCTGTGTCTTCGTCTTCGTCAGGCAGCTTTCTGCTCATTACCTCTGAGCCCGGCTTCCACAGCGGATCTCCTATCATGTTGCCGTCCTTATCGACGAATCCCTCGATGACAGGGAAGTCTTTTTCAACCAGCACTGCCTTGAGAGAAAGGATGGCTACTTCAAGCTGCTCATCTGTCGGCTCATCAGTTGTCAGCCTCTGCAGCATGAGTCCCGGCCAGCTGAGTATTTTGACGACTGCTCCGTCCGAGCGGCCCGCCCACTTGAGGAGCTCGTAGCTGAGCCCGGCTATGACCGGTATCAGGACCAGCCTGGATACTATTCTCAGCGCCAGATTAGGCCAGCCGAGCAGGCTGAACAGCAGAAGGCTGATGATGAGAACGAACATCATGAAGCTGGTTCCACATCTCGGATGCAGAGTGTAGAACTGCTGCGCATTCTGAGGGGTCAGCTCGAGATTATTCTCGTAGCAGTGGATCGTTTTGTGCTCCGCCCCGTGATACTTAAACAGCGTTCCTATCTCGTCCATCCGCCGTATCAGGACGATATATCCTATGAAAATGGCTATTCTCAGCACTCCCTCGATGAGGTTCAGCACGATAGTGTTCTTTATCCATCTTCCGAAGAAGTTGACCGCCCATGTAGGCAGTATGACGAAGAGCGCTATTGAGATGACTATGGCGAAAATCAGCGAAACAGTCATGAGTATGTTCCATGCAGCTCTGTCGCCGAACTTCTTGTTCACCCATTTCTCGAAGCGTGTTTCCTCTCCCGCATACTCTTCAGGCGCGTACTTTTCGAGGATGTCTGCCGACTCCATCAGAGTGGACATTCCGTTCACAAGCGAGCGCGCGAAAGCAATGACGCCTCTGACCACAGGTATCTTCATCGCTTCAGGGTCTTTCGGCTTCATTTTGGTCTTGAGATACAGTTCTCCCGAAGGAAGACGCATAGCTATAGCTGTGCGCTCCGGACCCTGCATCATCACGCCGTCCATTACCGCCTGTCCTCCTATCGAGGTCGGACAGGCTTCCTTTATGAAAATTTTACTGTAATCTATTTTTGCCATTCCCTTTACCGCATTTTCTTGAGCATGAAGTTCACAAAGTCCGCATTGCTCTTCGTGCTCGAAAGGTTGTCTATGATCTCCTCAGTGACATCGAGGACGTTGCCTGATGCCATGGCTCTTCTGAGCATGAACATCACCTGATATTCTTCAGGTGTCAGCAGGAGATCTTCTCTTCTGGTTCCGGACTTGTTGAGGTCGATCGCAGGGAATATCCTGCGCTCGCTGAGCTGTCTGTCAAGGTGCAGCTCCATGTTGCCCGTTCCCTTGAATTCTTCGTAAATGACATCATCCATACGGCTGCCTGTATCCACAAGCGCTGTCGCGAGGATGGTGACGCTGCCGCCTTCTTCTATGTTTCTCGCTGTTCCGAAGAACTTCTTAGGCGGATGAAGAGCGCCCGGATCAAGTCCGCCGGACAGAGTCCTTCCCGATGAAGGCACTTCCATGTTGTATGCTCTGGCAAGTCTTGTGATCGAGTCGAGCAGTATGACTACGTCGCGTCCCGACTCAGCAAGCCTCTTTGCGCGCTCTATGACCATCGATGCTACCTTGACATGGTGCCTTGTCTCCTCATCGAATGTTGAGTAGATGACCTCGGAGCGTCTGAGGCTTCTCTTCATGTCGGTTACTTCTTCAGGTCTCTCGTCGACGAGCAGCACTATAAGCTCAATGTCCGGATACTTGTCTTCTATCGACGCGGCGATCTTCTTGAGCAGGACTGTTTTGCCCGCCTTAGGCTGAGCAACGATCAGGCCTCTCTGGCCTCTTCCTATCGGTGCGACGAGGTCCATGACTCTCGTCGACAGGTCGATGCTGGAGCTCTCGAGAACGATCTTCTCGTTAGGGAAGACCGGTGTGAGGTCATCGAAATGCGGGCGTCTCTTGGAGGCTCCCGGATCCATTCCGTTTACAGCCTTGACATACAGAAGCGCACCGAATCTCTCGCCTGCGCGCGGCTTTCTTGTGATACCGAGAATCTTGTCCCCCGTTCTCAGTCCAAAACGCCTGATCTGGCTGTTCGATACGTATATGTCCTTGTTCGAAGTGAGGAAGTTGTCGAATCTCAGGAATCCGAAGCCGTCCTCTGCGATCTCGAGGATGCCCTCGACTTCAGGACGCTCCTCCTGTTCTTCCTGTTCTTCCTGCGGCTCTGTCTCTGCCGCTTCTTCCATCAGTGCATCTGCTTCAGCGGCAGGCATTTCTTCAGGTGCGGCTGCCGCTGGTGCTTCAGCTTCAATGGCCGCAGTTTCTTCTACCGCTTCCATTTCAATATCTTCAGGCTTTTCCGGCTTTGCTGCCGGCGCCTTTACTCTTCTTTTAATTATTTTTTCAGGCATTTAGACTAGTCCTCCTGTAATGATAGATTGGGTGTTTAAGAATGGTTAGAGTTCTTCGTTGGCGCCGACTGTTGTGAGTATCTCTTCTTCTGACTTGTCGACCTGGCTGACTTCGAGCTTTTCGATGTCGTCAGGATCGATCTCCTCTGTCAGGGCGAGAAGTGTCGGCGACAGGTATACTGTTGACAGCTGCTTTCCGTCAAGGCTGATGATAGACCTCTCGGTGAAGTTGCTGCCTCTTATGTAGTAGCGGTCTCCTATCTTAGTGATCTCATTGATCGAGATGTCCTTGTGTCCCATCTTCATGTCTGACGTCCTGTACGGTGTCTGCCCGCCGAAGACATAGCTCTTTCCGTAAAGCATGTCATAGGCGATGGCCTCCTGGTCGTCAAGGTATGAAGGGTCCTTTCTCGATGTCGTCTGCTGGTAGTCGAACAGGATGCCCTCGTGCGCGAAGCCCGCATCCTCGAGCAGAACAGCTCCGCTCTCATACGAATGCAGATCTCTGTCATCCTTCTTGAGTCCGATGTTGTCCCAGATGACATATCTTGTCTCGTACAGGCTGTCAGGCTTGTAGTTCTCCTCCTTGACATCGAGCGCCGGGATGTGGTCACCGTAGATGATCATGACCGTCGGCTCTTCAGCCTTTTCGATGGCTTTGATGAGGTCTCCGATGAAGGTGTCCATCTCGTGGCACTCGTTCAGGTAGTACTCATACTTCCACTTCAGCTCCTCATCATCGCAGGTAACTGTGGTGTAAGGAGTCTTGAACATCTGCTCCGTCGGATATGCGCCGTGGCCCTCTACAGATATGACGTGGAGGAAGTCCCTCTGCTCAGTGCCCTCCATGATCTCCATTATCTGATCAGTCAGCACCTCGTCCTTGCACCAGTTGGTCGGTGTGAAGGATACGTTGTTCATGTATTCTACTGACGTGAAGGTGTCAAATCCCAGGTTGGCATATACTTCATTGCGGTTGTAGAAGAGTGCGCGGTGGTCGTGCAAAGCGCTCGTCTCGTACCCGTGGCTCTTTAGCACGTACGCCATGTTCTCAAGTGTCTTCTTGCGCAGTTTGCCCTTGTACGGATATTCGCCCGGTCCGAAGAACTTGGCGCTTATGCCCGTCAGCACCTCAAACTCCGTGTTCGCTGTGCCGGCTCCGCATGCAGGGACCGTGAAGAATCCTGAAGTGTACTCCTTGTACAGCTTGTTGAATACAGGAGTCGGGTCGCGGTCGACCTCAATATTTGCATAGTCCTGCGCTACAGTGAAGGACTCCATCTGCAGCACGATGATATTCGGATGCTCAGTGCTGTCATCCTTCTGCTCGAGCAGTGTATCCGTGCCCTTCTTGGTCTTCTCCTTAATGAGGGACGTCATCATTTCCTCGGAATAACCCTTAGGCCTCGAGATGCCCGCATTGGCAGACGTCATGATGAAGCAGTAAGGCATTCCGTAATCTCTGTACGCGTAGTTCAGGTTTCCGAAGAATGTGCCTATGACATTCGCCTTGAGCAGGCCGACAGTGGCGCCGCAGGTGACCGCGACAGCTATAACGATAGCCGCTATGCTCTTGACGTATCTGATGTTCTTCCACTTCTCGCTTCTGAGGAATATCATGATGAGCGCGATAACGCCCAGCACGAGAGCTATCGCAGCGAGGACTATCTGCCACATGCTGTAGTAGGTAGTCATGATGGTAAGTCCGTCGGCAAAATTCTGGAGGTCGTACAGTGTGAAAGGTGTCATTCTCGACAGGAGAATGGCTCCGTTGACCGTTCCGATGATAAGCCACACAAGCGAAATGATGAACCATGCAAAACGTCTCCTCTTGAAGAGGAGTGCGAATGTCATCGTCGCAAATATTATGAGTGCGTTGTACAGGAAGACGACCGGATGTGTCGCTGCCCATTTAAAGCCCTCGAAAGGCCCTGTCGACAGTCTCGCGAACACCTCTATGTACAGATTGATCAGGACTGCTGCGACGGCCATCAGAAGCACGTACCTGAACTCATGCCGGTCAGCATCAAAATACTTTGCTGCCCTGCGCGGGAAGATTTTAAGAAATGCTTTGCTTATAACGTTTCCCAGTCTTTTGAACGGGGCTGCGATAATGGCGAGGACCCATCTTACTTTTTCAAGAAAATCCTGCAATTATACCTCCTTGAGGGAATCTGCCAGCGCGGCGAATTCCTCCATGCTAAGACTCTCTGCGCGGCGTTCATGCTCGATGCCCGCCCTGTCAAGAGCCTCTGCTATCTGTGTTTTGTCATAATCCCCGAGAGACGAAAGGGAATTGAGAAGTGTCTTGCGCCTCTGGGAGAATCCTGCCCTGATGCAGCGGAAGAAAAGGTCCTCATCGCTGACACTTACCGGGCACTCATCGCGGATGTCCATTCTCAGGACTACGGAGTCGACCTTAGGAACAGGGTAGAAACACTCTCTTCCCGCCTCGGCTATCTCCGTGACCTCCGCATAATAGTGGACTGAATATGTGATCGCACCTGAGAGTTTGGTTCCCGGCTCTGCTGCGATCCTGTCTCCGACCTCCTTCTGCATCATTGCCGTGATGCTTGCCGCTCCGGTATCCGCCTCGAGCAGCTTCATGATGATAGGAGTCGTTATATAGTAAGGCAGGTTGCCCACGATCCTGACTTCCTTAAGGTCATGCTCTGCGAGCTCTCTGTCTATGAGTTCTCTCAGGTCGACCTTAAGAATGTCGTCATGTATGATCTCGACATTTCCGAGGCTGAATGTCTTGACTCTGAGTCCCGGTATTACACGCTCGTCGAGCTCTACCGCAACCAGCCAGCCTGCTCTTTCGGCCATCGGAAGAGTCAGCGCTCCGGTGCCCGGCCCGATCTCGATTACGAGAGTATCCTCTGTAATGCTGCTGCCTTCGACTATAGCCTCTATCACATCCTCGTCCACGAGGAAGTTCTGCCCGAGACTCTTCGAAGGCCTTACGCCGACGCCGGCAGGAGCCCTGCCCTTTATCTTATTCTTGCTTTTGCTCTTATTATTCTTGTTTCTCTTCATTCAGTTTCTGATATATGTTTCCTGACTGTATCCGTAAGGGCTTCAAGGTCTATGTGAAAACCCTTAAGTCTCTTCTGCAGCATTTTGGCGTTGCAGTATCCGATACCGAGCTCGCGGCATACAGCATTGCGGAGCTGCGCGGAGCCTTCTCCTCCTGCAAGGCCGAGGTCAGAAAGGTCCTGCATGGTGACCTCTGTGAACTGATCCGGGGTCTTAGCATCTCCTGCCGCGCCGGCCCTGTCCGGACTGCCCTCTGCATTTTCATGCAGCATGAGAGCCTTTTCGAGCGCTGCCCGTATATCCTCAGGCCTGGCGTTTTCGATACCTATATCGTCTGCCTTTTCAGCATCCTCTCTTGCCATGTAGCACTGGACTGCCTCAGGGAATCTCTCGGTAAGCCTTCTCCTGATGGCTTCGCCCGCATGGTCGGGATCGGTGAGTATGATGACTCCGATCTCGTTATATGCTTTCTCCATGACCTCCCAGGTGGTCTGTCTGATGCCGAATCCGTGAGTAGGGATTATGAGAGCATCCGCCGCCTTCGAGACAGCGTCGACATCATCTCTTCCCTCGACGATTATGGCCCTGCTTATCCTGATCTTTTCATCTCCGGCGGTCTTACTGTTCATCAGCTGTCTCCGCCTCCGCAGGATCTTCTTCTGCTTCTTCAGCAGCTTTTTCGGCAGCCTCTTCAGCCTCTTTCTTGGCTTTCTTGGCGGCCTTTTCAGCCTTCTTCTCTGCCTTTTCAGCTGCTTCTTCTACTGCTGATGCTTCAGACTCGGCTGCTTCTCTTGCTTCTGCTGCCTCCTGTGCCTGCTGCTCCTCTTCATCCTGGAATATGAACAGCTTTTCACCCGGATCGAGCAGTCTCAGCTGCTTCCTCGCCTGTTTCTTGATGTATTCCTTGTCATTGACGTGCTCGAGCTCTCTCTGCAGACGGTCCCTCTCCTCTTCGAGCTGGGCATGCTGCTTCTGCAGGGCGCGGTTCTCGGCTTTGAGCCTGACTATCTCCTTGCTGCACATCGTCAGCAGCACAGCAAAGATGAGGATCATGGCCAGAGTCATGAGCCTCTTTCTCCGCACGCGCCTGATCCTCATTCTGGATCTGCGGGCCTCACTTTCAGCCGCTAACGCCTCTGCCTCAGGGGAGATCTCCTCTTCAGAGAATTCAAACTCCTGATCCTGCAGTTCGTCCGGCTCTATATATTCTGTTCTGCTGCTGTGATTTCTTTTGTGTCTCGACAATTCTTTCCCCTTGTCACGGCCGCCTATATCCCGAGATAAGGTCTAGGGTTGACCGGACTTCCGTTGAGATTGATCTCGAAGTGCAGGTGCGAACCGAAGCTGTGTCCGGTATTGCCTACGAGCGCTATGTTCTGTCCCTGATATACCTTGTCTCCTACGTTGACAAGCAGCTTGCTGCAGTGTCCGTATCTTGTCATTCTGCCGTTCTCGTGGTTGACTTCCACGCAAAGCCCGTATCCGGCATACCAGCCCGCTCTCTGGACGGTACCTCCGTCAGATGCGTAGATAGGTGTGCCTGTAGGCGCCGCCATATCGATTCCGGAGTGCAGACGTCCCCATCTGTATCCGAAATTGGAAGACAGGGTATAGCTCTTGATAGGCATACCGTATGTTCCGGTAGGCGCTGTCTTAGGCCTCTCGGCTGTACCGACAAGGATTATCTTGTCTTTCTTCTTCTTGATGACCTCGACGTCTCCGTCGCGTTTTGTCACTTCACCTGCAGTCTTGGTGATCGTTCCCTCGAAGATCTGAACGCCGTTCACGCCTTCCTGCTTGGTGTATGTATCGCCCTTGTAGTAATCCTTCGATTCCTTCTTTACGGTCTCGAACTCGATGGTCTCCTTCATCCTTCCGGTCTCGACCATTTCTACACTTACAGGACTTACCTCTTCATGGATGCAGACCTTATCGCCCTGCATTATCTCGGCTGCCGGCTCGCTGTTATCCTCGTTGAAGATGCTGGCATCTTCAACGCCGAAGGTGCTTGAAAGGCTCTGAAGAGTCTCTCCCTCCTCGACAATGTGGTATATCTCCATCTTGCCGCCCTCGGTCATCTGCTTCATCGCGTCATAGTTGCTCTGAATGCTTGTGAGCAGCACGTTGATCGGCTTTATGTCAAGATCGTTTATGAAGTCCGCCGAAACGAGCTCCATGCCCTGATCCGGTGTGCCCAGATATTCTCTGGTCTGAAGGAGCAGCTCCTCTGCATCATCGCTGCTCTTGACGATGGCGACAAGAGCCCTTCCGTCATATACACCATAAGCCTCGGTCTCTATGTCTGTCATGTATACCAGCTTGTTTACTACCGTATCGGCATCGTCTGTACTCTTGCCTCTTGCATCGACCGGCTTGAAAGTCACGTTCTGATTGGCTGTGAACCTGATATCCACGTTGCTGCTGGTATTCTCAGTCAGCATCGTGCCCGCGATGTCGAGTACGTCCGTTACGTCCTCCTGGTTGTTGACATAACCGAGGGACATTCCGTTGTACGAATACTCGTAGACGGTGTATTTATCGAAAACTGCCAGGACTATTGCTACCAGCACGCCGATCACGAGAATCGCAGCTCCTATATAGCGCCTCGACTGTCTGTATGTTGAGGTTATTCTGTGTCCTGCTGTAACGATATTTCTTCCTGTGTTTTCGGCTGCCTCATCGAATCTGCTCTGAAGCCTGTCGTGAACGTCGAATATACCGGTGATGCCTGCTCCCTTGCTCTGCTCTGCCTCAAGTTCAGAAGCGATCTTCTGTATCTCTTCCTCCGTCGGCTCAGGTGAAACGAACATCTTCCGGCTGTTGTCCGGAGCTTTCTTGGCCTTTGCAGGCTTTTCGGCCTTCTCTTTCTTCTCAGGCTTACCTGCCTTTGCAGATTTTTTCTTCCTGCTCTTCTTCTTGCTGCCGCTCTCTTTGTTCTCTGCTGCAGTTTCTTCAGCCTCTGCAACAGGCTGCTCTTCCTGCATATCAGGAAGGCCACCCTCTGAATCTGTAAATGTAAGGTCCCCCGGCTGCATATTGTGCGTCGCAAGGTATTTTGCATACGACAAAGCGAGAGCCTTCAGCTCATCCGGGTCTGCCTCTGGCATCACGGTCTCGGCTCTTTCTGCGTATACCGGCACAGGCTTCCTGTCCTGTGTGATATCAGGATGCTCTGCTGCCTCTGTATTCTTCTTTTCTTCTTCTCTGATGTCTTCTGTCAACGGTTCCCTGTTCTGCGGATCCATTCATATGCCTCTTCTGCACGCTCTTTAGCGCACGTGCAGACCCTTCCCTCATCTGTATAGCCGGTGTCCTTGCAGATATCGCATCTGTATTTCCTCTCGAGGTAATCTTCAGGATATCCTTTGCCGGCGAGCAAAGCCCTCTTGTTCTCGTCGAGCTCCAGTCTTCTGTTCTTGAGCCTCTGCCTCTTCTCCTTGGCGTCAGGTCCCGGCTTCATCGTTATCATGAGGCTGTTGACCTGCGTCTCGGCAGAGAAAATGTTTCTCATTTCAGGGATCTTATCCACGACCTCGGCGAGCCTTGCCTTGTGGGTCTTCTCGCCCTCTGACCTCAGATAGTCATAGTAGTCCCTTAGCACCTTGCGGCTGACCCTGGCCGTCTCCTCTGCTGCAGCTGCCCCGGTCTGCACCTGAGGCTGCTGAGCCGCTGCGGCCTTCTTCTGCTGCTCGGCCCACGTGTTGATCCCGCCCTTTTCGAGCATCTTGTTCTCAAGTATCTTGTTCACATACCTGAGGTTAGGATCTCTCACGCCGCCGGCTGCCCTGCACGCTTCAAGCACATCCTTGATCGTGCATTCCATCTCATCAAACCACCGGTCCATGATCTCCCGGTCTGCAGGATTCGGAAGTCTGTTGAATCCGAGTTCCGAGAAAACTTTTCTGTATGCGTCGTTTCGCTTGCTCCTCTTATCGAGCATCAGCTTGACTGTACCGACATCCCTGGCGCCGTCCTCCGTCCAGCGGAGCGCCACCTTGGAAATGTAGTCGATACTCGTCTTATCTATACCTATGCAGTAATCGATGGCAAAGTCCAGAACGTCAGGCTCTATCCCGTACACCTTGATGCAGTCTGTCAGCTTGCGCGCTTCGTGAGTCGACAGCGTGCGCCCCGTCTGCATCTCGTATTTTCCGAACATGTCCCGAAGCTGCCTGTTTATGAGTTTCTCAATGATAGCCTCAGCGCTGTCGTCAGACTCTGCTGCCTCCGATGCCGGCTCCTCAGCCGCAGCCGCTTCATGCGCTTCAGCAGCACCTTCACCTGCCGCACCGCCGCTCACCGGATAGGATTCCTCAAGCGTTTTGCCGTAGAAGAGGTCGATCTGCCTTATGAACTCGATCTCCTCTATGCCGCCCTCGCCGTCAGGCGTAAGGCTGACAAGGCCCTTCGACTCCCAGTACTTCCAGGCGTTGTCGACATCCTTCTCAGTGATGCCGAGCGTCAGAGCCATGGTCCTCGAGTCGATCTGCTGATCGTACTGGGCATACATAAGACCGAAAAGGAACACCTTAACACAGTCCCCCGGGGCGTCCGGGAGAAATTCGTTGATGAAGAGGTTCTCCACCCTCGTTTTATACAGGAAGATGTCCTTCCGTTCGCCGGTCTTAAGAATAGTTTTGCTCATGTTTCTTATTGCCTGCGAATGCTACAGGGCTCTGTTATTTCACTTCACAGGATGCCCCTTAGTTTAACTAAAAGTCGCCCTGTACAGTCGCCTCAGGCGCGAGGTTTCCGAACTTCACGTACCGCGGCACCCACGCCAGCGTTGCCGTTCCGACTGGTCCGCTCCTGTGCTTTGCTATATTGACTATGCAGGTCAGCCCTGCGTTGTTGTCTGTCTGTGCGCGCTCGTCGTCGCTCTGGTAATAGTCGTCTCTCTTGAGGAAGATGACTATGTCTGCGTCCTGCTCGATCGAGCCGGAGTCTCTTAAGTCTGACAGCTTAGGCATGTGGTCGCCGCCGCGCTGCTCAGGCGCTCTTGAGAGCTGTGACAGGAGAATGACTGCGCAGTTAAGCTCTTTGGCCATGATCTTGATGGATCTTGTGATCGCACCGATCTCCTTTTCTCTCTGCTCTATGCGGTAGCCGCCCATGCTCATGAGCTGCAGGTAGTCGATTATAACGAGGTCGAGTCCGCCGTGCTCCTGCTTGAATCTGCGGCACTTGTTCTTCATCTCCATCGGTGTGATGGATGATGATTCGTCGATGACCATGTCGGTGCCGTAAAAACTGTCCTGGGCTGCGCTCAGGCTGTCCCAGTCTTCAGGGCTGATCTCGCCTTTTCTTATATTCTCAAGCGGTACGCTCGATGTCATGGACAGAAGTCTCTGTCCGAGCTGCAGGTTGGACATCTCAAGGCTGAATACCATTACCTTGTTGCCGATGGAGGCAGCGTGCTCTGCGATGTTGAGGGCCCATGCTGTCTTACCGACACCCGGCCTTGCGGCCAGTATGATAAGGTCTGTCTTCTGGAATCCGCCGAGTATCCTGTCTACATCCCTGAATCCTGTCTCTATTCCCTTGATGACTCCGCCCTGGCGCTCGAGCTCCTGGATCTCCTTGATGTTCTCAAAGATGACATCGTTGATGTCCTCGTACTGTGAACGCTGAGTCTTCTGAGCTATCTCGAGTATCCTCTGCTCTGCTGAATCGAGGATGTCTTCAGGCGGCAGATCATCGGAATACGCGGACTCCCTGATTTTCTCAGCCTCGCTGATGAGCTGTCTCATCTTCGACTTGCTGCTCACGGTATCCGCATAATATTTTGCATTCGAAACGACGATGGTCTCATCCATCAGTCTGCTGAGATATGTGATGCCTCCTACCAGCTCCGCTGTCTTTCTCTTTCTGAGCGCGGAATATACTGTAGTGATATCTACGCCGGTCCCCTTCTGCTCCATCTCAAGAATGGTCCTGAATATCTCCTGATGCTCGTTCAGGTAGAAATCATCAGGCCTGAGAATGCCAGTAACATCTGCTCTGGCATCCTGGCTCTTGAGCATGGCGCCGAGGACGGCCTTTTCCGCCTCTATGTCATGCGGCGGCACCGGTACGCCTGTTCTCTCCTCGTCCATTTTTCCTATTCTCCCTCGATGAGGACCTTAACCTTAGCCGTTACATCCTGGAAAAGCTTGACGCTGACCTCGGATTCGCCGGTCTCCTTGATAGGCTTGTCGAGGACGATCTTCTTCTTGTCGACCTCTGTTCCGAGCTGCTCGCTTACTGCCTGGGCGATATCCATGGATGTGATCGAGCCGAACAGCTTGCCGTTGTCGCCGACCTTGGTCTTGACGACTACAGGAGCAGCTGTCAGTTTAGCCTTGAGTTCCTCTGCAGCAGCCTTGTCCTGTGCGAACTTCTCAGCTGCCTTGGCCTTCTCTCTTGCGATCGCTCTCTTGTTGGCCTCGGTTGCCTCTACTGCAAGGCCTCCCGGGATCAGCCTGTTGCGTGCAAAACCGTCGCTGACTTTAACTATATCGCCTTCTTTTCCTGTTCCCTTAACGTCTTTCTTAAGAATAACTTCCATTTTACTGGTTCTCCTGATTCTCTTTCTCTATGCTGGCTTTTACTATCTTGCGGAGCTGATCCTCAACATACTCCTGCGGCTCATTGAGCTGCGCCGCTGCCGATGTGAAGTGGCCTCCGCCTCCGAACTTCTCCATTATGGACTGCACGTTGATCTCTCCGAGAGATCTCGCGCTGATGATCGTCTGCTCTCTGTCGTTCATGGCTATGGCAAAAGATGCCTTGACGCCTTTTACCATCAGCAGCTCGTCAGCGACTTGGGCGTTGATGATCGGGGTGTTGCCCGTATGCCCGCGGGTGGAAGCGAAAGCTACGCCGTAGTCGGTAAAGTCCGCTCTAGCAATAGTGCTCGCTTTGCTCCTGAAGTCGTTCTTGTCCATCTGGAAGAATCTCTTGACCTCTGTCGCATCCGCGCCCGCTCTCTTGAGCCATGAAGCCGCCTCGAAGGTGCGCACTCCCGTCCTGCCCGAGAAGTTATTGGTGTCTACCATGATGCCTGCAAGCATTGCCTCGGCCTCGAACTTGCTGATGAATCTCTTCTGGGCAAAATTCTGTATCAGCTCGACCATCAGCTCGCTTGCGGAGGATGCGTATGACTCGATATATGCGATGGACGCGTTCTTGAACGAGTCATCTGTCATCCTGTGGTGGTCTATGATGATCCTGGCGGAGCATTCCTTGACCAGATCATAACACTCGACCAGCATTGGTCTGTTGGTGTCCACGATGATCAGCAGCGTCTTAGGGGTCACTATTTTCAACGCCTTCTCCTGCTTGATTATCGTGTATTCCTCGGCTGCTTCAGCCTGATCGTATATCGTATCGAGAGCCTCGTTGTGCTTGTCCATGACGATATACGCATCCTTGCCGAGGTATCTGCAGATGCTGTAGGCTCCAATCGCAGATCCGAAAGCATCCATGTCGGGCCAGCGGTGTCCCATGATCAGCACTTTGTCCGCGTCCTTGATCATCGCCCTCATCGCATGTGCAATGACTCTCGCTTTGCCCCGGTTGCTCTTCTCTATCGCCTGAAGAGTTCCGCCGAAATACTTGGTGCCTTCATCTGTCTTGACTACGGCCTGGTCGCCTCCGCGGCCTACGGCGAGCTCGAGTGCGGCCTCGGCCAGCTCGGTCGACTCAATCAGGGAGATATCCGAAACTCCGACGCCTATGCTGATGGAAGCAGGGAAGTCGATTTTTGATTCGATCTTTCTGACCTCGTCGAGCACGCTGAAGTTGTCTTCGGCCATCTTGAGCAGCTTTCCTGCACTGGAATACATTACGTATCCTTCTTCTCCGGTGCTTGTGACCGGTGAATCGTATTGGTCTCCCCATTTACGCACGATGCCGTCTATCTGAGCCGGGATGACTCTCCTGTTGTCGTCGCTTGAGCTTGCGATCAGGTCGTCGTAGTTATCTATGTTGATATAGATGATTACGGCCTTGTCGGATTCCAGCTTGGTCCTGAAGGATTCGCGGGCTGTCGCCTCATCGAAGAAGACTGCTATATCGTCTTTTTCCTTAGGATTCTCATTGGTCCAGATCTTGAAGATCCGCTTGTTTCTCTCGATTATGATCTCTTCGGTATTAGCCGTAAGCAAAGCGTCTCTCTTGACTCCGGTGAGAGCGAAGAAGTTCGATCCGACTATATCCTCATAGACGAAAACATTTTTGATAAAAGTATTGGCCTTTACGATGTTTCCGTCCGGTCCGACAACACAGGCCGGTATTGGCATCTGTGTTATATAGTTCTTTTTCATGACACCACCTATCTGAATGCCTCTCTGATAATATCTATAAGTCTGTTCAGTTCTTCTATACTGTAGTACTCAAGCTCCAGCTTGCCCTTGCTGTCGCCTGTGATGTTTACTTTAGTTCCGGTAAGTGTCATCAGCTCGCGCTCGACTGCAAGTACATCCTCTGTCTTGACCTGAGCGTCCGCTTTAGGCTTGCGGCGTTTTCTCTCCGGCTTGAGCTCGTCCTTGACGCGCTCTGCCAGCTTCTCTGTAGCTCTTACGGAAAGGTCGTTTCTTATGATCTTGTCTGCGATCTCCTTCTGCTTGACCTTGTCCGGTATATTTATTATTGTTCGTCCGTGCGCTGCAGACATCTGTCCGCTTGACACGTACTCCTGTATCTCATCCGGCAGCTTGAGCAGCCTGATGCTGTTAGCGATATACGTTCTGCTGCGTCCGAGTGAAGCGGATACCTGCTCCTGCGTGAAACCGTACTTCTCAGTCATTGCCCTGAGGCCCTTGGCTTCTTCAATAGGATTGAGGTCCTCTCTCTGCATGTTCTCGATGATGGCGACTATAGCATTCTGTCTGTCGTCAAAATCCCTGACAATGCACGGAACAGTCTTGAGACCTGCGATCCTGGATGCTCTCCATCTTCTCTCGCCGGCTACCAGTTCATATCCGTTCTTTCCTTCGCGGACGATGAGCGGCTGTATCACGCCGTTGGTCTTGATGGATCCTGCCAGCTCATTCAGCTTCTCCTCGTCGAAGTGGATTCTCGGCTGAGCGCTGTTAGGCTTGATATCGTTGATGTCTATGTACAGGATGCGGTCCCTGTCGTCCTTCTCTGCAGGCTGTGCTGCTGCCTTTCTGCCTGAGGACGGGGCCTTCTTTGCTGCAGGCTTTTCTTTAGCTTCCTGCTTTTCCTGCATCTCCGCAGTGTATTCTTCTTCACTTATAGGGGCTAAGTCTGCAAACAAAGCGTCCAGACCCCTTCCAAGTCCTGCTTTTCTGGCCATGTCTGTCACTTCGCTTTCTTCCTTGCCCTCTCTCTCGCGAGAAATTCTTTAGTGAATGCCTGGTATGCCTTGGCGCCCGGTGCCGAAGGATCGTACTTTATGATAGGTACGCCGTAGCTCGGTGCCTCGGCAAGTCTGACGTTGCGCGGGATGATCGTTTCATACATTGCAGGGCCAAAAAAGCTCCTTACATCCTGCACTACCGCCTGCGAGAGGTTGGTCCTGCCGTCGAACATGCTGAGGATGACTCCGTCTATGTAGAGGTTCGGATTCATTCTCTTCTTTACCATTTCTATTGTGCTCAGCAGCTGGCTTACTCCCTCAAGCGCATAGAACTCGCACTGGATAGGGATGAGCACGCTGTCTACAGCCGTCAGTGAGTTGATGGTGAGGATTCCGAGTGAAGGCGGGCAGTCAACGAGAATAAAATCGTAGTCCTTCTTGACTGCGTCGATGACTCTCTTGAGCCTTCCTTCTCTACCTTCCATCTGAGCAAGCTCTACTTCGGCACCTGCAAGATCAACGCTTGCAGGAATAATGAACAGGTTCTCTGTGTTGGTAGGAAGTATTGCCTTCTTGACGTCAAAGTTCCTGTCTATGAGCGCATCATAAAGCGTGACCTTGAGAGTTCTCTTGCGGATGCCTATTCCGCTGGTCGTGTTGCCTTGCGGATCGATATCCACCATAAGAACTTTCTTGCCCCTGTTGGCAAGACATGCTGCAAGGTTGATGTTGGTAGTTGTCTTTCCAACTCCGCCTTTCTGATTGAATATAGCAATAGCTTTACCCATTTAATAACCTCCCGGTCCTTGTTTCAGGACGCACTTAAGGAAGCCCCTGCGACGGGTCTCCTTCGAAAACTGCATACGTCCCGATTCAATACTTCCCTGTATTATACTTCTTTTTGATTTGGAATTTCCACAATTCTTATTAAGAGTATGTGGAGATTGGGTGATTTACCTGGCCTAAATAACGTGCATCATATATTTTGTGGCTATTTCCGGCTAATTTCCCCATATCTTGTGGTTAACGTTGTTTCACGTGAAACATTAAAAGCGGATCAACCATGTGATTGCATCCGCTTTTACCTTTGCATCCTCTCCCCTTATTGACGGATAACTGTTTCACGTGAAACATGTACGTGTTCTATCCGCCGGGTGCTGCCTGGCCTGGTTGATCAGTACTTCCTTATAACCAGAAGAACGTGTCCTGAGATGTCTCCCTTCGCATCATCCTGAAGCTCCACCCTTTCAAGCTCTCCTCTGTACTTCCTGAGAGCTTTGCCTGCATCAGAGAGTTCTGCCTCGTAGTTCTCTCCCTTATACGGGATGAAGTAGCCGTTCTTCTTAACGAAAGGAAGGCACCATCCTGCGAGCTTGTCCATGCTTGCAACTGCTCTGGATACGCAGAGGTCGAACTGTCCGCTGTACTCAGGCTTGCGGGATATCTCTTCAGCCCTCGCATGAAGAGTTGTGAGATTGGTTATTCCGAGATCGGAAGCGAACTCATCTATGACCTTAAGCCTCTTGAGGGTAGAATCGAGAAGGATGAATTCCTTGTCAGGATCTGCAATCGCAAGAAGAGCCCCCGGAAATCCCGCTCCCGTACCGATATCTATAACTCTCTTCGCTTCCTTATATTCAGGGAGCTCGGTAACAGTAAGAGAATCTGCAAGATGCTTCTGCATCGCTTCATCCCTGTCTCTTACAGCGGTAAGATTGATGTGCTCATTTCTTTCGAGCACTTTATCGATATACGAGATGAACTTCTCTGTTACTTCCATACCGTACTTATCGTACAGCTTCTCTATTAATGAGCTGGTATCTTTTCTGTCTGCCATAGTCTGTTAACGGGATGCTGAGCGCATCTCCTTTTCAAGATATATAAGAAGTACGTTGATATCCGCAGGAGATACTCCGGAAATTCTGCTTGCCTGCCCTACTGTAATCGGGCGGATGGCTGAGAGTTTCTGCCTTGCCTCAAGCCTGAGACCTCTTATCGAGTTGTAGTCGAGATTTTCGCTGAGTTTCTTGTTCTCAAGGCTGCGTAGCTTCTCAACCTCATTTACCTGCTTGCGGATGTATCCGTCATACTTGAGCATGACTTCAACTTCCGTCTTCTCATTGCTTCCGAGTTCAGGCCTTGTCTCATCATCTATCTCTGCGAGATCATCATAGGTGATGGCCGGGCGTCTCAGTATATCCGCGAAGGTCTGGTTGCCTGTCTCTGCAATGTCTCTGCGTCTTCTCTCAATAAGTTCAGGATCAGTCCCTTCAGGGCATTCGTCGCACTCATGCTTTATAAGGAAAGCTCTGAAAGATTCAATGTCCGTCTTCTTCTCTCTGAGTCTTGCTATCTCAGCATCGACCTTTCTGCTCTTCTCAAGATATCTCTGATATCTCTCTTCTGAAACTGACCCGAAGTCATATCCAATCTGAGTCAGTCTTCTGTCAGCATTGTCCTGCCTGAGAAGAAGTCTGTATTCAGCCCTGGATGTCATTATCCTGTAAGGCTCATTGGTTCCCTTGGTGACAAGGTCATCTATAAGAACCCCGATGTATGCCTGGTCTCTTCTCAGAACGAGAGGCTCCTCCCCTCTCACCTTCCTTACCGCATTGATGCCTGCGATCAGTCCCTGAGATGCAGCTTCCTCATAACCCGAGCTGCCGTTGAACTGCCCTGCGCAGAAGAAGTTCTCAAGTATCTTGCTCTCAAGGCTCGGCCTGAGTGAAAGCGGATCCACGCAGTCATATTCGATGGCATATGCAGGCTTTACGATCTCTGCATGCTCAAGCCCCGGGATAGTAGCATAGAACGCGTGCTGCACATCTTCAGGAAGAGATGAGCTCATTCCCTGGATGTACATCCAGTCAGTATCAAGGCCTTCAGGCTCAACAAAGAGCTGGTGCCTCTTCCTGTCTTTAAACCGCGATACTTTGTCCTCTATAGACGGACAGTATCTGGGCCCTACTCCGACTATGTTGCCTGAGTACATCGCTGATCTTTCAATGTTGTCAAGGATGATGCGGTGTGTCTCCTCGTTGGTATATGAGAGCCAGCAGGATATCTGGTCTATATCGTATTCCTTATCTTCATTGAGGAAGCTGAACGGTACGATCTTATCGTCACCCTTCTGCTCTTTCATTTTCGAATAATCAAGAGTATCTCTCAGCATTCTTGCAGGTGTTCCGGTCTTGAATCTTCTGACCGGGAATCCGAGCTCGCGGAGGTTCTCCCCAAGAGCGCATGCAGGTGGAAGTCCCGCAGGTCCTGACACAGTAACATCATCACCGATGAAAATCTTGCCGCCGAGGAACGTACCGGTGCAGATAACTACCGCTTTGGCTGAATATTCAGTGCCGTCTGAAGTCCTGACGCCTGTAATCCTGCCTATACTGCTGTACTCAGAACTGTTATCCGTCGCGTTAGCGCTGTCAGATGCTGCAGCGGATGCATCAACGATGAGCTCTGTCACTTCAGCACTTATGAGGTCGAGCCTCTCCTGCTCTCTTATGGTCTTAAGCATCTCATCATGGTAGCGGTGCTTGTCCGCCTGCGCCCTGAGAGAATGGACCGCCGGGCCCTTGGAAGTATTGAGCATCTTGGACTGGATGAAGGTCTTGTCTGTGTTGATTCCCATCTCTCCGCCGAGTGCATCTACTTCGCGGACGAGATGTCCTTTGCCCGTGCCTCCGATAGAAGGATTGCATGGCATCATGGCAACCGACTCTATATCCGTACAGAACATCGCGGTATTCATGCCCATTCTGGCCGCAATAAGGCCGGCCTCGCATCCTGCGTGCCCTGCTCCTATGACAATAACGTCATATTCTCTGCTCATTATTGAATTCTCCATGTCTGCATTACTCATGCTAAGATTATTTCTCCTTTGCCCCTGTTATACCCCGTGTCAATATAACGAGTGGTATAACGGATGAAATAAAGATGCCGGTACCTGGCACTCCTGATTCCGGTACCGGCTGATTGCACTATATGTATTGACTGAGCGTAGGTACAGCACAACATGTTGTGCCGCAGTGATCTGCTACTTGCCCAGGCAGAACTTGCTGAATACTCTGTCGAGCACTTCATCGCCTACTTCTTCGCCGATGATCGCTCCGAGAGCATCGTATCCGTAGTGAGCTGAGAGCTCGGCTACTTCCATCGGATCGCCGTTCTGCATCATTGTGATCGCTTCATTGAGATCGGCCTCTGCTTTTCTGAGCAGCCTGACATGTCTCTCGTTGGTGACGATGTTCATCTCCTTGGCGTTCAGCCTGCCGATGTCATACATCTCAGACACCGCATCGGCTACAGCCTTCACAGCATCAGGAACGCCGCCTCCGACAAGCGATGTGCTTACGACTTTGGAACCCGGAAGTTTTGCCTGAACATCCTCTTCAGTAATGGTCCTTCCGAGGTCGTTTTTATTGATGACGACCAGAAGGTGCTCGTTGTCCATCTTTTCAATGTATTCGAGAACGGTGTCGTCCTTGTCATCGAGGTCCTGGCTGCCGTCGAGCACGAGTATGATGAGGTCCGCGGTCGCCATGGCCTGTGCCGTACGCTCGATTCCTATCTTTTCGACCTTGTCTTCAGTATCTCTGAGGCCTGCCGTGTCGACCAGGACAATAGGAACGCCTCCGATAGAGATGCTTTCCTCGACCGTGTCGCGTGTTGTGCCCGGAACATCCGTGACTATTACCCTGCCCTCGCCGAGCAAAGCGTTCATAAGCGAGCTTTTGCCTGCGTTCGGCTTGCCTGCGATGACGACTCTGACGCCCTCGCGCGCGATCCTTCCGATGGATGCGGTATCAAGGAGCTCCTCGATGTCGCTCAGTATCCATCTGATGCGCGATGTGAGGTCTGTTGCATCGTAATCTCCGGCAAAATCCTCGTCTTCATCCGGATAGTCTATGTTGACTGCCATCTCAGCGAGGATGTCGAGGAGTGTCTCTCTTATCTCGCGGATCTTGTCGCCGAGCCTGCCTGCGCTCTGGCTCTCAGCGATGCTGAGTGACAGGTCCGTCTTTGCCTTGATGATATCTATGACTGCCTCTGCCTGCGAGAGGTCCATCTTGCCGTTCAGGAATGCGAGCTTGGTAAATTCGCCCGGCTCTGCCATGCGGACTCCCTCTACTTCAGAGTCGAGCACCGCCTGCAGGATGTTCTTGAGTCCTGTATTGCTGCCGTGCGCCTGGATCTCGAGCACGTCCTCACCTGTGTATGAGTGCGGTCCTTCCATGAAGAGGAAAATGGCCTCGTCAATGACCTCTGCCTCAGGATCAGCAGCATTTCTGCTGACTCTGCTGAGATACGCGTGCCTCGGCTCGATCTCCTCAGGGAATCTTACCATGAGCCTCTTCATAATATCCCTGCATCCCGGCCCGCTGACCTTGACAATACCGATGCCGGCTTCGCCCGGTGCAGATGAAATTGCAGTAATAGTATCATTCATTGTTTTCCCTTTCTGATGACAGTGTGGTTGATGATCCCCGCCATAATCAATACTCTTCAAGTTCCATAACTGACTGTATGTATATCTCTGCCGATGCATCCTGAGGGAAATCGCCCCTTACTGTAACTACAGTACTTGTCTTCTCTCCGGATGAGCAGGAGAAAGGCTCATCATAATTCTCAGCCTCACCGGCACCAATGATGTTTCCGTCTGAATCACGGATAACTGCCAGTAAACCGACAGAGCATGGTTTCCCGTCTATCTCATATATGTATTCTTCTTCATTGTACGAGATATCCATTGCCCCGGTATTCTCAATGTTTACAGAATATTCGGTAAATGTATCTCCGCCTTCTGAATAAGCTCCTGTTCTGGAGCAGTCAGAAAATCTCAGCCCGAGAGGGGAATCGAATCCATAAGGCATGGAAGCAGCAGCCTTCCATTCAATGGAAGCCGGTATCTCTTCGTACCATGCTGTGATAGGGTTTCTAGTTTCGGAATCCTCCCCTGATGCTATCCATCCTGAGTCATATGCTGCTCCGGTTTCTCCCGGGTCAACATCGCTTACCACCAGAAACAGTCCGTTGCTGCTGTCATCGTTTGCAACAGGCTTGATCTTCTTGCCATCTGCATCATATGCGGTGCCGAGAAAAGCAACCTCTCCGACTGAGTTCTCTGTATTGTTGGTGACCAGAATCACAGCAGTATAGTAACCGGTATCCGGATCAACTACAAACTGCTGCTCGGATATTTCAATTTTGTTATCCTTGCTGCTGCCGGCCGCGCCGCAGGCGGATAATATACAGGCAGCAGCAATTACCAGCGCAACTATCAAGCGGATACGTTCATTCTTTTTAATCATAGTCTGTGCAGGAATGAGGTCCCGTCGCCTCTGTAGTCTATGCCAAAGTACTCTCCGATGGTCGCCGCCATGTCGGCGAAAGTATCTAGTGTTCCGAGATCGACGCCTTTCTTAAGGCCATGCCCCCAGATCAGCACCGGTACGTATTCTCTTGTATGATCTGTGCCCTTATATCCAGGATCGCATCCGTGATCTGCGGTGATCATGATGATGTCTTCATCGCCCATCTTTTCCATGAGCTGTCCGAGCTGCTTGTCAAAGGCATTGATGGCTCCGGTGTAAGCAGGGATGTCTCTCCTGTGTCCGTATATCATGTCGGTGTCGACGAGGTTGACATAACACAGTCCCTCGAAGTCAGAATCCGCAATGTCTATGGTGCGCTCCATGTTGACATCATTGCCCTTGTTGGAGTAGCTGACCATAACACTTTTGCCCGCGAATATATCCTTGATCTTGCCGACTCCGATGTTGACAAAACCCGCATTTTTCAGTGCGTCCAGTACTGTCTCTCTCGGAGGCTGCAGACTGAAATCGTGTCTCCTGACAGTCCTCTGATACGGCCACTCTCCCTCGAACGGTCTCGCTATGATCCTGCCGCAGCCGTGCTCTCCCTGCATGACTTCTCTTGCGATGCGGCACATGCGGTAGAGCTCTTCTACAGGTACGATATCCTCATGCGCTGCTATCTGCATTACAGAATCAGCGCTGGTGTATACGATCATCGCACCGGTCTTCATGTGCTCTTCGCCGTAGTCCTTGATGACTTCGGTGCCGGAGTATGGCTTGTTGCAGATTATCTTCCTTCCCCATGCCTTTTCAAGGGTATCCAGAATAGCCTGCGGGAATCCGTCAGGATAAGTCGGAAGCGGTGTGTGGGATATCATGCCGGCCATCTCCCAGTGTCCGACTGTGGTATCCTTGCCGGCCGACTGCTCCTGCGCTCTGCCGTATATTCCTTCTATATCTTCAGGCTTTACCGGCTTATCTGTCCTGAAAGAGGTCCCGTCTATGTTGAAAAGGCCAAGACGCGCCATATTAGGCACGTCAAGAAGTCCGCTCCTCGCGCATGTTCCGAGCGTATCACTTCCGGCATCACCGAAAGCCGCAGCATCAGGCGCTTCTCCGCATCCGACGCTGTCGAGTACTATCCAGAAAACTCTTTTGCTCATTTTCTCAGACCTCCTTAGATCCGGTACTGAATGATGCCGGGCGACTAATCATCATTGCTGTCCTTTGCAGCCCTTGCCTTATCATCTGTTATCAGCATTCTGATCGCCTCGATCGCAACACGGATAGCGCGGTCGGTATCATGTTCCTGCTTATTAGGCAGTCCGGCCTTTGCCCTCTCCTGATTCGCAACTACAAGGAAAACCGATCCTACTCTGACTTTGCGGTACGCACCGACAATAAAGAGAGTTGAAGACTCCATCTCAGAAGCTTTGCATCCGAGACGCAGCCATGCGTCCCACTTGTTCAGGAGCTCATGACTGTTAGGAAGTGCTTCAGGCATGTGCTGACCGTAGAATGCATCTTTGCACTGAACGACACCTGTGTGATAGCGGAAACCGAGGTCGCGCGCTGCAAATACAAGTGATGCAGCTACCGTAACATCCGGTACTGCCGGATATTCGATCGGCGCGTATTCCTTGGATGTTCCATCCTGCCTTACAGCACCGGTAGCAATAACGATATCTCCGCCCTTTACATTGAGATCCATACCGCCGCATGTGCCTACTCTGATGAAAGTCTTGCCGCCGACATTGCATAGCTCTTCAAGAGCGATCGAAGCCGACGGGCCGCCCACACCTGTACTGGTGCAGCTGACCTTGACTCCGTCAAGCGTGCCTGTGTAAGTGACGAACTCACGGCTGTCAGCGACCTTGACCGGGTTGTCAAAATATGCCGCGATCTTAGGTACTCTGTGCGGATCTCCCGGAAGAATTACATACTCTCCGATGTCTCCCGGCTTCAGTCCTACGTGATACTGATAGCCTGCGCCTTCTGTATAATCAACCATAATCTGCTCCTTTATTTTTCGAGTTCCTTTACTGCTTTGACGATGCGGCTGGTGCCGAGTCTGTCAGCTCCGAGCTCGAGGAATTTCTCTGCGTCATCGAGTCCTGCGATGCCGCCGGCTGCCTTCATCCTGACGCCCTCTCCGATGTTCTTCGAGAAGAGTTCGATGTCTTCGAATGTGGCTCCGCCGCCTCCGAATCCTGTCGATGTCTTGATGAAATCAGCACCTGCGAAAGTGACGATCTCGCACATTCTGGCCTTCTCTTCATCGGTCAGCATGCATGTCTCAACGATGACTTTGAGGATGTGGTCGCCGCAGATCTCCTTGAGCGTTCTGATCTCATGCTCGAGCTCATCCCACTTGCCGTCCTTGACCCAGCCGAGGTTGATGACCATGTCGATCTCATCAGCGCCGTTGTCAATAGCATCACCTGTCTCGAACGCTTTGACTGCTGTTGTGTTGTATCCGTTAGGGAATCCGATTACAGTGCAGATCTTCACTCTGCCTGCTGCATATTCAGATGCCTGTCCTACGTATGAAGGTGGAATGCATACCGAAGCGGTCTCGTATTTGATGCCGTCGTCCACTATCTTCTTTATGTCCTCCCATGTTGCTGTCTGCTTGAGCAGTGTGTGGTCAACATGACTGAGAATTCCTTTTACATCCATACCCCTGATCGCATGACGAATGAACCGCCATGCACTCCTTTCTGCTATTTTTTTTCCTGTCTGCACTGCATGTCAGTGCGTGTATTCATACATAGTTACGATATCACAATGAAAGGATTATCACAACTGAAGGAGTTTATTTTGTCATCGGCATCGGTTACTGTTACAATTCAGGTATATTAAGTTAATCAGGCATCCGCATGGATCTAATTCATTAAGATTATGGGCAAAATTACCAAAGAAGCGATAATAGAAAAATACGACATGATACCTCTCGATGTAGAGGGCGGCATGTGGAAAGCGATGTTCAGAAGTGACGAGCAGATTCCAGAGGGAATGCTTGAAGGGCGGAAGGGTACTCATGACCTGTACGGCTCAATACTGTATCTTCTGACCGGCAGCTCGGTATCACGTATGCACCGGCTGGCGACTGATGAGATATGGCACTTCTACATGGGTGCTCCGTGCGAACTTCTGGTCCTGCGCCCTGACGGAACGGGCTGCACCGAGCGGCTTGGCCATGACATCGCCGGCGGGGAGAACATAACCGCAATGGTCCCGCGCGGCTGCTGGCAGGGAGTGAGGATCATTTCAGAAGATGCGTGTGATTTTGCGCTGCTCGGAACTACGATGGCGCCGGGCTATGAGAACTCTGACTATGAAGACGGAACCGAAGAGCTTCTTGAGCAGTACCCTGAATTCAGAGATACAATAATTCCGCTGCTGGCAAGGCCGGAATAGGTAAGAGGGCAGAAGTCACAGCATAGAAACAGTTCAGAAACGGAAAGCGTCATGAAAACTATAGTAATAGGATGCGGCTTTATAGCCGGCACACACATAAATGCGATCCGCAGCCTCGGTCATGAGGTAACATGGATCGTCGGAAGAACCGGAGCAAAGACTCAGCGCTTTGCCGAGGAAAACAGTATTCCTGAATGGACCATAGATATAGATGAAGCACTCTCTTCAGATGCAGAGGTCGTTCACATCTGCACGCCGCCGCTTGATCATGCGGAGATCATAAGAAAATGTCTCGCAGCCGGAAAGCATGTTATATGCGAAAAACCGCTTTGCATGGACCCTAAAGAAGCAGCCGCTCTTGCCGCAGAAGCTGAAGCTGCTTATCAGGAGCGCGGAATCGTAACAGCACTGTGCTGCAATGTAAGATACTATCCGGCCAATCAGGAGATCATGCATCTCATCCATTCAAGCAGCACGGCAAGGCCGCTTGTAATGTCAGGCTCGTATCTGCAGCAGTTTCACATCCCGCCTCATGATGACGGATGGAGATTCGATCCTGAAAAGAACGGAGGCCAGCGCGCGATAAGCGAGATAGGAACTCACTGGTTCGACCTTGCATACGCATGGTCCGGCATCAGGATATCCGCAGTATTTGCTGAGCTCGCTAACTGGTATCCTTACAGATTCAGAAAAGACGGCAGGCTGACACTTGACCCGGAAGGGGAGAAGGTGAAAGTCGATACCGAAGACACTGCAGCCATCCTGATGAGATTCGAAAACGGAGGCATAGGCACATTGCTCCTGTCAGAGACAGCGCCCGGGCACTCCAACGACCTGTCAATCGAAGTCACCGACCTCAGGAATTCCTACAGGTGGGAAGATCTGCACCCGGATACCATATGGTATTCAGAAGAAGGGGAGATGAAGAGCCGCACGATCTCCGAAACTGAACGGGAGCAAACATTTGAAGCATTATTCAAGGATGTATATGCAGCAATAGCAGGGGAAGAGCATGGCAGATATCCGGATTTCAGAGACGGGGCATATATCGCAGCCGTCTGCAGCGCAGTGACAAAGAGCGCTGAAACGGGTGAGTGGGTGAGCCTGATCTGATAATTGGCGTTTTTGACGGCGATATCGTGTTTTTACGTCAATCTGGTTCTGCTGTATTGACGTTTTTGAATGCGATATCGTATTTTTACGTCAATCCTGTTCTTCCGTGTTGACGTAATTGAAGGCAAAACCGCTTGTTTTACGTCAATTCCATTAAAAAGACCGGAACCGGTGAGTTAGTCTCACTGATTCCGGTCTTTTGTCTAATTGCCATGCACTAACTATATGCGACTTACTTTCTTCACATACAATAATTATGGCTTTTCTTTCAGGATAATTAAAACTGCTAACTATCTCATGCCCTTGTCATAAGGGATTCCTTCTGCCTTAGGTACTCTGGAGCTCTTGGATGTGAATGCAAGAACTACGAGTGTGATGATATAAGGCAGCATTCTGTAAACGTACGGGCTGATGCCAATCTCGTTCAGAGCGAAGACTCCGTCTCCGTTGATGTCGAGTGTCGCATATGTAGCTGCGATGCACTTGAACAGTCCGAAGAGGATCGAACCGCCTGCGATGTTCAGCGGTGTCCAGTTACCGAAGATCATTACGGCGAGAGCAAGGAAGCCGTAGCCGGCAACGTCTCCGTTGGATGTCATGTTAGCTGTTGTCATCGCGAAGGTGAATCCGCCGATACCTGCAAGGAAACCTGAAAGTCCGACACCGAGGTATCTCATCTTGTATACGTTGATACCCAGCGAGTCTGCAGCCTGAGGGTTCTCACCGCAGGATCTCAGTCTCATTCCTGTCTTGGTCTTGTACAGGAAGATGGATACCAGTATGAAGATTATGATGCAGATGTAGGTTGTCAGATATACCTTGTTGATAAAGAAGTCTAAAAACGGTCCGAAACTGTATCCCTTAGGATATCCGAATGTTGAAGGCTTGATCATGAACCAGCCTGCAGCTCCTCCCGTTACCATGCCCATGGAATTCTGCTGTACGATCATGTAGATGAAGAACATTACGAGAGCAGGAGCGAGCATGTTCAGAGCTGTACCGCCGATTGTCTGGTCAGCCTTGAGGTTGATGGCCGAGAATGCCAGCAGCATCGAGAATGCTATTCCGCAGATGCCTGAGAGCAGCAATGAAATAAGCATTATCAGCTGTCCCTGATCCTGTGTCCATCCGCATTCCTGGAACATTCTTACGAACACAACTCCCATGAATGCACCGAAGATCATGATACCTTCGAGCGCCAGGTTGATGACACCGGATCTCTCAGCGCATACGCCGGCGAGAGCTACGATCATCAGAGGAACAGCGTATAACATCATCTGTTGAAGTAAGAATACCATTATTTCTGTCCTCCTTTCCCAGTCTCAGTTTCTGCAATATCGGCTTTTATCTCTGCGGCATCATCTGTCTTTTCAGCTGCAGCAGGTGCCGGCTCATCATTAACATTGCCGTGATCGTGTTTGATTCTCTTTGACAGCATTGTCTTGATCAGCATTGAGAACGCTGACAGGTATACAATGACTGCTATGACGATGTCCGCAATGTATTCGTTATATGCTGTGAGTGATTTCAGCTGTAATCCGGAGATGTTCATCATCGACATGAATATTCCGGAGAATATAGCTCCTATCGGATGGTTGGCCGCAAGCAGTGCTACCGGGATACCGTTGAATCCTTCTGCAGGGAGCTTCTGGTATGTCGACCAGTAGAACTCAGTATTTCCTGAGAGGAAGTAAAGCGATGCTCCGGCTGCTGCAAGTGCTCCGGCGATAGCCATCGACAGGATGATATTCTTCTTGTCGTTGATGCCGGCATACTTGGCTGCGTGTCTGTTGGAACCGCAGGCTCTCAGCTCATAGCCGAATGTAGTCTTGGTCATCATTACCCACATCAGTACAGCTATGATGCATGCGATCCAGAATCCGCCGTTGGCCTGTGATCCTGCAAATATTTTATCCATCAGCAGCTTAGGTGTTACTACACCTACCTGCTTGAGCGGGATGACATATCCTACTTTACCGCCTTCTGCGGCATTCTTGAACAGCTCATGAGAATCGAACCACCATGTTACCAGGTTGGCAGCGATCCAGTTTGTCATGATGCAGGTGATTACCTCGTTTATATTAAGGAATGCCTTGAATATTCCCGGTATAGCTCCCCAGAGAGCTCCGAGAATGACTCCGACGAGGAATGCACAGAGCCAGGCTACAGCTTTAGGGCATCCGCTCCATCCGAGCCAGAGTCCTACGGAAAGTGTTCCCATAGTTCCCATCAGGTACTGGCCTGCAGCTCCGATGTTGAACAGTCCTGTCTTGAAAGCGACTGCTACGGAAAGACCGGTCATGATCAGCGGCACTGCTCTGAAGAGCATGTTTCCGATGTTGACACCGTTGAAACCGAATGTCAGCTGGCCTGCGCTGTCTCTTCCTGTAGAGAATACTCCCAGGAATACGAGCTTGATGCCTTCCAATACACCTGATGTAGAGATGTTCTCCTTGGACATACCTACAACTATTACGATGATAGCACCTACAGCCATACCGATAAGGATAGAGATAAGAGCGGAGTATACTGCCACAGCTCCTTCGGATTTATACCATTTGAGCTTGCCTGTTATAGGATCTTTTCTAGGCATTTGCTTCCCCCTCCTTTCCCTGTCTCTTAGCACCGGACATGTAGAGTCCGAGTTCTTCAGGTGTAGTCTTCTTAGGGTCGACCTCTCCGACGATCTCGCCTTCGTAGATAATGAGTATTCTGTCGGAAAGTCCCATTACCTCTTCAAGTTCGAGGGAAACAAGAAGTACCGCATGTCCCTTGTCTCTTTCAGCTACTATGCTGTTGTGAACGTTCTCGATAGCGCCGACGTCAAGTCCTCTTGTAGGCTGAACTGCAACCAGGAGCGGCTCATCTCTGTCAAGCTCTCTTGCGATGATGGCCTTCTGCTGGTTACCGCCGGACATCGATCTTGCAATCGTCACAGGACCCTGGCCTGATCTTACATCAAAGTCCTTGATGAGCTTTTCAGCATATTTTCTGACTTCGTCGAACTTGATGAAACCGTGATTTTGGAATCTAGGCTCTTTATACTTCTGCAGCACCATATTCTGCTCGAGAGTATATCCGAGAACGAGTCCGTGCTTATGTCTGTCTTCCGGAATATGTGACATTCCGGAAAGTGCTCTCTGCCTGATTGAAGAATGTGAGATATCCTTACCACAGAGTGTGATGGTTCCTGCGGAAGCCTTTTCAAGACCTGTAAGTCCGTAAACGAGTTCTGTCTGGCCGTTTCCGTCGATACCTGCGATGCAGAGTATCTCTCCTGCGTGGACTTCGAACGAAACGTTGTTGACAGCGTTGTTCTTATGGATTTTGGAAGGTACTGTAAGACCTTCTACCTTGAGAACTGTCTCTCCCGGATTTGCTGGCTTCTTGTGGATCTCAAGCTGTACCGGTCTTCCTACCATCATGTTGGAAAGTTCCTGCTTGTTGGTATCCTTAGTATTTACAGTGCCTACGTATTTACCCTTGCGCAGTACCGTAACTCTGTCGGATACAGCCATGATCTCGTTTAATTTATGAGTGATGAACAAGATGGATTTGCCTTCTTTTGCAAAACCTCTCATTATTTCCATAAGCTCGTCTATTTCCTGAGGAGTAAGAACGGCTGTAGGCTCGTCGAAGATAAGTATCTCATTATCTCTGTACAGCATCTTGAGAATCTCGACTCTCTGCTGCATTCCTACAGTGATGTCCTCAACCTTGGCATCTACGTCTACTTTCAGTCCGTATTTCTCTGAAAGAGCGATTACCTTTTCTCTTGCTTCCTTCTTCTTGAGAAAACCGAGTGCGCCGGTAGTCTCCGCACCGAGGATGATATTATCGAGTACGGTAAAAACGTCGATGAGCTTGAAGTGCTGGTGTACCATTCCGATGCCGAGTGCGGTCGCGTCGTTAGGATTGTTGATCTTAACGACTTTGCCGTCCTTCTTGATCTCACCCGCTTCTGGCTGATACAGACCGAAGAGTACGCTCATCAATGTAGACTTGCCGGCTCCGTTCTCACCGAGAAGGGCATGTATTTCTCCCTTCTTAAGCTGGAGCGTTATGTCATCATTAGCCACGATCCCGGGAAATTCCTTACGGATGTGGTTCATTTCAATTACATATTCTGACATAGTCCTTATCCTTTGTTTATAAGAGTATAACTTTGAAAAAAAGGGGGATATCATTCCCCCTTGATTCGACTTTCGCTTGATTATGAGCCATGCCGCCTCAGGTAAGAGGCGGCATGAACAAAGTGTAATTATGATGATTATCTAAATTACTTTACGAATTTGATCTTCTCAAGTCCTGCTGTGCTTGGGTCAGCCATCTCAGCGTTGTCATCGATTGTAATTTCGCCGGACTTAACCTTTTCAAACAGTGCTTTGTAGTCATCAACTGACCAGTTCTGCAGTGACCATGTATCTGTAGGAAGTCCTACCATGTCTTCAGCAGCTCCGAGTACCTTATCCTCGCCCTTTACAGTGCTGTCAGCATAGTACTCACCGATTGTCTGGATTACAGAACCTGCAAGATCCTTCATAGCTGAAGTGATTACAGTATCTGAAAGAGGTGACTGGTCTACGTCAACACCGATGATTGCGCCGTCAGCTGCATCAGCTGCTGCTGTTCCGGAGTTGAACATTGTACCACCGCACATGAAGATTGCTTCTGTTCCGGCATTAAACCATCCTGCGAGCATAGCCTGGAGGTCGTCGGAAGCCTGGAACTGTGAACCATACTCCCAGCTGTATCTCATCTCAACCTCTGTATCCTTTTCCTTGGCTGCATCGTTAGCACCCTGTGCGAATCCGTATCCGTATCTGATGCATGCAGGGTTGGTTCCGCCACCGCCGCCGGAGAATCCGAGCTTGGTGTAGCCTTCCATTACTGTTGCGTAACCTGCAAGATAACCTGCCTGCTCCTCTTTATAAGTGATACCTACAACGTTAGGCTGTCCGAGGCTGCCGCCGTCTACGAAGATGAACTGTACATCCGGATATTCAGGTGCTACAGTCTCAAGAGCTGTTGCCTGCATGAAGCCTGTGGTAACGATTACCTTAGCTCCTGCATCTGCAGCGTCTCTCATTGCCTTCATTCTGTCTTCGTCAGTAGCATTTGCTGCATTAGCAGGCTGATAGTACTTATAGGTCTTACCATTGTCAGCAGCATACTTCTTTACGCCGTTCCATGTGAACTGGTTGAAAGAACCGTCCTTCAGCTGGCCAACGTCTGTTACCATTGCTACTTCATAAGTACCGTCTGCTGATTCGCAGTTGTCATCGATATCATCGTATGAAGCTGCTGCAGCTTCAGTAGTCTCTTCAGAAGCGGTGTCTGCTGCTTCCTCGGATGATGATCCGCCGCCCCCGCATGCTGTGAAAGCAAATACCATCATAGCAGCGAGGAGTAAAGCAAGAAATTTCTTCATAATTGCCCTCCTCAAGGTTTAAAAATGAAAATAATAATAGGAAACCAGATTGTTCCCATGCTGCAATAATTATAATCTATCGACCCCGAAATTTGAATATCATCTTATACAAAAATGTTTACAAAAATTGATACACATTCACAATATTAAATCAGCGTCAATCCGCAGTAATTTCAACATGTCCGCACACCATATATGATGTATAAAACTGATTGTTGAACACACGATATTGTAGTAATATTTGAATGACACGATTATTAAAATGAAAGAAATAACGGGACGGATTTATGGCAAAACTATATTTCAAATACGGCGCGATGGGATCATCCAAATCGGCCCAGGCTCTTATCACAAAGTTCAATTATGAAGAGAAGGGGATGAGCGTATGGCTCATCAAACCGGGCACTGACACAAGAGACGGAGCGGACATAATCCAGAGCCGCATCGGACTAAGGCAGCAGGCTCAGATAATAAGCCCTGAAGACGATATCATCGCAGAATATCACAAGGCAGGGGACTACGACGTCATCATCGCCGACGAAGCGCAGTTTCTCACACCTGAGCAGATTGACGGACTTCGTACACTTGTCGATGAATGCGACCTGCCGGTACTTTGCTTTGGCCTGAGAACCGACTTTCTCACACATTTCTTCCCTGGTGCAAAGCGCCTGATGGAGCTTGCCGACTCTATCACAGAGATCAAGACTATATGTGAGTGCGGACGCAAAGCCACAGTCAATGCGAGATTCGACGAAAACGGTCGCATCATCACTGAAGGCGACCAGGTAATGCTCGGCGGAAATGACAGATACACAGCTATGTGCCACAGATGCTGGGTAAATAAAATCAAGGAGCAGCAGAATCAGTAAAAAATGACTAAAAAAGATTATGTAGTAGTAATAGGGGGTGCCAACGTGGATATCGGAGGCACTCCTGAACATTCTCTTATACCTGAGGATTCCAATCCGGGAATAATAAGCATCACATTCGGCGGGGTAGGGAGAAACATCGCCCAGAACCTCGTCAATCTCGGTATTGATACAAGACTCATAACCGCTGTCGGCAATGATCCGTTCGGCAACGAGATACTCAATTACTGCGCAAGGGAAGGCATCAATACAGAACATTCTATAAAAGTCGACGACATGCGCTCTTCGATGTACATGTATATAAATGACGCGGACGGCAACATGAAGCTGGCTGTTTCAGACATGGACATATGCAGCAGGATAACGCCTGAAGTCATAGACATCAATATCGATGTCATCAACAAAGCATCCGCAGTTGTAGCAGACTGCAATCTTACGCATGAAACGCTAATGCACATCAAGAAAGTGTGCAAAGCGCCGGTCTTCGTGGATACCGTTTCTGTCAACAAGTCGCCTAAAATCAAGAACAACCTTGAAGGCTTCTATCTCATAAAGCCTAATCTCATCGAAGCTGAATATCTTGCTGACATGAAGATAGAAAATGCCGAGGACTGCGCAGCAGCCGCTATGAAGCTGCTTGATCAGGGTGTTGAAAAGGTATTCATTTCGATGGATAAAGAAGGCATACTTGCTGCAGACCGTGACAGGATATATGTAACAGGCAACTATGATGCCGACCTCGTATGCACTACAGGAGCGGGGGACTCTGCAACAGCTGCGGTAGTATGGGCATATCTTCTCAATGATGATGAAGACTATCTCATAACAGCATCCAAGGCAGCAAATGCAGCAGCCGCTATGACTATAGAAGTAAGAGAATCCATCAATAAGACGATCACACCTGAGAATCTTCTGTATAAAATGAACAACAGCGGTGTAAATATAGAAATAATGAAATAATTATAATATTCATAACATAATATAAGAATTTACACCATTTTATATATATAAACAGCACAAAATCAATCTATTTCATAAATATAAATGTCATAAGGAGCTTAAAAAAAATGAATAAATATCTGGATATAAAGCCTGAAGTTAAGGAAGCAATCGAAGCAGGAAAGCCGGTAGTTGCTCTTGAGTCAACTATCATCTCGCACGGAATGCCTTATCCTCAGAATGTTGAAACAGCTCTCAAGGTAGAGCAGATCATAAGAGACAACGGCGCAGTACCTGCAACCATCGCAATCATCGGAGGCAGACTCAAAGCCGGACTCACACCTGAAGAAATCGAGTATTTTGGCAAAAAAGGACCGGAAATCACCAAGGCATCAAGAAGGGACCTCGCAATGCTGTGCGCAAAGGGTGAAGACGGTGCGTGCACAGTCACAACTACAATGATGATCGCTCACATGGCAGGTATCAAAGTGTTCGCGACCGGCGGCATCGGCGGAGTTCACAGAGGAGCTGAAGTTACTATGGATATAAGTGCCGACCTTGAAGAGCTGGCACAGACTCCTGTAATGGTAATCTGCGCAGGATGCAAATCAATTCTCGATATAGGTCTCACACTCGAATATCTTGAGACCCACGGAGTACCTGTTATAGGATTCGGAACCGAAGATATGCCAGCATTCTATACACAAAAGAGCGGATTCAAGGTTGATTACAAAGTAGACAGCCCGGCAGAGCTTGCAAAATTCTTCAATACTCATCTCGAGCTCGGCCTCAAGGGTGGAATACTCGTAGGCAATCCTATACCGGATGAATATTCAATGGATCCTGATGTCATCAATCCTGCAATCGATGAAGCAATCGCAGAATGCAACAGACTCGGAATCAAGGGAAAGGCAACTACACCATTCCTTCTTGCCAAGGTCAAGGATATTACAGGAGGAGACAGCCTGGATTCAAATATAAGACTAGTATTCAATAATGCTAAGGTAGCAGCACTTACAGCAGCAGAACTCTGTAAATAGAATAATACCAATTTAACATTAAAAATTTTAATTCATTCTTATAGGAAGTATGAGATATGCATACTTGTCTCCCTTGAGCGGCTTAATAACGCAAGGGCTGACGCTGTCTCTGAAGTTGATTAATATCTCTTCATCCTCAATTACACTGAGAGCATCCTTAAGATACTTTGAATTGAGACCTATATTTAGGCTTTCGCCGTCATTTATTATCTCAACCTTTTCCTCAATATTACCTTCTTCATTGAGAGACTTGATAACAATGAGATCACTGTCTATATCAAATCTGATAAGATTGTTGTTCTGTACCGAAGCGAGAAGGGAAGCTCTCTCTGTGCTCTTGAGAAGGTCATTTCTCTTGACCCTTACATTGATGTCTCCCTGTTTGCTCAGGATCCTGTTGTAATCAATGAACTTTCCGGAGAAAGTATTGATGATTACTCTGTTGTTGTCGAATTTCATGACAACCTTGCCGTCAGCTATCTCAAATACCATCTGGTCTTCGCCGTCATCACTTATGATCTTGGCAGTTTCATTGATAAGCTTTGCAGGAATAACAACACTTATATCTTCATTATTTGATACTTCTATGTTGTAGGTAGCGATCCTGTAAGGATCAACACCTACCATCTTCATCTTTCCATCCTTGATTTCAAGAAGAACACCGGTAAGAATGCCGTTGAAATCATCAGTCGAAGCACTGAAAGCAGTCTTTCTTATGAGCTTCTTGACATCTTCCTTGCTGAGATAAATAGGATTCTCACCATCATTGATTCTGATTTTAGGAAATTCATCAGATCTGAAGCATATGAGTTCAGAATTGGAACCGCCGCATCTGATCATTATCTTAACAGCCTGAGGATCATAATCTATCATCATCTCTTCTTCAGGCAGCTTGTTAACAATAGCAGTGAAGAGCTTTGCAGGCACAACGAATGCAAAATCATCGCTGGTCTGAACGCTGATGCTTGATTCAATAGTGATGTTGGTATCAGTTGCAGTCAGCTTCATAAAGCCGTTGCTTACTTCAACAAGAATACCTTCTAATATATTTGAAGTAGATCTTACAGGAACTGAATGCGATACATTGGCAAGAGCCCTGTTGAGTTCAGATCTGCTGCAGTACATCTTCATAACGGTCATCCTCCGGGATTATAATTATATATAAGATTATAGTATTAACAGTAGGTGTTGTGGATAATGTGGATAACTCCGCAAAACCCTTAAAAATAAGCAATCACATCAATTCATTTACAGTTAAAAACTAAGTTGAAAATGCTTTTAAAAGGTGTTGAAAAAAATATTGCTATCAGTGATATCAATTATTTTATAAAAATGTGATAGCGCAGACTATATTATTTAATCAGCGTTTTTTTCTACCGGCATTTAGCTTAGTTTTTATAGTTTCTACATTTTCACGCAGCTCTTCATCATACTTGAGTTCTTCCTCAATCTTTTCAACAGCATGTATTACTGTTGAATAATGCCTGTTTCCGAAGAGTTTGCCTATCTTAGGCAGCGAAAGATCTGTAGTTTCTCTGCAGAGATACATTGCCACCTGTCTCGGCAGAGTGATTTCTGCATTTCTCTTAGGAGAATCCATGTCAGCAATCTTAATTTTATAGTGGCTTGCAACCGTTGATCTTATTCTTTCAGGAGCAACAGCCTGCTCATTATCCTGGATTATATCCTTGAGTATGCTGCGCGCATTATCAACGGTAATCTTTTCATTGAGAAGCTGCGAAAGTCCTACAACTCTGTTGTATGCACCTTCAAGCTCTCTGATATTATCCTTTACCTGATCTGCTATGAGGCAGAGAACATCATATACTTCCGGAGTAACCTCAATATCTGATTTTTTGGCAAAATTCTTGAGAATTGCTACTCTTGTCTCATAGTCAGGCGGCTGGATGTCAGCTATCATGTTCCAGCTGAATCTGGTTCTCAGTCTTTCATCAAGTCCCTTGAGGCTTACAGGAGGGCAGTCGCTTGTAATTACGATCTGCTTGTTGTTCTGATAAAGCGCCTCGAATGTGTGGAAGAACTCTTCCTGAGTTGCTTCCTTTCCCTGAAGAAACTGGATATCATCTATAAGAAGTACATCAAGTTTTCTGTATTTATTACGAAAACTCTTGGTTTTATTGTCATTAATGGCTGTAATAAGCTCATTAGTGAACATTTCGGTAGATACATACAGCACCTTGGTGCTCGGATTGTTCCTTATTATCTGCACGCCAATAGCCTGCATCAGATGAGTCTTGCCGAGACCGGATCCTCCGTAAATAAAAAGAGGATTATAAATATCTCCAGGCGCCTCAGATACAGCTACCGCTACAGCATGTGCGTATTTATTTGAATTACCTACGACAAAATTCTCGAAATTGAACCTCGGATTGAAGAGTTTCTCCTGATTGAGAGCATTCTTCATCCTGGTTGTATCGATTTTGCTCGCGTCGTATTCCTTTTCCTGCTTGATGACTACTCTGAAAGGTCTTTCAAGGCTGCTGTTGATTGCATTTTCTATCTGATTCAGGTAATGATCATTGAGATGATTGATGAATTTTGAATCATTAGGCCATGCAAGATAAATAATACCTGCTTCTTCCTCTATATGATGGATATACAGAGGAGAAATCCAGGTATTATAGCTCAGTTCAGTTGTATTTGCCTTGAGATAATTTAGGGTAGTCCCCCATATCTTGTTTTTGTCCAAATTTCCACTCCTATTACTTATGTATACATTTTACATAAAGTTTTCCACATATGCAAAGCCTGAAATTCCGCAGATTCAGTAAAAAAATCGATAACAAAAATATAGTTTTCCACATGTTGTTGATAAAGTTGTTAATAAGTAAATGGGAACACTACATATTGTGAATAAGTGATTTTTTGTAAAGTTTGTATTAAATTTAAACACCGCTTTTGCAGTGCATCATTAGTATTAAAAACTTGACTTGAAAAAGTGGTTAATTTATACTTTTTAGGCGTATGTGCTCTTGAAATTCAGAGAGCAGCATTTTTAAGTATTTTTATTTATATATTAGTTAAAGGAGAAGCAGAAATGAAAAGAACTTATCAGCCTAAGAAGAGACAGAGACTTAAGGAACACGGATTCCGCAAGAGAATGGCTACAGCTAACGGCCGCAAGGTACTCAAGAGAAGAAGAGCAAGAGGAAGAAAGTCCCTCTCCGCTTAGTATCAGGATCAGGTGTCCCAGGTGAGAGATAACAGCGAACTGACTCTCAGAAAACAGAAGGATTTCAACAGGGTTTACCGCAAAGGAGAATCCAAGGGCAGTAAATACGTCGTCGTTCTGTATAAGAAGAACAACCTCGGCTATACAAGAACTGCCTTTGTTTCAAGTAAAAAGGTTGGAAATTCAGTAGAAAGAAACCGCTCGCGCAGACTCATGAGAGAGTCTTATTATTCTGTATCTGAATATATTAAGGAAGGCTTTGATATTGTATTCGTGGCAAGGAATACTATTAACGGAGCCCATCAGAGTGAAGTGCAGCGTTCAGTTTACGGCGCGTTGAGAGCAGCCGGACTGCTGAATGACAGAAATCATTAATTAGGGACATGAAGAAGAAAAACATTATTCAGAGATTTTTAATATTGATGGTAAGGGCATACCAGCTCGCCATATCCCCGTACATCGGAGCTCACTGCAGATATACGCCTACATGCAGCGCATATTTTATACAGGCAGTGGAAAAGTACGGCGCTCTCAAGGGCAGCTGGCTGGGTATCAAGAGGATACTCAGATGTCACCCGGGACATCCGGGAGGATATGACCCTGTACCATAAGAATGGAGACAGATAATGGGAATAATTGCCAAGCCAATCGGATATCTGCTGATGTGGATATATAAATTAGTAGGAAATTATGGTATTTCGCTCATTATTCTTACATTCATCGTAAAGCTCGCTCTGTATCCTCTCTATGCAAAGCAGATCAAGTCTTCAGGCGATATGGCTGAGATGTCTGAGAAAGCTCAGGAAATCCAGCGCAGATATGCCAACGACAGAGAGAAGCAGAATGAAGAGATGCAAAAGCTTTACTCTGAGGTGGGATTCAATCCTATGAGCGGATGTCTTCCTATGCTCATTCAGTTTCCTATCATCATGGGACTGTTTGCACTTCTCAGAAATCCGATGAAGTACATGCCGGCCGGAAGCGAGATGATCTTTGCTAACCACGAGTCTTTCCTCTGGATCAAAGACCTCGCACAGCCGGATCCATGGATTTTGCCTATCATGGCAGGCATCGCTACATATTTCTCATTCGCAATGAACAATGCGATGACAATGCAGCAGCCGGGCGCATCTGCCAGCCAGAACAAGGCAATGAACGCAATAATGAAGTATTTCTTCCCTCTGAGTATTCTCTGGCTCGCAAGATCCTATCCTGCCGGCCTTGCAATTTACTGGGCAGGCGGCCAGATCATGCAGATATTCTTCAACATCAGGATCAATAAGATCAGAGAAGAAATGGCTAAGAAAAAGGAACAGAAGAGACTTGTAGAGAGAGCCGAGAAAGAGCTTGCGAGGAAGAAGAGAGCAAGAATGAAAGGATATGTTCAATAAATGAGATCTTCAGAAAAATGGGGAGTCGATGTTGAGACCGCTGTCGGACTTGCACTCAAGGATCTCAAGCTTGAAAGAGACGAAGTAGAGGTAGAGGTTCTGGAGGAATCATCAAGCGGATTTCTCGGTATCGGCTCAAAACTCGCCAGAGTTAGAGTTACGGCGAAGGAAGATAAAGGAAACAATGTAAGAGAAAAGGCTACATTCGATGATATCGATGCCATCCTTGCAGGACTTCCTGAAAATTCATCTTCAAAACTGCCTGATGAAGTAAGGGCAAAATATGACAAGTACGAAGCCGAAGAGAGAGAAGATGCAAGAGCAAGAGAAAAGGCTCATGCAAAATCCAAGAAAGGCGGAAAGTCATCAAAGAACAAGAAATATGATCTGTCCGTTGAGGATACGATGCTGTATGAAGTAAAGAAGCTCGATCCTGTAGAAGGACATCCTGTAGAGTCATTCTTAAGAGACATGGCTGAAAAGATGGGCGTTGACCTCGACTTCAGTGTCAAAGCAAGTGATGAGCTCGTATTCGTAGAGATCACAGGCAAAGACACAGGAACAATCATCGGAAAGCGCGGAGCAACACTCGACGCAGTTCAGTGCCTCGCAAGCTATGTAGTCAACAAGGAGAACGGCAAATACACAAGAGTTATCCTTGATGCAGAGAACTACAGATCCAAGAGAGAAAAGACTCTCGTCAATCTCGCCAACAGACTTGCAGGCAAGGTTGAGAGAACAAGACATTCAGTCACACTCGAGCCGATGAATCCTTATGAGCGCAAAGTCATCCACTGCACACTTCAGAATCACCCTAAGGTGAAGACAAGAAGTGAAGGCAAGGATCCTTACCGCAAAGTCATCATCGAAATGAAATAAGATTACATATCAGCCAGTGCAGAAATGCGCTGGCTGTTTTTTTATGTAATTAATGCTGCGAAAAAAAGGAAGCTGCTGTGTGCAGCTTCCCCTGATCCGTTACTTAGTAACCTGTTATTCAACCATTCCGCTGGAATTGAATGTCTTGGTTACGATAACTTCATCGCCGTAGGTGTAGTTGACTATGATCTGAGCACCCTTGATGCCTGACTGCTCTTCGAGCTGTCCGCAGAGACCGGTGAATCTGTCGGTAAGACCTTCGAGTGCGGATACGAGGTTGTCCTTCATTACGTCGCTCTTGACGATATCCTCAGTTACGCCCTCCATTGTTGCAAGGTCCATGGAATAGATTACATCGTTTCCGCTGAAGTCGATAGCAAGGCCGGACTCATCAGCAGTCTTCTTTACCTCTTCCATTTCTTCCTGGTTGTTGTTTACATACTCTTCGATAGTCTCAGGCTTCTTGCTGCAGGAAGCTGCAAAGATAGACATGGACATTACGAAAGTGAGCAGAAGTGCGATTATGCTTTTTCTCTTCATCAGTATTATCCTCCTTTTGATATATCTTTTTTACCTTATTAAATATTAGCATTTATAAAATTGATGACATCAGCGTAAGATCAGTCATTGCCTCCGAGAAGGCTGCCGAGAAGACCCTGTCTTCCTGATGTTCCGTCATCATTGGTAATAGCATTGCTGCCGCTGCTATTGCTGCCGCTGTCGCTGCTGTTATTACTGTTGCTGCTTCCGGAATTACTGTTAGTGTCGTAATCCTCGTCATAGCTTCCGGAATTACTGTTGTTGTCAGTATTGTTGCCGTTATAACTGTTGTCGTCGTTATAATCGTTTCCGTTATTATTGTAATTATTGTTATTACTGTTGTTATTATTATTGTTGTTGTTATTATTGTTCCGGTTGCTGTTTCTGGCTTCTTCGGCTTCTCTTCTGGCTTCTTCAAGCTCTTTCTGCGCCTTGGTCTGTACCTTGGCAACATCAGCCTGGAAATCAGACATTATCTCATAGACATCCTTGCGGGTCTTGGCAGTCTCGATATCCTTAGTGGTCTTGTCGATTATATCCTGAACAGTTGCCGCTTCTGCAGTATCATAGTCAGAGATTCTGACCATCTCTATATCTTTCTTTGCGTCGCGTGCGGCCATCTTGCCGTCGAGCACCCTGTATCCGTATGCACCGCCGATTGCAGATGCGATCATCAGGATAAGGACTATGAGAATTTTGGCGCCTACTCCGCCTCTCTTATTGTTCATGGCTTTTCTCCGATCCTCCATAATCTAATGATCTTTAGTGATCATCATTTATATAAGCACACTATAATACTACAAAGCATACTTCTGCGCAAATTATAACATAATTTATATTCAAATAATGTATAATTTAGCCATAATATGGAAACATCAGCGCCGGAATGAGGACGGATAATGATTATCCGTGCAGAAGAGGCCGGCACTAAGACCGGGATGCAATATGAAAATAAACAGTATCATTTTAGAAAACTTCAGAAACTACAAGTCACTTGAACTCGACTTTGATGACAGCCGCAATATTATCGTCGGCGAGAACGCACAGGGCAAAACCAACCTCGTCGAAGCGATATATCTGACAGCTTTCGCGAGGTCTTTCCGCACGAGCAACTCTTCCGACCTGATCATGTTCGGTGAGAGCAGTGCGAGAGTCTGTACGGACATCACAAGCGAAGATATTGATAAAAATATTAATATAGTTATAAGATCAGACGGGAAAAAGATGATAAAAAAGGACGGCAAGGCCATAAGCAAAACGACCGAGCTCCTCAACAACGTAGTAGTAATCATCTTCTCGCCTGACGATCTTCGCATCATCAAGGACAGTCCGGACAGGAGAAGAGCATTCATCAACCGCGAGATGTCGCAGATGAGGCCGCGTTACTATGAGCTGCTGAAGAGATACAACGACGCTTTGCGCCAGAAGAACGCTTTGCTCAAAGGATACTTCAATATTAAGAAGAAGACATTCACCCGCGCAGACAATATAAGCCTGAACGATGCGCTCAGCGGCGGAATGGGCAGCCTCGACGGAATGGCGCCGGGAGAAGGCGGCCGCAGCAAATACGACAACAGCCGCAGCTACAACGAAGAGATGCTCGACGTGTTCGATCACCAGCTGGCGGATGCCGGCTACGAGCTGATCAGATACCGCAGGGAATTCGTAGAGATGCTTTCCGACGAAGCGGGCGAGATAATGAAGAAAATTTCCGGCGGCAGGGAAGACCTCAGGATAGAATACAAGACGACCTGTGACTTCGTAACGGCGCCTGAAGGAAGAGAGATACTGTACAAGCAGTTCTATCATCACCGCGACAAGGACATATACAACGGCAGCCAGACCCTCGGACCGCACAGGGATGACATCGCATTTTTCATCAACGGCAAGGATGCGAGAAAGTACGGCTCGCAGGGCCAGCAGAGAACGATAGCGCTCTCGCTCAAGCTCGCCGAGATCAGGATAGCAAGGCAGATACTCGATGAGTCGCCTGTGCTGCTCCTCGATGATGTGCTGTCCGAACTCGACCTCGACAGGCAGAGATTCCTCGTCAACGAGATAGACGACGTGCAGCTCTTCATCACATCAGCCGAGCTGAACGACGAAGTGATAAGAGACCTCCGAGGAGGCACGCTCTTCAGGATAGAAGAGGGCACAGTGACACGTGTGGATAAATACTGATATCAGTATAATAGGAAAGATAGATCATTAAGGAATATGAGTAAACCCGATCTCATTAAAGAGACATTAAAGGAAGGCGGTACCTATGAAAAACAGTAAGAATAAGAGAATAGCTGTGATACTGCTTTCTTTGATAATGATGCTGACGATGATGCCGTCGGCTGCTTTCGGTGCGGGCGAAGACGGCGCATCCGGAGGCCCGGCCGCCGGAGCAGAAACCGGAAATACTGCAGGTACAGAGAACCAGACTGCAGGAAATGAAGACACGGATACTGCCGGAGAAACAGGCAATAATTCAGGTACGGATGGAAACACTGCAGACGCAACCGGTACCCAGGCAGGCAACAGTGACAATACTGATGGCACTTCGGGCACAGGAAATCAGACTGCAGGAAATGAAGGAACAGATACTGCCGGAGATAATACCGGCAATACTGCGGGCTCAGGTGACCAGACTGCAGGAAATGCAGACACTAATGGAAACGCTGCCGATGCAAACGGCACGCAGGCAGGCGCCGGAGCCAATAACGGCAGCACTGCGGGGACAGATGACCAGGCTGTCGGCGAAACAGAGGGAGATACTGAAGTCCTCGCGGCTGCAGCCGGGGACAGCATCTACCCTGACGGCTTTACCATGTCCATCCCTGTACTGAAAATAAACGTGACCAAGGGAAAGGGCAAGGAAGCTACAGAAACCGGCAAAGCCGCGATCGATGCTATGAATGCGAGTGATGATCACTCATACAAGTGCACCGGAACCATGGACGTGGAAGTGCCGGATGGATTTAAGTATGCAGATCAGGCAGCAGACACGGAGCTCCGCAGCATGACCGGACTTAAGATTGACTATATAAGAGGCAGGGGCAATTCTACCTGGGCCCATGAAGGAAAGAGACCTTATAAGGTCAAGCTGAAGGATGAAACTTCACTGCTCGGCATGCAGGCCAACAAGCACTGGGCTCTTATCGCCAATGCGTTCGATCCTTCGATGATGAGAAACAGGATCACGTACTGGATAGGAAGAGAACTGAATATGGAGTTTACACCTGAAGCTGTCCCGGTTGATGTGTTTATAGGAAGTGATGCAGACGGTGACGGCGACGGAAAGCCTGACGGATACGAATATTACGGCTGCTACCTGCTGACACATATTCCTAAGAATTACGTAAAAATTAATGAACCGGCTGAGAGTGTAACGGATGGAATAGCTCTTACAGGCGGATATCTTATGTCGATGATGCAGAAAGGTGATACATCGGATGTATTTGTTACCCGCAGGGAGGAATCAATTCAGAATATACTTCCTTCATATGATAAAGAAATCGATGAAGATGCATATGACAACGAAACTCAGAAAGAATACATTAGGAAGTACGTTCAGGAAGCAGAGGACTCACTGTTTGACGGGGAAGTGGCTGATGACAGCGATCCATCCGGATACCGCGAACTGGATTACCATGACTATTTTGACATGTATTCCGCGGCTCTGTACTGGATGATGCAGTTCTTTACAGACAACGGCGATGCATATTCGACCGGAAGTTCCTACTTCTACAAGACCAGGGATACAGACTCGGCGAAAGGGAAGATATACTGGGGCCCGCTGTGGGACTTTGACTTTGCATGGAACTACGGAATAGAGAGTCCTGATGAAGACACGAATATTGTGATGGGCTGGATGGTTGCCATGCTCGGCAACAAGGACGGCGAATTCATAGAGCTCAGCAGGGACAAGTGGAATAACGAGCTGAGACCGGCTCTCGTGAAAATAACAGAGAATGGCGGCATGCTCGATAAGTATTATGCAGAGACCGTAACAGCCCAGGGATGCGACTACGCCCTGAATCATGAAAAGTACAGCAGGACAACTGATGAAGGCAAAACAGAAGAGGACCTTGCGAAGGACTATAAGGGTGCGGTCGAGGACCTGAGAGACTGGATAAACAAGAGAATAATAAGGATGGACAGGCTCATGGGGCAGGAGATAGAAGACTTCTCCCATGCTGTATATGTCAGAAGCAGCAAGGATGATAAGCACCCGCAGGTTTTCTATGTCCGCAACAATGACTTTTTCAGACTGACCCCTGAGGATCCGCCGGAGAAGCCGGGATACATTTTCCTCGGATACTATACCGACGATACTGACGAGGAGCTGCAAGAGCTCTGCATCAGAAAAGACACTGATGCGACCGCGAAATATGTGAAGAAAGAAGACGCGACCAAGCTGGAGAAAATTTATTTTGCCCGCAACGATGTGTGCAAAACACTTGAAACAAAAGAATTTACACCTGACTACAAGTGTTTCCCGGAGGATGCTCAGGATAAGACTATAATATGGACTTCCTCCGATGAATCCGTTGCGACAGTCGATAAGTCCGGCGTTGTGACATTTATTAAGGAAGGAAAGACTGTGATCACTGCCCGTCTGTCCGGCGGCACCTCGAAGTCGTACAATCTTACTATAACGAATGACCAGAAGGATCCGGAAAAAGTAATAATAGAAGGCGGCACCATATACCTGAAACCGGGCGAGATCGGTGAGTTAAAGTACAGGATCACACCTTCTGACTCGGAGTACGAACTGTATATTCAGGCAGAAGATGATGAAGTAGTATATGCTGACGAATACGGCCTCCTGTATGCCAAGAAGCAGGGCAGGACCAGAGTAAAAGTCACAGCGGAATACTTCGTGCCGGGCAAGGGAGAGGACCCGGGAGACTGGAAGACAGTAACAGCCGGGGTCACAGTTGTTGTCACCGACGAGGGAGGCAGCATCAGTACGGATGTTGAAGCTGACGGCATCAGCGGCAGCGCTTCCAACCTGGCCGAGGTCGTGCATGCGGTCCTGACAGATGAAGAAAAAGAACGCCTTGCCGCGGGAGAGAACGTGAGATTATGGCTCAGCATGAAGGCCCTAGGTGAAAGTGCCGTGCCGGGGCAGGACAGGCAGATACTGTCAGCATACAGAGAGAAATACGGACTCACTTCCGGACAGTATATGGATCTCAGCCTGTTCAAGAAGATCGGAGACGATGAGCCTCAGGCGATCCATGACTCCGTAGTGCCTGTGAAGTTTGATGTAAACATACCTGATGGGCTGAAGCTGAAAGGAGCCGATGCGAACGGAACAGTCACGAATGCAGACGGCACATCTACAACGCGCACCTTCTATCTTGTCCGCGTCCACGACGGTGCAGCCGACTGCGTGGCGAAGGGCACCGGCAGCAAACTCGAGTGCGCATCATCGCTTTACTCGACATACCAGCTCACGTACAGAGATGAAACAGGAGATGATAAAGCAGTACCGGTAATAGATGACGACAGCGCAGATGCAGCATCAGATAAAGACAAGGCATCCTCATCGAAGAGCGTGAAGACCGGCGACGAGACCTTCCTCATCCTGTGGATCGCAGTACTCCTGGTCGCACTGGTACTCGGATTCGTAATGCTCATAATATATAAGAAAAATCTCGACAAAAGAGATAAAAGCGACCGCGAATAAGCAGCATGAAATCATGCATTTTTGCAAAACGCTGAACAACATGGAAATACTGGCTTTCGGGACTTTTATGTCAGATCGGGGGCGAAAATTGCCGATTTGAGCGATTTTTCCGATAATACAAGATGTAGGGGCAGAACTTGCATAAAAACGGCTTATATGGTAAAATTTGGGCGTAACATAAGGGATGTAACGCCCATTTTTTTAATGTAAGGGGTATTCTGTTATTAATTGTCATAGTGATATTGGTAATCAAGAGCGAACTTTGATTATTTCGGAAAGGTGATCTCGCAGAAGAGCGTGCCACCATTTAAGGATCAAAAATGTGGCGAAAAGCTCTTCGAGAACTTATCACCTTACGAAAATAAACAAAGTTCGCTGTTTAATAACAAGAGTACCAGGAAAGGTTATCAACAATGGCTCAGAAGCAGGAGTACGGCGCAAGTCAGATAGAGGTACTGGAAGGTCTTAAACCAGTACGGCTGAGACCGGGAATGTACATCGGAAGTACAGGCCCTGCAGGACTTCACCATCTCGTATATGAGATCGTGGACAACTCTGTCGACGAAGCGCTGGCAGGATTTTGCAAACACATAGAGGTGACCATCGAAGAAGACAACTCGGTCACCGTTCAGGATGACGGACGAGGCATGCCGGTAGACATCCATCCTAAGATGGGCATCCCGGCTGTTCAGGTCATCCATACACAGCTGCACGCCGGCGGTAAGTTCGGCGGCGGAGGATACAAGGTATCCGGCGGACTTCACGGAGTAGGTGCTTCGGTAGTAAACGCTCTGTCGACTCACATGGTCGTTCAGGTCAGGAGAGACGGCAAGATCTACGAGCAGGAATACTTCAGAGGTGAGGACGCGACCGAACTTAAGGTAATCGGCGAGTATACCGACGGCAAGACCGGTTCGAAGACAAGATTCTGGCCGGACGGCGAGATCTTCGACGAGACCGTCTACGACTACGAGACTCTTCAGAGGAGACTCCGCGAGATGGCTTTCCTCAACAAAGGACTCGCTATCTCCCTCGAGGACAAGAGAGTCACACCGTCAAGGAAGGACCACTTCCACTTTGAGGGCGGAATCAAGGAGTTCGTTGAATATCTGAACACCAACAAGGACGCAGTCAACCCGACCGTCTTCTACTACGAAGCAGAGAAACCGGGCTACTCAGTCGAGGTCGCTCTTCAGTACACGGACAGATACAGCGAGACGATCATGTCTTTCGCCAACAACATCCACACCAACGAAGGCGGATTCCACGAGGTAGGCTTCAAGTCGGCTTTGACCCGTACAATCAACGACTACGCCCGCCGCAACAAGCTCATCAAGGATAACGAGGACGCACTCCAGGGCGATGACGTCAGAGAAGGCATCACAGCCATCGTCTCCGTCAAGCTGACCAACCCGCAGTTCGAGGGCCAGACCAAAGCCAAGCTCGGAAACGCAGAGGTCAAGGGCTTTGTCGAGACCAACACAGCAGAGCAGCTCAGCTATTTCCTCGACGAGAACCCTAAGCAGGCAAGAGTCATCGTGGACAAGTGCCTCAAGGCACAGCGCGCCCGCGAGGCTGCACGCAAAGCGAGAGAGATCACGCGCAAAACGTCAGTCCTCGAGACCACGTCACTCCCGGGCAAGCTCGCAGACTGCTCCGAGAAAGACCCGGCTTTGTCCGAGATCTTCCTCGTAGAGGGTGACTCCGCAGGCGGAAGCGCAAAGCAGGGAAGAGACCGTTCAAGACAGGCGGTGCTGCCTCTCAGAGGTAAGATCCTCAACGTCGAGAAGGCAAGGCTTGACAGAGTCCTGAGTTCGGATGAGATCAAGAACATGATCACCGCATTCGGCTGCAACATCGGCAGCGAGTTCGACATCGAGAAACTCAGATACCACAAGATCATCATCATGACCGATGCCGACGTCGACGGAGCGCACATCAGGACACTTCTCCTGACATTCTTCTTCAGATACATGAGGCCGCTTCTCGAAGGCGGATACGTCTACGCAGCCCAGCCGCCGCTCTTCAGAGTCAAGCAGGGCAAGCAGATATGGTACACGTACTCAGATGCCGAGCAGGACAAGCTCCTCGCAGAGCTCAAGTCTGCAGGCGGCAACAACAAGATCGAGATCCAGAGATACAAAGGTCTCGGCGAGATGGACTTCAACCAGCTGTGGGAGACCACAATGGATTACGACAACCGTACCCTCGTCAGGATCACGATCGACGATGCCGAGGCAGCAGACGAGATCTTCACCACCCTCATGGGCGACAAGGTCCCGCCGCGCAAAGCCTTCATCGAAGAGAACGCGAAATACGTAGTTAATCTTGATATATAGCCAGTACAACAGACAGGTGCAAACAGCGCGAATTGACGTAAATCCGGCGATTTTGCTTCAAAAACGCCAATCGCAAAACATAAGTTGACGTAAATATGGCGAAACGGCCTCAAAAACGTCAATAGACAAAACGTAAGTTGACGTAAATACAGCGAAATGGCCCCAAAAACGTCAATAGACAAAACGTAAGTTGACGTAAATACAGCGAAATAGCCTCAAAAACGTCAATCAGCGCCGGCTGCGAATACTTACATATAAAAGCTGTTGCTTATAAACAAGGATAAGGCAAAATGGCAGATACTAATATAGAAGAAAAAAGCACGATCATAGAACACGAGATATACGACGAGATGAAAAACTCGTATATCGACTATGCGATGAGCGTCATAGTCGGCCGTGCTCTTCCTGATGTCAGGGACGGACTCAAGCCGGTACACAGGAGGATCCTGTACGGCATGCACTCCCTCGGCATCACCCCGGACAAGCCTCACAAGAAATCGGCGCGTATCGTCGGTGAGGTCATGGGTAAATACCACCCTCACGGAGACAGCTCCATATACGAGGCCATGGTCAAAATGGCTCAGGACTTCTCCACGAGGTATCCGCTTGTCGACGGCCACGGTAACTTTGGTTCGGTCGACGGCGACGGAGCTGCGGCTTCGAGATACACCGAGGCGAGGATGTCCCCGTTCTCTCTGCAGATGGTCAGAGACATCGAAAAGGACACCGTCGACTTCATGGACAACTACGACGGCGAGGAGCAGGAGCCTGTAGTACTCCCATCAAGAGTACCTAACCTCCTGATCAACGGTTCCAACGGTATCGCCGTAGGTATGGCAACATCGATCCCGCCGCACAACCTCGGCGAGACGATCGACGCCTGCGTCAAACTCATCGACGAACCAGAAGCAGACATAGACGAGCTCATCAATATCATCAAGGGACCTGACTTCCCGACAGGAGCAATGATCCTCGGCAAGAAGGCAGCCCGCGAGGCATACATGACAGGCCAGGGCAAAGTCATGGTCAGATCCGTATGCGAGATAGAGGAGCACGCACACGGCAGGATGCGCATCGTCGTATCCGAGATCCCGTTCCAGGTCAACAAAGCCAGACTCATCGAGTCCATGGCCGACCTCGTCAGGGACAAGAGAATCGAAGGCATCTCTGCCATCAGGGACGAGTCCAACAGAGAAGGAACAAGGATCGTCATCGAGCTCAAGAAAGACGTCAACCCTAATGTCATCCTGAACAGGCTGTACAAGCACACCGCACTTCAGACCTCGTTCAGCATGATCATGCTGGCACTCGTCGACGGTGAGCCGAAGATCCTCAACCTCAAGCAGATCCTTGAGGAATACCTCAAGCATCAGAAGACAGTCGTCACAAGGAGAACGCGTTTTGACCTCGCCAAAGCAGAGGCCAGGGCTCACATCCTCGAAGGTCTCATCATAGCGCTCGACAACATCGACGAAGTCATCGCGACCATCCGCTCGGCATACAACGACGCCAAGGAAAAACTGATGATCCGTTTTGGCCTCACCGAGATCCAGGCACAGGCAATCCTCGACATGAGGCTCGCCCGCCTGCAGGGACTCGAACGCGAGAAGATCCAGGCCGAGTATGAAGAACTGCAGAAGAAGATCGCTTACTACAAGAGCATCCTCGCAGATGAGCACCTCCTGATGGGAGTCATCAAGGACGAGCTCCTCGAGATCAAGGCAAAGTGGGGCGACCCTCGCAGGACCAAGATCGTCGCATACGAAGGCGACCTCGATGACGAATCACTGATCGAGGAACAGGATGTAGCGATTACCCTGACACACCTCGGATACATCAAGAGAGTACCGGCCGACACGTACAAAGCACAGCGCCGCGGAGGCAAAGGCATCGTCGGACTGACGACACGCGACTCTGACTTTGTCCGCGACCTGATCATCACGAGCACCCATGACTACCTGATGTTCTTCACAGACATGGGCCGCGTATACAAGATCAAGGCATACCAGATACCGGAAGGCTCAAGGACAGCCAAGGGCACACCGGTCATCAACTTCCTCAACCTCAACAGCGAGGAAAAGGTCACCGCAGTCATCCCTATCAGGGACTTCCCGGCCAACGAATGCCTCGTCATGGTCACCAAGCAGGGTACCATCAAGAAGACACCGCTGTCCGAGTTTGACACCAACCGCAAGACAGGCCTCATCGCCATCAACCTCAGGGAAGACGACAAACTCATCGCAGTCGCACAGGCAAGCGGCAACGAGAACGTCATCGTCGTCACCAGAGAGGGCAAAGCCATCGCTTTCTCAGAGAAGGATGTCAGACCGATGGGCAGAAGCGCCGGCGGCGTGAGAGCTATCCTCCTCGACAAGGGCGACGAAGTCGTATCCATGGAACTCGACATCGACCAGACAAGGAAGATGCTCGTCATCTCCGAGAATGGCTACGGCAAGAGAACGCCGCTTGAAGAGTACAGGCTGCAGACCAGAGGCGGCAAGGGCGTTGCCACCTACGACAAGACCAAGTTCGAAAGAACGGGCAAAATCGTCGGCGCCACCCTCGTCGATGACGAAGATGAAGTCATGGTCATCAACTCAGACGGCGTCATCATCAGGATCAGAGCCAACGAAGTCAGCACTTCAGGCCGTGCAACCCAGGGCGTCAAGATCATGCGCGTCAACGAAGACGGCCGCATAGTTTCCTTCGCCAAAGTGGTAGACGAAGAGAACCAGAGCAAGCCGGGCCAGGACACAGACGCAGACTCTGAAGATGCAGAGGGCCTGACCGACACAGACGCTGCAGATCTCGAGGACCTTGTTGCCGAAGACCTCGAAGAGGAATAGCAGACAATACCGATAACAAATAGTTACCGGCGAATAGAAACATTACGGGTGCAATTCGCAGGACATGCAATTGCACCCATTCTAAATTAAATATAGAAGTATTATCCGAACGGTTGTTCTGAAAAGACTTTCGTGGTATAATTAAGCATCTGAATAGTCAGGTCTTATCCGGCCGGGCCATACGCAGGCATAAGTGCGCAAGGATGCTTATAAATGTATCCTTGCGTTTTTTGTTTATACCATAGAAAGGAAGGGCAACGATGGATTCTGTAAACAGAATATGGATGGACTCTTTAAACAGAAAGAGACTCAATCCTGTCAGAAGAGGAGAATATAGAGACTTAACTTCATTATTAAAATTAGAAGAAGGCGTATATGAATGTCCGTATTGCAAAGATATTTACAGAGGCCATGGAGGTTTATTTCAGCATATACGATTCAGACATAGAGTTTCATCAAAAGAATTATATGATAACCTCCTCAAGAGAGATACTGACGGGTTCTGCATTATTTGCGGAAATCCAACACCTTTCAGGTATGGTGGATATCTGCTTACCTGTTCTAAAGAGTGCAAAGCTAAATGGGTCAGAGTAGACGAACTCAGAGCAATAAGAATCAGCAAGTCGCAAAGAAAATATGACACAGAATCATTTATAGAAAAAGCACGCAGCATTCATGGCGACAGATTTGACTATACCCCGACAGATGTAGGAATACTGCATGACAGGATAGAAATCATATGCAGGAAGCATGGTCTGTTTAATACTGTCGCCTGTTATCATCTTGATGATATGCATGGAGGATGCAGGCGTTGTGCGAGCGAAAGCATGGTTCTAACCAAGGCAGCCTGGACTGATGAGAAGAAAAAAGAAGTAAAAAACATTAGGAAAAGAACCAATCTTGAACGTTTTGGGCATGAAAACGGACCGAATCCGTTCGGATCAGAGAAATATGTGAATATAATACGAGACAGATTGGGAGTAGATAATCCATTTAGTTCCAAAAGTGTGCAGGAAAAGATAAAAGAAACAAACCTTGCTAAATATGGAGTTCCTAATCCGGCATATCTTGAGAAAACTATAAAAGCAAGTCATACAAAGCAGGCAAACAGAAAGCGATACTTAACACATAAGAAAAACAACTCTTTCACAGCATCTAAACCAGAGGATGAATTTCATGAATTCCTGCTGAGTTTGTTTGGAGAGGATGATGTTATCAGGCATTACGGGGATGATCCGAGATACCCGTTTGCATGTGATTTCTACATAAGATCACTGGACTTATTTATTGAATTAAACCTGTACTTTACACACGGTTTTCACTGGTTTGATGAAAATGATCCTGCAGATCTTGAGAAGCTTGCTCTATGGAAAGAAAGAACTAATGGAAAGGATCTTTACAGCGGAGCGATATATGTCTGGACTGTTAGTGATCCGCAGAAGAGAGAAGCAGCACAAAACAACAATCTGAATTATATAGTTTTGTGGAATTTAGAAGATATAGAAAGGTATAAGAATGAGCTCATTGAAAGAATCTTACTCAAATGAATCAATAACCTCATTGAAACCGGTGGAAGCTATCCGCTTCAGGCCCGGCGTAATGCTGGGGTCCGCTGATATAAACGGATGTATACATGCCGCTTTCGAGATACTGTCCAACTCGGTTGATGAAGCAAGAGCAGGATTCGGAGATACGATCAACTTCACGATCCATGCAGATAACTCCATTACAGTTGAAGACTTCGGAAGAGGCATCCCATTAGATTGGAATAAGAACGAAGAACGCTATAATTTTGAACTTTTATACACAGAATTTTATAGTGGGGGTAAGTACTTTGATAATAATTACTCCTATTCTCTTGGATTGAATGGACTTGGAGCAATGGCTTGTCAGTGCTCTTCAGAGTGGTTTGATGTTGAGTCCAGAAGAGACAAGAAAGTATACAGGATGCATTTTGAGAAAGGCGTTCCTGCTTCTGAACTTGAAATAACCAAGGCTAAGAAACACCAGAGAACGGGAACGATACAGACATGGAAGCCTGATCTTGAAGTCTTTACGGAAATCGAGATACCACAGGCGACTATAGTTGACATGCTTAAAACACAGGCTGTAGTAAATGCTGGCCTGACAATTAATTTCACCGATGAGAGAGACGGATACACAGAAACGTACCTCTACCCTGAAGGAATTCTCGGCTATGTCAACGAGCTGGCGCAGGACGAGTCAATGACCACGCCTTACCTGTTCTCGGGCGAGGGCAGGGGCCGCGACCGCGCCGACAAGGACGAGTATTCGGTCAAAGCCGACATCGCTTTCTGCTTCAGCAACATGACGCAGGAACTCAAGTACTTCCACAACTCGTCGTACCTCGAGCACGGCGGTTCGCCTGACAAAGCAGTAAAGAATGCTTTCGTCGCGGCCTTCGACAAGGAGCTCAAGGCGCGCAACAGATACACGGCCAAAGAGGCTAAGCTGACCTTCGGCGACATCCAGGACAGCCTGATTCTCGTGACCAACTCGTTCTCGACCCAGACCTCGTACGAGAACCAGACCAAGAAAGCCATAAACAACAAGTTTATCCAGGAGTTCCTGACTGACCTGATCAAGACCAACCTGCAGATATGGTTCATCGAGCACAAGCCTGATGCCGACAAGATAATCGAGCAGGTCCTGATCAACAAGCGCAGCCGCGAGCAGTCCGAGAGCCAGCGCATCACGGTCAAAAAGAAACTCATGGAAAAAACGGACGTGACCAACAAGGTCAAGAAGTTCGTCGACTGCCGCAGCAAGGACCCTGAGAAGAGAGAGCTCTTCATCTGCGAGGGCGATTCCGCTCTCGGCAGCCTGCTGACCGCGCGCGACCCTGAATACCAGGCCCTCATGCCGATCAGAGGCAAGATACTCAACATCCAGAAGGCCTCGCTGCAGAGCGTCTTCGCTTCGGACATCATCATGGACCTCATCCGCGTCATGGGCTGCGGCATCGAGGTCAGAGGCAAGAAGCTGCCTAAGGACATCCCGCAGTTCGACGAGGAGCGCCTCAAATTCAACAAAGTCATAATCACAGCAGATATGGACGTCGACGGTTCGCACATCGTGTGCCTCGTCACCACCATGATATACAAGCTTTGCCCGCAGCTTATAGAGCGCGGCTACCTGTACTACGCGATGACCCCGCTCTTCGAGATCACCGACCGTACGGGCAAAACGCCTGAGACTTTGTACGCGTTCAGCGATGCGGAGCGCGACCGCCTGATCGAGGGGAAGGATCCTAAGAAGATCACCATCCAGAGATCCAAGGGACTCGGCGAAAACGATGCCGAGATGATGGCGAAGTTCATCACACCGGGAACCAGAAGGTTCATCCGCATCACCTCAGCAGAGGCCGAAGAGATGGAGAAGTGGTTCGATCTGTTCATGGGCAACGACGTAGCACCGAGAAAGCAGTACATCGAAGCCCACGGACACGAATTCATGGATGAATTGGATATTAGCTGATTAAATTTCCGGGATATGTCTCCAGAGCATAAGTTCTCGAAGAGCTTCTGCTCGCCGTTAATGACTTATTGGCGAGACGCTCTTCTGCGAACTTGTCATGAGGGGGCCCATGAAATGGGGGATTCCTTATGACAGATGCTCTTTTCGACATATGCCCCGGAAATGGTAAATGAAGACAATCCTAAGTGAAACAGGAGCTATTATGAACTGTAAATCTTTAAGCAGAGCTGCAATGCTCATCACTATTCTGGTTCTGGCTTTTGCCTTTACGGCATGCGGTTCTGCGGGCAGTACGCCTGATGGGACCGCGCCTGAAGGATTCGCGGTCGAAGAAGGTTCGACCATCATGGATGACGGCAGATTCAACTATACAGTGGTCATTGAGAACACGACGGATAAGACTCTCTACAGCACCTCAATCTGTCTGAAAGCCCTTGATGCAGAGGGAAACGAAATAGAGACTAACGGCATCAATCCCGGGCTGTTCATGTTCGGACCGCTTTTCCCGGGGGAAAAGGCTGCTTTCTCTATAGACAGCGAGGCATATGAGGCAGACGGCAGCAGGATATGGACTGAGACTCCTTCGAGCTTTACTTACAGCTTTACGGATGTCATAAAATGGGGCGACTCAGACGTACCGCGTATCACGATAGAGGATTCGGAGCGGGTCATCACCAACGGAAACATTTATGTCTACGACCTGACCCTTAAAAACAACAGTGATAAGGACTACGACTGGCAGAAGGAAATGGAGAAGGCTCAGACCGGCGATGCACAGGACTTCATGATATACGAAGTGCTGAGAGATGGCGAAGGCAAAATCATCGGCTCAACCGTGCTCGGTTTCTATGAGTTCGATCAGAACGGCTCCTATCCGGTGATTCCGGCAGGCGGAGAAGTCAGCGGAGAAGCCGCGATCTCATTCAATATAGAGGAGATCCTCTCACAGGCAGAGTCGCGCGAGCTGATAATTACAAGATAGATGCTCTTTTCGACATATGCCCCGGAAAATGCCGGTTAGTTACATAGTAATAAGCCATAGAAAAGGTAAAGAAGTAAATGGCAAGAAAGAAGAAAGAAGAACCTAAACCTATTGTAGAAAATATTCAGAATGTCTCGGCGCCTGAGGTACTGAAGAACAACTTCATGCCTTACGCGATGAGCGTCATTGTTTCGCGTGCGATCCCTGAGATCGACGGTCTCAAGCCGTCGCACAGGAAGATCCTGTACACCATGTACGAGATGGGCCTGCTGAACGGCGCGCGCACCAAGTCGGCCAACGTCGCGGCAAGGACCATGCTCCTCAACCCGCACGGCGACGCGTCCGCATATGAGGCCGCAGTCAGGCTGACCCAGCACAATGACACTTTACTCACACCGCTGATCGACGGCAAAGGTAACTTCGGCAAGCACTACAGCCGCGACATGGCTTACGCTGCTTCGAGGTACACCGAGATGAAGCTGATGCCGGTCGCAGCCGAGTTCTTCAGGTCGATAAAAAAGAACACCGTAGACTTCGTCGACAACTACGACTCGACCCGCAAGGAGCCGGTGCTGCTGCCTGTGACATTCCCTAACATCCTCGCCAACCCGACCGAGGGAATCGCAGTCGGAATGGCTTCGTCCATCCCGAGTTTTAACCTCATCGAGCTGTGCGAAGCGACCATAATGCGCATCCAGCACCCGAAGAAGGACATCATGGAGGTCATGCCGGGCCCTGACTTCACGACAGGCGGCATGCTCCTGCTCGACGAAGAAGCGATGGCCGAGATATACCGCACGGGCAAAGGCTCTGTCACTTTGCGTGCCAAATACACAGTCGACACCAAAGCCCGCATCATCGAGGTCAACGAGATCCCGTATTCGACGACGGCTGAAGCCATCATCGACGGCATCATCGCCCTGATCAAGGCGGGCAAAGTGACTGAGATCTCCGACGTGCGTAACGAGATAGGTCTCCACGGCTTCCGCCTCGCGATCGATTACAAGCGCGGCGTCGACCCGGATGCCCTCATGAAGAAACTGTACAGGCTGAGCAAGCTGCAGGATACCTATTCCTGCAACATGACCGTCCTGATCGACGGGCACCCGCGTCTCCTCGGCGTCAGCGAGATCCTTGACCAGTGGATCAAATGGCGCAGGACCTGCGTCGTCCGCGAGCTGTACTACGACTACCAGAAGAAGTCCAAGGAACTCCACCTCCTCGAGGGTCTGGCCAAAGTCCTCCTCGACATCGACAAGGCCATCCGCATCATCCGCGGCACCGAGCGCGACGAGGACGTAGTGCCTAATCTCATGAAGGGATTCGGCATCACCGAAGAGCAGGCCAACTTCGTAGCCGAGATCAAGCTCCGCAACCTGAACAAAGACTACATATTAAATAAGACCAAAAACATCGAGCAGCTCAAGGACGAGCTCGCGACCATAGACAAACAGCTGAGATCCGAGAAAGAGATCGACAAGCTGATCGTGCACACTTTGCGCGACATCCAGAAGAAGTACGGCATCCCGCGCAAGACCGAAGTCGTCACCGAGTACGAGAGCGTGTCGGCACCGGCTGCCGAGGAAAAGCCGGATTATCCGGTCAAGGTCTACGTCACGAGAGAGAACTACGTCAAGAAGGTCGCTTTGACCTCCATCAAGAACGACCCGGAGATCAAGTTCAAGGAAGGCGACGAAGTCCTCGCCATCTACGACAGCTTCAACTCCAAGGAGCTCCTCGTGTTCACCGACACCCAGGCCGTGTACAAAGTCCAGCTGTCCGACCTCAAGGATTCCAAGCCTTCGGACATCGCCGATTACGCCAACAACATCTGCGAAATCGAGCCGGGCGAGACCATCATTAAGATGTGTACCTCCGATGCCGGCGAGAACGTCCTGATCGGATTCGAGAACGGCAAAGTGGCCAAGTTCCCGCTCTCCGCATACGAGACCAAGCAGAACAGGAAGAAGCTCGTCAACGCCTACGGCAGCGCGGCCCCGGCCCTGCGGATCTGTATTATAAAGGAAGACGAAGACTTCGCGATGCAGTCGTCATCGGGCAAGCTGCTCGTATTCGAAAGCTCCAAAGTGCCTCTCAAGACGACCAAGTCGACCCAGGGCGTTCAGGTCATCAGGCTGAAGAAAGGCGAGACTGCCGTTTCATTCGGCCGCGTGAAGGAGTACCGCCTCAAGAAGAAAGAAGACTACCGCTCGGCCAACATCCCGGCCGCCGGCAAAGCCCACGCGAACGTGCAGCTTTCACTCTTTGACTAAAACACACATTTTGAATCATCACACAGACGAACTGATATGAGAAAACCTGACAGAGATGGAAAACAGCTCTGCGAACTGCGGGGCAAAATTATAAAGCAAACAAGCAAGGTTACGGCACTGCTTGTCGCTTTTGCAGTGCTGATGACTTCGGTATTTGTGCTGCCTGCAGCCGATGTAAGTGCAGCCGCCGGCATGAATGCTGCGGCCCGGACCGGCAACATTGCAGCAGCCCAGGCCAATATTATTGCAGCAGCCCGGACCAGCGCGGTCTCAATAGTTAAGAAGGCCAAGGCCAGGAATATCAGTGCCGGCATGACCCTGATATCCAAAGACGGAACCGCTTTCGACTACCGCACCGAGGCGGGCGAGCAGCTTTACGGCTACGACACACTGCAGGGAGCATGCGCCAACGGAGGCTTTGCATACCTGACCCTGTACAACAGGCTCGTCGAGAAGAGCAAGATAGTCAAAGTCGACATTGCATCGCGCGAGGTCGTCAGGGTCTCTGCACCGCTGCAGATCTACCACGCCAACAACCTCACGTACAACACGAAGAAGAACCTCATCCTCGCGACGTGCTGCAAGGTCAAGGCAAAGCGGGCCGTGTTCATAGATCCTGAGACTTTGACCGTAACCGGAAAGAAGGACATCAAGCTCAGCAAGAAGGTGAAGAAACTGCCGGGGTCGGTCAGGCGCAAATACAAGGGATTCACAGCGATCGCGTACAATGCTGAAAAGGACTGCTATGTCGGCAGGCTCAAGGGAAATGAGAATGCCATCATCTTCGACGGCGACCTGAAGCCGGTCAGATATGTCAAGCTCAAGGGCAAGCAGTCATCGCTCCTAGTCCAGGGTATGGACTCAAAGGGCGGATACATATACGATGTGCGGAGCTTCAAGGGCAGGAAGAAGTACAACATGGTCACCATCCACACGATGAGCGGCAAGCTGGTCAGCAAGGTCACCATTCCGTACGGCTCAGCCCCGGGCGACGAGCTCCAGTGCATCTTCCATGACGGCGGGCAGTTCTACGCCGGCATCTACCGCACCACCAGCCAGAAACACGATACCAGGAAGTACCACGTACTCAGAAGCAACAAGCTGTACATTCTGGATAACATGCCGCAGTAGCATATAAGACAACGGGCCCGCAGATCATAGAATCTACGGGCCCGCTGCTTCAATCAAGTATTGAAAGGTATTTTTGGTGGTATTGTATGGAGTTTTTTGAGGTTTTATGAAGAACGTCTCCGGAAGCATTTGCCCTTGCTTCCTTTGACAATGATAGAATACGACAATTCCCTTAAGCGAACCTTAAGCAGAAAATAATAATTTGCGGAAATGTGATAATAGATATAAGAGTAGTATCAACCAAGGGGAGATGAATATAACGAACTAATGCAGAGGATGCGCGAAATAACTGCGGCTGGAGAATAATGAGGTTTAACAAATAATGATATATATAGGAAATCACGTATCGGTAACAGATGGCTATGAGGCAATGGGACGCCACGAGATATCGCTCGGCGGTGATACTTTTGCATTCTTTCCGCGCAACCCGAGGGGCGGAAAGTCTAAGGAAGTCGCACCGGAGGACATAGCGGCGCTCAGGGAACTGATCAAGGCGGAGAATTTCGGCCCGCTTGTCGTGCACGGAGCATACACCATGAACCTCTGCTCCGCCAAGGAGGAGGTCCGTGTGAATTCCCTTGAGATGATCACTGACGACCTGATCAGACTGCAGCAGCTGCCGGGCCACTACTACAACTTCCACCCGGGCAGCCACACCGGCCAGGGCACAGAGACCGGCATCCGGCAGATCGCCGAAGGCCTCGTCGCAGCCATCCGGGCGGCAGGTAACGCCAGCAAGTCAGGTGAGCCCGGATCTGCGGCCGGGCTGGCAGAACAGAATGAAGCTGCAGACACAGGAAGCAATGCTCCGGCCAGCATATCGGGCAGCGAAATCAAGGGCGGTGCGCTCGGTCCTCTGAACACCGTGATCCTCCTCGAAACCATGACCGGAAAGGGCAGCGAGATAGGCGGCTCTTTCGAAGAACTCAGGGCAATCATCGACACCGCCGCAGGAACCGGAGAACTTACCGGAGAACTGAGCAGCGAATATATCAGGTCCCGGCTCGGAGTCTGCCTGGATACCTGCCACGCGTGGGACGCGGGCTATGATATCGTTAACGACCTCGACGGAGTCCTCGCCGAATTCGACAGAGTCATCGGCCTTGATAATCTCAAAGCTATCCACCTCAACGACAGCAAGAACCCGTGCGGCGCCCGCAAGGACCGCCACGAGAAACTCGGCCAGGGCATGATAGGCGCCGACGCACTCCGCAGAGTCGTCCGTCACCCGCAGCTACAGGGCCTCCCGTTCATCCTCGAAACACCTAACGAAGACGACGGCTACAGAGAAGAGATCCGCACCGTACGCGATTGGATGCTTTGAGGCTGCGCTGCGGGCAGCTAATGTTTAAACTTGCACTATGCTTCAGGCCGTTGACGATTAATTGTGTACTGTAATTCGGGCCGCTGACGCATACATTTGCACTATGCTTCAGGCCGTTGACGATTACTTTTGCACTGTAGCAGCGGGATGCTGAGCTGCTGAAATAGGAGTTTTGAACTACAGTGAGCTTTTTTCCGATTTTCGGACATAAAAGCTCACTGGATTCACCGCAATGCAGCCGTTTGAAGCAAGACATTCGGGCAAAATTTCGGAAGCGGCGATCATTGCATCCGTGAAGAGCGAAAATCCTGATGTGGTCCGCAATACAGAGAAAAATGTTCAAATTTTGCGCACAGATTTAGTATAATGTATGCAAAGAATCGCACCGCAGGGTAAATTCCGGAAAAGCACGGAGAAGGTAGTGATCTTTTTGCCCGTAGAATTGTAAAAAAGATCAGCGCACGGAAAAACTCCTCTTCGGGAATGCGAATCGAGCCGGAACCGGGCGTTGAAATGAGCCGAGACGGGCGTTGAGCCGAGCCCGAGGTCGTTAAACCGAGCCGGAACCGGGTGTTGAAATGAGCCCAAGATAGAAAGATAGCGACATGATTTACAGGGAAATGTTGAACACTATCCTCAATGAGCTTGAGGAGAGGAAAAGAAGGCTCGAGGCGGAACTGAAGTCTGCGCCGGCCGGTGCTCTGAATATCCGCTCGCAGAACGGAAGGAATTATTATTCGGTCAGATATCCCAAGGTGGGCAACCGCAAGAAGGTATACAGGAAGGGTATCTCGGGCGACAAGAGGCTTGTCAGAGCGCTTGTACGGAAGAAATACCTGGAACAGGCTGTTGCCGGAGTCGAAAAAGATATACACTTAATCCGTAAAGTGCTTAAGGAGTATGTTGATACCAACGAAGAATCGGTAATGCACGGGTTCCTTGAGCGGTATCCCGAGCTGAGGAACTGCATCTACGGCGGCAGGCAAAGCGACAGGGAATGGGCTTCTGACTACATGCCGGTGCAGGGTCTGCATGATGAGAACCTGAAGTCTACAAGCGCAAGCGGTGAGAAGATGAGGTCGAAGGGGGAGCTCATCATTGCCGGCAGACTCGATTATTATCATATTCCTTACAGATATGAGGATCAGTACAGGCATCCCGACCTCGACCGCGTGCCGGATTTCAAGATACGCAGGCCGCGGGACGGGAAGATAATATACTGGGAGCACTTCGGGTTGGTCAATGACGAGGGCTATATGGAGAACACAGGGCTCAAGCTTACGGAGTACGAAGTCCACGAAATAGTCCCGTGGGACAATCTCATAATTACCTATGATCAGAAAGACGGAGGCATAGATGTAAGGATCATCGATGCCATGATCCAAGGGTGGCTGCTTTAACTTATACAGGAGGGTGAGCTATGAGAAAGCTACTGATAGTAATAGACATGCAAAACGATTTTATCGATGGTGCGCTGGGTACCAAGGAGGCGGAGGCTATCGTTGAGAACGTCAAAGCCAAGATCCGCAGCTATGACCCGCACGACATCATCGCGACGAGAGATACGCACGAGGTCAATTATCTCGAGACGCAGGAGGGCAGGTATCTGCCGGTAGAGCACTGCATCAGGGGGACCGACGGCTGGCAGGTAAGGCCGGACATCGCCGAGCTCCTCAGTGACGCGCGCGTCTACGACAAGCCGACCTTCGGCAGCACCAGGCTGGCAGCCGACCTCAAGGAGATGGCCGCGCGCGAAGAGCTGGAGCTCGAGCTCATCGGCCTGTGCACGGATATATGCGTAGTATCCAATGCTTTGCTCCTCAAGGCGACGATGCCTGAAGTGAAGATCTCAGTTGACCCGGCGTGCTGCGCCGGCGTGACACCTGAGAGCCACGAGGCTGCACTGACGACAATGAAGATGTGCCAGATTCAGATGGCAGGCGAGTAATCGGTATTCAAGGCCGGCATATTCAAGGTTGAAACCAGAATCATATAGGTGAACACCGTGAGAATCAGAAAGGGTGAATAGAATGATAACCAGATCTTTCGGGAAACTCAGCGACGGCAGGACTGCCGGGCTGTACATACTCCGCAACAGGAGCGGCATGGAAGCACATATAACAGACTACGGTGCCGCTCTGGTCAGGCTCATAGTACCTGACAGAAATGGCAAGAAGCGCGATGTCGTGCTCGGATACGATGATGCGGCCGCCTACGAAAGGGGCGACGCCTCGATCGGCGGCACTGTCGGCAGATATGCCAACCGCATCAGCAATGCCGCCTTCGATCTGAACGGCAGGCACTACATCCTCACCGCCAACGCCGGGCCGAACTGCCTCCACGGCGGCCGCGATTTCTACGTCCACAGGCTCTGGGACGCAGTGATCCCGTTCGGCAAAATCAGCACAGGTGACATCTCGGTTGCTTATGCGGTGGAGAGCATGAATGACTGGAGCGCCGTTCCGCGCGGCAGAGACGCCAGCGAGATAAACGAGGTGAGCGGCAGCGAAAATGCAGCATCCGCGGATCCGCTCGAGCAGATGATCCTCGACGACATCAAGAAATCCGATGCAGAGGCTGCAGAGAAGGGTGCAGGTATCTCGAGATACACAACCGAGCTCGGCTGGACGCGCGGGAACTTTGAAGAATATGCCGCCAATGGCAAAGCCGACAAGAGCGACAGCGTCTGCTTCAAGCTCGACAGCCCGGACGGCGACCAGGGATTCCCGGGCAACATCCGCATCGAAGTCACATACACTTTGACCGAAGACTGCCAGCTGCATATCGATTACCGCGCGGCCTTCATCAAAGCGGGTGAAACAGCACTCAAGGCAGGAGACAGCTCCGTAGACAAAGCAGCAAAAACCGCCGAAAACGGCCGCGCGCTGCAGACCCCGATCAACCTGACCAACCATAGCTACTTCAATCTGAACGGCCACGACAGCGGCACAGTTCTCAAGCACCTCGTCCGCATCGACGCTGATTACTTCACAGAGACCGACAGACGCAGCGTACCGACCGGCGAGCTGCTCGAGGTCAAGTGGACACCGATGGACTTCAGGAAGTTCAAAGCGCTTTGCGAGGACATCGACAAGGACTACGAGCCGCTGAGATACGGAGGCGGCTACGACCACAACTACGTCCTGAGCGAAGGGCAGACTGACTACCGCGAGGTGGGCTGCATGTACTCAGAGGACAGCGGCATCAGGATGGACATCCTCACCGACCTGCCGGGCATCCAGCTGTACACCGCAAACGGCCTGGACAACGAGCCTGGTAAAGACGGCGCCGTCTACAAGCGCCGCAGCGCCGCATGCTTTGAGACGCAGTTCTGGCCTGACACCATCAACAAGCCGCACTTCCCGGGCGGCATCCTCACCGAAGGCGAGACCTTCACCTCCAGGACAACATATAAATTCAGTACAGAAGAACTGTAGGGGCCGGACCGCTGCAGAGCAAACTGCAGTGCGAGCCATAAATAACAGGTAGAAAACAAGATCTATTATGAACTTCTAAAACTGCAGCCTTCCCATTCCGGACCGGGAATGAGAAGGCTGTTTTTCATAATGAAAAAGCGCAGGCTGCGTGTTCCCGCCGTGGAAAATCGCTGTTCCTGCGCTTTCTGATCACACATTTATGACGTTTGAGGAGGGTCGTAGAATGTGTTTCTCGGTGTGTTTGTGTGCTGACCGGTGCCGGCAGGGCACCTTCGTGCAGCTTTTAGTTTGCGTAATTCGGTCTGCCGTATCCTCTGATGCAGCCCCAGCCGACTGGGATCTCTCTTGTCGCTACGACGCCGATGCCTCTGTTGCCCTCGATGGCAGTGATCGTGTTGCCTTCGACTTTGGCTACGATACCGATGTGCGAAGCACTCGCGTTGTTAGGCTGCTTGAATTTTCTCCAGCTGTAGACGATGATGTCGCCAGGCTTTGGAGTGATGGTTCCGTCTTCTTCCCAGATGCCGAGCTGCTGGAAGATCTTGATGTGTCTAGGAACGCTGCACTCTCTGCCGATTCTCTCGACGTTGCCGGTCTTGATCGCTGCTGCGGAGACGGTGGCATCGCACCAAGCGTCAGAGTATCTCATCTTGTAGCCGGATGGCCACGGTGTGATTGAGTTGTAGATGTCGATGATTCCGTTCTGGTTGCCGTTGACTCTGCTGTAGCCCATCCATGCGGTGAAAGTATTGATCATGGCCTGAGCTGTTCCCGGCTTGTTGATGTAGGTGAGGAACGAAACGACAGCGCCTGTGTGGGATTTGCAGTAAATAGTTGCCTGTCCTGCTGCAACTCCGCGGACCATTCCGTTAGCGTCGACTGTTGCTACGTTCTTATTGCTGCTCCACCATCTCATGGATGTCGAGTAAGCATTCTTAGGGAACTTGAGGTAGGTCTGCGCACAGGATCCGACCATGATAGTGGAAACGTTGGCGAGGTTGGTGACCTTCACGCTGTAGACGTTCTTCTTGCTGCTCTTGGTTGTGAGAGCGCCGGCCCATCCTGCAGGCTGGGATACCATTGTTTTGCCCTTGACCTTCTTGTAAGCGACTACCGAGTAGCGGTACAGCTTGTTCTTGGTCTTGGCCTTCTTATCTGTGTAGGAAGTCTTGCCTGCATTGACTGTCGCTATCTGGCGCCATGTTCCGCCGGTAAGGTCACGCCTTACGATGATGTAGCCGTCGATTCCAGCTGGATTCTCAACAGCGGTCCAGGTCAGCTTGATGCTCTTTCTCTTGCCGGCAGCCTGGAGACTCGTCGGGCTCATCTTGAGGTCCTCGTTGGTGATGACCTTCTCGCTGAACTTGATCTTGATGCCTGACATTTTGCGTGTCTTTGCAGTCTTGTACGACTTGGCCTTGGTCTCGGTGGACTTCGTGGTCGTCTTCGCCGCATAAACATCAGTCGGCATAGCCATCGGCATTACCATTGCGAAGGTGAGCATCAGGCAAAGCAGAATTCTCGCTGCCAGTCTCATGCGGCCCCTTCCGGCCTTCGCGGTATTTCCGTTGAAAGTGTTAGTCTTGATCTTCATAGCGTTACTTCCTTCTATCCTTCTGCAAAGAGGCGGTTCTGCATCGCGCAAGCGACGCGCCTCTGTGAATAATTGGCTTGCTCTGATTGTTGGCTCGCCCCGGGTATCTTCAGGTACCCGGAAGTAAAATTTCCTTTACGTAAGCCCATCATAGCACGCAAAATAGTCAAAAATTCTGAAGATCCTTTAAGGTAGGCCTTTCCTTAAAGAATATTAAAAACCCCGCATTTCTGCGGGGCTGCGTGCAAAACGCTATTTATTTATGATCAGTCCGGTGCATTCGCCAGATGCCTCAGTCCAGTGCCGACCTGATGGTCGCTTCGATCTCAGCTGCGGCCGCCTTCTGCTGGTGCTTGTCCATCTCCTCGATGTGAACGAGAGGGTGGACGGTGATCTTCACGTGCGCCGGCTGATAAGTCTTCTTCTCCTCGTACAGCTTGTAGCCGCCGTCGAGAGTGACAGGGAGGATAGGAACTTTGCCCTTTTCGGCGAACTTGAAAGCGCCTGCCTTGAACTCGCCCATCTCGTGGCACTGCGAACGCGTGCCCTCCGGGAAGATGACCAGCGCAAAGCCCTGTTTGAGCAGGTCGCACACCTCTCTCAGCGTCTTGACCGCTTCACGGCTGTCTCCGCGCTTAAGGAAGATAGAGCGCGTGTACTCGATCGCATTGTAGAGGACTTTGTACTTGCGCCACTCTTCTTTGGCCACATAGCCCATCTGCCGGTGATCCTTGAACAGGTGGATCATCGCCAGCACATCGGCCAGGCTCTGGTGGTTGGAATACACCATGTATGTCATATCGTCAGGCGGGATGTTCTCCTCGCCGATCACTTCAAAGGTGAGCCCGAGCTTTGGCGCCATTCTCTCGATGACGGCCTTCTGGCCCTTGCGGATGGCTTCCTTCTCGCCCTCGACATCGCCCGCTTCGCGCAGACGCTGGATCTCAGGAATGAATTTCTTGTAGCTGTCAGCAGCAAAGTAGAAGCTGAGAAGCTTAGGAACTGATGTGAAAGGATTTAACATGCGTAACCCCCTGAGTAGTTAGATTAACAAAAGTATTATAGCACGGAAAAGGATTGGGATTCTTAAGAAATTATCGGGGAAATAATGCTATAATGGTCTCTACGGGTTTGTACGGCTTCGCGTCATAAGGATTCCTCCCACTGCGTGGGCCCCTCCTTGTGACAAGCCCGTAAGGTAGAGACCATTGATCTCCGGAGGCGGAGCTCCTCCGATGGAATGGCTCTACGGGTCTGTACGGACCATGCATATATAAAAAGGATACATATTAATATAGTGGGCAAGAGAACTGAAAGAAATAAAAAGGCTAAAAGTAAAAAAGATTCCAGGCGTCAGATGATTATTCTGATTGTGCTGTTTTTCCTGGCTGTGGCTAATGCCGCGGCTGCTTTGTATGCGGACTACCAGGCGCGGCCGGGTGTCCTCGAGAAGATATGGATCGCGGACCGCGGCGGCGACTACATCACGGTCGCGTGGAACAGGGTCAAGAACGTCAGCAAGTACGTGGTCACGTATAACGGCGAGACGATCGAGGTCAGCGGCCGCAAGAAGGAAGTCAAAATCACGGGCCTGACACCGGACACCGAGTATGAGTTTTTCGTGCGCGCAGACAGCAGGGACCGCGAAGGCTTTGAGGTGCTCGACACCCGTGCGACGACCAAGAAAGTACCGGCGATAGAAGGCGAAACCAGCTTTCTCAGATTTGCCAACAAGCCGGTCGACCTGAAGCAGACCTCCGTGACCCCTATTACATACTCGGCCGAGGACGGTTCGGTCAAAATGCAGGAGGACGGCAGGGTCATCTTCACCAAGCCGGGCGAGATCAAAGTGACCGCGACGACCGCCGAAAACGACGAATATGCGCCGGCGACCAAAGAGATCACGGTCAGCGTTCTGGACACAGTCAACAACCCCGCGGCCGGAGCAGCCCAGCACGTTTTCTACAAGCTCAACAAAGAGAACTGCCAGCTGGTGAGGACGATCACCGGCGTCGAGGACGTCGTGATATACCCGCAGGCCTTCATCCGCCTCGACGGCAAATACCTGATCACATACATCAAGAAGAATGACTCCCAGCGCCTCATCACATTCGGCAGCGCCGAGGGTGACAAGAAGGTGTACGAGCCAAAGCAGCCGCTCGGTCATGCCAACGGCCTCACCATTGCGAACGGTAAGTGCTACCTCGTCGAGGGTTTCAGCGGAAAGGTCACCACATTCGACCCGGTGAACGACAACTACAGTTCGTTCGAGCTGCCGGCTTCGGCTTCCGGAATCGCATACGACCCGACCACCAACATGTTCTACACCAGCTCGAGAGCTGAGCTGATCTCATACGACAGCGCCTTCCATCTCGTGAGCAGGGTGGGCAGGATCAACCGCACCGTCAACTACTTTGTACAGGACAGCGGCGCGTACGGCGGCATCCTGATGCAGGGCGTGTCCGGACCGGATGAGCAGAAGACCAACTGGATAGATTTCTACGACATGACGGCCGGCACATACATCGGAAGCGCCGAGCTCGACCTGAACGAACTCGAGAGCATCATCGTGGATGAAGAGGGATATATCGAAGTCGTCTGCAATGCCAAGGGCGCGACCGACTGCATATGGAAAACACCGATCAACATGAAGGCGCTTTGCGATTAAACAGCGCTTCCTTGCCACACTCAGGCGCGGCAAGTATAATCAATTCAGGATCAATCGTTTTGCACGAAAGAATTACAAGTTACAGTTATCTGGATGCGCGGGGCCCGGGGCAGGCTGAACCCGGGTGCGCAGTTCAGCAACCAAAAACAGGAGGATATATAATATGAAGACACTTCTCACCGGAGGGGCGGGATATATAGGATCACACACAGCAGTGGCAATGCTCGAGGCAGGCCACGAGGTCGCGGTCGTCGACAACTACTACAACAGCTCGCCGGAGGCAATCAGGCGCGTCGAGAAGATCACCGGCAAGAGCGTCAACCTCTACGAGGCCGATGCCGCCGACAAGGAGCGCATGATGGAGATCCTCAGGGCCGAGATGCCTGACTGCATCATTCACTTTGCCGGACTCAAAGCGGTAGGCGAGTCGGTCGCTAAGCCGGTCGAGTATTACCGCAACAACATCGACACCACGCTGAACCTGCTCGAGTGCATGAAAGAGCTGGGCCTGACCAACTTCGTTTTCTCGAGCTCGGCGACGGTTTACGGCGAAGACAACGTGCCGCCGTTCCTCGAGACGATGCCTAAGGGAGCATGCACCAACCCGTACGGCTGGACCAAGTGGATGCAGGAGCAGATTCTGAGAGACGCATGGTTCGCAAGCAAGAAGGAGAAGGAGCTGTCGGTGGTGCTGCTGAGATACTTCAATCCGGTCGGCGCACACGAGAGCGGCATGATCGGTGAAGATCCGCAGGGTATCCCTAACAACCTCATGCCATACATCTCGCAGGTCGCAGTCGGCAGGCGCGACCACCTCACAGTATTCGGCGACGACTACGATACACCGGACGGCACATGCCGCCGCGACTACATCCACGTCATGGACCTCGCCGAGGGACACGTCCGTGCAGCCGAGTACGCAGCAGCGAGCAAGGGAACCGAAGTCTTCAACCTCGGCACCGGCAACCCGTACAGCGTCCTCGACATGGTCAATGCTTTCAGCAAAGCATGCGGCCACCAGGTCAAGTACGAGATCGGACCTAGACGCGCCGGCGACGTTCAGGACAGCTGGGCCAACGCCGACAAAGCCAAGGAAGTCCTCGGCTGGGAGGCAAAGCGCGGCATCGACGAGATCTGCCGCGACGCATGGAACTGGCAGAGCAACAACCCGCAGGGATATGGAGAATAATATCATTATAAAAAAGGAAACATTATTACATGAAATTCGTGATCCAGAGGGTGCAGCACGCATCCGTTACAGTAGACAATGAAGTTATCGGCAAGATAGGCAGGGGATATATGGTCCTCATCGGCGTGTGCGACTCTGACGACGAAGCGGTCGCAGACAAGATGGTCGACAAGATGATCAAGCTCCGCATCAACGAGGATGCAGAAGGCAAGACTAACCTCTCCCTCGCAGACGTAGACGGCGGCCTCCTGCTCATATCGCAGTTCACTTTGTACGCCAACTGCAAGAAAGGCAACCGCCCGTCCTTCGTCGAGGCCGGTTCGCCTGACAAGGCCAACGCGCTCTACGAATACATCATCGAGCGCTGCAAAGAGAGAGTCCCAGTAGTCGAGAAGGGCTCATTCGGCGCGCACATGGCAGTCGAACTCGTCAACGACGGCCCGTTCACCATCGTGCTCGACTCAGAGAAACTGTAGACTATTACCATTTTGCATATTTTGCATGAAGATGTCATAAGCAATTATTACCAAGTCTTCTATTGGGGGATTTGGTAATAATTTTTAATTTGTAGAATCCGGGAGCAGACGAAACTCTTCGATTCGGGCATCAGATAATGGCATCAGCGGCCCGGAATATGCAAAATGACGGCAACATTCAGGGCAGCTTTCGCTTCAAATACAGATGCTGAAGATGGCATTATTACCATTTCGGGCAAAATCAAGCACTTGGTAATAATTCATTATTCCATATGCCGCAGATAATGGGCGTGTGGTAATAGATGCCTTATCTGTGACTGAATCAGTTGCGTGCGAACCAAGTCAGGAATTAATCCCCCTATATCCCCTGTGCAAAGTGACTGAACCCCAGCAATTGCAAGCTTTAGCGCGCGTGAAATTCTTCCGGCGTTATTGCCATGCGCACATATAATAAAGTATAATAAAGAACAGTATACGCTATCTGCGGCAGATCGCGCGAGGGGTACATCAGCGCATGGGATGCAGCAGATCAATAAGACCGGCGGCTGAGATATGGCAGCACCGGCGGATTAGAGAAAGCAGGGACTATTTTATGAAGAAGAAATTATCAACATTGATGGTAGTGCTGTCATTGATGCTGACTTTGACATTGACATCTGCGTTCGCATCGTTCGCCCAGAGCGGGACGACGCACACGCACAGCTGGAGCGGCTACACAGTTACGACCCAGCCGACTTATGTACATGAAGGCGTCATGACACGCACCTGCACCACATGCGGTGCAACAGAGACGATGGCGACATCGAGGATCCCGTCGTATTCAACATGGCTGTATGAGGACGGCAAGCTTTACTACTCCGGCAGCGACGGAGAGCTGTACAAGGGCTGGCACAAAATGAAGCCTTACAAACAGAAGAAGGTAAAATGGTGCTACTTTAACGAGGAAGGCGCCTACACAGCCAACGTCAGCAAGACGACCAAGAACAAGTGGGTCAAGGCAGACGGAAAGAAGTTCTACTTCAGCAAGAAGAAGAAACCGCTCGGCCCGGGATTCAACTTTGTCAAGAAGAAACTCTACTACATGGACGAGCTGGGCGCTGTAATGTACGGCACATTCGTGGCAAGCGACGGCAAGAAATATACAACAGCCAAGGACGGCTCGATCAACGGCCTCGCTTACTACAAGAACAAGTACAAGAAGTTCGTCTACATCGACATCTCCGAGCAGAAGCTTTCCTTATACAATAAGGGCAAAAGAATTCTGTATGCAGATATCATTACGGGCAAAAAAGGCGTAGATGATACTCCGACCGGCACTTTCAAGATCACAGTCAGGAAGATGAACGTCACACTTGAGGGCCCGACATGGAGCAATCCGGTCACATACTGGATGGCATTCAAGGGCAACCGCTTTGGCATGCACGATGCAAGCTGGAGGACCAACAAGGAATTCAACAACCACAAGACTTACATCAAGAACGGTTCGCACGGCTGCGTCAACATGAGATTCAAGGATGCCAAGTATCTGTACAAGAAAGTCAAGAAAGGCACACCTGTCATCATAGTCAAGTAGTAACAGGGCAACAAGACAACAAGGAATCCCGGCGGACCCGGAAACACATTACCGGGGCGGCTTGCCGGAGAACCAGGAGGGGATTGTATAATGAAGAACTTTAAGAAACTCGCGCATCTGCTGCTTGCGGTAGTACTCAGCATCTCGCTGATGCCGCTCGCCGCTTTTGCAGAAACAGGAACGGCGCAGACGGGCGAAGCAGCGCCGGCCACGGTCAAGAGCCTGAAGTGGTATGACCACAACCTCAAGTTCACAAGCGTTGAGGTCCTGGTCGACCATCCGCTTGATGCGGATTCAGAGCCGCTTAACCTCAAGATCAAGGCCAAGAAGAAATTCAGAAAGCTGACCTGGAAGGCACCGCGCAAAGCCGACTCCATCGACGGCTACATCATCCTGAAGAGGAACGGCAAGAAGGGCGCATACACGCAGTACGCAGTCCTCGGCGCCAACGCAACTTCCTTCAAGGACACCAAAGCCAAGAAGAAGAGCAAAGTCGACTACACTGTCGTAGGCTACAGGAACGACCCTAACGGCATCCGCATCTCGCCGTGCTCAGGCGAGGGCAGAGCACCGGGCCGCGTCTACCAGAACCCGAGCAAGTACGTCCAGATCACGGACAAAATCAGCAAGCATGGCCTCAAGTACTACACTTCACCGGTACTCGTCAATAAGTACAGCACCAAGAAGGACCACATCGAGGCCCTGATCAAGACCGCTTACAAGTACAAGGGCGACCCGTACAAAGTGTGCAAATCCCAGGCTCCGGGCAAAGGCGTTGACTGCTCCGGCCTCGTAATGCAGGCGTGCTACGGCGCGGGCGTCGATCTGTGGCCGGTCAATCCGTGGAGACACAGACTCACCAAGTACGAGTGGGAGTCCCGCAACATCGCCAAGATGGACACCCTCAAGACTGTCAAGTACAAGAACAGAAAGAGAGGCGACCTGATCTTCTTCAAGAACAGCAAGGGCAAGATCATCCACGTTGCCATCTATCTCGGCAAGAACAAGATCATCCACTCCACCTCAGTCCAGGGCAAAGTAGTTGTCACCGGCATGGGCGGCGGAGCCTACGGAAAGGTCTGCAAAGTAAAGAGAATATTCAACTAGTGTAAAGATGCGGCCGTGGTGCAGAATGCTGAAACCGCGGCCGTTATTTCCGTAACAGGAAAACGGCCTGAATCAAGGCCGCAATAATCAGAAGAGGGCTATATATAATAATGAAGAAATCAGCAATAGCGATCATTGTCGTTCTGCTGCTCGCAGCATGCGGACTGGGCGGCTGGAAGTACCACGAGAACCAGATAGCCAAAATGCAGGAAGCCGGAGTCCAGGCTCTGAGAGCTTCGGTCAACCTCGAAGACTACAGAGAGGACGAGCAGAACAAGATCAGCGCTATCCTCGACGAGAGCGAGAAGGTCATCAGAGAGAGCAGAGAACAGGCAGCTATTGATGCAGAGATCGAAAAAGCCAAAGAATCTTATAAGGACTTCAAGACGGATGCTGAACTGACAGCCGAAGAAGAGGCAGCCCGCCAGGCCGAGCTGGAGCGCCAGCGCAAGGAAGAAGAAGAGCGCCAGGCCGCAGCCGCCGCAGCAGCTGCTGCAGCAAAGAAGTCCGGCTCCGGAAAGAAGAGCAGCAAGAAGGGCTGCGTCGGCGGAGGCAAGAATGTCTTCAATTAATGCCGCGGCATCTTCAGGAACTTCAATTAATGCACCCGCCAGGATCCCGCAGTACTCGTGGATCCGGGTGATCGCGTGCTTTGCGATCGTACTGCTCCACACGCTCGACAACAGTCTTTCGTATTTCAGCGACACAGTAACGCCGGGGCAGGTCACAATTGTCAGAACGGCATCGACACTTTTAATGTGGGCGGTGCCGTGCTTTCTTATGGTCACGGGGGCTTTGCTCCTGGACAACTCAAGGCCGATGCCGCTCAGCAAAGTCCTGGGCAAATACGTAAAGCGCATGGCAGTCGCGCTCGTCATCTTCACCTTCATCTTCACGGTGATCAAGTACTTTGCAGGCGAGCGGGACGACATAATCGTGAACTTCCTGAGGGACCTGCTGCAGTGCTCGAGCATGTCGTACCTGTGGTACCTCTACCTGATGATCGGCCTCTATCTGATGATGCCGCTCTACAGGCTGGTCACGAAAGCCGCCGATGAATCAGGATCCGACAGGATCATAAAGTACCTCGTCATCCTGCTCATCGTGTTCACGTCCGTGCTGCCGCTGCTTGAGTACGCGGACCTCGAGGCCGCATTCTACATCCCGACCGACGTCATCTATCCGGCGTATCTCTTCATCGGATATCTGCTCAGCAGGCACAATATGAGTGCGGGCAAAGCAGCCGCGCTCCTCGTCGTATGCGGGGGCGCCGCGGCAGTGCTGATGGCGAATCTCGCAGGTACAGACATCGACATGGACGGGCTCACAGGCTACGCTTCGCCGCTGACTATCGGCATGTCCGCAGGCATCTTCTCACTGATGCTGAGGATCAGAGCCGCAGCAGGCGAGATCCTGTCAAGCGTCGACCGGTGCACCTTCGGCATCTATCTCATACACATGATAGGCGTCAGACTCGTGATGAAAGACTTCGGCATAGACCCGTACGCCTTCGGGCCATTCGGCTTTGCCGGAATGACGATAGTCTTCTTCATCGCATCCTATGGAATCACCTGGTGCATCAAAAAGATCCCGGCTATGGATTTTCTATAGGCCAACGGCTATGAGGAATGGCCCGGCGCCATAGACACATAAGGGCTGGAATTAGAGCAAAGGCCGTGACGGCCGCTTTGCACTAAGGGGGAGAATAACTGCAACTAAAGTCTTAAACAGAGGGACAACAATGAAATCACTAAGAAGAAAATCCGTTATTATTCTTGCACTTGCGCTGATCCTGTCGCTCATGCCGCTGCATGCTTTTGCAGACCAGGCGGGCAGCGCTAAGAAGACCGGCTTTGTCACCGAAAGCGGCGTGCTGCACTACTACGACGCAAACGGCAATCTGTACAAACCTTCGGGATGGGTCAACATAGGCGGCGCCAAGTATTACGGAAACGGCGACGGGAGCTTTGCCAGCCAGCCGACCAAGATCAAAACCAAGACCAAGGTAACCAAGAAGGTCAAGGTCAAAGGAAAGAAGAAAAAGAAGAAAGTCACCAAATACACTGACACTTATCCGCTGTACATGTTCGGCGCTGACGGCAAGCTGATCACGAAGGAAGGTCTCTTCTGGTACAACGGCAACGAGTACTACGGCCTCGGCGGCGGCATCATCAAGACCGGCTGGGCAGCCATCGGCAAGAAAGCCATGTACTTCTACGGCAACGGCGCCATGGCCAAGAACACCAGGGTCGGCTACCTCGACATCCCTGCAAGCGGCCGCCTCGGCGAAGCCTATGCCCTCGGCGTCAAGAAACTCGACAAGACCAAGTGGACCCTCAAGCAGGCCTACAAGAACTCCTACAAGATCAAGTACAAGAGCAGAAAGTACAGGCGCAAAACAAGTGAGGAGTATGCGATCCGCGGCTTCAAGAAGAACAACGGCAACTGCTACGTAATGGCAGCCACCTTCTACATCCAGGCCAAACTGCTCGGCTACGACGTCCATCAGGTCAAGGGCAAAGTCGCCCACAAGTACCCGCACTCCTGGACCATCATCCGCCAGGACGGCAAGGACTGGGTATACGACCCGAACTTCAGAAACGAGACCGGCCGCAGCGGCTGGAAGATCTGGTACGGCAAGAAGGGAACCTGGAAATACACCAACAAGTCCTTCATGAACTAGGGGTTTGGTCCGGGTATAAAATACCGAAAAGGGGGGAACACATGAAAATATTACTCATACGGCATGGCGACCCGGACTACGAGAATGACACTTTGACAGAAAAGGGCAGGCGCGAGGCCGAATACCTCGCCGAAATGCTCTCGCGGCAGGACATCACATACTTCTACAACTCGCCGCTCGGCAGAGCCCGCGACACAGCATCCTACACACTCGAGAAAATGGGCCGCACCGCAGAGGAACTGCCATGGCTCAGGGAATTCGAAGCCCCGATCATGCGGCCCGACGATCCGACCAGACTGCGGATCCCATGGGACTGGCTCCCTCAGGACTGGACAGTAGTGCCCGGGTTCTACGACAAGGATCACTGGGACGAGGACGAGCGCCTCGCCGCCTACCATGTAGGCGAGGAGTACCGCAGAGTCACCGCAGAGTTCGACAAACTCCTCGCGCGCCACGGGTACGTGAGGGAGAATAACAGCTACCGCGTGGAGCGCCCTAACCATGACACCATCGCGCTCTTCTGCCATTTCGGCGTCGGCGCAGTCCTGCTCAGCCACCTGATGAACATGTCGCCGATGATCACTTTGCACCACTTCTGCGCGCGCACCTCATCAGTCACCACCATCGTGACCGAAGAGCGCCGCAAAGGCACAGCCATCTTCAGGATGCTCGCCTACGGAGAGACCTCGCACCTGTACGTGCACGACGAGCCGCCCGCATTCGCAGCCAGATTCTGCGAGTGCTTCGAAGACGACACCCGCCACGACTGATACGGATCCGTGTCACTACCGGCACACAGACTACCAGCGCACAGACTATACAGCACAATAATTATGCATATTACAAAACCGCTGCCTGACTGATTTGCTCACATGCAAGTCATATACAGGACAGCGGTTTTTCTTAGTATTTCTTGTCTGCGTACTTACGGATGTATTTGTGCAGTGCTTTGGTGTCGGCCCAGCGGGCGAATCCGTACTCGCTGCCGAGCACGACGGTAACATAGGTGCTGCCGTGGTAGGAGTAGATCCCGGTAAAGCAGCAGCCGGCGTTGCTCTCGGTGCCTGTCTTGCCGCCGAGGAATTCCTTGACGTAGCTGAAGATGGCGTTGGTGGACCACAGCGTCCAGCTGATCTTCTTCTTGAGACTCTTGATCGTTTTGGACTTGGTGGCCATGCAGTCGCGGATCTCAGGGTACGAGTAGGCGAGCGCAGTGATCTTGGCCAGCTCCGTGGCCGTCGTGTAGTGGCCGCTCGCATCGAGGCCGTGAGGATTCTTGAACTGCGTATGCGTGAGCCCCATCTTGCGGGCCCTCGCGTTCATCATCCCTGCAAAAGCGCTCTCCGAGCCGCCGACTTTCTCAGCCACAGCGGTCGCCGCGTCATTCGAGGACGGCAGCAGCATCGCGTAAAGCAGGTCGCCGGTGTTCCACTTGTCGCCCTTCTTGAGCTTGCCGCTGGCGTACGGAGTGTTGGCCGCATGCTTGGAGATCTTGGTGGTCGAGTCCATCAGTCCGCTTTCGACGAGCAAAATCGCAGTCATCAGCTTGGTGGTGCTGGCCATCGCGAGCTCCTGGTCCGCGTTCTTGGTGTAGATGAGCGTGCCCCCGCCGTCCGGGTCGATCCTGTAGATGCAGGCGGCATCGGCAGTCATCTTGGCATTCTTGATATTCCTTGTAGTCAGCGTGATCTTGCTGCTTGTTGCAGATTCGGCCGACCCGGTCGCAGGCGCATAGATACGCCACACGGACGTGGTCTTCTTGCGCTGCTTCTTAGGTATGGAAAAACTCACGGATCCCTTCTTGACCTTGGCGGTCTTGATGGTCTTCCATTTGCCCGAGCTGCTGTTGTAGCGCTGCAGCTTGACCTTCCTGCCTCCGGCCGGGCTGATGTTGGCCTTGATCTTGACCGAGCTGCTGTACTGCTTGTTGATCACAGTGCTGTAGCCCGTGATCGAAGTTTTGGCTTTCTTGCTCTTGGCATAAGTGTCCACGGTAGCCGCCGGCACCAGGCTTGTCAGCACCAAGGCCATAGCCAGCACAATCGCAGCCATCCGAGACATTATTCCCGATAACCTTTTCTTATTACTCATTTCCCTGTTTCAAGCCCCTCGCAGGAGCCCCTCCTTCAATTAAAGTTCGTGCAAAATTCACTTTCCTGCAACATTTATTACACTTCCGCGCTCTATATAAATAGAAGGGCGCGCGCATACTATGCGCAGGATAAACTTGTACATAAAAATATTAGCACGCAATGAGCGCGCAGAATCTTTAAAAGTGTTTAGCCTTACTGAGAGTATGGTAAAACCGATGCGCGCATGGAGTAAGTCCCGGCGCCATGCATACAGAGTATGGTAAAACCGATGCGCACAAGGAGAGAATCCCGGTGCCATGCATACAGAGTATGGTAAAACTGATGCGCGCAGGGAGAGAATCCCGATGCCATGCATACAGAGTATGGCAAAACTGCTGCGCGCATGAAGTAAGGTCCGGTGCCATGCATACACGCCGAATAATTACCCAACTCCTTGAAAACACGGCATTTCAGGCACTTTGCCCGTCTTGATATAACAGCGGACTTTAAGTATAATGTAATTCGTATATGTATGCTTGTCTGCAGAGGGGACAGGCGGTGCAGAATATAGTAACTGATACAGGAGGCAATCAAATTGCAGGAAAAAACAGTTCAGGCCATCTATCAGGCAACAGAGTATATTAACGAAGAGATGAGCAAAGTCATCATCGGTAAGCAGGACGTAGTCCGCAAGATCCTGATGAGCGTGCTCGCCAACGGACACATCCTTCTCGACGACGTACCGGGTGTAGGAAAGACGTCCATCGCAGTCGCTTTGGGCAAAGTCCTCGGAATGAACTACAACAGAATCCAGTTCACCCCGGACGTACTGCCGTCGGATATCGTTGGATTTTCGATTTTCAATAGAGACAAGGAGAACCTGGTATACGTACCGGGCGTCATCAACAGCACCAACCTGCTGCTGGCTGACGAGATCAACCGTACCTCCAGCAGGACTCAGGCCGCTTTGCTTGAGGCGATGGAGGAAAAGCAGGTAACCGTAGACGGCAAGTCCTACAAGCTGCAGGATCCGTTCATCGTTATCGCTACCCAGAACCAGGTAGGCGCTGCGGGCACACAGGTGCTGCCGCACGCACAGATGGACAGATTCCTGGTAAGACTTTCCATCGGATACCCTGACAGAGAGAGCGAGATCGGCATCATCCAGGGCAGACAGACAGCTGACCCGTATGCACAGCTCAAGCAGGTAGTCAACACCGAGGCAGTGCAGACCATGCAGAACGCAGTGCTGCAGGTGACCATCAAGGACGAGCTGGTCGGCTACATCGCAGACCTCGTCAACGCTTCACGTGCCAACAGCCTCATCGAGCTCGGAATCAGCCCGAGAGGTGCCATCGCTGTCAGCCATATGGCCAAAGCAAGCGCTATCATGAGCGGCAGGGACTATGTCACTGAAGACGACATCCGCGACGTATTCCTCGACGTCTGCGCTCACAGACTGCTGCTCACCCAGAAGGCAAGAGCAGCCAACCTCACATCATATGACGTGCTGCAGCAGATACTCGGCAGCGTCAAGACACCGTACGGAGTATAAGGAGACTGAGTCGGAAAGATGCTGAAGAGAAGAATAGCATGTATCCTGCTGATAATCTCAGCTCTCATACTGTACATATTCGACAACGAGACGATCACGCTGGCTTTGCTCGCAGCAGTTATTGTGATGCCTGCAGTTTCGCTCGGCCTGCTTGCCCTGTCCGGAAGGAACCTCGAGGTGTCCATGGAGAGGATAACGCAGCCGGGAGAGAATCCGGTGGTCAGGGTCACCATAGAGAACCCCGACTTTGTGCCGCTCGCAGCAGTCGAAGCCGAAGTCGTGTGCACCAACCTCAGGACAGGCGAGACCGACAGCTACATCATCAACGCCAACCCGAGGCCGAGGAGCGTCAAGGAGGTAGACCTCGAGATGCTGCCAAAGCACGCGGGCCGCTACGAGATATCCGTGGCTTCGGCAGTTCTCACCGATCCGCTCCAGCTCGCGAGCAGAGAGGTGTTCTGCAGCGACAGAGAGTACATAACCATTTTGCCTGAGATCTTCGAGATGCAGCTGTCCTACGCAAGTGACGCCGCGATGCTCGAAAGTGACAGAACGACAGACAGCCGCAGGGGCAATGACCCGGGTGAGGTGCGCGCCATCAGAGAGTACGTGCCGGGAGACCCGGTCAGGAACATCCACTGGAAGCTTTCCGAGAAGACGGGCAAAATGCTCGTCAAAGAGCTCGGTAACCCTATCACGGATCAGTTCCTCGTCATACTCGACACTGCGCACGAGATATGTCAGGATCCGGCAGCGCTCGAAGTGGTCGCTTCCGTATTCGCTTCGCTCGTCCACACCCTCAGGCAGAACAGCTCAGGCCTCTCGATAGCGTGGACCGACCCTGAAACAGGCCGCGCCGTGATCAAGAAGATAAACAGCGAAGAAGAACTGACAGCGGCAGCCGATGAATACCTTGCGGTACCGGCGTCGATGCACAGCGCATTCAGCCGCATCAACAGAGACATCGCTGAGAGCAGATACGCCCACATGGTCATAGTCGGCTCCATGATACCGGAGGGCATCGACGCCATCGGAAACGGCTGCCAGGTAACCATCATGGTCTACGGCGAGAGCGGCTCAGTCACCGAGAGCAACGTGACAGCAGTAGGATTCGAAGCAAAGACCTACAAGACAGACCTTGCAGGAATAGAGATATAAAAAGTGAAGAAACCCGAATTTAAGTTAAAAAAGAATAAACACAAGGACGCACAGGACGGCAAAGAGAGCAGCAAAGGCCGCCGGAGCAGGAAGGAGCGCCGCGCCGCGCGCGCGGAAAGGGCCGAGCGCCGTATGCTCCCGAGCGAAAGAAAAGCTGCAAGAAAGGCCCGCAAGGACAGAGAAGCCGAACAGCGCGCGGCTGCGGCGGCCGCTGCGGCTAAGAACGCTCAGCCTGATGACACCTTCGGCCTGATAGGCTCCGAGCAGGATGCCTTTGAGGTAAGCGTCCGCAACGCCGAGCCGATCATCAGAAGACTCGGTGAAGAGAAGCGCCTCGCTTACTGGACCCGCGACATCCAGATCAACGTCTCGAGCGCACTGATGGTGTTCCTGATGTTTTGCCTGTTCCTCACAGCAGGCGGCTCGCCGACACTGATCCCGTTCGCTTTGCCTTGCATCGCGGTCTTCCTTGTGCTGGCCGTACTTGAGATGCTCGACAGAGAGCGCATCAGGATGTACGTTGCCATTGCAATGGTGGCAGCGCTGATCGTGACACTGGTAATTTTCCGCAAATACATCGGAGGCGGCTGGGCGCTCCTCATGAACCAGCTCTATGACGAGGGCGAGATTGTCCAGTCATACATCTATGACAGATTCCACGTCGGCTCGACCGGCCAGGATCACCCGTACCGGAGCATGCACGCAGCACTGCTGTGGGGCTCATCGCTTCTCGGACTTGTGACAGGCTTCCCGCCGGTAGAAATGAGACGCGGAGTGGCTTCATCGCTCTCCGCACTGGCCATGCTGGCCTTCGCTTACTACGGCATACTCCCGTCGTGGATATGCATCGGCGTACTGGCAGCCCTCCTGATATTCGTGCTGTCCAAAGGAAGCCTGATGTCCACTTTCACCGTGCTGATCGCGACCATGCTCGTATTCGGCGCGATCCTGCTGATCGATCCGGGCGAGAACTACACCATCTCGCGCGCAGACGAGAACTTCAGAGACCGCTTTGCACTCAGCTCGTCCTTCCTGCAGAGGGAAGAGGAAGAGCTTGACGTCGAGAGCCTCGAGAAGGAGATGCAGGAGCAGAAAGAGAAGGAAGCCCAGCAGAACAGCGAGTTCATGAAAAACCACAGGGCAGTCATGACTCTGATCGTCGTGCTGCTGATCCTCGCGGCAATCGCCGCCGCGGTATACATGTTCATGCAGAGGCTGAGAAAGCGCCAGGCTGAGCACCGCAAGGGTATCGACAGCAAAGACCCGCGTGAAGCAATTGTCGCCATGTTCCCGTACACCGTCCGCTGGCTGCAGCCCGCAGGCATCGAAGTAACGAAAAAGCCTTTCATCTCGCTGCTGCCGATGATCCGCGCCGACGTCTCCGAGGAGTACGCTGACAGATACATGGGCATGTACGACCTGTGGAAAGAAGCCGCTTACAGCGACCACGACATGACAGAGGAAAGCAGGAACGAGATGAACTCCTTCATGCAGGACACCATCGACATGGTCAAAGACAAGAGCGACCTCACCACAAGATTCAAGAACACCCTGAAATACGCACTTTAGTTTTGCATAAAATCAATACCGCTGCTTCATAGAGAACAGGCAGTTTACAGAACAAACGGACTCAAGGCAGGAAGCATGAAAATGCGAACTCCCAAGACCGGAATACCAGAAAACACAATGAACAAAACAACTAACACTAAAGTCAAGAAGATACTCCTTCTCGCATCACTCCTCGTAATGATGCTGGCTTTGTGCGGCTGCAGGACAAGAATCACCAACAACGACGAGGTGAGCAATGTCATGTACGATGAAGAGGGCACAAGGATCGAGGAATACGACATGAGACGTGAAGAACTCGGCCTCGGCACAGCCAAAAAGCCAGTCTTCACCGGCATGGGCGGCGTCGACAACAACGAAGACGACGAGTACGACGAAGCAGACTGGGAATCCCTCGAAGACTACCAGCCGGACGAAGAAAGTGAATACGAAGAAGGCGAGATCGAAGAAGCCGCCCCGGCCGAAGGCACCGGCGAGGGAGGAACAGGAACTTCGCTTGCTACCGGCAAAGCCCTTAAAAAAGGAGATAAAGGTAAAAAAGGCGATGCCCTAACAATCGCCCTCGACCCTAACGGCGGAGAATGCGAAGCAGAAGCCATAGAAGTAAAGATCGGCGACGATTACGGCAAACTCCCTACAGCCACCCGTAAAGGCTACACCTTCAAAGGCTGGTACACCGAGAAAAAAGGCGGAGACAAGATCAAGAAAGACACCAAAGTCGCCGAGGTCGTAATCGACAAACTCTACGCCCACTGGGAAAAGAAAGATAACGACGACGAGGAAGAAGCAAAGAAGAATAACAATAACAGCAACAACAACAGCAATACAGAAAAGCAGGAAAATACAGAAAAGAAAGAAGAACCTGCAACACAAGAAGTATTATACACAGTCATCTATACAGACGGAGATGGAAAGACTCTCCTCGAAGTTAGAAACCTCAAGGCTGGAGACGCTACACCAAAGATGAAAGCAGATCCAGAACCGAGAGAAGGGGATGTTTTCACTGGCTGGGATAAGAAAATTGCCGATACCATTGATGCAAGTCAGGCGGATTCCAATCATGTGATTACTTATACTGCACAATGGAATCCTGGACCATATAAAAAATGGTCTGCAGACGTTGAGGCGACGACTGAGTCTTTGGATAAACTGCATATAACGGCAATAGATGATTCAGAGGATCTTGCAGCAGAGTGTAATGGTAAGAAGGGTGATGCAACCGAATATATAGGTGTTGTATTTGTCGACAAATTGGATGACACCGACAGCGCAGTTGACAAACTCGATAAGGATGTTGACTATGAGAGAGTCGTAGCAGTATCAAAAGCGGCTGTGAAGGAAGCTAAGAAAGATAAAAATAAAAAACTGTACTTACAGCTTCTAATGATGTACTACATCCATGAAGGAAGGATTCCGGAGGATGCTATCGACCAAGCAAAGAAAGATCTTGAGATTGACAGTGATAACGATGATCTAGTAAAAACTGTTAAAGTTCCTGAAAAGCCAGAACCAGAAGATCCGACACCATCAGAACCAGAAGATCCAACACCTGGTGAAGGCGGCGAAGGCGGCGAAGGCGGAGGTGAAGGTGGAGCATAAAACACTCTGCTTGAAAGAACCACAGAATTAAATGAAGGGACCACCTGACAACATGAGTCAGGTGGTCTTTTTTAGATGAATCCGAAATTATGAAGTAGAAGTTCCGTCCAAAGCAGTGTAATTCGAGGCTTTATAGTGTTGGATGGACGGAACAAAGCGAGAAAATAAGGCTAGAAGTTCCGTCCCAAGGAGCACAATTCCAGAACTTACAATGTTGGGAGGACGGAAGAATATGAGGAATATCGTTTGAAACTTCCGTCCCGGATAACGTGATTCCAGTAATTTCATAAGAGGTATGACGGAAGTCTTGTAATGTAATAGGTTAGTAATTTCCGTCCTAATCATGTGATTTCAACAATTTAGACGGAAACTCTATATATTCGGTCTGCTCCGGGAACCCGTTATCAGGACTCTTCCCACTGCGCGGGTCCCTCCTCATAACAAGTCCGCGCTGGCGTCGGGCACATCCATAGCCCTGACGGCAGCATTTATCGAAGGAGCGAAGCCGACGTAGATCAATGGTCTCTACCATACGACAACGTCGTATGATAGCTGAGACCATTATAGAGCGGAGGTGACCGGTAAGCAGACCCCGGGAGCTCAAGGGAGAGCGACCGGTTTTTTTTGATAGTTAATGATTTGCCGGCGTTCATGGGAATGCGGATGGGAGCACACGCGAGATATTGCGGTTTGTAGGGTGGTGCTCTCTCGCGCGTGCTTTGTGGGCCTCCGGCATGACTGCAATTTTGTACTGGAATCATTGAAGTCTCAAGTTTTGCTCTTTAAGAAGATTCCGGAGTTACGCCTCAATATGTAGAAACTGATGCGGAGGGCGTAATTTACCGGAGAAGGCTTACGACCAAGGATGCTGAAATGAGAAGGCTGAGGCGTAACAATAGAGTTAACGTTGATCTGAAAGTTACGCCTAACAATGAGAATAGGAAGTAATGGGTCGTAACATATAGACAATGTAGAGGCTATGGCAGCAGAAGAAGTTACGCCCGAAGATAGGAATAATCATCCAGCGGGGCCTAACGTTGAGAAGGAAAATGCATTGATACTTATGCCCCAAGGCATTGTAAAAACAGCAATGAGGCGTAATCGCCAGAAAGGGTATGCGAGGGGAATTGACGCAATGGGATAAATCCCATATAATGAAGGAGGTAATTATGCCAACAATCAGCAGATTTGCAAGAATAGAGTGATATGTTTCATGAAGCGGTCGATTTACAATTTAAGGATGGCTTGGTGATTGAGGTCACTTTCAGGGACGGGATGGTAAAGGGCTATGATATGTCTGCTCTTTACGACAGATATCCTCAGGTAAGGAGACTCGAAGACCGAAAGCTGTTCGAGTCGGGTCGTCTGGAGGGTTTCTATCTGATCATCTGGGATGATGAGCTGGATATAAGCACGGAGACTGTCTATGAAAGTGGCTGGACTGTCAGAAAGCTGCCGCCTTTTGCCGGGAGTAAAGCCGGTGATGCTGTGCTTCGGGCAAGGGCAGCGAGGGCTTTGACACAGAAACAACTTTCTGAATTGACTGGTATTGATCAGGGGGACATCTCTAAAATCGAGAAGGGCGTGGCCAATCCTACTATTGGCACACTCGAGAGAATAGCGGGAGCGCTCGGTGGAAAACTTATTATAAGTATAGATACAGATCAATAGAACTTTGCCTGGTTGATGCGCTGGGAGGCTTTTGGTATAATGAGGCTCGCTTGCCGAAAATGCGTAGTTCGGGACGGCGGAACTGTGTGTCCGGAAGCGGACATGTGCATGCGCCGGGCAACGGACAATCAGACTGCGTGGCGGGCAATTATACTGAAGACGGAGTTTTGCTTTTGAAAGTACTTGTTATACCTGATGTGCACCTCAAGGGCTGGATGTTTGACAGGGCGGCGTATCTGCTTGCGGCCGGTAAGGCGGAGCGTGCTGTGTGCCTGATGGACATTCCGGATGACTGGGGGCAGGAGTATGATCTGGAGCTGTATAAGGAGACCTTTGAGCGGGCGGTGGCGTTTGCGCGGAAGTTCCCTGAAACACTGTGGTGCTACGGCAACCATGATTTGTCATATGTGTGGAATCAGCCGGAGAGCGGCTATTCGCACATGGCGGGCCAGATTGTCAACGAAGGGCTGCGGCATCTCAGGGAGGCTTTGGCGGACGAGTCACGGCTGGCATATATTCACAGGATCGATGATGTGCTGTTCCTGCACGGTGGACTTTGCGAGGATTACGTGAAGGTGTATCTGCCGGATGTCGACCCGGATGCAACAGACGAAGTGATTGCAGAGATCAATCGCTTTGGGTGCCTGGAGATGTGGCGCGAGGAATCGCCGGTATGGTTCAGGCCGCAGCTGTATGCTAACGCTATGTACAGGGAAAACGAGCTGCTGCAGGTTGTCGGGCATACTCCGGTGCAAAGCCTGAGGCGGGACGGCAATGTCATCTCGTGCGATGTGTTTTCGACGGACCGGAGCAGGCAGCCGTACGGCACGCAGGAGTTTCTGCTGATCGATACGGAGACCTGGGAGTTCAGAGGGATAAAGTGAGGACAGGAGACTACCTGAAACGGGTAGTCTTTTTTGTAAAGTAATGCGGCGGCTTTGTACTTTTTATGTTTTTTTGAATTAAGTGTAAATAATGTCGGTTTAAGGGAGAATCGGCTTTGACGGTTTTGCACATTTGAAATACAATTTTCCCGGGAAGGTCAATTATTATTGACCTTATTTTTGTTGACTTCTAAAATGAAAGGAGGGATCAATGATTTCAGTTAGAAAGAAAGGCGGGAGGAAGCCTTACAGAGAGCTGACGTTTGTTGATGACTACATGTTTTGCAAAGTCCTGCAGAATGACCCGGAGCTATGCAGACAGCTGCTGGTGGTTATTCTGGACAAAGACATCCGGAAGGTTGAGCTGGTTGATGTTCAGCATGTGCTGAGTGTGACGACTGAACACAAGAGCGTGAGGTTTGATGTATATCTCAATGATGATGAGAATACAGTGTTTGACCTTGAGATGCAGACGCTGAGGAGGCCTGAATTACCAAGGCGCAGCAGATACTATCAGAGCATCACAGATATCGATCATCTCGGAGCCGGAATGGATTATGATGAACTGCCGGATACATATATCATATTTATCTGCATGTTTGATCCATTCAATTCAGGACGCGCAAGATATGAGTTCAGAAGCTTGTGTACTGAAGATGCGGATATTGAGCTGGAAGATGGAACGCGAAGGGTGTTCATCAATGCCAAGAGCAAGAGGGAAGATATTTCTCCGGAACTGAGGGCGCTGCTTGATTATCTGTGTGGAGAGAGTCCGAGCAGCGGGCTGACGCAGTACATCTCAGACAGTATCGATAGGGCTAAAGAGAACCGCAGATGGGAGCGTGAGTACGTGACTTTTGAAGAGAAGCTTAAGGAAGCGAGAAAAGAAGGCCGCGAAGAAGGTCGCGAAGAAGGCCGTGAAGAAGGTCATGAAGAAATACTTCAAATGTTCAGATTTCTTAAGGAACAGGGACGGACAGATGATCTGGACCGGGCTTTAAGTGACGCGGAATTCAGGCGGAAGATTTTCGAAGAGATGGGATTGTGAGTCCTTAAGGTCATCGGGGATTGCTCTGCGATGTTGTAATGCAAAAACCATGAAGACCACCTGTTTCGTCAATGAAGCGGGTGGTCTTTTCGTGGCTGTTTCTGTATGCTGTGGCGGGCTCGCCGCGGCATATTGGGGGCGGCTGCAATTATCTGTCGCCGTACATTTTTTCGTAGTAGTTCTGGTACTCGCCGCTGATGATCTCTTCCCACCAGTCGCGGTTGGCGAGGTACCAGGCTATTGTTTTTTTGATGCCGTCTTCGAACTTCGTCTCCGGGAGCCAGCCGAGGTCGTTGTGGATCTTGGTCGGGTCGATGGCGTACCTCATGTCGTGGCCCTTGCGGTCGGTGACGTAGGTGATGAGGCTTTCCGGCTTGCCGAGCTCTTTGCAGATGAGCTTTACGATGTCGATGTTACGCATCTCATTGTGGCCGCCGACATTGTAGACCTCTCCGACTTTGCCCTTGTGGATGATGAGGTCGATGGCCCTGCAGTGGTCCTCGACGTACAGCCAGTCGCGGACGTTGATGCCTTCGCCGTAAACAGGCAGCGGCTTGTCTGCGAGCGCGTTGGCGATCATGAGCGGGATCAGCTTCTCAGGGAAGTGATACGGGCCGTAGTTGTTGGAGCAGCGGCTGATGGTCACAGGCAGGCCGTAGGTGCGGTTGTAAGCCTGGACGAGAAGGTCCGCTGCTGCTTTGGACGAACTGTAAGGCGAGCTCGTGTGGATCGGGGTCTCCTCGGTGAAGAAGAGGTCAGGCCTGTCGAGCGGCAGGTCGCCGTAGACCTCGTCGGTGGATACCTGGTGATAGCGCTGGATGCCGTACTTCCTGCAAGCGTCCATCAGGACGGATGTGCCGATGATGTTGGTCTGGAGGAAGATGCCCGGGTCCTCGATGGAGCGGTCAACGTGGCTTTCTGCGGCAAAATTGACGACGATGTCCGGGTGCTCCTCTTCGAAGAGCCGGTACACGCCTTCGCGGTCGCAGATGTCGAGCTTCACGAATCTGAAGTTCGGGTTGTCCATGACGTCCTTGAGGGTGGACAGGTTGCCAGCGTAGGTGAGCTTGTCGAGGCAGACGATCCTGTAGTCAGGATGGGCCTTCAGCATGTGGAATATGAAATTAGCGCCGATAAAGCCGGCGCCGCCGGTTACGATTATAGTCATGTAATAAAGTCTCCTGTATATAAGATGCCAGTCTCAGAATTCTGCCATACGTGCAAAACGTGAGCACGTACAACTATTATATCGTAACACGCGGATTACGGAAACTGTTAATTCGGCTGAAATCTCGGCGGTTATGTGCTAAAATATATTAGTTTTAATACATTTTCGGATTCAGACAGGGAATTAAAGGAACAAGGAGACAAAATGCAGGCAATCATTCTGGCTGCCGGTATGGGCAAGAGGCTCAAGGAGCTTACTAAAGACAACACAAAGTGCATGGTAGAGGTCAACGGCGTCACGCTCATCGACCGCATGCTGCATCAGATAGACAGACAGAACCTGTCACGCGTGGTCATAGTCGTCGGCTACGAAGGACAGAAACTCATAGACTACATCGGCACACTGGACATCAAGACACCGGTAGTCTTCGTGGAGAACCCTATCTACGACAAGACCAACAACATCTACTCGCTCGCACTCGCCAAGGACTGGCTGGTCAGCGAGGACACACTCCTCTTCGAGTCAGACCTGATCATAGAGGACGCAGCGATCGACGACCTCGTAAACGACCCGCGCGAGACACTCGCACTCGTCGACAAGTACGAATCCTGGATGGACGGCACTTGCGTCAAGCTCGATGAAGAGGACCAGATCGTCGCATTCGTGCCGGGCAAGAAGCTCAACTACAGCGAGCTCGGCGAGTACTACAAGACAGTCAACATATACAAGTTCAGCAAGGAATTCTCGAAGTCCCACTACGTGCCGTTCCTCGAGGCGTACCAGAGCGCGCTCGGCCTCAACGAGTACTACGAGCAGGTCCTCAAGGTCATCGCGATGATCGATTCGCCGGTCATCAAGGCAAAGCGCCTGACGGGCCAGAAGTGGTATGAGATAGACGATATCCAGGACCTCGACATAGCCGAGACACTCTTCTGCCCTGACGATGACGAGAGAGTCAATCTGATGTTCAGAAGATACGGCGGCTACTGGAGATATCCTAAGCTCCTCGATTTCTGCTATCTCGTCAATCCGTACTTCCCTCCGCAGAGGATGAAGGAAGAGATGAAAGCCAACTTCGACATCCTCTTGACCGAGTACCCGAGCGGCATGAGAGTCAACAGCCTGCTCGCAGCCAAGAACTTCAACGTTCATCAGGAGAACATCATAGTCGGAAACGGCGCAGCCGAGCTGATCAAGTCCCTCATGGGACGTATTAAAGGCAAAACAGGCTTCGTCCGTCCGACATTCGAGGAGTATCCGAACAGATACGACGATGCCGAGTCGGTCAGCTATGTCCCGGATAATAAGGACTTTGCATACACAGCAGAAGACCTGATGGCGTTTTTCGGAGATAAGGACATCGACAACCTCGTAGTCGTCAACCCTGACAATCCGAGCGGCAACTACATCCCTAAGGCCGGCATCCTTAAGCTGGTCGACTGGAGTCGCGATAAAGGCATCCGCCTCGTTATCGACGAGTCATTCGTGGACTTTGCCGATGAAGAGGATTCGACTATAATAGACCAGGCCATCCTCAGCGCCAATCCGCACCTCTTCGTGATGAAGAGCATCTCCAAGTCGTACGGCGTGCCGGGCATCAGGCTCGGAGTGCTGGCGAGCGGAGATGAGGAGACCATCGCCTTCATGAAGAAGGACGTAGCCATCTGGAATATCAACTCGCTCGGCGAGTTCTACATGCAGATAGAGGAGAAATACAAGAAGGACTACGCAGCGGCTCTCGTGCAGATCCGCGCCGAGAGGGCGAGGTTCGAATCTGAGCTGGCTAAAGTGGACGGCATCAGGGTCATCCACTCGCAGGCCAACTACGTCATGGCCGAGCTGACAGGAGAGATGACACCGCACGAGCTTCTCAAGGTGCTCCTCCTGAAGCACGAGATACTTATCAAGGACCTCACAGGCAAGACCGGCGGCAGGTACATAAGACTTGCAGTCAGGAACACCGAGGACAACGAAAGACTCATCGCAGCACTTAAGGCGGAACTGAAATAAGGCTGCCCGCAGTGCAGACAACACAATAATAAAGAGCTGCAGATGCAGCTGCTAACCACAGAAGGGAAATACTGTATATGTATATCGATCCGGGTACCGGAAGCATGCTGTTCACCATCCTGGTGGGCGTGCTGAGTGCCGGTACATACACACTCAGGGACAAAGCAGTCAAGCTGAGGTTCTACCTGAGCGGCGGCAAGACACAGGTAGGCGACGCGGATGTCCCGGACTTCGCGATCTTTTCGGACCACAAGCGCTACTGGAACGTCTTCGAGCCAATATGCGACGAATTCGAAAAGAGGGGCAGGGAGATTGTCTACATGACATCTTCGGACGACGACCCGGCCCTGTCCAAGCCGTATGAGCACGTAAAATGCGAGTTCATCGGAGAGGGCAACAAGGCCTTTGCCAGGCTGAACAGCCTCAAGGCCGATGTTGTGCTGTCCACGACCCCGAGCCTTGACGTGTTCAACTGGAAGAGATCAAGGGACGTCAAGTACTACGTTCACATACCGCATGCCGCAAGCGACCTGACCATATACAGGATGTTCGGCATCGACTACTACGACTCGATTCTGACCTCGGCGGATTACCACAAGGATCAGATCCGGGCGCTTGAGCATGTCCGGAATCTCCCTGAGAAGGAGATAACCAAAGTCGGCCTCACCTACATGGACGCCATGCGTGAGCGTCTCGAGAAGGCGGGACGTGTGAAGAATGAGAAGCCGGTCGTGCTCCTCGCACCGTCGTGGGGGCCGAGCGCGATATTCAGCAAATTCGGCGGAGCAGTCATCGACGCACTCCTCGAAACCGACTACCACATAGTCATAAGGCCTCACCCGCAGTCATACACAAGCGAGAAGGATATGCTTGAAGGGCTCATGAAGAAGTACCCTGAGAGCGACCAGCTCGAGTGGAACCGCGACAACGACAACTTCGAGGTGCTGAGAAGATCGGACATCCTTATATCCGACTTCTCCGGAGTCATCTTCGACTTCTGCCTCGTATTCGATAAGCCTGTCATCTACACCGACGTGCAGTTCGACAAGGCGCCGTACGATGCGTGCTGGCTCGATGAAGAGCTGTGGACCTTCAGGACACTCCCTAAGATAGGCAGCCAGCTCACCCAGGAGAACATGCCTCAGATAGGCTCCCTCATAGACGAGTGCCTGAGTGACCCTCGGTTCGCAAGGGGAAGAGAAGAGGCGAGAAACGAGACCTGGGCCTACATCGGAGAGAGCACAGAGCGCGTAACCGACTACCTCCTGGCCAAGCATGACGAGATCATGAAGGCCGAGGCAGAGGCCAAGGCGCAGGCTGAGCTCGATGAGCAGGATAAAAAGGCCAAGAAGGGAAAGAAGAGCAAGGCCGGCAAGCATGCCGCTTCCTAGCAAATAAATAATAATCAGTAAACATAGAATCGAAAGGGAACAATATGACCCTAGGCGGAATCATATATAAATTATTCATAGGACCGCTCGAGCTGTTCTTCGAGGTGGTATTCGTAATAGCCAACAGGATGGTTGACAACCCGGCCTACGCTATTATAATGCTGAGCCTTGCGATGAACTTCCTCGTGCTGCCTCTGTACAGGAGAGCCGACGCTCTGCAGGCAGAGGAAAGAGACAGGGAGAACAGACTGCAGCCGTGGATCAAACACATCAGGAAGACCTTCAAGGGCGACGAGCGCTTCATGATGCTGCAGACCTACTACAGGCAGAACAACTACAAGCCGACGGACTCACTCAAGGGATCGATATCCCTGCTGCTTGAGATCCCGTTCTTCATCGCAGCATACCACTTCTTGTCCAACCTCGAGACATTAAGAGGAGTCTCATTCGGCCCTATAGCAGACCTCGGAGCACCGGATGCCCTCATCCACATCGGGTCGCTGACACTGAACCTCCTGCCGATACTCATGACACTCATCAACGTAGTATCCGCAGCGATATACATGAAGGGCTTCCCGCTCAAGAGCAAGATCCAGATGTACGGCATCGCAGTCATCTTCCTTGTATTCCTGTACAAGTCACCTGCGGGCCTCGTATTCTACTGGACACTGAACAACATATTCTCGCTTGTTAAGAACATCTTCTACAAGCTGAAGAATCCGGGCAAAGTCCTCACCATCATGGCTTCGGTCGCAGGCATTCTGCTGCTCGCGTTCGTCATATTCGTCCATCCGATGAGGAGCCTCCGCACGCAGGGAATGGTCATCATCTGCCTTCTCATGCTGCAGCTGCCTCTCATCTCCATGATACTGAAAGAGCGCGGAGTGAAGCTCAGCCTCCCTAGGACAGGCGACCCTGACAAGCTCTACTATCCATCCTGCATCCTGCTGACAGTGCTGACAGGACTTCTCATTCCGTCGGCCGTCATCAACGGATCAGCAGAGGAATTCATAAGCCTCACAGAGTACGTATCTCCGCTGTGGTACATAGTCAGCGCGTTCCTGCTCGCAGCCGGCACCTTCATCATATGGTTCGGCATCTTCTACAGGCTGGCAAGTGACAGCGGCAAGCAAATAATGAGCATCCTGCTCGCCATAGCCGCAGCAGCCGGTCTCATGAACTACATGTTCTTCGGAAAGAACTTCGGCAACTTCTCTGCAGACCTGCAGTTCGATACGACTCCGCACATCAGCGCCAAGGCTATACTCATCAACGCCGCAGCCATAGCAGCCATCGCACTCATAGTCTACGTGCTGTGGAGGAAGAAAGCCGCTTTGCTCAATCTCGTTGTAGTGATGTCCTGCGTGGCACTCTTCGGAATGTCTGCAATGAACATCATCGGTATCAATGGCGAACTCAGCGACCTCAAGGCGAGAATGTCTATCGGCATGGACGCAGGCGGGCCTCAGATAACTCTGAGCAAAACAGGCAAGAACGTCGTAGTCATAATGATGGACCGCCAGATAGGCTACCTGTTCCCGTTCCTTCTTAACGAGAGGCCTGAACTGAAAGAGCAGTTCGACGGATTCACATACTACAGGAACTCAGTCTCCTTCGGATGCAAAACGAATTTCGGCGCACCGGCACTCTACGGCGGATACGACTACACGCCTGAGAAGATGAACGAAAGAGACACGGAGGCTCTCGTCGACAAGCACGATGAGGCCCTCAAGGTAATGCCTGAACTCTTCGGAGACGAGGGCTACAAGGTGACCATCTTCGAGCCGACCTACGCCGGCTACACATGGATCCCGGACACCAGCATATATGCTGACCATCCGGAGTACGACGTAAGGCTGGTCAACCAGGCTTTCTCGCTTGAAGAGTACGGATACAAGGGCAGCGACAGCAGCAACTCGCAGCTCCGCCACCGCAACTTCTTCTGCTACAGCCTCTTCAAGATAGCACCTGCAGTCATGCAGCAGACCCTGTATGAGCACGGCAACTACAACGCGCAGGAGCAGGCCAAGGCTATGTTCCCGCAGGTAAGGCCTGACTACTCGCATGCAGAGGGCTACAACCAGGAGTTCATGGAGGCCTACTCAGTGCTCGCCAACCTCAAGGGCATCACCAAGACTGATGACAGCGGGCAGAACACCTTCTTCATGATGAGTAACGACACCACGCACGAGCCGCAGCTCCTCGAGGAGCCGAGCTACCTGCCGGCGCCGGTCATAGACAACAGCGAGTTCGACAAGGCGCATCCTGTCAGGACTGATGAAGAGGGCAACGAGCTCCCGATGAAGGACAAGAAGACCGTCTTCCACTACCAGATCAACATGGCAGCGATGTCCCAGCTCGGCGAATGGTTCGACTACATGAGAGAGAACGGAGTATATGACAACACCCGTATCATCATCGTCTCAGACCACGGCCACGACATCATCAACGGAGACGGCTACAAGGCCAACAAGCTCAAGTTCAGCAGCGACGGTGAAGGCGAGGACACAGTCCTCAATATCATGACCTTCAACAGCGTACTGCTGGTTAAAGATTTCAACAGCACCGGCGTGACGACAGACAAGACTCTAACGACCAACGCTGATGTACCTGCGATGGCCGTAAAAGACCTCATCCAGAACGCGAAGAACCCGTTCACCGGCAGTAAGATCACGACCTACCAGGAGAACCCGGTCAACATAGACGTGTTGTTCAGCCACCTGTGGAGCGTCAAGAAAAACCACGGCAACAAGTTCAAGCCGGCCGACTGGTTCAGACTGACAGGCGACGATGTATTCGATGTTAACAACTGGGAATACATAGGGTGGAAATAGCGAAGAGCTGATTAAGATTGGAAAGGCTCATACGCACGAGCCTAATAAACAGATAATCGATTAAGAAAATAAAAGAGTGGCAAATTGAAAAGCAGCAGTTCTGAAAATAGAGCTGCTGCTTTCATGTTGCATGGGATCATGTGAATTCCGGTGATCAGAGCCGGATATTAATAACTGCTTGCTGCGTAGTCCTGAATGTACTTGTGCAGCTTCTTGGTGTCGCTCCAGCGGGAGAATCCGTATCCGCTGCCGAGGACTACTGTTACATATGTGCTGCCGCCGTATGTGTATATTCCGGTGAAGCAGCAACCTGCGTTGCTCTCGGTTCCTGTCTTGCCGCCGAGGAAGTTGCTGACATAGCTGAATATAGCGTTGGTTGACCACAGGGTCCACTTTCTGCCTCTCTCAAGACTCTTGATCGTCTTGTACTGGGTAGCCCAGCAGTCCCTTATCTCAGGGAAGGTGTAAGCGTAAGCAGTGAGCTTGGCGAGCTCGAGTGCTGTTGTGTAGTGACCGTCCGCATCAAGTCCGTGAGGATTGCGGAAGTGAGTCTTGGTGAAGCCCATAGCTTCAGCCTTGGCGTTCATCATGTTGACGAAACCAGCCTCACTGCCCCCGACTCTCTCTGCTACGGCAGTCGCTGCATCGTTGGATGACGGCAGCAGCATAGCGTACAGGAGGTCTCTTGTGTTATACACATCACCTACAGCCAGGCGGCCGCTTGCATACGGAGTGCTGGCAGCATGAGCGGATATCTGTGTGGTTGAGTCGATAAGACCGCTCTCAAGCAGTACGACAGCAGACATTATTTTGGTCGTGCTGGCCTGAGCAACCGGAGTGGCAGAATTCCTTGAGAAGATCATGGTGCCGACGCCGTCTCCGTCTATCCTGTAGATGCAGGCATTCCTTGCAGAAATGCTGAGATCTTCAAGATTACGGGTGGTGACAGTGATCCTCTCGCTTGTAGCCGCTGCAGCCTTCTTGGTTGCAGGGACATAGATACGCCAGTAGGAAGTGGTCTTCTGACGCTCTTCCTTAGGAACGGAGAAAGTCACATGAGCAACACCGTTATCCTCAGTCAGAACTGCAGGACCGGATACTACAGCTGTGGTTGCAGCAGCGTCAGTGTTTGCAGCTACAGTAGTATTGGCATCAGCAGCAGTCGCTGAGGCTGTCTCAGTACTTGCTGTAGCTGCAGCTGTTTCTGTGGTAGCCTGATCAGCAGTTGCTGTTGTTTCAGTCTTTGGAGCGACCTTAGCAGTCAGGATAGTCGTCCACGCTGATGTTTCATTACTGTATCTCTGCAGCTGAACTTCTCTGTCACCTGCAGGTGTGATATCTGCCTCGATCTTGAGAGCCTGGCTGTAGCGCTTGTTGTATGACGCCTTGTAACCGGTGATCGATGTTGCAGCCGGAGTCTCAGCCTTCTTCTTAGCAGACTCCTTAGCTGCATCTTTCTTGCTCTCCTCAGCTGCAGGTGCCTTGCTGTCTGTATCGGCATATACATCCATACCTGCCATAGGCACAGCAGCCGACATGCACAGGACAAGAGCCAGCAGCATTGCCGAGATTTTAGATATTACAGTTCTATATGCATTGTTAGATTTCATCTTGATTTCCTCACGTGTTCAAGCACATACTTTAGTAAAGTACTCTTTACATATGAACAGTGTAGCACAGAGAAAGGCCAATAATTCTTAAACTCTGTTTAGCATTGGCAGTTTTCGGAGGAACGGATGGAGCGAAGAAAACCCAATAAAAAGGTAATACGGCTGATAATAGAGCTGCTTTTGCTGGTTGTGATGCTGGGCGCAGTGCTTCATCTGCACAACGGCAGGGCAGCCCGTAATGCAGAGGCTGATCCGGGCAATACAGTAGGAACTACGCTGGAGAGTGCATCTGAGGCTGTATCTGACGCAGCACCCAAGAAGCCGCTTGCTACGCTATTCTTCGCTTCTGATTACCAGGAGGAGTCTGGCTGGGATGACCCGGAGACCAATCTCAGTGGAATAGTGGATGCAATTACAGCCGACGGCAAGGTGCCTACCGGTGTGATCATGTGCGGAGACTACTCGAACGTGTCCGGGAAATCCAGTTACCAGATAAGCCCCGAGAACTCGATAGCCGAAATCAGTGGGATAATAGAAGAGAAGATGCCGTCTGTAACTCCTGAGCGCGCCATATTCATTCAGGGCAATCACGACCACCTGACGGATTCAATAACTGAATCAGGCCTTCATGAGTTTGACAGTTATCTTGTATATGTAGTCAACACGCAGAACGATTACCCGTGGAAGCAGGGCAAGACCGCAGGCAGCCTAGCAAAGGTGAAGGAAACCGCCGAGGAGATGAAGACCTGCTTCGATGACCTGATAAGCAAGGGCGAGAAGAGACCGGTCATAGTGGCGATGCATGTACCGCTTCACTACACAGCGCGCACCTCATCGAAGCATGACACAGGGGACAACCTGTACGCATCGCTCCTGTTCAATGTGATCAATGATGCAGGGAAATCACTGAACATACTATGCCTGTACGGGCACAACCACTCCAAGGGATGGGATTGCTACATGGGAGGTTCTGCGGTATTCAGGGCAGCCGGAGACAGGCTGATCGTGCCGAAGTTCACAGAGAATGCAGTCAACACCGATGAGTATACGGAGGAGACCCTGAACTTCACATACCTCAATGCCGGCTACACAGGATACTACATGAACTGCTCCCCGAAAGAACTCGCAAACGGGACCAAGGGGAAATACGACGCAGGCGACATGGCGCTGACAGGCACAGTGTGCGAGATATATCCTGACAAAATAGACCTGACAAGATATGATGCAGAGGGAGTGCATGACATAGGATCGGAAGGCTGCGCAGACCCGTATAAGGATTACATAGACCGGGGACTGATACCGGAAGAAGAATATGGAGAGAGACAAGAGAGTCCGGTAGAGCTGGGGCTGTTAATGCCGTGATTAGAGGGAGCCAAAGGATCTCTTCTGAGGTAACAGAAAGGTTGTCATACTTGCCGGGATAATAGTCAAAGAAGGGCTTAATCGACGGAAGACGTATAATATACATGTATGACATGGAGTTCAAAGCATAGAAAGAGGTTTTATTTGGAAGAAATTAGATACACAATTGAGGTTGTCGTATATGCAGACAACCAGGAATGTAATGATTGGTTAGAAGTTGATACACGCTATCGACATGTGATACCGGAAGAGGTGTTACAACCACTCAGAGCATTAAATGGACAATCCGATTTATTTTCATTCAATTCGCACTCAACAGTATCTGCACTAATAAACACGATAAAAGAGAAGATGAACGAGTGGGACCTAAATGATGATTTCTGGAAGTTGCTTAATTGGGCGTTTGTAAACGGAGACAGATATTATATTGAAGATAATAGTAAGAATTTATTAACGGTTATCAGTAAATATAATAACTATCCGGACAATAAGACGCTAAGACTTCAATGCTTGATTTCATCTGACGCTGGAGAAGTTGATAATGCTGAAGGCCTTGAATATTACATGTATTCACATGAGAGAGGGTCCCACCATTATCCTCATGTACATGTTAATACTACAGACCATAATCATTCTGCAGTTATCAGGATTGATAATGGAGAAATAATAAGTGGCAAATTACCCGCTAAGTACAGAAGGAAAGCAAAGAAAAGGATTTTAAATAATAAAGAGCATTTCTATAAGTGCTGGAATACGAAGACTGACGGGATAAGGGTCGATATCAATAAACACTTTGGGTTGATAGGTTATTAGGGAAACAATGGCAAGAGAAATTGATGTTAATTGCAATCTGTATTATTACTCAGCCAAAGGGTATGGTTATGATAAGCTTCCTGAATGTGAAGTGAGGAGTATTATAGAGAGTAATAGAGCTAGAAAAACGTACTTAAATGAAAACCAAACTGGTGCAGTTAAAAATAGGTGCAGTTCAATTACTGTAACAGAAGACTTCTCTGTAAGAGACTTACACAATAAAGCGCTAACAATGTTTGGGTTTTCAATCATGCCAGATACTTGTGAAGATGAAGGCGTGATTTCTTTACCGGAGTTGGTGGTGTTTATTAGTAATTCATTTGTAATAAGCTTTGAAGACGAGAATATGAAGCTGCTGAATATCGTAGAGCGATTTAATCTCAAAGCGGTCAATGCGGGATTGATGATTATCCTCGGTAGTGGGGAAATCTTTAGAGAAGGCGGCTTCAAATTCTATATTTACTCACATGAGGGGAATAAACATAATCGACCGCATGTACATGTAGAGACCAGTGATCATCGGAGGAGCTCCATATTTATAGATACACTAGAGCAGGTGGCAAACGGTCCGTTGAAACCGAAAGAAATGAAAAAGATAAAAAAGATTCTGAAAGACAAGAAAAGACAACTTCTAGAAGCGTGGATATTATTATCGGACGGGATGAACGTTGATGTTAATACTTTATTACTTAGCGAGTAGCAAGCTTCTGTTACGCGGATAAGTGCAATACTCTTCAGACACTCATCACAGTACAACAATTGAATATGATACAATACTTGCAGGTATAAGAGGACGCTGGCACGTCGTGAAAAACAGTAATGATAGTGCTTACGCCCTCTTTCTGTGTTATAATGCATATAACTATGGCCTAAAATCTTAGCGGTTCATAAGCATTTACATATAACTCAGAAGAACAGGAAAAAATACGGACAATAATGGCAGTTAAAGATAAGAAAACAAGTATAGCAATCTTCATACTAATAGATATATTCATTGCGATAGTCAGCGCTATAGCACCATTTGTATTCAGATTCGGTATTTTCTCAATCAGGACTTCTCCATGGTATCTTGAATCAGTACTCAAGATGCTTCCTGCGGATATTATTATCTTTGTTGTAATCAATACTATTCTGCGCCTGTATAACAGAGTTTGGACCTATGCAAGTGTCAACGAGATGTATGACTGTATCAAATCGGCGGCTCTCACTGAAGCGATATACATAATATACAGGGTGATTCTCGGAATTAGCATGTTCCGCAGTTATTATCCGTTCAATTTTATGATGCTGTTGATTCTCCTTACGGCTTCCAGATTCATGGTCAGGGCATTGAGAGGAATTGAACGTAGCAGACATAAAGAAGGTGATACTTATAGCGTCATGGTTATCGGCGGAGGCGCTGCAGCAACTATGCTCATCAGAGAGTATCAGCTGAGCTCGCGTAGAATCAAAGTCGCTTGCATCATAGATGATAACCCTGGGAAAAAAGGCAAAAGCCTCAACAACGTTCCTATCATCGGTGGCAGAGAAATGATTGTCGATGCGGCAGATAAGTACGGTATTGACGAGATAGTTATCGCTATACCGTCAGCATCACCGGCGGATATCAGAGAACTGATTGGAATATGCCAGCAGACAGAGGCTAGAGTTAGAAGACTTCCGGCTATTGCAAGCACACTGACAGAGTCCCTCAGCTCATCCGTCAGAGATGTTAACTATGAGGACCTTCTCGGAAGAGATTCAGTTATAATCAAGAATCCTGAGCTGCAGTCTTTCGTTAAAGACAAGACCATAATGGTTACTGGAGGCGGCGGCTCCATCGGATCCGAGCTCTGCAGACAGATTGTTGCGAATGATCCGGGTAGGCTCATTATTGTAGATATTTACGAGAACACAACATATGAACTTGAGATGGAACTCAGGAGATACTATCCAGAGGCTAATATCGAAGTGCTCATTGCATCCGTTAGAGATTATGACAGGCTCGAAACCATCTTCGAGAAGTACAGACCTGAGGTCGTCTATCATGCAGCTGCTCACAAGCATGTACCACTTATGGAGACATCTCCTAATGAGGCCATCAAGAACAACTGCCTTGGTACACTGAATCTGGCGAAACTGTCGGATAAGTATGGCGTAAAGAGATTCGTAATGATCTCCACAGATAAGGCTGTCCGCCCTACTAACGTAATGGGTGCAACCAAGAGAATCTGTGAGATGATCGTCCAGACATATAACAGAAGGTCGAACACAGAGTTCGTAGCCGTTAGATTCGGTAATGTTCTTGGAAGCAACGGGTCTGTTATTCCGCTCTTCCTGAGACAGATAGATGCAGGCGGACCTGTTACACTGACACACAGAGAAATCACACGATTCTTCATGACCATACCTGAGGCGGTATCTCTCGTACTTACCGCAGGACTCATGGCTAAAGGAGGAGAGATATTTATTCTGGATATGGGTGAACCGGTCAAGATATATGATCTTGCATGCAACCTGATCAGGATGAAAGGATATGAACCTGAAAAGGACATTAAGATTGAAGTTGTCGGACTCAGACCAGGAGAGAAACTCTATGAGGAACTTCTCATGGCTGAGGAAGGACTTCAAGAAACAGATAATAAGAAGATACACATAGGCAAGCCAATAGACATCGATGAGGGAAAGTTCCTCCTTGAACTAGACAGGCTCATAGATAAAGCAGAAGATAATATGGCAGATATCCGTAAGGATATCAAGGAAATCTGTCCGACCTATCAGCCGAAATACATGTAAGGAGAAATTGAGATTACAGGTTATAACAGGAGCGATCATTATGGCATACGATAAGACTAACAAGGTAACACCGTTTGAGAAGAAACTCTGGCTTGCTTCACCTACCATGCATGGTGAAGAACTGAAGTACATGCAGGAAGCATACGAGACCAACTGGATGTCTACAGTCGGAGCTAACATCAATGAGGTCGAGAGGATAACATGCGAGAAGATCGGATGCGGGTATTCCGTAGCTCTTTCAGCAGGAACAGCAGCACTGCATCTTGCAATCAAGCTGGCAGGAGAGAGACTGTACGGTCAGCCTGCAGCAGGACATGGCGCACTTGAAGGCCGCAAGGTATTCTGTTCAGATATGACATTCGACGCTACGGTCAATCCGGTTGCATATGAAGGCGGAGAGCTCATCTTCATCGATACAGAATATGACACATGGAACATGGACCCGGTTGCACTTGAGAAGGCATTTGAGCTCTACCCTGAAGTCAGACTGGTAGTCATTGCACATCTTTACGGAACTCCGGGCAAGATTGATGAGATCAAGGCTATCTGTGACAAGCATGGTGCATTGATCGTAGAGGATGCAGCCGAGTCACTTGGAGCGACATACAAGGGCAAGCAGACCGGTGGTTTCGGAGACTTCAATGCAATCTCGTTCAACGGCAATAAGATTATTACAGGATCAGCCGGAGGAATGTTCCTTACAGATAATAAGGATGATGCCAACAAGGTGCGAAAGTGGAGCACACAGAGCAGAGAAGATGCTGCATGGTATCAGCATGAAGAACTCGGATACAACTATCGCATGAGCAATGTTATTGCTGGTGTTATAAGGGGCCAGTATCCGTATCTTGAGGAGCATATCGCACAGAAGAAGGCAATATATATGCGATATAAGGAAGGACTGAAGGGACTTCCTGTTCAGATGAACCCATATGATGAGAGCAAGGCTGAGCCGAACTTCTGGCTGTCCTGCATGATCATAGATAAGGATGCCATGTGCAAACAGGTAAGAGGAGAGAAAGATGCGCTCTATATTCCTGAAGAAGGAAAGAGCTGCCCGACAGAGATCCTCGAGGCGATAGCAACACTCAATGCAGAGGGAAGACCTATCTGGAAGCCTATGCACATGCAACCGATATACAGAATGAACCCATTTATCACAGCAAATGGAAACGGCAGAGCAAGAAGCAATGCTTATATCCAGGAAACAGGCATGATGGATGTGGGATCAGACATATTCGATAGAGGCCTGTGTCTGCCAAGTGATAACAAGATGACAGCAGAACAGCAGGATGCAATTATAGAAGTAATCAAAAAGTGCTTTGAGTAGTTAAATACAGGAGAATCCAGTGGTAAAGATCAAGAAAGCTATATTTGGAATAGGCGGTATAGTTACAGCTTTGACAGCAGGTGTTGCAGCAGAGAATGCACTCGCAGTTAAACCTGACGAAGAGGTTGGGCATAAACAGGGTTTCTATGAGAAGTATGTCAAGAGACCGCAGGACTTTCTGTGCGCATCGCTTGCAACTATTGCGCTAAGCCCAGTTCTTGCGGGAACCGCATTAGCTGTAAGGATTAAACTGGGATCACCAGTACTATTTACACAGGATAGGCCTGGTAGAAATGAGAAAATATTCAAACTGTATAAATTCAGGACAATGACGGATAAAAAGGATGTGGAAGGCAACTTGCTTCCAGACACCGACAGAATTACTCCGTTTGGGACAAAACTTAGATCTACGTCTTTGGATGAACTTCCAGAACTCATTAATATTATCAAGGGCGATATGTCGATAATCGGACCTAGACCATTGCTGGTCCAGTATCTTCCTTATTACACAAAGGCAGAGAGACAAAGACATAGCATACGCCCGGGATTAACAGGACTTGCGCAGATTAATGGTCGCAATTTTGTTAAATGGGATGAGCGGTTAGCCATGGATGTAGAATATACGAATAATGTTTCTTTTAAGAAAGATTTAGAGATTCTAATAATGACTATTGTAAAAGTCTTGAAAAAAGAAGATGTAGCAGTAGATACAGATGCCGTTGAAACATATCTCGATAAAGAAAGAGCAGAAAGGAATGACAATGAGCGATAAGTACATTTTTTTAGGGGGCGGTGGATTCGCTATCGAGCTATATGAATACATGTCATCAGACGGTGTTGAAGTAGCAGGCTATTATGCTCAAAGTAAAAATGATGAGCTTTCCGAGTTCATTCCATATCTAGGAGATATGGATGCTACTGACGACAAAGATTTTGACAGGACTGCAAAATATATAGTCGCTGTTCGCCTGATTAAATACAGAGACAAAATGATTCAATTTATTGAGGATCATAACCTTACGGCTGGGTCATATGTAAGTAGCAAGGCATATTATTCGCGAATGGCAAAATTAGGAAAAGGCACCGTAATATTTCCTAATGCCATGGTTACTGGAAACCCTGTGGTTGGAGATTACTTGTTTATGGACTCATTTTCGATCATAAGCCATGGGGATGTAATGGGGAGCAATATTGTAATTGGTCCTGGAGTAATAATTACAGGAGACAGCGAAATCGGAAATGGAGTCACATTCGGAGTCAATTCTGCGATCCTGCCAGGCACCAAGATTGGAGATAATGTTGAGATTGCAATTAATACTTATCCGAGAAGAAGAGTACCTGACAATAGCTCAATTATTACTCCGCCAGGAAAGAACTTTGGAAAGGGCCTGAATAAGAATTTTAAGTAAACTTGAGGTGCAGATATGGAAAAATTAAAACAGATTCTTAAAGATATTAATCCAGATGTTGATTACGATACAGAAACAGAATTGGTTGATGGGGATTTCTTGGATAGCCTTGATGTTATGTCAATCGTAATGGCAATTACTGATGAATTTGATGTAGAAATTGATCCTGAAGAAATAACAGCAGAGAACTTTAATTCTGCCAAAAACATATGGGATTTAATCAAGAGAAGTAAAAGATAGTAAAGAGAACTTGGAGGATATACACATGGCGAGAATAGTGACGGATTATCTGGACTCCACAGCGAAGAGATATCCTAATAAAATCGCTTTCGTTGACGAAAAACGCAGCATTACATTTTCACAACTTCAAGAAGAAGCGCATCATATCGCACAAACAATTATTGAGGCGGGTTTGTTTAAACAACCAATTATGGTGTATCTGGACAAAGGTGTTGAGTGCATAGCTTCTTTTGAAGGTATTAGTTACAGTGGGAACTTTTATAGTCCGCTTGACACAAGTATGCCTGAAGAACGAATCTCTAAAATTGTAGGCAAACTTGAACCAGCTGCTATCATTACTGACCAGTCACATCTCGAAGAGGCACAGGCTATTATTCCTAACGGACTTGTTCTATGCTATGAAGATATGCAGATGGTAGAGATAAATATAGAGCATATTAAACTGACAACAGATAGAGTTGTAGACACAGATGTGCTCTATGTATTATTTACATCTGGATCAACAGGGACCCCTAAAGGCGTTATCATTTCGCATAGAGGAATTGTGGATCTTACAGAGTGGGCCGCGCATGATTTAGGATTTAACGAGAATACAATATTTGCGAATCAATCACCTTTCTATTTCAGTTTTTCTGTTTATGAAATATATCAAACGCTTAGAAATGGAGCCATGACATATGTTGTTCCGCATAAGCTGTTCTCTCAACCAGTTAAACTGATGGAGTATCTTAAAGATAATAGAATCAATACTATTATCTGGGTACCATCAATTCTCACTTTTCTTTCAACACTCAAAGCGTTGAACAGACCACATGTTGACAGTTTGAAAAACATCTTTTTCGGAGCAGAATCGTTCCAGGTAAAACATCTTAACAGATGGATGGATGAATATCCTGATGCAAGATTTATCAACTTATTTGGACCTACCGAAGTGACTGATACTTGTACGTGGTTTGAAATTGATCGACGATTTGACGATGGAGAACTCCTTCCTATTGGTAAGTCGTGTACAAATAAAGACTGCTTCCTGCTTGATGAAGGCGTACTTGTAACAGAACCAGAGCAGCTGGGAGAGATATGTATGAGAGGGGCAGGAACTGCATATGGCTATTACAATGACCCGGAGAGAACAGCAGAGGCCTTTATCCAAAACCCACTAAACAAGGCATATAGTGAAACAATTTACTGCACCGGAGATCTTGGAAAATATAACCGCAAGGGCGAAATGGTATATGTTGGAAGAAAAGACTTCCAAATAAAACACAGGGGGCGCCGAATTGAACTGGGCGAAATAGAGGCTGCAGTTTATTCTCTTAATGGGGTAGATGAATGTTGCTGTCTTTATGACAATAAGAAATTGCGCATTGTATTGTTTTATACAGGTACTATAGAAGGGAAAGAAATCAATGACAAGCTCAAAGATATATTGCCTGACTATATGATTCCGGGGAAAAGAGTAAAGCTCGATACTATGCCGCATAATTTAAACGGCAAAACAGATCGAAAACAGTTAAAAGAATTACTAGAGAACGAAGCTGCAATGTAAAGAAAAAAGGGGTATCAATGGAACTTGTAATATCGATAGCGCTAGGATTGTGGATTTCTTTCGGAGGCTGGATATCTTATAAAAGCATCAAAAGGGAGTATACCGGTGAAGGAAAGGAATCTAAATAAATGAATATATATTTTATAGGAATGGCGATATCCTTTGCGGTGTATCTTGTTCTGGGGTTTATAATCAGCCGCAAAGTAAAAAATGCTAATGATTACTATGTTGCAGGAAGGAACGCACCTATAACACTGATAGTGGGCTCTATGATAGCATCCTATGTAAGCACGGGGATGTTCATGGGCGATGCAGGTGCATATTATGGCGGTATTTTCTCGCCAATGACTATCTTGGCAACCATGCAAGTTGTGGGCTATATTGTGGGCGCTGTTTTCTTCGGCAGATTCTTGAGGCGGTCGGAGGTTCTGACTATACCGCAGTTCTTTGGAAGACGCTTCTGTTCAGAAAAAGTGCGCATACTGGCAACAACTACGGCAGTCATAACAATGACAGTGTACCTGCTATCTGTCGTTCAAGGTGTTGGAACACTGATGCATGTAGTTACTGGATACAATTATAATATGTGCATTACACTTGCAGTAGTCGTGTTTAGCCTTGTAACAGTAGTTGCTGGATCGAGAGGCGTGCTGATAACGGATACATTAATGTTCAGTGTGTTTACCGCAGCACTTGTTGTTTCAGTATTTGTTATAACAGGAAAGAATGGCGGCTGGTATTCAGTTGTTGAACAGCTGAATCATTCGGATACCAAAGACTTGCTTGCATGGAGCGGCAATCTTGACTACATGTATCCATCTGGTGTCGAGAATGTAATTTGGGGAATAGTATATGGAATAGTATGGTTATCTGTATGTATGGTCGGACCTTGGCAATCAAGCAGGTACTTGATGGCAAAAAACGAACATACCGTAGTGAGATCATCACTGTTTTCTGCTTTTGGTATTTTTGCCCTTCAGCTTATGGCTGGAATGGCAGCCGTGACAATTAATCTTTATGACACCAATATGGAAGATGAGTCTCATGTCCTTATTTGGGCGTCTATGAATGTGTTACCGAAACTGCTCGGAGTTATTCTTCTGACAGGAGTGTTAGCAGCGGGCATTTCATCCGCGACTACGTTCCTTTCGCTAATTGGGTCATCTGTCGCAAACGACATTTATCAAGGAAAGGGGAATACCATTGCTATTGGACGCATTTCAATGGTAGTAGTTAGTGTTGTTGTGCTCCTCCTCGCAATTTTCAATCCGCCTCAGATTCTGTGGATTATGTATTTTGGAGGTGCAATTGTTGCAAGTGCCTGGATGCCGGTAGCACTTGCGAGTGTCCATTCTGCTAGGGTAACAAAAGCTGGCGCATTTACTGGAATGTTAACAGGTTTCCTGGGGTGTTTTGCGCTGAAACTATATTCAAATATTGCCGGGGTTACGCTGCCCGCAATTTGTGATCCAGTTATTGTTGGAATAGTCCTGAACGTTATAGGTTTAATTATAGGTTCGTGGTTTACTAAAGTTACAGAAGAAGAAAGACAAGAGCGGGCGAAATTGTTTGTTATTCCAGAAGAGGAAAAGGATCCGGCAGAGATGCGTAAGACCTTGGCATACATGAAGTTTGCACCTTTTCTAGGGGTAATCGTTACAGTTGTTCTGGTTGTGGTATGGGTAATACCATATACCATGAGTAAATAAAAAACGAGAGGTTTTAGGTATGGCTAAGTCTGCTTTACAGGTATTTTCGATTGATCAGGCAGAAGAGTGGGATCAGATAGTAAAATCATTTTCATTGCATGATACCTATTATTTGGCAGGCTATGTAAAGGCTTTTAAGCTACACGGGGATGGAGAACCTTTATTATTTTATTATGATGATAAAAGGACTCGTGGCATCAACGTTGTGATGAAGAGGAGCATTTCAGATGATCCTAATTTTAAAGACCTCATTGATACTGACAGATACTTTGATTTCTCTACTCCATATGGCTATGGGGGCTGGATTATAGAAGGAGAAGACACCAAACAACTTTCTATCGACTATGAAAGATGGTGCCTGCGAAACAACATTGTATCAGAATTCGTACGATTTCATCCAGTTATACAAAATCAATCTGATGTAAAAGAACAATATGACGTCATTCCGTTAGGAAATATTATCGTTATAGACTGTAATGAGCCTGATGTGATATGGAATAATTTCAGCAGCAAGAATCGAAACGTAATAAGAAAAGCTATAAAAAATGGCGTTGTGGTATATCATGGATCATTTCCAGAAATATATAAGTCTTTCCGGGAAATCTACGATAAGACAATGGAAAATGATAATGCTTCAGCCTACTATTATTTTGAAGAATCATTCTACAAGAGCATTATGGAAGAACTTGGGGAGAATGCGCAGATTTTTTACGCTGTATATGAAGAAAAAATTATAGCTGCAGCAATAATGCTCGAATGTAATAAAATGATGAACTACCATCTGTCTGGAAGCTTAAGGGAGTATAGCTCATTAGCAGCAACCAATCTTATTCTATATAAAGCTTCTTTATGGGGATCCGAGCATGGATTTACCAGTATGAACCTAGGCGGTGGAGTTGGATCTAGCGAGGATGGACTGCTTAAGTTTAAAAAATCATTTAATAAAGAAGAGCCAAAACAATTTTATATCGGCAGAAAAGTATTTGATCCAGATGTGTATCAAGAACTAACTATGATGCGGGGTGACTCTATTACGGATGTAAACTTCTTCCCTGTTTATAGAGGGTAATTAGCACATAAACAATGAGGTGAAATCGTTTATGGATATATTAATTATCTCCGAATTTTGTGAGGATTTTTCAATAACGGATAATGATAGATTTCTTTATCTTGCAAACATGCTTTCAAAAGACAATGATGTCGAATTAATTACCAGTAAATTCAGACATACATCTAAGAGTTTTAGAGATCAACCTATGGCTGAATGGCCCTTTCGGATCACTTTTATAGATGAACCGGGGTATCCTAAAAATGTATGCCTTAGGAGGTTTAGAAGTCATTTTTGCTGGGGAAGAAATGTTGAGAGATATCTCAAAGCCCGGAAAAAACCAGATGTGATATACTGTGCTGTTCCATCTTTGACGGAACCTGCTCTCACTGCCAGATACTGCAACAATAATGGTATCAGGTATATCATAGATGTGCAGGATTTGTGGCCGGAAGCCTTTAAGATGGTGGTAAATATACCAATCATTAGCGATATAGCGTTTTTTCCGTTTACAATCATCGCTAACTATATTTACAAGAGTGCGGATGCCATTTGCGCTGTATCAGATACGTATGCAAATAGGGCATTGAAAAAGAATAATAAATGCTCGTCAGGGACTACTGTTTTCCTTGGAACTAATTTAGACGTTTTCGATGGCTATGCAGCGGAAAGACCTATTTTGGAAAAACCTGAAGATGAAATATGGCTTGCTTATTGCGGTACTTTGGGAGCAAGTTATGACATAACATGCGCTCTGGATGCGCTGGCAATAATAGATGACCCCTCGTTGAAATTTATTGTTATGGGCGACGGGCCAAGAAAAGAAGAATTTGAAGAGTATGCAAAAGAGAAGAACGTTAATGCAATCTTTACAGGACGGTTAAAATATAGTGAAATGTGTAGCCTTTTGTGCGAATGCGACATAACAATTAACCCAATAACTCGAAGAGCCGCACAAAGTATAATTAATAAACATGCAGATTATGCTGCTGCAGGACTGCCTGTTGTCAGCACGCAGGAAAATGAAGAATACCAGCAATTGGTTGAATCTTATCAAATGGGGTTTAACTGTAAGAATAATGACAGTTATGATTTAGCAGATAAAATTAAACTTTTATCACTAGACAAGATTACTAGAGAAGAGAAAGGGAAAAATGCAAGAAAATGTGCGGAAGAATTATTTGACAGAAAAACAACATACAATAGAATTGTAGAGCTTTTTATCTAAGGAAGAGGTGCTTTGTGGATTACGTTAAGGGTAGAAATATCGAAATCGGGATTGATTTTTCCGAAATAGTACACAAATTTGTTAAATTCTGGAAAGTGGTCTTAATCATTTCTTTGGCTGTTTCGGTAGCTGTTTCAGCGATGGCTTTTTATAATGAAAAAAATAATTATTTGCAGTCAATGAAACAAATGGAAGAGGCGATAAATAGCGATATAGATTTAATATCGGGCGATTATTCAGAGCAAACAAAGCAAATTCTGGCAGTACTGAACCCTGTTGATCGGCAGGCGGTGGAAAATGTCATAAGAAGATATCAGCTGATAGACAAGCAAAACAGTTATTTCCAAAATTCGGTTTATTATAATATCGACCCGGAAAAGGAGCATCGTGTATATATAGTATACAAAATCTCGGAAGTAGCCCCTTCTTCTAGCACAGACTTGCTTGTTAGTGCTTATGTCAATTCACTTAATGATACCGGATTATACAATACAATTAATAATTGCTTAAACACAAATTCTCAAGCGAATGCAATTAAACAATTAATAGGGACTGACTATTCGAGACAAAGAGTGGCAAGCGCAGATCAGGATACATTTACTATATATGTAATTCTTCCGAACAATGCAGATACCGAAGGAGTTATTCGGGCTATAACCGATCATATCTATAACCAAAAGGATTCACTCATCAAGACAATCGCAGATCACAATATAACACAGGTAGATAAGCAAGATGTGGTTATGTATGATACTGAGTTGTTACAAGCAAAAACAGATTGGACGAATCGAATTGGCGATCAACTCACATATGCTAAAAAAGCTGAGAACGAATTAACAGGAGAGCAAATTGCTGCATATCAGTTAATAAAAAATAATGAAAACGATAAAGGCAGTGAAACAAGCGGGAAAGAAGCATGGCAAATAATAAAAGGAATACATGAGCCACGCTTCAATATTAAATATGCAATTGCTGGATTTATGCTAGGACTGATAGGCTGCGCAGGATTATACATTCTTTTCGTCATCTTTAAGAGAAAAGTATACTCACCAGTTATAGCCGCCGAAGTCCTGCAGACCCGTTGCGTTGGAACAATCGAGACTGAGAAAAAAAATAAAAGGAAACAGCTTCGCGGAAACAATTTGCTGGAGCAAGATGCGATTGAACAAGCTACTAATGAGCAGATAACGCGGATAGCGAAAACGCTGGATACAATTAAGCGTAATAATAATATTGACAATATTTCACTGATTGATGCTTTTAATGAAGCGAAAACTGGAATGAAGAACTCTTATGTAGAAAGAATCGGAGATATGATAAATGCTTCAGTTGCAAAATATCCGAACATCAATGCTGACTTGCTACCGTTACAGTCGTCAATAGTGGTATTTGTATACGATGAATTAACGGATATAAATATGTTACAAGTAATAGAGGAAGAATGCAAAATTTGCAACTTAGGAATTCTAGGATTCATATATTGTAGATAGTATTAGTGAGTTAACAGATAATTATGGAGAAATAAAGTGGGACAAGATTTCAACTATAAAAGCATTTTAAATGAAATAGCCAGAAATGATGAAGCAGGAAAAAAGATATCTGGTGCAGAGTCTGAGAAACTAAAAACATGTTTATTCGAAATGGCTGTTGATATTGATAAAAGGTGCAGAAAAAATAACCTGTCAATTTTTCTTGTAGGAGGTTCTCTTTTAGGTGCTGTAAGGCATGGCGGTTTCATTCCTTGGGATGATGACATGGACTTTGGCCTTTTTAGAAGAGACTATGAGAAACTCAAAGAGATTTTTGATGATCAATTTGGGGATGAATATGAATTACGATGTCCAAATACGAAGTATCCTAATGGAAATAGGTTTATGCAAATTTTCAAAAGGGGTACAACGTTAAAAACAATGGGAGGAGATAATCCGTTTTCTCCACAAAGTGTATATATTGATATATTTCCATATGACTATGTCCCTAATAACCGGATAATACGAAGGCTGGTCGGTACATATGCTAACGCCTTGATGCTTATAGCATCCTGCGTTATGGATGAGCATTATATGACAAAGGATTACCGAAACCTTTTAAAGGCTAGTAAAAATGGCAAACGATATCTCCAAGCAAGGAGCTTAATTGGGAAAGCGTTCTCTTTTATACCTCCTGAAAAATGGTTTGATAAAGTCGATAATGCAATAAAACCTTTCAAGGGCAGAGAGTCTATAACAAGCGCAACAGGACGGAGACATTATTTTGGTGAAATATATAAGTGCAATCAGTTTTTGCCCCTTACAGAATTAGCCTTTAATGGGCATTACTTTTTCGCCCCTAACGACTATGAGGCTTATCTTATGGGCAACTATGGGAAAGACTATATGGCTGTTCCTAGCAAAAATAACAGAGAAACCCACTTTATTACGGAGTTGACTATTGGAGAATGAGTGATGAAAACTGTAGCGGTATTGATGAGCACCTATAATGGCGAAAAATACATAAAAGAACAAATAGAAAGCATTCTTCAACAACAAAATGTAGATGTAACTTTATTCATCAGAGACGATGGATCAAGTGATGGGACCGCAAAAATAATCAAACAATACAAACATAAAATAGTTTTAAAAGAAGATAAAAATGTTGGTGTAGGAAATAGTTTCATGCAACTTCTATACTGCGTTCCGGATACGTTTGATTTTTATGCATTTGCTGATCAGGACGATATATGGCTTGACAATAAGCTTGATAGGGCGATTGAAATACTTAATAAAAATAGGGCAGAGTTGTACTGCTCCAATCAAACACTAGTGGATAGAACGGGCAGAGTTGTTGGGCAGAGATATGAGAATACTATAGATACTTCATTTAGACAAATAATGTGCCAGAATAAAGCAGCAGGATGTACGATGGTTTGGAGTAATAAATTGCAGAAGATGCTGAGTGATCCAGCAAGACGACCATCGATGCAGTTGCTTCGTTCTAGAATTCATGACGTATGGGTTATTATGGTCGCGGCATGCATTGGAACTGTCTACTATGATAATAATAGTTACATTTACTATCGGCAACACGAGAATAATGTTGTTGGTGTAAGAAAAACAAATATAGTTAAGCAGTGGAGAGAAAAACTCCAAAACCCTGATTTGCGGAATGGCAGAAGTTCCTTGTGCAAAGAGATAATAGAAAAATATGACAATGCTGTTCACCAGGATATAAAAGACGAGCTATGTGTGTATGCCTATTATGACACAAGTCTGAAAAATAAAATAGCGCTATTGAGAGATAACAGAATCAGAAAAATTACAGGTGAGTCAAAACTAATGTACACAGCAAAGGTGCTGGGAAATCTTTTTTAGATATGATTAACAGAAAAACAGTATACGTAGTAATATTTGCGGGCGGTATAGGCTCTAGAATGGGGAGTGATATACCAAAACAATTTTTGAAGGTGGACAATAAGGAAATAATTATTCATACTTTAGAAAAGTTTGATTCACATCCCCTTGTGGATGCTATTGTAGTAGTGTCAAAGAGAGAATATGTTGAGTTTTGCAAACAAATAATAATTGCGAATGGAATAAAGAAAGTATGTGAAATAACTTCAGGCGGAGAAACAGGACAAGAATCAATATATAATGGGCTAGCTGCGCTTAAAAATATTGGCAGCAAAGATGATGATATAGTGATAATTCATGATGGTGTACGACCAGTTATTACGGAACAATTAATTACAGATAGTATAGAGTGCACAGAGAAAAATGGAAACAGCATTGCGACCTCAAGGGCAATTGAAACTGTAATTAGAGTTGATAAAACTGGCAATGTGATTAGTACTGTTGATCGCTCGGAATGCCGGAATGCCAAGGCGCCACAGTGTTTTTTATTTGGTGATATATGGGATGCACATAATCGCGCGTTAGTGGATGGCATTAACACCATGATAGATTCGGCAACTCTCATGAGTCATTATGGTTTCCAACTACACACTACAGAGTGCTCTGCAAATAACATAAAAATTACCACACCGGTTGATTACTATCTTTTCAAAGCACTAAATGATGTGCTTAAGTCAAATCATACATTATAAAAATGAGACTTCAAAACCGAAAGAGCATCGTGCTAGATGAATTTTATTATAAATATGTAATTATTTTTTTCGGTATTATCTATTGGATATATGGGATGATGCCGTCTGTTGATTTGATATTCAATTTATTGAGTCTAATGGCAGTGGCGGTTTCGGTAGTTTATTTTTTTACATGTAAAAGTGATTTCAGAAAAGGGTTTGCAGTTTTTATAGTTCTTTTTAATATTCTGACTATAGTGGCAAATCCCTTTAAAATGGTTAATGTTATAGCGCTTATTTATATCTGGATTGAAGTGTTTTTTTTCATGTACTGCGACGAGCAAAAGGAAAGCAGTATTTTGATGAATGAACTTGATAGTTTTTGCAAGTTGATAACTATCCTCGGAACTTTTATAGTGATAGCTTCTCTAGTAACATATACGCTGGGCATTAATGTTGTTTATGGGTACCCATCTATTACTACTACAACGCTTCATCTAGGAATAGATAGTTCATCTGGTGCATTAGTTGGGATAATGGGAAATGCAAATATATTTGCTAATTATCTCGTTGTATATATAGGGGTATTGATTCATTATGTGTATAAGAATGGGATAAAGGTGTCATATGTTATCCTGATGGCCGTAGGACTAGGCACATTATACTTATCATATTCAAGAGGCGGCCTTGTTGGTATAGCAGTTCTGATTGCTATAGTTGTTTTAGTTCCACTAGTAGAAAAGGCGAAAGGGAATCAAGGTATGTTACTCATTTTAGCGGGTGCTTATATTTGTTTCCTTTTGTTTGTTCTAATGATTGTTATGGGTCTTAGAATAGACCTTAATGGAATCAATGGCAGAGATATAGGACAGGCAACTAGAAGTACAAATCTCCGAGTTATGCTCTGGATTGCTGGGATAAAAGGAACGTGCTCTAATCCTATATATTTTTTGTTTGGTGTTGGGGCAAACATTGCTGAACTAATACGTCAGTTTGCTGATCCAAGTATTCCTTCTTCTCTCTATAATAATGTACATAATATCTATGTTGCTACATTTGCTTCATATGGTTTCTTTGGAGTTGTTTTGTTTATTGGGCTTATTGCTACTACTCTAATAAAAATCCTACATATGCTTATGCAATCAATTAAAACTAACCGGGATATGATTCCGTTTGTTGCCATTCTTATATCACTCTTGGTAATCAACCTAGTTGAATCTGACATTTACGTAAAAAAGCCATTTGAAGGAACTGGTTTCTGGCTTATTCTGGGATATACATACTGTATATTAAAAAAGAGAGAATGCGAAGGGAAAAGTAAACGGATTATAGAAGAATGAGAATAACAAAAGGAACCAACAAGTATATAAAAGCTGGGATGGGATATACAATCGGCAATTATTTGCTAAAAGGGTTGTCCTTTTTCACGATACCTATTTTTGCTAGACTCCTTGATACTGAGAATTACGGGCTTTTTAATACATTCACATCTTATGAGTCCATTCTATACGTTTTGATAGGCTGCGCCATTCATTCCAGCTTCAAGAATGCAAGATATAAATATAAAACAGTAGCAGAGGGAAGCGATGAAGGATTAGATTATCCAACATACGTTAGCAATTCATATTTTTTTCTATGCATTTGCTTTGTTATATGGTTGATAGCTGTAGCGACTTTCTCATCTCAATTTTCATTAATTATAAATTTGAATAAAGTTTGCTTATTGTTACTTGTTATAGAGAGTTTTACATCAGCTGTAATAATTTGCTACAATTCTGATCTTAGCATACAGTATAGCTATCATAAATTTATTGCTGTTGCCGCCTTTAATGCTGTTGGAAACATTCTGTTATCAATTATTCTGATTAAAACAGTGTTTAAAGATAGTCCATATCTCGGAAGAATAATTGGAGTAGTTTGTCCGATGATTATTTCTTCCACATACATATTAGTGAAGCAGTTTAGTAAAAGAACACCAAAAAACTTTCTTCAAATGATGAGATGGGGGCTAAGGTATAGTCTGCCGATTGTCCCGCACGGGATAAGTCAAGTAGTTTTAAACTCGTTTGATAGAATAATGATACAAAGGATGATTTCTTCATCTGCCGCAGGGCTATATAGTTTTGCGTACAATGTGTATTCAATTATTGCAGTAACATCGACTTCTTTAGATACCGTATGGGGTCCATGGTTCTATGAAAAGAAAAATAAAGGAGCCGATCAAAGCATAAAAAAGTACAGTAGCTTATATGTCATATTTTTAATGACAATGTGTTCCTCAGTTATGTGCCTAAGTCCTGAAATCATTAAGATTTTAGGAACAAAAGCGTACTACGATTCGCGATATTGCGTTGTTCCAATTGTAGCCGGCGGATACTTTGCTTTCCTATATAATCTTCCTGCTGCGGTAGAGTATTATTACGAAAAGACAACTTACATTGCCAGTGCGACTAGTTGTGCTGCAATACTAAACATTGTTTTAAACTATTTTGCAATAAGAAAAATTGGATACATTGGGGCGGCATATACTACTTTAATCACATATCTTTTATATTTTGTCTTTCATTTTTTTATAGCAAAGAAAATAGAAGGGAAAAATTTATTTGATACAAAAGTGCTGATTCTTTGTAGTAGTTGGGTGCTGCTGTTGACACTCTTACTGGTAAAAACGATAAATGTGTTACCTCTGCGATTAGCATTGGTATGCGCGATGTTGATGATTGTAATCATTTATGAAGAGCATACTGTAGGCTTTTTGCAGAAAAAACTAAATGGGAAAAGAGGTAAAAATGGATAATATCGCGATAATGATTAATCATTATAAAAAGCAATTTAAAGCATTGGAAGGTAATACTGTTCTGATAAGTGGTGCTACTGGATTAATAGGGAAAAATCTAATTTGGAGCATAAATGAATGGAACCATTGTGCAGATAATAAAATCAGAGTTGTTGCAGTAGTTCGAAATATTAATAAGGCTAAAAAACTCTTTTTTGGGTGCAATAATATTGAATATATAGTAGAAGACATACTGAACATAAGTGAAAAGACTCTTGAAAACACACATATAGACTATATAATTCATGCAGCTAGTCAAACATCGAGTAAAGCCTTTGTAGCAAACCCTGTGGACACTATAACAGTTGCCGTAAATGGAACGTATAATATGCTGAAAATCGCAGCACATAAAAAAGTTAAACGGTTTATATTCCTTTCAACAATGGAGGTTTATGGGCATCCACAAGAGGAAAAACGAATAAGAGAAGATTCTATTACTAACATTGATACTCTTGAAGTTAGGTCCTGCTATCCGGAAAGCAAGAGACTTTGTGAGAGCTTATGTGCAGCTTTTTCCGAACAATATAATGTTCCGATATCCGTTTTAAGGTTAACACAAACATTTGGGCCAGGAGTTGAGTATTCAGATGGGAGGGTATTTGCAGAGTTTGCAAGAGCAATACTTGAAAACAAAGATATTACATTAAAAACAGAAGGAAGAACGAAGAGGTCCTATTTACATACTCTGGATGCTGTTGCTGCAATAATTTGCTGCCTTAACCAGAAAAACAAATTATCAGTTTTTAATGTAGCAAATGAGGAGACGTATTGCAGTATAGCGGAAATGGCAAATTTTGTGATTGAAATATTTTCAAATAACAAGTTGCATCTAATTAAAAAGAAAGTAAATGATAATAGCGATGGGTTTGCCCCGGAATTATATATGAACCTAGATACTAGCAAAATAAAAGCAGAAGGATGGACACCTTTATTCAATTTGCAGGATATGTTCAGCGATATGATTGACTATATGAAGACCAATAATAATAAGTGACGTGGAGGTGGATGGAAAACTAATATGGGTAAGGTATTAACTTTAGCAGACATACAAAGCGAGTCATTACTGGTTCTAAAAAAATTTGATGAGATCTGCGAAAAACAAAATCTACGCTATTGTTTGGCTTATGGGACTCTTATAGGAGCGATTAGACATAATGGATTTATACCTTGGGATGATGATGTGGATGTTATGATGCCAAGGGACGATTACAACGCGTTCATTGGTTATTGTCAAGAACATGAAAAAGAAATAAAACCCTTTAAACTAAATAATAGAGCTAACACCTTGAATTATCCTTATGGAATTGCAAGGTTTTCAAATATGAATTATAGATATTATACGGAAAATCCATGTTTGAAGGATTTTGATATAGGTGTATTTATTGACATTTACCCTTTGGATAATTGTGGAAACAGTGAAGAAGAGGCGAGCGCGTTGTTCGATTGGTGTCAAGCTGCTAATAGAGAGTATGATTGGTATCTAAATCCTACATCTCCAAGAGGGCTTCTTCCAAATGTAGCAAAACACTTGCTTTCGTTTGCTGTGAAAGCAATTAGAGGCAAACAGTATTATTTGTTTGCAGACAAAAGAATGGAGAACCATATAAGAGAACATACATCAGATTCAGATAAATATGTTTCTGTTCCTACTAGACAAGTAACAAGAGTTGTGTTTGATAAAGAAATAATACTTAATACAGAAAAGCATCTATTCCAAGGCGCATATTTTAATATACCTGTTGGATATGATTGTATTTTGCGGCAACTATACGGAGACTATATGATATTGCCACCTGAAGAACAGAGGCATGGCACGCATGGATATAGAATTGAAGAAAGATAGAATCGGAACTTGTCCCCTTATTATGTGGAAGAATTTAGCAAATGTATAATAAGGTTATAATTATGAACTCTCATCTATATCATCTTGTGCGCTTTTCGTAACTAGATGTGTGCGGTAGATAAAAGGAACAACAGAGATACTGATAAAAACGATTGTTGATTCTTGTTTGTTCATTTTGAGTTTCTATATACAAAGGATGGTTGTATTTTAGCGGCTATATTCAGGGTTGTTTTTACTCACTTATTACTAAAATATATGAATGGAACAGAGAGGTTGAATGTATGAGAGCTTTCGTTACGGGTGTTGGTGGCCAACTCGGTCACGATGTAATGAATGAACTTGCAGGCAGAGGCTATGATGGAATAGGCTCAGATATTAAGCCCGACTATTCAGGAATACAAGATGGCAGTCCTGTAAGTACTATGCCGTATGTTTCACTGGATATAACGGATAAAGATACTGTAATAACTACAATAACGGATATCAAACCGGATGTAATAGTACACTGCGCTGCATGGACCGCAGTTGATGCTGCTGAGGATGAAACGAAAAAACCATTGGTCCATAAAATAAATGCAGAAGGAACCAGAAATATTGCCGAAGCTGCAAAAGCTGTAGATGCCAAGCTAGTATATCTTTCAACTGACTACATATTTGACGGTCAGGGAGATAGACCGTGGCAGCCTGATGATAAAAACTATGCGCCGCTTAATTACTATGGACAGACGAAGCTTGAAGGAGAGCTGGCTGTTGCCAATACGCTTGATAAGTATTTCATTGTAAGGATCGCCTGGGTGTTCGGACTCAATGGCAATAACTTCATCAAGACAATGGTCAATGTCGGAAGAACGCATGATACCGTTCGTGTTGTAAATGATCAGATTGGAACACCTACATATTGCTATGACCTCGCGAGACTGTTGGTTGATATGATTGAAACAGATAAATACGGTTATTATCATGCCACTAACGAAGGTGGATATATCAGTTGGTATGATTTCACCTGCGAGATTTATAAACAGGTAGGCATGGATACTAAGGTCGTGCCTGTTACAACAGAGGAATATGGCTTAAGCGTAGCGGCAAGGCCATTTAATTCAAGACTTGATAAGAGCAAACTGATTACAGCAGGATTCAAGCCGCTGCCTGCGTGGCAGGATGCAGTGAGAAGATATCTTAAGGAGGCAGACTTATAAAATGGGCCAGATTACAGTAACGTACAATCTTGGGGATATTGAGGGACTGTGTTTAATAGAATCCGCAGTGCATGGTGACTCCAGGGGGTATTTTATGGAGACCTTCAGCCAGAAGGACATGTATGAGGCGGGACTATATTTTTCCTTTGTACAGGACAATCAGAGCATGAGTACGAAAGGCGTTTTACGCGGGCTCCACTTCCAGAAAAAGTTCCCGCAGACCAAGCTTGTCAGAGTTATCAAGGGATCAGTTTATGATGTAGCGGTCGACTTGAGAGCCGGCTCACCAACCTTTGGGAAATACTATGGAGTGGTACTGACTGAGGATAACAGGAAGCAATATCTGATACCTAGAGGATTTGCGCATGGTTTCCTTGTTCTTTCTGATGTAGCAGAGTTTTGTTATAAATGCGATGACTTTTATCACCCTAATGATGAGGGCGGTCTTGCATGGAATGATCCGGAAATCGGGATTGAGTGGCCGGAACTGAAAGGTGAGTATCAAGGAAGTGCAAGCGGCAACGGGTATTGCCTTGAGGATGGAACACCGCTCAATCTTTCAGACAAGGATCAGCAGTGGCTGGGGCTCAAAGATACATTCAAATTCAAGTAACGGAGGTCACATTATATGAAAGGCATTATCCTTGCAGGAGGAGCTGGAACAAGGCTCTATCCTCTTACAAGAGTTACATCAAAGCAGCTTCTGCCTATATATGATAAACCTATGATTTATTATCCGCTCAGCACACTTATGTTGGCGGGAATCAAAGATATACTGATCATTTCTACACCGGAAGAAACACCGAGATTTGAGTCACTGTTGGGTGACGGCGCACATTTCGGTATATCACTGCAGTACAAAGTGCAGCCTTCACCGGACGGACTTGCCCAGGCATTCATACTGGGAGAAGAATTTCTTAATGGCGAACCAGGAGCTATGGTGCTCGGAGATAACATATTCTATGGCAGAGGCTTTGGGAAGACCCTTAAGGATGCAGCAGCTAACGCTGAAGAAAATGGCAGAGCAACTGTATTCGGGTACTATGTTCCTGACCCGGAAAGATTCGGAGTGGTTGACTTCGATGAAGAGGGTCATGCGCTTAGTATAGAAGAAAAACCCGAGCATCCAAAGAGCAATTATGCAGTAACTGGATTGTACTTCTATCCCGGAGATGTCAGCAAGAGAGCTAATGAGGTCAAGCCGTCTGCTCGTGGAGAGCTTGAAATCACCACGCTTAATGAGATGTACCTTAAAGATGGACTGCTTGATGTCAAATTGCTGGGCAGAGGTTTTGCGTGGCTGGACACCGGAACGATGGACAGTCTGCTTGAAGCAGCAGAATTCGTTCAGATGGTGGAAAAGCGTCAGGGGATTAAGATCAGTGCACCTGAAGAAATCGCATATGCACAGGGATGGATTACCAAAGATGAACTTCTTGAGTCTGCCAAGGCATATGGCAAGAGCCCATATGGGAATCACCTCAAAGCAGTGGCTGATGGCAAGCTCAGATACTAATTGGAGATACTTATTATGACTATTATTGTTACCGGCGGTGCCGGATTTATCGGAAGCAATTTCATATTCCACATGCTGAATAAGTATCCTGACTACAGGATAGTTTGTGTTGATAAGCTCACCTATGCAGGCAATTTGAGCACTCTTAAGGGCGTTATGGATAATCCTAATTTCCGCTTCGTTAAGCTGGATATCTGCGACAGAGAGGGAGTAGAAAAGCTCTTTGAAGAAGAGCACCCTGACATTGTGGTGAACTTTGCTGCAGAGAGCCATGTTGACAGATCTATTGAAGACCCTAGTATTTTCCTTCAGACTAACATCATAGGTACGTCTGTACTCATGGATGCATGCAGGAAGTATGGAATCAAGAGATATCACCAGGTTTCAACTGATGAGGTATACGGGGATCTTCCACTTGATAGACCGGATCTGTTCTTCACAGAAGAGACTCCGATTCATACAAGTTCACCATACAGTTCCTCAAAGGCAGGAGCTGATCTTCTGGTACTTGCATATCATAGGACGTTCGGACTTCCGGTTACAATCAGCAGATGCTCTAACAATTATGGACCGTATCACTTCCCGGAGAAGCTGATTCCGCTGATGATTGCCAATGCACTTGCTGACAAGCCGCTCCCTGTATATGGCGAAGGAATCAATGTTCGCGACTGGCTCTATGTTGAGGATCACTGCAAGGCTATTGATCTTATCATCCACAACGGAAGAGTGGGCGAAGTATACAATGTTGGCGGGCATAATGAGATGCGGAATATAGATATAGTTAAGCTTATCTGCAAGGAATTGGGCAAGCCGGAGAGTCTGATCACTTACGTTACTGACCGCAAGGGCCACGACATGAGATATGCCATCGACCCGACGAAAATTCACATCGAACTTGGATGGTTACCGGAGACAAAATTCGAAGACGGTATAAAGAAGACCATACAGTGGTATCTTAATAACCGTGACTGGTGGGAAGAAATCATTAGTGGAGAGTATCAAAACTACTACGAGAAGATGTATACAAACAGATAGAGGATGAGAGGACGCTTACACAACAACGTCCTCTTTCTAATATTGGAACGGAATGATATAATCAACGACATGAAAGTTCTCAAATATCCAATCTATTTTTATTCAATTCTTATTAATCTGATAGCCAGTGTCTCAACAAAAATCCCTAGAACTGGGAGGCGGTTATTGATGACACTGTCTTTAGCATGCTTAAACGTATTGGGAATAGCCGGGCATATTAGTGAGGAATTAAAAGCTGTGATTCATTACTATGACTGGTTTATTACTGTTGCCACGATTGCGCTTGTATTCTTGCTGATTGGCAGTATAGACAGAAAAATAAGAATAGATGAAATAAAAGATTGCAATGTAGTGTTCTGGTGCGGCTGGTTAAGTTGCTTTGTATCTATGGGCATATCCTCTTTATTTCACCCTACAAGAGATGTTTATACGCTTTGGTTCATTTTGAGCCTTTCCATTTTCCCTATGATATTAATAATATGGCAAAAGCGAGGAGAACTGCAGAAACTATTTGCATTAATAGCACATAATATGGTGCTTGCATCCTATTTTTTCCTGATAATCAATATTATCAGTGTAGCGTTTATAACCAATAATTATTATGTTGAAGGGCTCGAACATGAATATTTAGGTATTGCACCTAACCCTAACAGCAATGGGATGATAGTGCTCCCTTTTTTTACATCTGCACTATATTTAATTATCACAAATCAAAAGAATAAATTGTTCTATTTTTTCTCACTTACCATAAGCATCATGTTCGCGTTTATTTCAAATACTAGAACAGCGGAACTGGCAATGCTATGTGAAGTGATCCTTGCACTAATAATTATTTTTAAGCATAAAACAAACTATAAATTAATTATACCTAGTATAAGAACCATTATCTCGGGGTTTGTAGTGATACTCATTACCATTACAATTGGATATTGTCTTATGTATATAGATGTAGTTGATTTAAAAGCTTATGCTGCAGGAGAAATGGAGGAAGCAACTGCAGAAGTATATGCTGATGAGAGTCTGATTAGAATCAATACATTATCTAGCGGAAGGTTAATTCTTTGGAAAGCATTCCTAAAAACAGTTACTTTTACCGGGCATGGCAGTCCGACAGGACCTGTTTTTGAAGGATATGAGGTGTCAAGATGGGCACATAACAATGCACTAGACATATGGTATGTCTCAGGCCTTATTGCATTTATGGGCTATATAATATGGCTCTTGGCAGCATGGGGATTTGTCATAAAGGCGCTGGCAAAAGAAGGGGGCTTCCGAAAAGAATACCTGTTGACTGTACTTGCTTTCGTGGGATATTTTGTTGAGGCAATGCTTGAAATCACGATTTATCCGATGCAGACAGGAATTGCATTGCTCTGTTTCTTGACACTTACACCAATAGCTTTTAAGGAACAGGCAGGAACACCTCAATATGAACACCGTAAAGAACTCGCATATCCTGATGGAGGGCATCATTACAAATGAATTATAAAATCACTGCAGTTACTGCTCTATATAACGAAGAAAAGAACATCCGGGAATCAATCGATAGTCTGCTTACGCAGACTATTGGTTTTGAAGAGAATATCCAGCTGATCCTGATCAATGATGGCAGTAAGGATAACAGCCTTGAGATTTGCACGGAATACAGAGACCGGTATCCGGATAATATTATGCTTATCAACAAGGAGAACAGCGGCGTATCAGACAGCCGTAATGTTGGTATGCAGTATATTCAGGGTAAATATACTGTATTCTTCGATGGTGATGACATTTGGGAAAAGAATGCATTCCAGGCAATTTGGGACAGTTTTGAATCCTTTGGTGATGCTGTAGATACATGTACCTGCAGGATTAAATATATAGGAGACTTCAAGGGTAAAGTCTATCCGCTGGACTATAAGTACGATAAAGGCATACGCATAGCCAATCTCATGGAGGAGCCTGACTGTATCCAGATTACCATAGGCAATGTTGTATTCAGAAGCGAGGCACTGAAGGGCCATCAGTTCGACAGAAACATGACCTACTGCGAGGACTCATGGTTCGCTAATCAGATAATTGCAGAAAAGGCAGCTATGGGAATCATCCCTGATGCCATCTTTTACTACAGAAAGAATAATGACAAGGGCAATCAGTCAGTCCGCATAGTGCAGACAAGAAGATGGTTCTTTGATGTAATCAGGAACTACTATTTTAAGATGTTTGATTTCGCTGAGGCGAAATTCGGTGAAGTACCGGAATACTTCCAGAGGAGCATCTTCTATGACATTAAATGGAGAAAATACAATCCTGCGGTTGATGTTATCCTGAGCGATGAGGATAAGAAGGAACATCTGAACCTGTTAGGACAGATTCTTAAGAAGATCGATGATAAAGTCATACTGACAGATAAGGATATCAACCAGTATACCAAACTGTATTTGCTGGATATAAAATATGGCAAGTCAGTTATCAATGAGGCCGAACTGAAGAAGGGCAAGTATTACTTCAATGGTAATCAGGTGCTGAGCCTGACAACCGGGTCAATGTTCCGGGTCAAGACAATGATCCAGCAGGGTGACAAAATAGTCATTGAAGGCATATCTAAACTCAACATACATAGAAGACCATATAACCTTTATGCAGCTGATGAGTCCGGAACAAAATATCCGATCGATAGTTTCAGATTCACCAGGGCAGACTATCTCGGACTCACCGGAGAAGTAGTAAATGAAGGAATTGGCTATCACGCAGAGATATCAGTTAAGCCGGGGAAAAAGTATGGATTCTTTGCGGATGTTGACGGGCAGGCTGTAAGGCTGATGCCGGCAGCTGAAAGTTTCATGGGACTTAAGCGCAATAAGAAAGATTGCTGCTACGTCTGTGGAGAGTACACTGTCAGCGATGAAGACGGCTGGTACAGATTCGAAAAATCAAGCGCGTTAGGCAATATTTTTGCTGACACAAAGTTTGCTGCATCGGCATACTTCGACAGAATTTTCAAAAAAGACAGAAAGAAACTCAAAGAGTTACGCAAAAGGCATGATCTTAACAGGACTCCGCTTAAAGAGCAGGTCGCGTTCGTTTCATCAAGGGCAGATGATGTACTGACTGGGAACCTTGCCAGACTCTGGGATGCTGTAGATCTGCCTAAGGTCAAATACTCCAAGGCAAGACTCAACAGATATCCGGAGTATGTTAAAGAAGCGGTTGAAATGATCCGCACCAGCAAGGTAGTCGTGCTTGATGACTATATTGACCTGAGAGGATACAACAAGAGGCCAGGACAGAAGATCATTCAGGTATGGCATGCGTCCGGAGCAGGAAAGAAGTTCGGATCCGACGGGTCAAATACACTTCCTTCTGAGGACGCAATGTACCATAGAGACTATGACTATGTAACAGTCAGTGCAGAGGCTGCAAGAGAGCCGTTCGCTTCTGCTTTCGCTCTGCCTGTGGACAAGATGATCGCAACTGGAGTGGCGAGAACGGATGACTTCTTTGATGAGAAGTATATAGCTGCCGCAAAGGAACGGATTTACAGTACACATCCTGAATTCAGGGGCAAGAAGATCATCCTCTATGCACCAACATTCAGAGACGTTAAGGGCAGACATAGAAATGAGTTCGTACCTGAACTGGACTTTGATAGATTATCGGAACTGATTGGTGAAGATACGCTCTTTATCCTGTGCCCGCATCCCGTAATGACAGAGACAGTTATCGGAAAAGAATACAATAATATATTTGAAGTAAGAGATGTGTCAACGAACGATATGATGTTCGTATCAGATCTGCTGGTCACAGACTATTCATCTTCCATATTCGAGTACTCGCTGCTTAAGAAACCTATGGTGTTCTACTGCTATGATTATGATTCATACAACAGGGACTTCTATATGGACTTCGAAAACGAGACACCTGGACCGATTTTGAAGACGCAGGATGAGCTATTTGACTTCCTTGAACAGGAAACATATCCGCTGGCAGATGATTACGAAGGATTCTATGAGAAATACATGGGCGCCTGTGACGGGCACAGCACACAGAGGATTGCTAAACTGATTGAAGACCTGTATTACGGGAAAGCATAAAATATGTTTAGAAAAGGCTATTCTCCAACTAATTGCCTTTGTAACTTCTGAGTCATTCGGTACAATTAAGTACGATCTGTTAATAGGAGGGGATTACTTTGACAGAGAGATTCAGAAGGAAAAGCATATCAATTATTCTCATATTATGCCTTGTGCTCACAGCAGTACTCTCAACTGCTGTGCTTGTTGCGGCTGAAAGTGAAGCACCTGCAGAACCGGCAGAGATTGAAGCCACAACTCTAGTTGAGGCAGAACCACAGGAAAAAGAGCAGACACAGGATAAGCCTGTAGCTGCTGAGCCGGCACAGAACAACACTACAGTAAGGGAACAGATACCAGATAATAAAGTTCAAAAGGGCCAGCAGAACGAGGAACCAGTAAAAGAAAAACCTAAAAAAACCCTGAAGGTTGTTAAGCCGAGACCTATCACCAAGAAAGAGATAAAGAAGGTCAAGAAATATAAGGGTAAGAATGCTAAAAAAATACCTGTGATTACTTATCACAGAATACTTAAGGACAGCGTCAAGAATTCTCCTGAATATGTCAATGACAGATATGCAATATCGCTGTCTGCGTTCGAAGAGCAGATGAAATGGCTCAAGAAGAAGAAATACAGAACCATCACCTGCCAGGAACTGTACCTGTGGCATGAAGGCAAAATCAAGCTGCCTAAGAGATCCGTTCTCATAACACTTGATGACGGACACGGAGCATCAGTAGAGAACTTTGCTAAAGTACTCAAGAAGAAGAAAATGAAAGGCACCGTGTTCATAATCGGCAAGTCTACATGTGTACCGGATTGCAGAAATGCCATTTCTCTCAAGAGAGTGAAGCAGCTTAAGAAAAAAAACAAGTATATAAATTTCCAGAGCCACAGCTACGCACTTCATAGGCCGGATGCATATCTTACTGAGACTTATGAATCTATCATGGAGGACGCTGCAATACAGAGGAACATATTCGGATTCGAATATCTCGCATATCCACATGGCAGACAGACTGCTGAGATGATCCGCGCATACAAGGACAGCGGGATCAGGATGGCATTCACATTCGGTGCAACCAGAAACGGGTATGCAACACGGACACAGGATGTCTATAAGATAAAGCGTATCGAAATAAAAGGCGATATGACACTCAAGCAGTTCAAGAAATGGTGTAAATAGGATACAGGAGAAGGGAGTGCTCAGGCACTTCCTTTTTCAACAGGATGATACTGAATTGAATCGAGGTTGTGGCTGGCATTCTTTTTACAAACCATAAAGTCTATCAATAGTTAATTAATATTAACGCTGTTGTTTTTTATTTTTTAATATGTCCTGCACACTGTTAGCGCTCACTTAAATTAGCCACAACGGGCTCAGTTAAATTAACCAATTCTGGGTCATTTAAAATAACCAACCACCCAGATGAATATTCCGGGGCGCTGAAAGCGCCTGTCCGATGAAACGGAAATCACCTGTCCGACGACAGGAAATCATCCGCTTTATAATTTCTGGGGGCGGCGAAGC
>JAWRIG010000010.1:0-3707 GCA_040308005.1 Anaerovoracaceae bacterium | reverse complement strand
AAACTTATTACCTCTAGGTATATATATTAGTTGTAATGGAGACTTTTGTATCTTCCAAACATGACCTACATTAAGAATATCTATAGCTTCTTTAAGTTGTTCGAATACTGATTCTGCTAATGTATTTCCTACCTTACGTATACATAAACATGTTACTGGGTATTTCATTAAAGCTAACACTAACCAAATAGCTATATGAGTTGACTTAGCACTTGCTCTGCCACCTTTTAAAACGTGATATAAATACTTGTTTGAGTTGATTGTTTTCCAAAACTCATGAAAGTTTCTATTTATAATTTCCGATATTCGTTTATGCATCTTCTAGCGTTCCTATATCATCAATTATAGTAACTTCTAAATTACCATCTAAATCAACTTTCTCAGTGAATAGAGCATATCTTTTACCTAATAACTCAGCTGCTTTAATTCTATCCTTAGCACTTAATTGCTTTTTAACTATTACTGGCTTCATCCCTCCAACTCCATCACTCTCAGTAGCAACAACTTCTTCTAATACATCACCTCTTAGTGAGGAACTTAAAAAAGCTAAGACTTCTTCGGCCTTAGCTATTCTATCACTTTCTATTTCTTTCATTCTTTCTTCTATATAGCTTTTTATGTTAGCTTTTGTTAGCAGTCTACTAGAATTAGTCCTTGCTACATTATCACTCTTACAACTTTTATAGGCACGTTTATAAGCTTCCGTAGCATTGCCTAACTCTATATAAAAATCACAAAATGCTATTTGATTATTATTAAGTTTTGACAATACTACCACCTCACTTTTTTCTAAAATAAAAAAGAACTCCTATTGAGTTCACTTATCTATAATTTATCTTTTATCTTTAGTGATAGATCATCACTATATTTTTTCATATCCTTTAAACATTTAGTTCTTTCAATTCTATTTTTATTAAATTCATTAAGAATTTCTTTTGAATTATTCTTACCATATTCTTTTTGTAAACATTGTGATTTTAGAACTAGATCTTGATATCTATTTTGTTCAGATGCAATGTGTTCATCGAAACAACCATAAATAAAGTTTGTTTTACAATGTCTACAAACAAAATACCTAACTTCTATATTATCTATAGTTTTCTTTTTCAAATGTTTAGGTTTTAATTTAAAATCTTTCTTACAATTATCACAATTAACTTTAGGGTGTTTTTCAATCATCTCGTTAATTCCCCCTTTTCTTTTTATTATTCCGGTTCCTTTAATAAATGTTTTATCTTATCAATATCTTCAAAATCTTCACTTATTCTTAATTTCATTGCTCCCAATATAACTTTAACATCTTCCAATGTTTCAATTTTATCTGCATCTATATCAAATACTTTTATAGGTTTAAAGTTAATAGTGGGAACATCTACCCAAAACTCATTATCCATTTTAAAACTCCCTTCAAAATAAAAATGGTCGGTTATAGCATTACTAATTCCGACTTTCTTTTTCTACACTTGGTAGATAAGCTTATTTAATCTATTTCTTTTTGACCTTTTTTCCGACATCGGCAATATGTTCAAAATTAGGTTTCTTACTCATTTCTCTATCTAACTGTCTTAACTTGTGGCTGTCTAACTCATGTACCATTTTTATTACATCATTAGCATCTTTCCACTTTTTCATATAATCACCTTAATTATCATTTTTTAAAGGTTTTTCTTCCTTTAAGTCGAATTATACATATTAAAAGGAGGTGAATTGAATGAATCAATTGATATTAAATCAAGACCCAATTAATCAAACTTACAAAGTAACTGGTGATGGCGAGCCAAATACAGCTGTTCTAACATTTAGAAATAATCTAATGATGGAAAGTAAAGCTTATCCAGGATTTACTATTTCAAAATTTAATCAAAACATTGTTATTGTAAATAGCGAAGTTAGATTAGCAGTACCTGGTGATTCTAATATTATTCCAGCTGGAACTGAAATAAGAATAGATTCCGATGGTATATCTTTTAGATAAAAAGAAGAGGAAATTTTATTCCTCTTCTTTTCTTTTTACAATAATTCCATCCTTTGTTATTATCGTTATTCCTTCATTGGTTGTTATTCTCAATTCTTCAGTTTTCATTAACTCATTCTCCTTAATTAATTATTAAATTTCTTCTGATGCACCCTTGACATACATTTCATTCATCAGTTCTTGTGCTCTATCATATATGAATTGAATTTTTTCTTTATTATCAAACCAATCATCATCTTCTATGGTTTCATTTATACCTCGTATAACATCTAAACAATAAGCTTTATTATCCATAATTAATCCTCCTTAAAAATAAAAAAGACTAGAAATTAATCTAGTCTTTTACGAGAACGTGTATTTAGTTTATACTCCGTACCTCTACAGAGTTTCTCTTTTCGTAGTCCTAATTTAGCAAGTTGTTGGAGTTGCACCAACAAATACTCTTACTTGCACGTTACCAGGGCAAAGGGGATTACCCTGGTCATTATATTTATAAAAAGGGGTTTATTAGGGAGTAGCTAACTTAGGTTGTCCTAAGTTGTCTATATTAATATAATATCACCTTTAAACCCCTAAAAAATCTTCAATTTGTAGTTAAAGTGTAGTTAAAGTGTTGGTTTTTAAACTTTTTCTTTTAATAATGGTAAATCATTATAATCTGGGTACAACATTCCTGCTATTTTATATACCATATTCTCCCTTAATGTATATAAGTAACTTCTATCCATGTGCATCTTTCCACTAATATAAGTCATGCTATTTTTATTCCTGCTATTATAGAAAAAATCAAAGAAATTAGTTTCTATTATATCCAAACAAGTCAATGAATTTTCTATTTTTTTCTTTTCAATTTCCTTTTCTAATTTCAACTGCATTAATTTACCTATTCTTTTTTCTTTTGCTATTACTTCATTTTCCACAGATCTATTTATATTATAAGTTACACCTGTTCTTTCATCATAACTTATAGATCCGCAACCTCTGTAATCATTTTTTTCTTTTTCTATATCTAGTTCTATATTTTTAATTTGTGCATCTAAATTTTTATAATTATGTAGCTTACCTTCTACTTTTTTAAATAATTCTTTTTTATTCATACTCCTATTTACCCCCATCATATGTTGTTATAAATTTATATATTCTAATATAGTGTTTTTAGCTTCCTCAAAGCCCACGCAGACTTTTGCATAATAGCCTTGATGATTTAGTTCATTAATCCATGCTTTCTGTTTTTCAGAAGCTTTATTCTTTCCATATTTGAGTTCTATAAATAATCCATGATATTTTTTATTAGATACAGGTAAAAACATATCTGGAAATCCTGCTTTCACACCCTGTTTTTTTAAATTAGCAGCTTCTCTTGGATGTCTGCTTCCTCCATTTGGTATAGCTACTAATAAACTTAATACTGGGTATTTAGACTTTTGCATCTCACACCATTGAAATAACATTGTTTGCTCTAATGCTTCACCTTTCATACTCAATCTCCTACTTTTTATTTGTAATAATTTTAAATATATCTATAATACTTTCTCTTAATGCATAAACATTAAATCTTAACGTATCTTTAATCATTTTCTCTTGCTTCTCCGTTAGCTTATCAATTTCAATTGCTTCCTCTTTACAAAACCCTATTAAATATTTATCCATAGCCAATCTCCTAATTTTTTGAATATCTATTTTTAAAACTGCAAATAATATACTTAACCTTCTCAGTAATATCATCGTGATA
>JAWRIG010000009.1:0-73903 GCA_040308005.1 Anaerovoracaceae bacterium | reverse complement strand
AACGATTCTGTTAGCTCCGACTGTCATCGATACCGGGATCAGGTTGCACATATGTACAACGTTGAAGCCTGCTCTCTCAAGAGCCTTAACCATCGTTGCGCCGCAACGAGTACAGGTTCCTCAGGTAGAGCCGAGGATAATAGCGTTAACTCCGTCTTCCTGGAGATAAGGGATCATTTCCTCTGCCATTCTTGTAGCTTCAGCCTCTGTTGTACCGGTACCTACTGTTGTGTAGAAGTAGTCATGCAGTCTCTTGAACTTTCCTTCCTTCTCATATGCTCTTACAGCATCGAGCGGAACGAGTACGTTAGGGTCTGCATTTCCTGCTGCAGGGTCATAACCAGCATGGATTGTCTTGAATACGCCAGCTTCGAGTCTGTCCATATCCTTGATGCTGTATCTTCCCCATCTTGTAGCGGATGCTGACTGGATTCTGTCAGGGTTCTCTACAGGTACGCATCCGGATGTGGTTACGAGTGCAACTACTGCATCCTTCAGCTCGATTGCAGGTGCGATAGGAACGAGATCCTTCTCAGGGATGATAAGCTCTGTCTGATAAGGCTCGCCTGCCATCTTCTTCTTGAGCATCTGAACGCCTCTGTAAGCAGCTGTGTTCTCTCTGATGTCCTCAAGGAAGACTTCGTGTCTGCATCCTCTTTCGAAATAACCTTCTGCTTCGCATCCGAGGTTAGGCTCGCCTGCGAGAAGCTTATTGGCGAAGTTGGTCAGAACTTTGACGTCCTGTCTCATCTTTACAGCGCCTGTGCCGCCCTTGAAGATGATAACGTCCTTCTTGAACATGTCAGCTCCCGGGTTCTCACCGTTCATTGAAGTGAGTACAGGAACTCCGAATTTTTCCTTAACAGCCTTGCAAACGTTTCCGCATGCTACTCCGTAACGGCCTGCCTGGAAAGCAGGACCTGCGATGAAGAGATCCATTTCCTTGTCTTCGAGGAATCCCATGATTCTCGAAAGAGCTTCCTCAGTGTTGGATCCCATGAAGTTGTCACCGCATACTACTGTATGAGTAACTTCTGCATCCTTGAGGGCTGCATTGATCGCCATAGTAGGACCTACAACGCCTTCAACGATGTATGGTTCCTGGTCAGCCTTGTCCTCGCCGCCGATTCCGCCGAAGAACTGGTTGACGTAGCAAATTACTTTCTTCATGTCTCTGCCTCCCTTCCTCTAGAATTCTTTCATGGTCTTAACTGAGAAACCGCTGATGTGGTCTCCGCAGAACCAGTTGTTGTCTTCCATGATGATGGAGCCGTCGTCTCTTGCAGACTTGCCGAGCTTTTCATCATAGCCCCAGCTGCCGGACATTCCGTCTCTGTTCATAGCCTCGAGACATCCGATAACTGTTTTGCATGCAGGAAGGTCTGAGAGCTGCGATACGTTTCCTGAGGAAACGAGCGCGTTCATCTTTGAATCGAGTGTTACGAGCGGCTGGGAGAATCCGTCACGGCCTGTACACTCATTGGAGATACCTACTACAGGGATGCCTGCATCCTCGAGGATGACCTGGCAGCGTACATAGTCAGCATCTGGGTTTCCGTAACCCTCTTCAGTTACGATAGCGTAGTCAACACCGAGGTTGAGAGCCATGCTTCTTACCATGATTGCAGCTCTTTCCTTCTGATCGAGTGCTACGTTGAGCATCGAGAGAATAACTCCTACAAAGTTCAGGCTCTTGCCGTCCTCAGCGAAGAGTTCCTTGATTGTAGGGAAGTTCTGCATCTCATATGTTGACCACTTTGAGGAAGCCGGCATGAATGATCCTGAGATCATAGCTCCGTCGAGAACCTCTGTAGGGCTTACGAATGTAGGCAGGAACTTGTTCAGGTCCCATCCGTACCAGAGGTCGTTGTATCCGAGCGCCTCCATCTGTGACTGCGGCTGCAGTACGATGGCTACGTTAGGAAGTCCGTTGTTCTTCTTAGCTCTGTCAGCTACAGGCTCGAATTCATACTCTTCGAAATCTTCTGCAGCTACTGACTTAGCGATCTTTCCGAGATACTCAGCAAATCTGTGACCTGCCCATCTGAGAGCGTGGTTCATCTTCTGCTGTTCATGGCGTTCAAACTCTTCGTCAGTCTCGCCTACGAGGCAGATGTTGATGAGCTTGGACCAATATGTGTGCTTGGCGCCTTCGCCGCCCATATCGATGACTCCGTCACCGAAAGAGCCCCATGTGCCGCCTACTACTGTTACGCAGCAGCCCTTGAGAGCCTTGAGTTCTCCGTCGCCTGCAGGAACTACTTCATCAGTAACTCCCGGGAACAGAGTTCTTCCGTCGACTCTCATTCTTGGTTCGATTGTTTCGATTACAGGTACGATTCTTGTGTCATCGCCAGGGTGTGCGATAACTATATCGAGGCTTGTAATATGATCGTCCAGACCCATCAGGTAGTCGATTGCTGCCTGCTTGTTAATGGTAAGAACGCCATCTGCAAAGCCGTCCTGAGCACCAAGAACTACATCCTTGACCTGGATGTTGCCGATCTTGAGTTTCATTTACGTACTCCTTTCTTGCTGAAATACTTTAATAGCGATAGCGATGTACGTTAGCGGTAGTGGATAAGTGTTTTCTGTAGCTACATTATCGAAAACATGTTTATTAAACGCGTTTTCTTTAACTGCATTATAGAAAAAACCTATTGTACTGTAAAGTATTTTTTTAACAAGTTTAATTAATTCTCATTAATTGCTTGTAACATGCTCGCCGCAGTTGTTAAAATTCTCTTAACAAAGTGCGAAACCGGTCTTATTTACCGCCTGTTTCCGGCAATTCAGCAATAAAGGAGTGCGTAAATATGGGCAGACCCTCCATGTCTGCAGAGACAATAAGAAACAACAAAATATCTTTGATCCGGAGTGCCATGGAAATGATCCACGAAACCGGCATTCAGTCTGTTTCAGCACGCTCGCTCGGCAGCCGGGTCGGAATGAACAGCGCACTTATCTACAGGTATTTCAGGGACATCGATGAGCTCGTACTCTTTGCGTGCGTGCATGCACTGCAGAAATACACAGAGGACATGGCCGCTTCAGGCAGGGACCTTGATCCGGATAACGATGACTCCTATGATGCGAAATTATATATACTGTCATGGGAGCTTTTCTGTAAGCACGCCTTCTCCAATCCCGAGGAGTACAACACTCTGTTCTTCAGCCGCCACAGCGCGGAGCTTCCTTCAGTGATAAAGGAATATCTTGAGCTGTTCCCGCCTGAGAGAGAAGATTCCGGGGACCTTATGCTGGAGGCGATGTTCAGGACATCAATCCTTCAGAGCAGAAACCTGATCCTGCTGGTCCCTCTTCTCGAGAACAAAGTGTCCCAGAACGACATAATCCTGGCCAACGATATGACCATCGCTTTCTTCTATGCGCTTCTGACTCAGCTGCTCGGCCGTGACCGCGGCGTTACTCCTGAATCGCAGACTGAACGCATGCTGTATGCTTGCAGAAAGGTTGCAGACTTATGATTTTTGTTACGAGGCAGGACCCTCAGGTTCTTGAAGAACTGCGCACCCGCGGTACATACACTGTCCGCGAGGAGTATGTCCGTCAGAAGTACACGACCATAACTGATCACTACGCTTCTCTGTACCGGATGCTTACCACTATGGCCAGGGGCCGCATCTCCATTCCGGAAGGTCTCCTCTATCCTGTATGGCTGAGCCCCGAGGGAACAGATGCCATACCTGAATCGTCTGACGACGTATTTCTCAGACTCGACATTCCGGAAGGCTTCTATATCCTCGCCAATGACGAGGTGTGGGAGCACATGATCAATCACATCTACTATCCTGCTGACGAGTCAGATGAGCTCGCCCACGAAGCCGAGCTGGCAAGATACGGGATCTCGAATCCTGCATCTCTCATAAACGGCAGCGCCGGCAACTTCTACCCTCTTCTCAGGCAGAAGGTCCTCAGAAGCTGGGAGCGCATCTATACTGAATCCCCGCAGGATCCTTCGCGGATCGTAGGTCTATGCTGGGAGCTTCATGCAGAATGGCTCATATAAGCCATTCTTTTTTTATGCACCAGAGCCCGGCCTGAACCGCCCTGACTCCTTCGATGTCAGCATCCGCCCCGCCGGCAAGTGCTGCTCTTATCTCTTCGTCATGCCGGAATATCTTCTTCCAGCTTTCCGTTATCTTCCTTTTAATATCCGGGTAAAACGGTTTCAGCACCGCTTCAGAGGTGTCGCGTATGCCGCGCCTCTCAAGTTCATGTGCAAAATCCGCTTCGTCTTTTTCGCTGTCACCGATATATGACAGTCTAAGCACCCTGTACCAGTCGTACGCATCGAAGAAGACCGCTTCGCTGAGAGGGACGCATAGCTTCATCACTTTGCCCCCGCCCGAAAGGTCGACCTGCTTCATTGAAGCGAACGCCCAGTAAGGATATGCCCAGACTTCAGGCCTTGGCACTATCTTCTCCGCTTCTCGGATATACGCATCATAAGCAGCGAGGAATATCCCAGCGCTTTCTTCATATTTCTTATACACATACTCTCTCTTCGAGTATGCGATACCTTCGCTTTGCACCGCTTCCCACACAGGTTCAGCCTGAGGTGAGTAGAGTATTACATGATCACGTTCCGTACCCATTCTTTTCTTACCTCCCACATCAGACCGTAGGAATTGTCTGAGCCTGCTAAGGCCGACTCATCGAAGAGCCTGTCCCAGCTGGCGATTATCTTCCTTTTAATATCCGGATAGAAATCTGTCATCACAGCCCGGGCATTGTCTATGCCCATATCACGGAGAAGCCGGCTGTGCTCCGCCTCATCCTCTTCATCCGCAGGGATGTATGAGTAGTTGGTGATGCGCGTCCACTTCTCTATGTTGACCGGAGTTACCAGGTCTTCCTGCACTCTGAGCTCGAGAACGGCATAACCGCTCTCCGGGCTCATCGTCGCTTCCCTGTCGAAGGAGACCCAGACCGGAAATACGACATCCTGAGGCCGCCCGGAAGTGGCAGGCATGTGATCGGCGAGCCAGCGGTAGATAAACAGCATGATGTCAGTCGTGTCTTCAAGTTCCCGGCGTATATACCGTTCATCAGCTATAAATCTTCCGGCCGTCTCAAGCTGGTCAATGACCGCTGCATTCTGTTTGGTCCAGACTGTTATTTCCGGCATAGGTGCATTCCTTCTGAGGATCGGTGAGTCATGCGGCGGTTATGGGTCCGCCGCATGACAAAGCAATGATTGTACTAGTCTTCGAATACCTTCTGTCCGTCGACCTCTGTCTGAAGTGCTCCGAGAGCCTTCAGAACGAGCTTGCGGCGAAGCTTCTTCTCCTCATCCTTGTCAAGAGCAGGGTTGCCCAGAGGATGCGGGATAGCGATAGCAGGCACGATTCTGTTAGCGCCTACTGTCAGTGAAATAGGTGTTACTGTACATACGTGAACTACAGGGAGTCCGGCTCTTTCGAGCTCTTTTACCATCGTTGCGCCGCAACGAGTGCAGGTTCCTCACGTGGAGGTGAGGATAACTGCGTCTACTCCGTCAGCCACCAGTCTCTTGCCTATTTCTGCGCCGTACTTCTTAGCGCTTGCTACAGCTGTACCATTACCTACAGTTGCATAGTATTTCTCGTGAAGCTTGCCGATAACGCCTTCCTTCTCGAGCTCGCGCATGATGTCTACAGGCAGTACTCTGTCTGCATCCTCATTTGCGTATACAGGGTCATATCCGCCGTGTGCTGTTTCGAATGTGTCAGCATCGAGATCTGTAACTCCTGCAAGGCTGTATTCACCGAACTTCGAAGCACTTGAGCTCTCGATGTGATCAGGGTTGCCCTTAGGTACGATACCGCCGGATGTTACGAGCGCGATCGTAGCGTGTGCCATATCCTTAACTGCAGGGTTAGGCTCAACTCTGTCGAAGTCAGGCATCGGGTACTCAGTTGTGAACGGCTTATCGTTCAGCTTGGCGAGGAGCATATCTACAGCTCTCTTTGAGCCTCTCTCCTTCTCGAAGAAGTTGACTCTTACGCCCTGGTTCATGTAATTGTCTTCGCAGGAAGCACCGATCTTCTCGCCCTTTGCATACTTGAGCGCGAATGCTGTCATCTTCTTGACTGCATCTCTCATGCCTGCTGCGCTGTCCTTGGTCTGAATGATGTATGTCTTGTCCTTGTACATATCTGCACCAGGGTTCTCAACATACATTCCTGTCATCGACTTGATGCCGAGTTCTTCATGTACTGCTGCTGCGATAGTTCCGCAGGCTACGCCGTAACGGCCGGCATTGAAAGCCGGTCCTGCGATGAACAGATCCGGAGCAAGGTCCTTGACCCATCCGAGGATCTCAGCTTTGGCTGTGTCGATGTTTTCATTGAAGTATGAGTCTCCGCATACGATGGTAGCGATGATCTCTGCTTCATCACCGAATCCGGTGTTGAACGCCATTCCCGGTCCTATGACCTCAGCCTTGTGGAGTTCAGCAGGGATGTCGGCTTTTTCTTCTCCGCCGATTCCGGCGAAGAACTGGTTGATGTAGTGAACTACTTTGATCTTAGCCATTGTTTTCTCCTCCTTTCCCCGCTCTTATCTTGCACTCAGTACTCCGAAGCCCATCTCATTGGTAGCGCCGGTGATTACCTGCAGCTCTACCTCGAGTGTTCCGTCTTCTCTGAGTGTGTCTTCACTTGCACCTGCGATCTTGTTGACGTAATCCATCATTCCGATTACCTTGTCAAGCTTAGGCAGGATAACTACTTCGTTGGCGTTGCCGCCTGTTACTACAGCATCAGCTGCAGCGTCTGCGTCTGCGAGGGACTGTGACTTTCCGTCTCTTCCTGCGTACTCGTCTGTAACGATTACAGTCTTGACGCCTTCTGCCTCGATCTTCTTGCAGTTCATGATGAGGTCTGTATCCGGGTTACCGAAACCTTCCTGTGTTACGATAACTCCGTCGAGGTCGAGCATGCGGCAGAGCTTTGCTGTCATATTGGAGGATCTCTCCTTGTCAGCCAGGTATACGTTCTCATTCGTGATGATCTGGCATACGAAGTTAAGGGTCTTGCCGTGCTGTGCAAAGAGGTCTTCGATAACAGGGTTGTTCTGATGGATGTATGTAGGGTTCTTGTCGCATGCGGATACGCAGTTTCCGGATACGATAGCTCCGTCCATAGCTTCTGTCGGGCTCATGATCGTAGGAATGATCTTCTTCGCATCTACTCCGTATACATATGTGTCATGCAGCAGACCCTGTGTCTGAAGCATTGATACATATCCGACTCTCGGCAGGTCAGGATATTTTTCAATTCCTTCCTTGATGCCCTGTGTCTCGTATACGCAGGTCTCATCAGGCTCAACGCCCTTAGCGAGTTCTGCAACCTTAGCAGCTACTCTGAAGCCTGCCATTCTTACAGCCCTCTCATAGTCATGCTGCTTGAGGTCTTCAACCGGCTCGCATACCATGCAGAGATTGAGTGTCTTGGAGAACGGTGTGTACTGAGCGCCGACTCCTGTCATGTCGATGATTCCTTCCTGGAATCCGACGATCTTTCCGGCAGTTACTACTGCCATTCCTTTGAGTGCGAGTGTTTTACCGGAGCCAACGGTATCTACCTTGGCTACCATGCCCGGGAATACTCCTCCCTTTCCCTCGACCTTGACTCTAGGCTCGATTACGTCCTTGACCGGCGTGATTCTTACGGATTCGCCAGGCTTAGCGATTTCGAATACGACATCCTTAAGCTTCTCGTCTTCGAGCACTACAGGCTTCAGTTCTTCAGGATTGATGTAGAGGATACCCTTCTCGATCTTGGATTCTTCCGCAAACCGGATATCAGTAATATTGATTTTTCCGATTTCCAATCTCATTTCTGATCGCCTCCTTTTGCTATATAATGAATGTTGCTGTTATATACCGCAGCCCGGCCGCGCATAGGGGCAGCGCGGCACGGAACCACGGATAAGACGGTTCACCGGTCTGCTGACTCGACAGCACTTCTCAGAAGACTCAGGTCTACGACCTGAAAGTCATCGAGAAGCCGTGGATCGGTGACTGTCGCCTTATCAATAAATTTTTCGAACGCACTGACAGCGTTCCCGATAAGTCTCACGGATTCAGGGTCGGCGGCGGCCGGCCTTTTACTGTCTCCGGACTTACCTTGCTGCAGCAGCAGAGATCTGTAAGGGGTCTCGTTAGGCTTGACGCTGCCGTAGAGCGGGTGATTGAGGAGTATGTCTCCCTGATTTATCTGATCACGCGCCTTAAGCAGCACATCCTTAAGTCCTCCCTCAACAAAACGCACATCATGCGTCTTTCCGAACTCTTCTGCTACCTGTGAATTATTTGTCAGAATGTAATACTTCATCTGCCAATTAACCTCGAATAAAAAAGAGAATGCCTCGCGCAAAAACGCGCACAGCATTCTCTCTGTTTCATCAATATTTACGATCCAGAAATAGGTATCCTTCCCGGTCCTTTTGCTTGAAAGATTCGTACCCCAAAGTGCCACTTTCAGGGTTCTTGCCTCTTCAGCGACCATCTGCAGGCCGGCAATTACAGGGTCAGAACCGGTAAGCAGTCTTTCCCATAAAATAAACCGGCCGGTTCTCTCCCGAGAGGAATCAGGCCCTTTATTCTATTGCTATTGCCCCTATTTCTTGTTATTAAATTATCAATTTTTTCAATACATTTCAAGCGATTTAGTGTTTTTTTATGTGTTTTTTATATGAATAGCAGGATCCGTATAAATATCGTCTATAGCGGGCGGCGCCTTTTCATTGATTTTCCAAGGCTTACAGCAGTTAGGCTGCAAATCCTCATCTTTCCCTGCCATCTGTTGACCTGTATGACTTATCTGTCATGATCATTTCAGGCAATTCGATTGCACCATCACAGCTTTCAATATAAGCAAGTAATTCTAATCTTATTGATTAATGATTGTAGTTTTACTTCACTATAATCCGGACCTATAATATAGACAAGAAAAAGAGACAGCGTCTGGTGCTTACAGGCGTCAGGCTGAGACAGTCGTGAGGGCTCTGCTGCAGGACACAGATCAGACAGGTCAGTGATGAAAGGCCGCACCCCTGATGACAATACAGAAGGAGGTCCCAAAATGTTAGTAGGTGGAATCGTAGTAGGAATTGCCTGTGCAATGTATACAGCTGCAATTATGGATATGGAAGATGTCGTAGATGAAGACAAATAGCCTGTCCGTTAGCACAGCATCAAGCTTTTCATAATATTTTGCCAATTTTCATAAGATAATTGAAGATAAGTGCGGAAATACCCGGTCAAATAGAACTGACCGGGTATTTCATTTCGTTTCATGCTGCGCTACCTTTCTCCCTCAGCCCGCGTCAGGTACCTGACTGCGTAGTCAAGGAACTTCTTGGCAGCTGCTGTCATGTGCTCTTCATTGGTATATGCGATCCCGAACGTTATTCTTGACGGCGGGTCCAGCGGCAGCTTGACGAGATGTTCATTCCAGTACTGCGCCGCAAGCTCGTTACACATGGTAACACCGAGGCCCATCCTTACCATCGCAAGCGATGCCGGTGTATCGTATGTCGTGTACTTGACATGCGGATTCACATCGTTATTATCGAATACCTCCAGCACCTCGGCGTCCTGGCCCCAGGATGTCATTATAAAGTCATCCTTTTCAAATTCGGTGACAGGATACCGGTCTGATCCGGCGAGACGGTGTGTCTCAGGGATGACCGCAAGCATCTCTTCATCCGCAAGCGGGATCCATTCGTAGTTCATAGGTTCGGCATGTGCGAGGAAAGCCATGTCGGCCTCGTGCCGGTCAAGATGGCGGAAGATCTCCTGGCGCACGCCTTCCATAATATTGAATTCGATCGACGGAAAGTCCTTCTGGAAATTTCTGACTATCTCCGGCAGCCACGTTATTGCGACGCTCGGGTAGGCGGCAATTGTCAGGTTGCCGACTGACAGCCCCTGCATCTCGCTTGCCAGCTCATACATCTCCTTCTCCCTCGCCAGATAGGACCTGACTATAGGAAGCAGGTGCTCCCCTTCAGCTGTAGGAGTCACGCCCTTCTTGGACCTGATCAGGAGGTTGAGCCCGAGATCCTTTTCCAGCGCAGCCACCAGCTGGCTGATTGCGGACGGAGTGTAGCCCATCGCCTCCGCCGCAGACTTGAAGCTTCCGCGCTCCGCAGATTCAAGAAAAGCTTTGCATCTTGCACTTTCCATAAAAAATTTTCCTTTCAGTTTAGCGGATTTTCCCCGTTTTCCTGACAAATACTTATCAGACTTTCAGTCCGGCCCGTGTATTCATATATTACGGGACTGCAGGCAGGCTTGCAAGTGTATTAAGTTGTTCTTACCAACACTTTTATCACAATTAACTTTACTAATGTTTTGAAATCGATACAATATAAGTGAGAGGAGAGGAATGGAGGCCTCTCCGGCAGGTGAATATGGAAAACGGTCTAAGGAGGTGGCAGTCATGTTATCAACAATTCTCGTAGGTGGCGCGTTTGTCGCAGTTTTGGCCCTTAAATGGAAGTTCTACTCTGATTACTATGAAAAGAAACACCGTCGTCATGCAGCATAGCAGCTTACCAGTGACGGACAGCCGGAAGCATCTGATGCTTCCGGTTTTTTTAGTTTTCGCTTGTTAATTATTTGTTTAGTTTTGACAATCCTTAAAGTCGGCTTAAAGAGTATGTTAAATCTTTTAAATTTACAAGCACTGCTTCCGCTTGTAAAATGCACTTGAAAATACAAAGCAGCAAGCGTTAAGCCCAATGCAATGTATCGTCTAAGTTTTTATTTTTATAGTTTTATGGAGGTAAATTCAATGGTAGCTAACATCATCGTAGGCGGCGCATTCGCAGCAGTTCTCGTAGCAAAGTGGACATTCTTCTCAAGGGCTTACGCAGCTAAGCAGGGAAAGTAATCAGAACAGCAAGCCGAATATAAAGACGTCCTAAAAACCCGGAGCCGATTGACTCCGGGTTTTGCATTTCACCTGATTCTCTTTGAATTTCTCTTAGTCCTCTTTGAAGAAGTCTATCGCGCACTGCACGAACTTCTTTGCTGCATTGGTCATGTGCTCCCTGGCCGGCACTGCGATTCCGAAGGTCACGGTTTCCGGCGGATCGAGCGGCAGCTTTACAAGGTGCTCGTGCCAGTATCTCGCGGAGAGCTCGTTGACAAGGCTGATGCCGAGTCCCATCCTGACAAGCGCCAGAGTTGCAGGCGTGTCGAATGTAGTGTAGGTAATGTTCGGGTGGACATCGTACTTCTTCAGGATCTCCAGAATCTCTTTTTCCTTGCCCCACGATCCGAGTATGAAGTCACCCTTCTCGCATTCCTTGATAGGGAAGGCTTTCTTTTTCGCATACGGATGGTCGACAGGCAAAGCGGCGATGACCGGTATCTCGATCAGCGGCGTCCAGTCGAACGGCATCGGCTCGGCGTAGGCGAGTATCGCAACATCCGCCGTATTCTGCTCAAAATGCATGAAAACATCCGACCTGATGCTTTCCATTATGTCGATGTGTATGCCCGGGTACTCTCTCTTGAACTGCCTGACTATCGACGGCAGCCAGCTTGTAGCCACGCTCGGATAGACCGCGATTGAGAGCGTTCCTTTTACAACACCCTTGAGCTCGGATGCTATGTGATATATGTCCTGCTCTTTGCTGAGATATGCTCTCATGGCCGGCAGCAGTGTTTCTCCTTCGGAGGTAGGTCTCACGCCCTTCTGTGAACGGATCAGCAGCTTCAGGCCGAGGTCCTTCTCAAGCGAGCTGATCAGCTGGCTGATCGCAGACGGCGTATACCCGAGAGCATCGGCAGCGGCGGAGATACTTCCCTTCTCCACGCATTCTATGAAGGCTTTGCATTTATTATTTTCCATTATTCCCCACCCTCTTTCTGATTAAGCCCCTCAGGTGTCTGTTATCCTTGACTCACTATATCACAATCTTTTTAGTTTTTTTGTATATATTTAATACAGTTGTAAGTTTGTCTTAAAGACTGGCAGCTGATTACGGGAAGTTGCAGCGCTTATATGCAATGGCATTTCAAAATAATACCGCTGCGGCGGCTGAAATCTCAGCTGCTGCAGCGGTTTTATAAGTAGTTTTAATCCTGCAGGACTGTCTGCCTGCAGTTTCTGCCCGGTGTATTTTATTTGAAGTATCTTACTGCGCTTTCGAACATCTTGTTGAAGTAGTTTCCTTCGACGTTCTTGTACAGTCCTTCGCCGACTCTCTCTGCGTGAGCCATCTTTCCGAAGACTCTGCCGTCCGGTGAAGTGATGCCCTCGATAGCCATTACGGAGCCGTTAGGGTTGAACCTGATGTCTCCGGTAGCGTTGCCTTCGAGGTCGACATACTGCGTAGCGATCTGTCCGTTGACAGCCAGCTTTCTTACAAGCTCCTCGTCTGCGATGAATCTGCCCTCACCGTGTGAAACAGGTGCTGAGTAGATGTCTCCGACGTTGGTGAATCTGAGCCACGGCGACTTGTTCGAAGCGATCCTGACTCTGACTATCCTCGACTGGTGGCATGCGATGGTGTTGTATGTCAGTGTCGGGCATGTCTCGTCGGTGTCGATTATCTTGCCGTAAGGCACGAGTCCGAGCTTGATGAGTGCCTGGAATCCGTTGCAGATACCGCACATGAGGCCGTCTCTGTTGTCGAGGAGATCTGTTACCGCATCCTTGATCTCGGCATTGCGGAAGAATGCTGTGATGAACTTCGCAGAACCATCCGGCTCATCACCACCTGAGAATCCGCCAGGTATGAATACCATCTGCGAATCCCTGAGTTCTGCGGCAAAGTTCTCGACCGATCTTCTGATATCCTCGGATGAGCGGTTTCTGATGACCATGATCTCAGGCTTTCCGCCGGCCTCTCTGACTGCGCGCGCACTGTCGTACTCGCAGTTGGTGCCAGGGAATACAGGGATCAGGACCTTAGGCTCAGCCTTCTTGTAGAGGGTTGCGTTCCAGCTCTTGGCCTTGTAGCTGAGGTTCTGCATCTGGCCTGTCTTGTTCTCTGATGCGTTGTTAGGGAAAACGCTCTCGAGCTTGCCCTCGTATCTGAAGAGCAGGTCTCCGATGCTGACGCTCTCGCCTTCCCATGTGATGCTCTGGCTCTCAGATGTCTGTCCGAGGACTCTTACGTCGATGCCTCTTCCGAATCTCACGTCCTCAGCGAGCTCGAGTATGATGCTGCCGTATGAGTAGCCGAACATCTCTTCAAGTGTGAGTGCGTCGACTCTTGCTGCGTTATCGCCGCTGCTGATGAAGTCAAAACCGATGCCGTTTCCGTAGGTCATCTTCATGATGGCTTCGGCTATGCCGCCGATGCCAGGCGCGTATGCAGCGCAGACTTTGCCCTCGCGGACGAGCTCAGCTACCTTCTCCCACAGCCTGATGAGCGATGCAGGTCTAGGCAGTTCTGCTCCGACTCCGCTGTTGTCCTGCTCGAGGTCAGGGCTCAGCATGACGACCTTGTGGCCGGCAGCCTTGAACTCAGGCGATACGATATCGCCGACTTTGCCCATGGTGACTGCGAACGAGATGAGTGTCGGAGGCACGTCGATGTCCTCGAAGGTGCCGCTCATGGAGTCCTTTCCTCCGATGGAGCCGATGCCGAGGCCCATCTGTGCCTCGAATGCTCCGAGGAGTGCTGCCAGAGGCAGTCCCCATCTTTCAGGATCGCGCCTAAGTGACGGGAAGTACTCCTGGAACGAGAGGTATACGTCCTTGAATTCAGCGCCGGTAGCGATCAGTTTGGCAACCGACTCGACTACTGCGAGGTATGCTCCGTGGTAAGGCGAAGCAGATGAGATGTACGGGTTGAAGCCCCATGACATCAGCGAGCAGTCGTCTGTGTGACCCTTCTCGAGTGGGATCTTGTGGACCATAGCCTGGATCGGTGTCAGCTGGTTGCGTCCTCCGAACGGCATCAGTACTGTTCCGGCTCCGATTGTCGAGTCGAATCTCTCTGACAGGCCCCTCTTGGAGCAGGTGTTGAGATCTGCTGCCACGTCCATGTAGAGGTCGGCAAATCCCTTCTTCTCTGCGCTTCCGTCTGCTGCGTACTTGTTGTACAAGCTTGTTGCCTTCCAGTCTCCCGGAGCCTCAGGTGCTATCTCGATGTGCTTGTCGGCACCGTTGGAGTTGAGGAACTCTCTGCTTACGTCTACTATGGTCTTGCCGTTCCAGTGCATGACGAGTCTAGGAGACTCTGTAACTGTTGCTACCTGTACGCACTGGAGGTTCTCGTCTGCTGCGAGCTGCATGAACATGTACTTGTCCTCTGCTGCTACTACGCAGGCCATTCTTTCCTGGGATTCGGAGATGGCGAGCTCGGTACCGTCAAGTCCTTCATACTTCTTAGGTACTGCATCGAGCTCTATCTCAAGGCCGTCAGCCAGCTCGCCGATGGCTACGCTGACTCCGCCCGCGCCAAAGTCGTTGCATCTCTTGATGAGACGTGTGGCATCGCCGTTGCGGAAGAGTCTCTGTATCTTGCGCTCTTCAGGAGCGTTACCCTTCTGTACTTCGGCGCCGCATGTCTCGACCGAGTGCGTGTCGTGTGCCTTGGATGATCCGGTTGCTCCGCCGATGCCGTCACGCCCGGTCGAGCCGCCGAGCAGCAGGACAACATCGCCCGGCTCAGGCCGCTCTCTCCTAACATTGACAGCCGGAGCGGCCGCCATGACGGCGCCGACTTCCATTCTCTTGGCTGCATATCCCGGATGATATATCTCGTCTACCATGCCCGTGCAGAGTCCGATCTGGTTGCCGTAGCTGGAATAGCCGCGGGCTGCCGTTGTTGTGATCGAGCGCTGCGGGAGTTTGCCCGGAAGAGTCTCGCTGACAGGCTGCAGAGGATCTGCAGCTCCGGTGACTCTCATTGCGGAGTAAGCATAAGCTCTTCCGCTCAGCGGGTCTCTGATGCATCCGCCGAGGCAGGTTGCCGCTCCGCCGAACGGCTCGATCTCAGTCGGATGGTTGTGTGTTTCATTCTTGAAGAGGAGGAGCCACGGCTCGTCCACGCCGTCGACCTGCACGTTGACTTTGACCGTGCACGCATTGATCTCCTCTGACTCATCGAGCTTGTCGAGCCTGCCGCGCAGCTTGAGATACTTGACTGCGACTGTGGCAAGATCCATCAGGCACACCGGCTTGGTGCGTCCGAGCAGCTCTCTTGTCTTGATGTAATCCTGGAAAGCGTTCTGCAACACTTCGTCCTCGAACTTCACATCGTCGATGACCGTACCGAAGGTCGTGTGTCTGCAGTGATCTGACCAGTAGGTGTCTATCATTTTGAGCTCGGTGATGGTCGGGTCTCTCTTCTCTGTATCCCTGAAGTAATCCCTGCACAATGCAAGGTCAGCCTCGTCCATCGCGAGTCCCATGTCTTTGATGTATCCGGAGAGCGAGTCGTCTGTCATGGCTGTGAATCCGGTCAGAGTCTCGACCTCTTCAGGGATGTCATATCTCGTGACAAGTGTGCCCGGCTTGTCCAGACTGGCTTCTCTTGTCTCAACAGGGTTGATGACATATCCCTTGACCGCATTGATATCAGCTTCGCTGAGGTCGCCGTAAAGCGCATACACTCTTGCGAATTTTACCGTCGGTCTCTCCCCCTGAGAAATTATCTGGATGCACTGCTCAGCAGAGTCAGCTCTCTGGTCGAACTGTCCCGGGAGCGCCTCTACGGCAAAAATGCACGCAGGCTTTACCGGCTCAGCTGCAGCTGCTGCATTGACATCTCCGGATGCGCCGGCCGCAAGGATCTCTTTGATCGCTTCTTCAGCAGATCCGTACAGACCGAGCAGCTTGTTCAGGCTGTCCGAAGTATTGTCGAGCTGCGGCTCTGCAAAAACCTTATAGATGCAGTCGTCAAACAGCTTTGCGTCGATATTCTCCGCATCGTATCTGTTGATGACGCGCACGTCCTCAAGGCCTTTGATACCGAGCAGCGTCTTCGCATCGCTCTTCAGCGCAGCCGCCTCATTGGCGAGCCCCGGCTTCTTTTCCACAAATACTCTATAGACCATATAGTTCTCCGTTCTTATTACTGTTGTTTCTCTTTACTTAAGTGCTTTGAGTGCTTTCTGTCCGATGTCGACTCTGTAGTACTTGTTGGCAAAGTCTATCTCGTCGAGCATTCCGTATGATGCCTCGATTGCCTCTTCGAGTGTCGGGCGCACTGCCGTCACGCCGAGGACTCTGCCGCCTGATGTCAGGAGCTTGCCGTCCTCTTCTGCAGCGCCGGCCACATATACGTACGGCCACACCTCGTCAGGCATAGTGATCTCATAGCCCTTCTCATAGCTGACAGGGTATCCGTCGGAAGCCGCTACAACGCAGCACGCACTTCCGTCAGACCACTTTACCTCGACCTCGCTGAGCCTTTCCTCAGTGACAGCCTTCATTACGGTCAGAAGGTCTGACTCGAGAAGAGGCAGCACTACCTGCGTCTCCGGGTCGCCGAACCTGCAGTTGTATTCTATCACTTTAGGACCATCCTTGGTAATCATGAGGCCAAAATACAGGCAGCCCTTGAAGGTCCTTCCTTCTGCGTTCATCGCGCGCATCGTCGGCAGGAATATCTCCTCCATGCAGCGTGCCGCCACCTCATCCGTGTAGTACGGATTAGGAGCGATGGTGCCCATTCCGCCGGTGTTCAGGCCGGTATCTCCGTCGCCTGCGCGCTTGTGGTCCATCGAGCTGATCATCGGCACTACCGTCTTGCCGTCGGTAAAGCTCAGCACGGACACCTCAGGCCCCTCGAGGAACTCCTCGATGACGACGCGGTCGCCGCTCTTGCCGAACTTGTGATCCTCCATCATCTCCCTGACAGCCGCTTTGGCATCCTCTCTTGTCTCGGCGATGATGACGCCCTTTCCGAGCGCCAGTCCGTCAGCCTTGATGACCGTCGGGATCGGTGCGCTCTCAAGATAGTACAGAGCATCTTCCATGTCTTCGAAAGTCTGGTATCTTGCCGTCGGGATGCCGTACTTCTTCATCAGGTTCTTGGAGAACACCTTGCTGCCCTCGATAACAGCCGCCTTCGCATCCGGGCCAAAGCACGGGATGCCGATGTTGGTCAGCGCATCAACGCAGCCAAGCACGAGCGGATCGTCAGGCGCGACCACCGCATAGTCCGGATGCACCTTCTTCGCAAAATCGACGATTCCCTCGATATCTGTCGCTTTGACCGGAACGCACTCGGCATCTCTTCCGATACCGCCGTTGCCAGGCAGAGCGTAGATCTTCTCTACGTCCTTGTTTTCCTTGATTTTCTTGATTATGGCGTGCTCTCTGCCGCCGCCGCCGACAACCATGATAACCATATGCTCACTCCTTTTTTCAATTGAAGCAATACTTCGATGTGTATTAGTGGTGGAACAGCCTCATTCCTGTGAATGCCATTGCGATGCCGAGATCGTCGCAGCACTTGATGACGAGGTCGTCTCTGATTGAGCCGCCCGGCTCTGCGATGTAGCTGACGCCGCTTGCTGCCGCTCTCTGAACGTTGTCGAAGAACGGGAAGAAAGCGTCGGATCCGCAGCTGACGCCTGTCAGTGTGTCGAGGTAAGCTCTCTGCTCCTCGTCAGTGAATCTCTCAGGCTGCTCTGTGAAGTACTTCTGCCATACGCCGTCTGCGCAGCAGTCCTCTTCATTCTTGTTGATGTATGCGTCGATGACGTTGTCTCTGTCCGGACGTCCGAGGTCAGGTCTGAACGGCAGGTTCAGAACCTTGTCGTGCTGGCGGAGGAACCATGTGTCAGCCTTGCCGCCTGCGAGCCTTGTACAGTGTACTCTCGACTGCTGTCCTGCGCCTACGCCGATTGCCTGGCCGTCATATGCAAAGCATACGGAGTTGGACTGTGTGTACTTAAGTGTGATGAGTGCGATGATGAGGTCGCGAACAGCTTCCTCAGGCAGGTCCTTCTTAGCTGTTACTACGTTGCTCAGGAGCTCCTTATTGATCCTGAAGAAGTTGTGGCCCTGCTCGAATGTAACGCCGAATACCATTTTGGTCTCCTTCTCAGGAGGCATGTAGTCAGGGTCGATCTTTACGATGTTGTAGCCGCCCTTTCTCTTGGCCTTGAGAAGCTCGAGCGCTTCGTCTGTGTATCCCGGAGCGATGACGCCGTCGGATACCTCTCTCTTGATCAGCTTTGCAGTAGTGACGTCGCATACATCTGAGAGTGCGACCCAGTCACCGAAGGAGCACATTCTGTCGGTTCCTCTTGCTCTTGCATAAGCGCATGCGAGCGGGGAATCGTCGAGGCCCTCGATGTCGTCTACAAAGCATGCCTTCTTGAGCTTGTCAGGCAGGATGGTTCCTACTGCTGCGCTCGTCGGGCTGACGTGCTTGAAGCTTGCAGCTGCCGGCATACCGAGCTCTTCCTTGAGCTCCTTGACCAGCTGCCATGAGTTCAGTGCGTCGAGGAAATTGATGTATCCCGGTCTTCCGTTGAGGATCTCGAGAGGCAGATCGCTGCCGTCCTCCATGTATATCTTAGCCGGCTTCTGGTTAGGATTGCATCCATATTTCAGTTCGAATTCTTTCATTTTGTTACCTTTCTGTATGCATCTGATGATTGGTGAGATAATTGCGCTCCACTCGAGTCCTCGAATGCGCAGTTACTGAAAGCGCATTCTGCGGGATTCTCGTTCCGCGCAGTTATCTACACTATTATTTCTCATGTTTATTAAAGAGTCTGCTTTCTGACTCGCCTGTCATAAGATCTGTATATCTTACATACAGCGAGATCTTGTTGTCTTCGTTCAGGGATTCCCAGATTTCATTGGCAAACTCATCGATGTCATCCTTGACTGCTACTCTTGTCGGCTCGCCGCTGAATGTTGGCAGCGGATTTCCGTCGTGCTCATAAGTGTGGATGAAGTGGCCGAGGCCTGCGATCGGCGCATAGTCATATCCGAATCTGTTGCATGCGCTTCCCTCTGCATCGGCGCTCTTGAGGATGCTCATTCTGTACTTGAATCCTGCCTGCTCATCGAACTCGATCTCAGCACTGATTCTCGGTGTGTAGTTAGGAGCATCAGGCTCAAAGCATCTGCTCTCGAGTGCGTGATAGAACGATCCGCCCTTGACCAGGTCGTCAACGACTGTGTCAGTCTGGTTGCCGTTGGTAACTACGAGGTGGTTGTTGTGCTGTCTTACTGCAGCATAGATGATGAGGCTCGGGTCCTCGAGCTTTGCGATATCAAACGGCTCGGTGTAAACAACGCCGTTCTTTACTGTGAAAACTCTGTTTCTTGAGTTCTCGGATCTGCCCATGATGAAATAAGCAGCAACCGCTTTGCCCGCATCCGGAGTCATGCCGACTACGATGCCGCGGCCCGGATAAGCGTTGCCCTCTACCGCTTCACTGAAGCTGATTGTCTTATAAGTGTCCATATCCTCTACCTTAATACCTTTCTGCTCTTTTTATTGTAACTCTTTATCTCATGTTCCGTCCATGCCGGCGTGCTTTCAGTGTCGCAGTGACCCCGGGACGGAAGTATCTGCTCTCTTTATTTTCCTGCGCGGATCTCGCTTGACAGCTTCGCGACCGATTCAGGCAAAATCACCCACTCAGCCTGCTCCATGACGCGCCTCTGCAGCACCTCAGGAGTGTCGCCGTCCTGCACCTCGACCGCCTTCTGCATGATGATCTCGCCACCGTCGGCGATCTCGTTGACAAAATGCACGGTCGCTCCCGTCACTTTGACCCCGCGCTTAAGCGCTGCCTCGTGCGGGATCAGGCCGTAGAAGCCGTCTCCGCAGAACGCCGGGATGAGCGACGGATGGATGTTTATGATCCTGTGATCGTATCTCCTGACGAAGTCCTCGCTGAGTATGTTGAGGAATCCCGCGAGCACGATCAGCTCGATGCCCTTCTCTTCGAGGAGCTCGAGGATCCTCGCTTCGAATCCCTCCTGGCCGCCGCAGGCTTTGCGCGTCACTACCTCAGCCGGTATGCCGGCCTGTGCAGCGCGCTCAAGAGCATAAGCTCCCGACCTGTTGCAGATGACCAGAGCGATCTCCCCGTCAGATATTTTGCCCGCCTTCTCCGCGTCGATCAGAGCCTGCAGGTTGGTTCCGCCTCCGCTCACGAAGACAGCGATTTTTACTTTATCTCTCATATCTCTTCACCATTTGCTCAGGGCGCTTTCCGGCGCTCTTATGCAGAAAAACAGATGCCGCGGCGCTTTTCACTGCGCCTGGCATCTGCTCCTTATATGTTATACGATCTCGATCTTCTCTGCCGAGGTTACGATCTCACCGATGAGATATGCGTCCTCGCCGTTAGCTCTGAGTATCTCAAGAGCGCGGTCCGCATCCTCAGGTGCAACTACGATCGACATGCCTACGCCCATGTTGAACGTGTTGAACATGTCGTGCTCGCTGATGGCTCCGACCTCTGCTATCATGTCGAAGATCGGCAGCACTCTGACTGCGCTCTTCTGTATCCTTGCTCCGAGTCCGTCCGGGATGCTCCTCGGGATGTTCTCGTAGAATCCGCCGCCTGTGATGTGTGAGATGCCCTTGACATCGACCTCGTCAAGCAGGGCGAGCACAGGCTTTACGTATATCCTGGTTGGTTCGAGCAAAGCCTCTCCGAGAGACCTGCCGCCGAGCATTGTGTTGCCCGCGGTCAGCGCCTTCATGTCGGCCTTCTCGAGGTTGAAGACCTTGCGCACGAGCGAGAATCCGTTGGAGTGTACTCCGCTCGACGGAAGAGCGATGATGACATCGCCGGCCTTCATCTTATTGTTATCTATTATCTTGTCCTTGTCGACAACGCCTGTGACATATCCTGCCAGGTCGTACTCGTCAACAGGATAGAAGCCCGGCATCTCAGCCGTCTCGCCGCCGATCAGGGCAGCGCCCGACTGCACGCAGCCCTCGCACACGCCGGCTACGATCTGCTCGATCCTCTCCGGCACGTTCTTGCCGCATGCGATATAGTCAAGGAAGAACAGCGGCTTTGCACCTGCGCAGATGACGTCGTTGACGCACATTGCAACGCAGTCGATGCCGATGGTGTCATGCTTGTCAAGCAGGAAAGCCAGCTTGAGCTTGGTGCCGACTCCGTCAGTGCCGCTGACCAGCACTGGCTTGCTGATGCCCGTGAGGTCCAGTTCGAACAGGCCGCCGAATCCGCCGACGCCTCCCATGACGCCCGGCGTGACGGTCTTGGCGATGTGGCTCTTCATGAGCTCTACCGCTCTGTAGCCTGCAGTGATATCTACTCCGGCAGCAGCGTAGCTGTCAGATCTTGATTTTGTATTCATGAGTACCTCTCTGTCTCATATCCGGATGCCCGGACCGTTGGTAACGATTCTGCTGTAGTCTCAGTCCCGGCCCGCTGTTACTCTTCGCCGTTCCAGCAGTAAGTGCACAGCTTGCAAGGCTCGATGCCGATCGCTTTGACCACACCCTCGAGCGTCTGGAAATCGAGTGTCTCGAATCCCATCTTCTCTGCGATGGTCTCGCGGAATTTCTTTCCTCTCTCTGTGGTGCCGTCCGCATACTCATCAAGATGCTTCATGCCCTCGGCCCCCTCGAGCTCGGCGATCACGCGCCTCGACAGCAGATCCATCTCGCTGTTGTTTCTCGAGAAATTGAGATACTTGCACGCATACATGATAGGCGGGCATGCCGACCTCATGTGTACGGATTTTGCGCCGTTCGCATAGAGGAAGTCGACAGTCTCTCTGAGCTGTGTGCCTCTTACGATCGAGTCGTCCACGAAGAGGAGATCCTTGTCCTTGATCAGCTCGGTGACCGGAATCTGCTTCATCTTGGCTATCTTGTTCCGCTCGTCCTGGGTCTGCGGCATGAAGCTTCTCGCCCATGTCGGTGTGTACTTTATGAACGCGCGGGCAAAAGGTCTGTGCGACTCGTTGCAGTATCCGATAGCGTGCGGTGTGCCGCTGTCAGGAACTCCGCCTACGTAGTCGATCTTCTCCATGTCAAAGCCGCGTTCAAGGTCCTGTCTTGCCAAAATGCGGCCGTTCTCATATCTCATGATCTCGACGTTGACGCCCTCATAGGTCGTTGTCGGATATCCGTAGTAGCTCCAGAGGAAAGCGCACATCTTCATGCGCTCGCCAGGCTCTGCCACGGTCCTGATCCCCTGCGGTGTCAGCTCTGCGATCTCTCCCGGGCCGAGGTCTCTCTGATCCTCATAGCCCATCTTGCTCAGGGCAAAGGACTCAAACGATGCTGCACTTGAGCCTTTGGCTTTGCCCACTCTTACAGGCAGGCGCCCGAGTTTGTCGCGGGCAGCGAGGATAGTGCCGTCGTCCGTGAGAAGCAGGATGCAGGCTGTTCCCTTGATGATCTCCTGGGCGTATTTGATGCCCTCGATCAGATCATCCTTCTCGGAGATCAGCGCTGCTATCAGCTCTGTCTGGTTGATCTTGCCGCCGGTTCTTGCTCCGAGGTGTCCGTGTGCGCCCTTCAGCACGAGGTCGACGATCTCATTCTGGTTGTTGATGATACCGACCGTCATGATCGCATAGGTGCCGCAGACGGAATGGAACAGCAGCGGCTGCGGATCAGTGTCGCTGATGCATCCGATTGCCGCATTACCCTTCATCGAGTTGGTTATGCCCTCGAACTTTGTACGGAAAGGCGAGTTCTCGATGTTGTGGATGACCCTCTGCAGACCCAGCTCGCTGTCATATGCAGCGAGGCCGCCCGTCTTAGTCCCGAGATGCGAATGGTAGTCCGTACCGAAGTAAACGTCCAGCACGCAGTCCTGAGTTGATGTTATTCCGAAAAAGCCGCCCATAAAGGCCTCCTTTATTACATTCTCTTGAAAAAACGCCCTGCCGGAACTGCCTGCCTTGCCGTGATCTTACTGATTATCTCCCCCCGCAGCATGCAGCTCCTTCGTTTTGCACCGAACTGATTAAGCAAAGAAAAGCTCGTTCAGTGTCAGCGGATCGATGTACTCGCCGTCCTTGTAAACTCTCATGTTGCCGGAAGCGATCTCGTCGATCAGCATTACTTTGCCCTCTGCATCATAGCCGAACTCGAACTTGATGTCGTAGAGTTCGAGGCCCTTTTCCTTGAGGTCGTCTGCTACGATCTTAGTGATCTGCTGTGTCATTGCTCTGAGGTCGTCATACTGCTCCTCAGTCATAACTCCGAGAACTACGAGTCCGTCCTTGGTTACCAGCGGATCGCCGAGTGCGTCGTTCTTGAATGTAGTCTCTACATATGAAGGAAGCTCTGTGCCAGGCTCGATGTATTCGCCGTATCTCTTGATGAAGCTGCCGACTGCTCTGAGTCTGCAGATAACCTCGAGTCCGTGTCCGAATACCTTGGCAGGCTTAACTTCCATTGTTGTGTCATCGAGGTTGACTTTGACGAAGTGAGTCCTGATGCCTGCCTCGTTGATCTTCTTGAAGAAGTAGTCAGTCATTCTGAGGTTGAAGTCGCCGACTCCCTCGATGGTCAGTCCGATCTGGTTTTCGCCCGGGTCAAACTTTCCGTCCTTGCCTGTAACATCATCCTTGAACTTCAGCAAGTAGTTGCCGTTCTCAAGCTCAAATACGTTCTTGGTCTTTCCGGTGTAAACAAGTTTCATAGTGCCTCTCCTTTATTTCTATGGGTCGTTAATTATTTTCTTCTTGGTGTTGGCGTAATTCTTCGCATTTTCCAATATTTACATCAATCGCTGTCGCTACAGTTGACGTAATTTCGCGATTTTTCAGGAATTTACGCCAATTGCTGTCGCTACAGTTGACGTAATTTCGCGATTTTTCAGGAATTTACGCCAATTGCTGTCGCTGTCGTTGACGTAATTTTGCGAATTTTCAGAAATTTACGCCAATTGCTGTCGCTGTCGTTGACGTAATTTTGCGATTTTTCAGAAAATTACGCCAATTGCTGTCACAGCGGTTGACGTAATTTTGCGAATTTTCAGGATTTTACGTCAATTGCAGCGAGTCGCCGTTAGATTAAACCAGTCTCGCCATTATTCCCGCGTCTTTTTCGAGGACTGCCTCGGCTTCTGCGGATCTTCTTGCGTCGAGTACTGCTGCGAGCTCTTCGTCTGCCACTGCGAGCATCTCTGCTGCGAGCAGCGCTGCGTTCTTGCCGCCGTCAACTGCTACGGTAGCTACAGGAATGCCGCTCGGCATCATGACTGTCGAGAGCAAAGCATCCATTCCGTCGAATGCTGCGCTCTTGCACGGTACTCCGATGACCGGCAGTGTTGTATTGGCCGCGATGGCTCCGGCAAGGTGTGCCGCCATTCCGGCGAAAGCAATGATAACGCCGAATCCGTCTCTTCTTGCGTTCAGTGACCACGCTCTTGCTTCGGCAGGTGTCCTGTGTGCCGAATAAACATGTGCCTCATAAGGGATGCCCAGTTCGTCGAGCACTCCTGTGGCCTTCTTTACTACAGGAAGATCACTGTCGCTTCCCATGATGATTCCGACTTTTTTCATTGCTGACCTCCTTTTGTATCGAAAAAATACATTTTAGATTTTCCCACTTTGGGTTGTGTATCTCAAATTATTCGATCCTATTTCGCTGTGTTTTTGTCAGTACATCTAATGCCGTTCGTAGTTATATGCGACCATTAGCGCTTCTTTTTTGAAACCTGTTCGGATTTTTTGATTCAGTGCTTGGCTGCAAGCTGGCGGCGCTCTTCTTCGCGCTCTTCATCCTTCTTAAGCAGCCCGTGTATCGCGAGCACCAGACCCCTTATAAAGGCGAATATGAGGAACATGATCAGGAATCCTGCGATGCCGTATGCCATGTCCTCCGAGTCCATCCGCCCGGTGCCCGAGTACCATTGTCCTATCTCTATCGCGAAGGTGATAACCAGCACCATCGTGAACACGTACATGAAAGCGATGACCATAGTGTGTCCGTATTTTGCCAGCAGCTTGAAGAGCGGGTAGCAGATGAATATGCCCAGCATGCCTACCACGCCGATCACTATGAAGTGCAGCTGCTTGTCGTTGAAATACCATCCTCCCTGGTCGTTGAGTCCGAGTATGTGGTCGTGGACTTCCGATATCCAGTAAATAGCTCTGTAGATCCATTCTCTCATTTTAGTTACAGCCTCTTTTCTATTACGCCGGTTACGTAACCGGGATTTTTCTGAGTTATAAGTTGTTCGTGCATCTGCACGCTAATTTCCATATTATGCGCCTGAGCCGCCCGTAATGCAACACTCTTTTACGGGACACGGCAAAAACCGGCCGGCCCTCCACCGGGTCAGTCGTTTTCAGATTCGTGTCTGTATTATATATAGAAGAAAGTCCTGTAATGTGTAGATTTTCGGGATTTTCAAGGGTTTGAAGGATTAACTTCCGGTCATTTCCCGGAGCCTCCGCTGCACGCTTTCCGGCGGCCTTCCGCAACGCAAAAGAAGAGCCCGCTTTCCGGCGGCCTTCCGCAACGCAAAAAAAAGAGCCCGCTTTCGCGAACTCTTCTGTGTCTTTGAGATCTTACTGCTCTGCGTCGAACGGCAGGATAGCAACGACTCTTGCTCTCTTGATTGCCTTAGCAACTGCTCTCTGGTGCATAGCGCAGGTACCTGTGACTCTTCTTGGGAGGATCTTGCCTCTCTCAGTGATGTATTTCTTCAGAGTCTCAGCATCCTTATAGTCGATCTTCTTATCCTTGTCAGCACAGAACTGGCATACTTTTCTTCTTCTCATGCCGCCCATGCGCTTAGGTCTGCTGTTTCTTTCCATGATTCGTGCTTTCCCCTTTCTCTAGAATGGAATATCATCCTCAGCTGCCTGGAAAGTATCCGGAAGATCATCGAATCCGCCAAAACCGAAGTCCTGGTTGCCGGATGTGTTGTCTGATCCGAATGTTTCCTCTGGTCCGCCGAGGTTACCGCTCTGCTGCGGTGTGCCAGCGTCTCTGCCCTGATATCCGCCGAAGTTCTGGCCTCCGCCAAAACCGCCCTGGCCGCCGTTGTAGTCGTTCTGACCGAAACCGCCCTGACCACCGTTCTGGCTGCCCTGACCGCCTCCGAGGAACTCTACGTTGTCAGCAATGATATCTGTTGTGTAGACAGTGACGCCTTCTCTGTTCTTGTAGCTTCCGGTCTCAATTCTTCCATGAACAGCCGCCTGTCTGCCCTTGGCAAGGAATCTGTCACAGTTCTCAGCCTGTCTGCCGAATACTGTGATGCGCAGGAAATCTGCACCCCTGTCTTCGCCCTGTCTTCTCGGTCTGTCGACCGCGAGGGTGAAGTGGCATACAGCAGTCTGTGTATTAGGCGTGTAACTAAGTTCCGGGTCTCTTGCAAGCCTTCCGATAAGTACTACGCTGTTCATATCTGACCGCCTTTCACTACTCTTCGTCCTGGCAAACGATGATATGTCTCATTACGTTCTCGTTGATCCTGAGTCTTCTGTCGAGTTCCTTAGGAAGCTCTGCGTCAGCCTTGAACGGAAGAACTACATAGTAACCAGTGTTCTTCTTGTTGATGCTGTAAGCAAGTCTTCTCTCGCCCCATACATCAGCTTCGCCGGCCTCGCCGCCTGCATTGATAACTGACTTAACAGTCTCGATCAGGTTAGCTTTGGTCTCCTCGTCCAGAGTCGGATCAAGCACGAATAGAAGTTCATAATCTCTCATGTTGACACCTCCTGTGGTCATATTGGCACCGTTTCGCACGGTGCAGAAAGTAATAATTCTCAGTCTCCGCAAAGGCATGCGGAAACAACGCGCGCACATGACGCGCCTAGTTATAATAAACTACTCGGGCCGCAAAAGCAAGGACTTTTTTGCATCCCTTGACGCGTCTTCAGTTCAATTAGAGTTATAGTTTTTTTTCGCACAAAATTCAGTGAAGTGTATTAAATGTTGCTTCACATGCATCTTCAGAAGAACCACGTCATTTCTTCATTTGACCTGGCTGCTAGTCTTTTTTACCGTTAAGGCAAGGGAATAAAATCTATTTTTGATCACAATTGCAATACGTAATATTACGTGCTATTATTGGGGTGAAGAAATGAAAGTATCTGAGTTAATCAGAATTCTTAAAGATGCCGGTATCGAGCAAGGGAGGCGATCATAATGAGATATGTATTTCCTGCTGTTTTTACCAAGGAAGAGACGGGCTATTCAGTAATATTTCCGGATCTTGAAGGGTGCTACACCTGCGGAGATGACCTGAAAGATGCCTTATATATGGCAGAAGATGTCCTGGCCTTTACACTTTTTGATTATGAAAAGGCTTCGCGGGCAATTCCCGAACCGAGTGATCCCGGGACCCTCGAGACAGCTCCAGGCGACTTCACTAATTACATCACCTGTGACACTATAGAGTACCAGCGTCAGCACAACAATAAGGCAGTAAAGAAAACTCTTTCCATACCTGAATGGCTCAATGAGCTGGCTGTTGCGCGAGGCATCAACTTCTCTCAGGTCCTGCAGGATGCATTGAAGTCGCAGCTCGGACTTTAAGTGGATATTTCCCCGGAACTGTAGTAAATTATATGTGTCTGTTCTGACACAGACCACGAATCAACCGATAATAAATCTACTTATATATAATGGGCGGCAAACACGCCGGGCTGTCCGGCTGCCTGCTCAGAAAGGAAGGGTATAAAATGGCTGAATGGAAAAATCTTGATACTCTTAACGCGTACAAAGCGCTCAAGGCATCGAATCACCGCGTGGATCTGAGAGAGGTCCTCGCAGGTGCGGCAGGTGCAGAGCGCGTTAAGGCCTGCTCCGTGCCAATGGCATGCGGCCTTGTATATAACTACGCTGCAAAGCAGGTCGATGCAGAAGTCCTCAAAATGCTCTGCGACCTCGCAGCAGAGTCCGATCTTCCGGGCAAATTCGAAGAGCTCTACAACGGCGCTATGATCAACACCGGCGAGAAGAGACTCGTTCTTCACCACCTCACAAGAGGCCAGCTCGGCAAAGACGTAGTCGAAGACGGCGTCAACAAGAGAGAATTCTACGCAGGCGAGCAGGCTAAGATCGCAGATTTTGCGGCCAAAGTCCACTCCGGCGAGATCGCAAATGCAGCCGGCGAGAAGTTCACAACAGTCGTACAGATCGGTATCGGCGGAAGCGACCTCGGTCCCCGCGCAATGTACATAGCACTTGAGAACTGGGCACGCGCCAACGGCAAACTCCTGATGGATGCAAAGTTCATCAGCAACGTAGACCCTGACGATGCAGTCAGCGTACTGAACACCATCGACGTAGCTCACTCGCTCTTCATCCTCGTATCCAAGTCGGGCACCACACTCGAGACTCTTACCAACGAAGCTTTCGTCAAGAACGCCCTCAAGGAAGCCGGCCTCGATCCGTCATGCCACATGATCGCAGTCACAAGCGAGACATCCCCGCTCGCCAAGAGCAGCGACTACCTCGCAGCATTCTTCATGGATGACTACATCGGCGGCAGATACTCATCGACATCCGCAGTAGGAGGAGCAGTCCTCTCGCTCGCATTCGGTTCCGACGTATTCGCAGACTTCCTCGCAGGAGCAGCAGAAGCAGACAAGCTTGCCGCTAAGGCTGATCCGATGCAGAATGCAGCCATGCTCGACGCACTCATCGGAGTATACGAGCGCAACATCCTCGGATACGAGAGCACAGCCGTACTTCCGTACGCACAGGCTCTGGCAAGATTCCCGGCTCACCTGCAGCAGGCAGACATGGAGTCCAACGGCAAATCAGTCAACAGATTCGGCGAGCCTGTCGACTATCCTACAGGACCGGTCCTCTTCGGCGAGCCCGGCACCAACGGCCAGCACTCCTTCTATCAGCTGCTGCACCAGGGCAAGGACATCGTTCCTCTGCAGTTCATCGGATTCAGGGAAAACCAGTCCGGAGTTGACGTTGATATCCAGGGCAGCACCAGCCAGAAGAAGCTCGGCGCCAACGTCGCAGCCCAGATCGTGGCATTCGCATGCGGCAAGGACGACGAGAACCTTAACAAGAAGTTTGACGGCGGCAGGCCATCGAGCATCATCACCGGCACTCAGCTGACCCCGGCCTCGCTCGGCGCCCTCCTCGCCCACTTCGAGAACAAGATTATGTTCCAAGGCTTCCTATGGAACCTCAACAGCTTCGACCAGGAAGGCGTCCAGCTCGGCAAGGTCCTCGCCAAGAAGGTCCTCGCACACGAGACCGACGGCGCCCTCGCAGAGTACGCAGCCCTGCTCGAGATTTAGGCAGCACTTCCGGAAATCACATTTTTTCCGGGCGCCGGTCAGATATCGGTGAGATAACAGAATAACAACCAGCATAGCCCCGCACTATGATGCAGCCTCGCACCATAATGCGGGGTTTTCTGAATAACGATGCCCCGCTCGCTCTATTACCATCGCACTTTTGCCCTCTATTCGTCTTTTTTGTCGAAAAATGAGCAAAAATGAAAAGAGAACTGCCTAAGCAGCTCTCCGTAAACGTCGGCCGAATCTTGATTCACGGTTTTTTCATACCATTTTCCGGATATTTTCAGCGAGATACTTTTTATCTAGTGGTGAATTTGCTGAAATTTAACTGTATCTCACCTCATTCTGTGTCTTGTCACGATTCTTGCGGCTCAGGCACTTTTCATTTTTGCATGAAAAATTTCAAAAAAGTCGAATGACACCTCAAAGTCCTCTTTCTGCCCTATGCCTTGGCTGCTGATTCTGTTTTATTGTTCTTATGAATCAGTTCGTCGAACTTTGCGCCGAGTTTCATGAGGTCGCTTGTCGGATGCTCGAACACTTTCAGGCTGAACAGCGCTGTCATGGCTGCGCCTATGAGAATGTAGACTATGAAGGCTGCGAGCATCGACCAGGTGCTCCCGCCGAATGCAAAGCCCTTCCGGACTCCTGCGACGGCGTCGTTGTACGTGCCTCCGAAGAGCACGCAGAGCCGCGGCAGCACTTTCCATGTGCGGAAGAGATAGCAAAGCGGTCTGTGCCAGAAGTATACGGACAGAGTCCTTGCGCCTACGGTCGTGATGAATCCGAGGTTCTTATCCGGCATCAGGGCAAGGAGCGCAAATACGATAGCGAGTGCAACTGCCCAGACGCAGATCCTGATCCACCAGCCGTCTTTCACTGCATAGCTGAAGAAGTGCTGGAGATATTCGTACGAGCGTCTGCCGGTGAACCATTTCCTCCAGCTGTACATGCCCCACTTGCCGAAATAGCACACGGCCAGGGTCACTATAATGGTGAGCCAGCTGAATATAACAATGGCTCTGCGGCGTGCGCGGATTTTCAGCTGTTCTGCGGTACTCAGGCCGCCGGTCACTGTTGTTCCCTGTCCGGAGCATGCTGTATCTCCTGCATCTGCTGACCCGCCGTACTTCTCGCCTCTGAGAAGCGGCAGAAGTTTCTTCATGTCCAGGTAGTACCCGGTCATGTATATAGGGAGGAAGTAGATCATTCTCGACAGGCAGAAGGTGTCGTCCACTGCCGGGAAGTACCCGATGACTGCGCTGAGGGCAAAAGCTCCGAGTATCACTACCAGCGGCCGAGTGTTTATAGCCTGGCGTCCGGCGCCCTCGTTCCCGTCGGTGGTTCCTGAAACGGCCGCGCCCGGGATGCCGCGCTTTGTATCTGCGCCGCCGTCGATCCAGCGCATCACGTAGAAGAGCAGCTCGTATTCTGCCATTACAAAGAGGTACCACGGGATGCCGCCTTCATCTATCCATGACCACACAGGGTGCTGGCCCATCAGGGTCCTGCTCACCTGCAGGAATACCTTGAGAGCGTATGCGCACAGGAAGAATCCTGCGACTTTGTCCCATCTCAGCCTCGTCTCGCCTTTCACCCCGAGGGCTGCGCGCTCTTCGGTGATGTAGTGCTTGTGCATGAGGCCCGAGACGAATATGAAAGCCGGCATGTGGAAGGTGTATATCCACAGCGTGATCCATCTCACCATATGAGAATCGGACACATAATCCGAGGTCATGTGTCCGATAACTACCAGAAATATTAAAAATGCTTTGACGTTATCGTATTTGTAGATTCTCTGCTTCATTGTTATACGTGTCTGCCCCTTGGACGCCCGCACTTATGATCCGGGCATCAGCTCTTCTGAAAAGCGATGTCAGTCGCGAAGTCTGCCGAGATACATCGAATATGAGTCACGTATGAAGACATACGTCTTAATTTTCTTCTTCTTGGTCTTGTACTTCCAGACTTTTTTCTTCTTGCCGTTTACCTTCTTCCACACCTTCTTCGACTTTACCTTGACCTTCTTCTTGATTGTCTTCTTCACGGTGTGCGAGTAGTTGAAGTTCGTGTAAAACTCGGCTTTGCTGCCCGAGCCTGTGTGGAAGATGTGCTCGATCTCGTACAGCTTGCTGATGTCGCGGGTGGCGACGTGGCGACCGCTCCAGTCATATATCTGGAGGATGTTCCTGCCGAGCTTGCCGCTCTGCGGGCTCCACGATGTGTAGATGTACTGGTCATCGCAGTCCATGCCCTGCGAGGTCGCGTTGATCTTGTCCTGCCTTATATAGGTCAGGAGCTTCATGCTCTTGATGGTCCTGTCGGTGTTCCACGTCGGCTTTATTATGATAAAGTCTCTGTCGGTCTTGACTGTCGCGACAATAAGGTTCTTCTCGGCGTTGTATGCGAGCGAGCTGTAGCCATGGTGGTCGCTGACGAGGCTCTCCAGTGTCCTGCGGTCCTCAGGATCAACGTCCACATCAGGCGCGTAGCCGGTGCCGGTGCACTGGGACATGTCCTGCCAATAGCGGTAGACCCCGCCGCCGATCTCCTTCATCGTCTTAGGATTGAAGAAAGCGAGGTAGCACGGATGCTGCCCGCCGGTCGCAGCGGAGTTGATGATGATCACGTCCTGGCCCTTGCCGAACGGGTCCTTGACGTAAGCCATGTCGTTGCCGTGGCGTACGCCCGAGAGCACAGCGCTCTTCTTTACGAATTTATACTTGGTCTTGGACGGATTTTTAGAGTTCTTGACGATCTTCATCTTGACGATGATGACCTTGTCATCGTTCTTTCTGTTGTATGCAAAATATGCATATTTCTTGCCGTCGGTGCATGCGCCCTGCAGCTGGCTGAATTCGCCGTATGCGTCGTCCTTGAACTTCGCGGTCTCGCGCAGGTTGAACATCTTGCTCTTCTTCTTGAGCCAGGTGCCGCTGAACGTGCTCTTGAGACCGGCAAAGCTCATTGCCTCAACGTATGAGTCGGCAGGTACGCTGACCGCGAGTGAAAAGATGACAGCAAAAGAGAGCAGGACAGCTGCAGCTTTCCGCATGGCTGATCTGCGAAGAGCCTCCGCGCTCCGCAGCCTGCATGTTATTGACTTTTCACTGCTCTTCTTTCTGCTCATCATTCTTCCCGCCGAATACTGAGCCGAGGAGGCTCTTCATTGCGGATTTCTTATGCTCTGCTTCTGCAGCTGCGATCTCATCAGCTGTAGGATTCATGACTCTGTTGATGCCGTCGACGCAGCTGTTGAAGGTCTCGTCGGTGACCTTGAGCACCTGATACTTGTTGCTCGGGTCCATGGAAGCGACGATTTCCATCTCGTACTTGCCGCTCATTCTCTGCGACTCGATGTTCCACTTCCTGAGGTCGCCAAGCTGCATCTTGACGAGCGCCTGCATGTCGGAAGCAGGGATGTTGGTCTCGACCTCATCGCCGAGCACGTTCATGATGTCACCGTAGCTGGTGATCAGCGCCGGCGAAGTCATGACCTTGTCGAGGATGGCTTTGACGACTATCAGCTGGTTCTTGACTCTGTTCTGGTCCTCACCCTCATATGCCTTTCTTTCGCGGGCAAAATACAGGGCGCCTCTGCCCATCAGGTGCAGATTTCCCTTCTCGTAGAGGTGGCCGTTCAGCGAGCCCTTGAACTCCTTCTCGTTGTAGATGTCTATACCGCCGATCGCATCGACGAGGTCTACGCACGCGTCAAAATTCGCTTTGACATAATAATTGAGCTTGATGCCCATCCAGTCCTCGACGGTGCTGAGTGTCTCGTCAACTCCGTAGATGCCGGTGTGGGTCAGCTTGTCCATAGTGCCTGTGCGGTGCAGAGGCACATAAGCGTCACGAGGAATGGACGTCATCAGGATGGTGCGGGTCTTAGGGCATACGGTCAGGATCATGTTGACATCGCTTCTCTCAAGATCCATCCCCTTTTCCTTGTTCCACTGGTCGATACCGGTGATGTAGATGTTGAAAGCGTCCTTGGTGACGTCGATGCCCTGCTCGTTCTCGTTTCTGACGGAGTTCTCGGCCGAGATCTTGTTGAACATCGCATAGGTCGACGACATGTAATATGTGCCGGCTCCGTAGAGCAGGCAGAAGAGAACGGCCAGCACGATGCCGGTGTTCTTCATCCATTTTTTCTTTCCCGCAAGCAGCAGTCCGGTGATGACCAGAGTCGCGAGGAGCACTCCGACGAGAGCCATTACGATGTCTGCCGGGAATGCGTCAAGGACCGTGACCATGACAAGAAACGCCGCTGCGATGAGCATCAGCACCAGCAGTAAAACCAGGTCGCCCTTTCTGAATATTTTAGTGAGTCCGACTTTTCTATTTCTTGCCATAATGTTGTTGTTTCCTTCTTGATCCGCTCTTGCTGCCCTGTCGGCCGCTCTTTCCCGAGTGAGCTTCAGGGTCGTCCGCTCTGGACCTGACCTCTGAGAGGTCCATGTACCCTGTCGCCCTCGAAACAGGCGGCGGCACAACAGGCGGAGTAGTGTTAGTCTTTTCTATTGGTTTCTGTTTTTTCCTGCTTTCCGGCTTCTTCGGTACGAGTATGATGCCGAGGTACAGAAGGCCGATTATCGCCAGGAAGAAAGCGTCATAGTACAGTTCTCTGCTTATGAGGATCGATACGATTCCCATGATGCCGACGATGCCGTACATGATCAGCACTGATCTTCTCTGTCCGAATCCCGCAGCCATCAGGTGGTGGTGCAGATGCTCTTTGTCCGCCTTCATGATCGATTCGTGTCTCCACATCCTCCTGACCATCGATGACAGTGTATCGAAGATAGGCACTGCGAGTGTCAGGATAGGGATGACCGCTCCGATGAAGGTCGCCCTCTTAAGAGGCGATACTACGGACAAAGCGGCGATCATGTATCCGAGGAACAGTGCCCCGCCGTCACCCATGAAGGTCTTCGCGGGTGAGGCGTTGTAAGGGAGGAATCCGATGCAGGCTCCTGCCATGCCCATCAGCGCAATGCCGACGGTCATCATGCCGTACCTCGCCCCGTGGATGTATGCCACATACGCAAGGCACATCGACATTATCGCGACCGAACCGGCCGCCAGGCCGTCGAGCCCGTCCATCAGGTTGACCGCATTGGTGATGCCGACTATCCACAGCACGGTGATCACGTATGCGAGGCCTTCGCCCAGCATGACCTTGGCGCTCGTGTCTCCCGGCCCCTGGAAGTAGTTGCTGATGAATGTGATCCTCACGCCCAGCATGTATACCGCACTGGCGACGAACCACTGCCCGATGAATTTGGCCATCGGTCTTAAGTCGAGCACGTCGTCCGCAACACCCAGAAGGTACATGAGAACACCTCCCAGCATCGCGATGAGTATCTTCTGATTCTGCATCGCAGGCAAAATCATGGCCGCCATCGTTCCGGCGAAAATGCCCAGCCCTCCGAATCTCGGTATAGGTCTGTCGTGCATCCTCCTGTCGTCACGCGGCCTGTCGATAATGTTCAGCTTGTAGGCGAGCTTGATCGCAACCGGCGTCATGAGCAGCGCCACGACCAGGCCTATGCCGAACACTATTATTATTCTTATAAGGTAACTGTTCAAATGCAAAGTCCGGAGTCTCCTCTTCGTTTGTATGAATACAATATCCGCAATTTTACCTTCTGATTCACGGTAATAGTATATGAGGCTTGCCGCTTTGTCTACGAATCTGTCAGTATATTAAGCGAATTACGGGTAATTATTTCTGTTTCCGGCGAATCTCAGCGTTTCTATTTACTATAGAACTTCGCGATCAGGCCGCAGACCTTCTCAACGTCTTCTCTCTTGAGGCCGTAGTACATCGGCAGTCTGAGAAGTCTCTCGTAGGTGTTGGTCGTATATCTGTCCTCGCCGTGGAATCTTCCGAATTTCGAGCCGGCCGGTGCGCTGTGAAGCGGCACGTAGTGGAATACTGCGCTTGCGCCGTTCTCCTTGAGGTATTTAATGAGGGCATCTCTCTCTGAGATATCCGCTGCCTTGATATAGAACATGTGCGCGTTGTGCTTACATTCCTCAGGGATGACCGGAAGGACTATCCTGCCCTCTTCAGCAAGAGGAGTCAGCATCTCGTAGTATGCGTTCCAGCTTGCCATCCTGTTCTCGTTGATCTCATCAGCCATCTCGAGCTGAGCCCACAGGTAAGCTGCGTTGATGTCGCTCTGAAGATAGGAAGAGCCTGCATCGACCCAGGTGTACTTGTCGACCTGGCCCCTGAGGAACCTGCTCCTGTCGGTGCCCTTCTCTCTTATGACCTCGGCTCTCTCGACTGCATCAGCGTCTCTTACTAGAAGCGCTCCGCCCTCGCCCATGCTGTAGTTCTTGGTCTCATGGAAACTGTAGCATCCGAAGTCTCCGATGCTGCCGAGTGCTCTGCCCTTGTATGTCGACATCACGCCCTGAGCCGCATCCTCGACTACCTTGAGGCCGTGCCTCTCCGCTATATCCATGATGGTATCCATCTCACAGCCGACGCCCGCATAGTGGACAGGCGCGATGACTTTGGTCTTGTCAGTGATGGCATCCTCGATCAGCTTTTCGTCTATATTCTGCGTATCCGGGCGGATATCCACGAATACCAGCGTCGCTCCCCTCATGACGAAAGCGTTGGCTGTGGAAACGAAGGTGAACGATGGCAGTATCACCTCATCTCCCGGGCCGACCTCTGTCAGGAACGCCGCCATGTCAAGCGACGCCGAGCATGAAGTCGTCAGCAGGGCTTTGCGTGTGCCCGTCTTCTCCTCGATCCATGCGTTGCACTTCTTGGTGAACGGCCCGTCGCCGCACACCTTGCCGCTCGCAAGGACCTCAGCAATATACTTTTCTTCCGTTCCGACTACCGGAGCCTGATTGAATTTGATCATCCCGTTCTCCTTTTGTTATCTGCTTTTCATTTATATGTAGAAATCATAACCTCTGAACATGAGGTACAGATGATATGTCTGTGACAGCACGTGCATCGCGAGGGCTATCGCAATGACTGCGAAATATGCTTTCCGGAGTTCCTTCCTGCCTGCGAGGAACTCGCTGTCGTTCCAGTTTGCGTACGCAAGGGCGATCGCGCAGACGAAGAAGTAATAGCATCCGAACTGCCTGCCCCATGCAAAATTCCCTGAGTTCGTGCGGCTGCCTTCTTCATAGAAGATCATCCACTCTGCGATGCCCATGATGAGCATTCCGAGGGATATCTGGTAAGGCAGCTCTTTGAGGCGCTTATAGTTGAAAATGAAGACAAGCGCCGGAAACAGCAGTCCGCAGAATGCTGCTATATATATGTTGTAGCCGAATCCGTCCGCTCCGCCGACGCTGACAGCGACCTTGTTCTTGCTGCCCTCGCCGTAGATGCTGCTGTTGAGGAAGAGGATGAGGATGCCCGACGGCACCATCGAAAGCCCGAATATCACGAGCCTCTTGAACCTCTTGGCCGTCTGCCCGTCCTTCGCATGCACCGCGAGCTCGATCAGGAAGACGACGATCAGCACCGGAGTGAAGACCAGCATGAAGGATGGCTTTGCCCATACGGATATGAGGCTTGTGATCATGAGGCAGGCCCACATCTTAGGGTCGATCCTGTCCATGTAGTTCTCATATATCTTAAGGAACAGCAGCAGCGACAGCATCGCGAAGAGTATCATCAGCTGCTGGGTCGGGCTGTGCCATGCGTATGTGCACCAGCTCGCCCTGTAGAATCTCGCGTGGATCACAGGCAGGTACATCGAGCCTGTGACGAACATGATAAGCGATGCCGCCTGGGCATAGACGCGCTCGCGCTGCTCTTCCTGCGGTGAAAGCGGTGCGGCTACTGCGGATGCGCTGAATGTTTCTGCGCCCTGTGCTGCGGCCTTAAGCGCTTTTCTCTCGCGGTTCCAGCGCAGGTACCAGCGGAAGACCGCGTAATTTGCAAGCGCCGTGCACACGACGACTGCGCCCATGTAGACTGCGATCAGCACTGTGTTGCCGGTCAGGTTGTACAGATAGTGGTAGATCCACTTTATGAGCCTGACGCCTCTGTCATCCATTGACATGTTGACGTATAGCGAGGTGTCCGCTTCGTATCCGCCGTTGAACCTTATCGTCTGCCTGTAGAACATGAAGGTCGAAGCTGCATACAGTATGAAAAGCAGCCCCGCGTATATCCAGTCAGTCGCAGTCAGTTTCTTCTTATTAATATGTCCGCTCAGCTGAGCCTCATGCTTTCCGGCTTTTCCTGCCATTTTGTGGTCCTTTTCCTGTATCAGTCCTTGCTGTTTTTCATTTCCACCGCTATCTTGCGGAAGGTGATCACCGCGAGTATCACTGCGAGGATGCTCATCAGCACCGCGTAGAACGCGACCGCTCCCATGATGCCGTCACGCAGAACGAACCTCTTCGCCAGCACCAGCGCTGCTATCGCCGTAGCCGCATAGCTGTAGAGGAGCGTTTTGTGCAGACGTATGATCGTGATGACCGTGTTGAAGAATACCGAGTAAGCCAGCATCCCTCCGCCGAGCACGACGACGAGCAGCTCCATCTTGTATGCCGTCAAGTCCTCGTGGAATATGAACGACAGCACCGGGATGCCTATGGTCAGAGCGACCGCCACCGCGAGCACCGTGAGCCCGAGTATGACTCCGCACTGCCTGAAGACCAGGAACCTGAACTTCCTGATTTTGCCCTCCTGCCACACCTCTGCATAGGTCGTGATGATCGGGTTGAATATGAAATGCGCCACGAGCTGTATCACGAAGGCCGGCATGAACACCATGTTGTATATGGCCTGGATGTCCTCGTTCAGGTACGCATCGATCGCGTACTTAGGCGCGTTGCTTATGTACATGTTGAGAAAGAGGCTGACAAAGAGCGGGAAGCCCTCGATCAGCATCAGTTTGATCCGCTCACGGTCAAAGCTCGGCCTGAGCTCGCAGTAATCGTGCGCCGCGTTGTATGAGGTGAGCATGAATACCGCGAAGGATACTGCAAGCGTGATGATGCATGCAAGCAGCAGGTCCCTGGCAATGACGAGCACGACCGCGAAGGTCAGCATCTCCATGATGTAGCGGATGCATGATGACTTGGTCGCGACATCGAGTCTGCCCATCTGCTGCATCCTTCCGTGCAGGACATCCGAGAAAGCCTGGATGCCCTTGAGTGCGCAGATCAGGAATACGACCGCGAACTTCTTCGCCGAGTAGCCGCGGAAGACCATCCCGTACACACAGTACAGGAGAGTCGCCAGCATCATCACCGCGCAGGTTATGATCCTGCTGCCGTAGTACTCGCCGAACGTGTACTTCTCGGTGACATCGGACGACTGGAATCTCCGGAATCCGTACTGCCCCAGGAAGAGGAGCAGCGCCGCCACCGCATAGGCGATGGAGAATATCCCGGCATCCTCGTGCCCGTTGGTCCGGTTCAGCACCATCAGGATGACAGGCGACTCAAGCGCCGACATCATCGCGTTGACAGCGTTCCAGACGTAGGAACTCCGCTTCACATTATTCGTTTTTTCAAGTAATCTGCGTATGCTTTCTGTCATTATGTAACTTCGATCTGGTTCTGAGCGTGAGGAGCGCTGCGATCAGCAGGCCTGCCAGTGTGAGGCAGCCGCCCTGCAGCATGAATGGCGTCCTGTATCTCAGTTCTATGTCATGGTTCCCGGCAGGCAGCACTGCGCCCATGAAGGCCGTGTCCACTCTGCTGAGTCTCTCTGTTTCCTGCCCGTCGATGTACAGCTTCCAGCCCGGCTGGTCGATGACCGAGAAGTACAGGACGGATGGCTCTGCTGCCGATACCGTGCCGCGGACTTCTTTGCCGTCAAAGCTGTCTATACTGACTGATGCTGCTTCGAGCTTCGGCGCGGCTTCGTTGTAGATGTCCATCGGGACTATGTACGCCCGCACAGAATCAAAATGATACACGCCCGGCCGGTCGATGTCTACTATTATTTTGCCCGAGATGCTGTCAAAGTACCCGAGATTGACGTAGAAGTCTTTGACGTCGCCGTAGCCCTGGTTCTTGCCCTTGCGCATCTGCGCGGCTTTGACTATGTTGCCGTAGCTGAGCTCGAGTTTGAATTTCTCGTTGTCTTCGTATGAGGCCGCCTGCACCGCGTGGGCGAGCGGGTTGCCTTTGAATTTCTTGCCCCTGAGTGCGAGGTCGGTGTCAAAATCGCTCTTGTCACGGGTCCAGCCCTCGAAGGCGATCATGACGCGGGCTTTTTCCGTCTGCGGAAGGTCGATGCTGAAAGACGCGTCCTTGTGTACTGTCAGTGTGCCGCCCTTATTGCCGGCGTATCCTGATCCCGCAGCGGTCAGTCCCTCTGCATCTATGTTGTCAAAATCCGAGAGGCCGACTTCGGTCACGCGGACGTCGGTCTTTATGTCGCTGGCCGCCGCATGCTGTACAGTTGCGTCGGTGCCGTCGAGCTTTGCAGCGTCTTCATCTGAAATGACTGCTGCCTGCAGCATCACCTGCTCTCTTTCGAGAGGTGTGTACTTCTCGAGTTCGGACTCTGTGATGTACTTATCGAATGCGGTTCCGAGGCCCATGCAGTACTTGTTCACAAGCACCTGCACGCCGTCAATCTCCCTGTACGGAGTGTAGCCGTAAGCCGCATAATCGTTGGCGCCCGGTTTCTTGGTCGTGCTGTCGCCGAGGAAGTACTTGACTCCGGTCAGGAAGTCGAGGCCCTCGCGGTTGTCATTGGAGTACACGGTGGTGCGGTCAAAATACCCGGCGTTGTTGCCTGCGAGCCTGCACCAGTCGTGCCACCTGCTCTCCATGGTCGAGAGGTAGGTGTATACCGAGCGGTTGCCCCAGTACATGTTCTCGTTAGCTCTGACTCTGGCTATCCTGGCGTCGGTGTAGCCGTCGACCTGATCGATCCTGTAGAAAGCCGTGTCCTCAGCCTGAACGGCCGGGCCGACTCTCTGAGTCGAATCGCTGAAGTCGCGCTCTATCCTGCCGACCTGGCAGAGCGTATGTATGCTCTCTCCGAGTCCCGGGAAGAGCTCTGTATTTACGTATGAAACGATGCCCGCAACGATCATCATGGTGATGAGGAGACGGTTTCTCTTGGTGCCGCCATAGAAACCATGGCTGCCGGATCCTGCATTGCCTGCAGCGCCCTCTGAACTGAGAGCGGCAGGGTCCTCAAGTCCGCCTATGGACAGGAGCCTTATGAGCAGCAGCCCGGTCAGGGTGCCCATCACTATGGAAGCGCCGCCTGTGAGGTCAATGATGCCGAGAAGGAGCCAGCACACTCCGAGGCCCCATACAGCGAGGCCGAGCATCCAGTATGTCATGATACCAGCTGTGCCGTGCAGCATTGTAGCGAGGCCGGCGCGCGCTTTGCCCGCACTGTCAGCAGCCTCTTCATTCCTGAAGGTCTCAGGCTTGTACCATTCCATCACCGACCATATCATGAAGAAGGCCAGCACGTAGTACCATCTTCCGACCGAGTAGCTGAACCCGTTGAAGACTCTGCCCGTGATCGGCAGGAGCGACAGGACCAGCAATAATGCGGTCATGACTGCCGGAGTGCTTTTCCTTCTTACTGATCTCACGATCAGCGGCAGCAGTATGACGCACACGGACGGGATCCCGAGCACGGTGTATGCCTCCGTCGTCGGGGTCGTCATGAAGAATCCCGTCGGCATCCCGAGGTACTCGGCGACCGAGTAGAGAGTCTGGCTCTCGACGGTCGAGGCCGTGGTGGTCGCACGCATCCTGGATATGGTATCGAGCAGAACAACGCCCGGGATCATTATCCCTGCGATGCCGCTTGCGATGAACATGCCGGTGATGCCCGGTATGTCGCCGCGGTGGTCCATCAGGACCATGCGGACCGCAAAATACATGACGATAGCGATGGCTCCTATGTATGTCCACTGCATGCTGTAGAGGACATGCGCAGCCACCGCCGCAATGAAGACGAGCGGCGATTCCTTCCGGATTATCTTCTCAGCACCCAGCACGAGCAGCGGGAAGAGTATCGTCGCCATCAGGAATGTCCCCTGCCTCATGATCGACTGGATCACCCAGCCCGAAAAAGCATAGCAGAGGGCTCCCGTAATATTCTGTCTGTAGTCGAAGTTCACCTTCCTGCCGAGCAGCATGAACGAAAGGCCGCTCAGGTACTGCATGATCAGCACCATCAGGGTGAACCCGACGTCGAGGTATTTCTGAGGAAAAGCGATGACGAGGTAGGTCAGCGGGTTGAACAGCCTGGTGCTGAACTCGATGAAAGCATCGTCCCCGAGCCCGATGTCCCACGACCAGCTCTCCCAGCCGCCGCCGGTCAGAAGCGCGTGGATCATCCGCTTTATCTCAGAATATATCGGATACTGCTGTGCGATGCCGTCAACATTGCCGTCCGCGTTGGACAGGAAAGTCCGCGGCAGCACTATGAACAGGGCATAAGTGCAAATCGCGGTGATGATGAAGAGGATGGTGTACCTCAGCACCTGACGGCTCATTCTGTTGTCTGCTGCAATATCCGATGTGGTTTTTTTCATATATTATGCCTGGATTTCTGCGATTGGCTTTCTGTGCTGCTCAGGCACGAGCGAGTCGATCTTCTCTGCGAGGTCTTCCCTGCCCTCGTTTCTGAGGAGGGCGTACTCTATCTCCTGGAGCTGCGGGTGTACTTCGAGTCCGAGCCCGCAGTCGAGGTTTCTCATGACGGCTTCGTGGTACGGTGCCATCTCTTTCTTCAGGCCTTCCCAGTCGCCCGCTTCGAGCATTGCTCTGAGTCCGTCTATCCTGCCCGCGTATTTTTCGAGCAAAACGACTCTGTCTCTGGTGCGGCATGCGATCTCCCATGCCTCTTCCTTGAGGCGGTCGTCCTTCGAAGCGATCTTTCTGTAGGCGTTCTTCGCAAAGCTGTAGAAGTCTGTCTTTCCGCTCTCTGCTGCGGCGCCTTTGCCTGTCTCAGTGCCGGCTCCGTCTGCGGCCTTTGCTTCTGCCTCGGCCTCGGCATCTGCTTCGGATGCTTCTACCTCAGCCTCTGCGACTTCCTCGAAGTCCGAATTCTCAACGGAATCCTGGGATTCCGCATCAATTTCTTCTCCGGCTGCTGCTGTTTCTGCTTCAGGGTCTTCAGGCACTTCTATGCCCCTGGCTGCAAGGTAGTCTGCTATCTCAAGCCTGATGCAGCCGTTTCTTGTCTCTTTGTAGATCCTTAAGTATTCTTCGTCATCTGCACCGTTTATGTCGGCGAGGTATTTCTCGGCTTCGGCGTGTGCAGGTGAGCCCTCAGGTGCGAGGGCTTCGAAGAAGTACACGGCGCTGCGCAGGTCTTTCTTGACGCGCTTTATCCTGGCAGCGATTTTCTTTTTCTCTTCTGCGGTCTTATTCTCTTCAGACGTGTTCTGAGTTTCGGTTTCATCGCTCAGTGTCGCCAGTGATGCTTCGAGTGCTGCCTTGAGCTGCCTCAGGGCTTTGACTCTGAGTCTCATCAGGTAGCTGTTGCCAGAGTATCTGCCGCATGCGGACTCGAGCACTTCGCACAGTTTCTCAAGCAGCGGGATGTTCTGGTTGTCCCTTACGACCGCTTCGACTGCAGCTGCTTCGTTGGTGAGTCTGCGAGTGAAGAGGATCTCTTCGTTCAGCGCCTGCAGGCGCTCTGACTTTCTTCTCTTCTCGCGGAAGTTCTCAGGAAAGTCGCCTGTGTATATGTCGATGAGCCTCTTGGCTTTGCCCATGCGCTCGGTCCTCATCAGGATCTCGGCTGCCATGACGGTCATGTCTTCCCCGATAGGGATGCGGACCGGATAGCTGTACCTTCTGAGGGTGCTGTGCTTGTCTCTTCGTCCTGCGAATTCAGGGCTGAGCTGCACCTTGAAGTAATCCTCAAAGATGGACGGCCTGATGCCGCGCTTTGCAGCTCTTGCGAGGAACTGCTCTCTGCACTCCATAGCCTTCTGCTTCATCTCGGCTTCTTCTGCCTTCCTGCGGTGAGGGTTGGCCTGAAGCAGCCTCAGCTTGCGCCTCTGGTAAGCGCTTCTTAATTTGCCCGCATCGATGAACGGCATGTAGTCCTCGCGGACTGCAGTGTACGGGATGGTGCTGCTGAAGATGGCGTCGTGGCCCTCGCGGCCCTCGTGATCAGGGATGTACTCCCAGTCATCGCCGTACTGCCATATGAGATACTCTCCGTAATTTCTGACGATCTCGACGGTCGTGTCTTCGAACGGCACGCGGATGTATCCGCCGCTGAATATGGATGCCGGGAACAGGAACGGCGCAACGCCCCACTCCATGATGTAGTGCTCCCAGCCCGGGTCGTCAAGGTTGGTAAAACTGGCGATGAGATCGTCTATGACCTGCTTCTTCTGCCCGGCTTTGCACCTCGCGAGCATCTCAGGGTAGCGCAGGAGGTTCATGTCAAATCTGCTGCTGTATCCCTTGGTCTCGTCGAGAAGGTCCGAGTACAGCATGAAGTCCTCGAGGAACTTCTTATAGTTCGAGTAGCTCAGCGGGTCGAAGACGAATACGTCTATGACATGGCCCGCAGGGTCGCTGCTGATGATCTGGTGTGAGTGGACCGAGGACGAATCGGTGGCAACATACCTGCCGATCGTGTTGGTGTAGTTGATGTCGGTCTCTGCCGACTCGATCACTCTGTTCGCAGGGAATTTGCCCGCTGCCTCAGCAGCCATGAACTTCTCCCAGTTGTCTCTTGTCATGTACAGGTCGATGTCATCATCCCACGGGATAAAGCCCCTGTGGCGGATGGCTCCTATGGCCGTGCCGCCTCCAAGGGAGTAGTGTATGCCGTCAGCGCGGCATATCTCATCGATTTCCTTCATCATCTGCAGCAGTTTCTGCTGGATCTCTGTAAGCATTTCTTCCTTCTTCTGTTAATTTATATTTTCCGGCTGTTATCGGCGCTTTTCAGCGCATGTTATATATTCCATTTCATGACGGTCTTGCCGTCTGCCTTGCTTATGTCAGCTTCGAACGCGCGGGTAAAGTCCTCCATGCCGCGAACGTCGATGACTTCGCCGACGATGCTGCGAAGGTAGCCCGTCACATCAGGCTCGTCACGGTAGAACTGCAGCACGCCTTCGAAATCCTCTCTGCCGCTGCGGCTGCTTCCGTATATCCTGAGTCCCTTCTCGAGGACCATCCTGGTGTTGACAGGAGCGAGCTCCTCGGTGACTCCCATGATGGCGATGGTTCCCTCAGGCCTGATGTAGTCGATTATCTGATTGATCGCGTCAGGCGAACCCATGCCGCCTACGCACTCGAAAGCGTGGTCGAATATCATGTCATCAGGCACGCTGTTTATGTGGTAAGTCCCGTCGACGAACGAGAACTTCTCGAGCTTGCCGGAGTGCTTTCCGAAAACGTACAGCTTAGCCTGCGGCTCTCTGTATTTAAGGAAAAGCGCTATGACGAAGGCGAGGTTGCCGTCGCCCCAGATGCCTATGGCTTCGCGTCTCTCGTGCGCGATCTTTTCGAATCTGTTGATAGCATGCCAGCACACGGATGTGAACTCGGTGAACGAGGCCACTTCCATGTCGATCTTTTCAGGCAGCTCGACTATCCTGTCTCTTCTCATGGCGACGAATTCCTGCATGAATCCGTCAAAACCGCTGGCTCTGAACCTGCTCGACCTGAGGTAATTCTCAGCGATGATGTCGTCCTTCTCATATGGAGTATTCGGGATCATCACGACCTGAGTCCCCTTTGCGATCGTTCCTTCCGGATCATAGACGACTTCGCCCACGCCCTCATGGATGAGAGCCATCGGCAGTTTCTTCGCCAGGACCTCAGGAGCTCTTCTGCCCTGAAAATATCTCTGATCGGCATTGCAGATGGAGAGATATGTAGGTCTGACTATGACGCTGTCCCCTGTCAGGTCGATGTCGTTAAAGGCCGGCTTGAACTTACGAGGTTCGATCAGCCTGTATACTGTATTAAGCATTCGCTCCGTCTCCCTTCAGAAGTGTCTCCGCTACCTCAAGGTCATACGGATATGTGATCTTGAGGTTGAAACTCTCCCCGCGCACAAGGCGCACCGGCTTGCCCTTGAGGACATATATCTTGGTCGCATCCGTGAGGATGTCCTTCTCTTCGTCTGTGAGGCTGTTGTATGTGTCTCTAAGCTCCTTGGCCCTGAAGCTCTGAGGCGTCTGGCCCTGGTACATCTTGGACCTGTCAGGGATGTTGCTGATCAGCTCGCCGTCCTGCGACTCGACGATGGTGTCTGTCGCCGCGATGACTGTATCGGTAGCGCCGTATTTTATAGCAGCCTCGATGTTGTCCTTGATGATTCTGTGTGTGACAAAAGGCCTTACGGCATCGTGCGTGATGACGATGGTGTCGTCGTCGAGGCCGTACTGATCTTCTATATAGTTGATGGAGTTCATGATGGTCTCGTTACGGGTAGCTCCGCCTTCGATGACTGCTACATTGGCCATATTGGCCTCGCCGAGGTGCTTTTTCAGCATGTCCCTGGTATAGCCGATCCAGTCCGCCGGCGTGAGGACGATGATCTTCTCGATGCCGCTTGCGAGAACGAACTTCTCGACAGTGTGCACGATGATAGGCTTGTCCCCGATAGTCAGGAACTGCTTTGGCTTCTCTGCTCCCATTCTCTTGCCGACTCCTCCGGCTACTACAACTCCGTAATTCATGTTGTCTCCTTTGCAGTTTTTAGTATTTATGTATTGCTTATTCTCTAAATATATGTGCAGACTGGGACTGTGTCTCAGCGCCTTATGCTGCGGTGTCCTGTTCAGGTGTTTCAGGCTTGGCGTCTTCCTTGGTCTTGTCAGTCTTTTTAGATGCGTTATCTGACTTGTCAGTCTTCTCAGATGCGTTATCTGACTTGTCAGTCTTCTCAGATGCCTTGCCGCCGTCCTTGTCTGCAGCTTTGTCAGCCTTGTCTGCGGTCTTGTCTTCGTTCTCGACCTCGTGGATCTCGTACTTTACGCCCTTGCCGACTCCGGTGTAGCGCATGACGAATTTCCACTTGCTCTCGTATCTCGACTTGGACATGCCGTTGACTCTGATCGAGGTGGCTGTCCAGGCTCCGTCGTTATCCGCAGCCTGTGCTATCTGTCCGTTGCCCACGTACAAAGCAACGTGTGACGGACACACAAGTACATCGCCTCTCTTGAGGGATCCGTAGGATATCTTGCCCTTGTTGGTCCAGTGGCCGTATCTTGTATAGCTCTTGGCGGACATAGCTACTCCGCCGCCGTTCTGGCAGGCCTTGAGCATGGCCGGGTCGCCTGCGCCGTGCGCATAAGCAGCATGCACGAACGGGTTGCAGCAGTACGTCTTTTCATACGAATGGCCGTTGACAAGGGATTTGCCCTTGATGTTCTTATTAGGACCTACGTTGGTGCCGCAGAAATAGCAGCCGTATCTGTGGGCTCTCTTGCCCGCGCCGTATGTGAACGAGTCATCGGCCGCGATCATCTCAGCCCATTCGCAGGCCGCATTGACAGCATCCTGATTGGTCATCGGTGTCGAGGTGATCTCGAATGTCTGCCTGTTGGCAGGGCTCCTCATCTCCCCGTCCTCAGAGATGCCGATCAGCTTCATCTCGTACTTCTTCTCCGGGTCAAAGCTCTCGATCATGTACCTCGTGTTCGATGTCGTATCGAGGAGCTCGGTGCCGTTGTACAGCTCATAGGTCGCATAGTTCTCGCTGCTCGCCCATGTGAACAGGATGTTGTCGCCCTCGATCGCTGCCTCGAGCTTGCTGACCGGAACCAGCTTGAGCTTGACCAGGTTGCTGCTCAGGCTGTATACAGGGTGTTTCTTGTATCTGTACGCCTTGACCTCGTACTTGTACTCGGTATCGTTCTTGGCTGTCTCGTCGGTGAAGCTCGTCTCCTTCTGGTCGGCGATCTTCTTGCCGTTTCTGTATATCTCGTAGCCGATCGCGCCCTTGATTGGTGCAAAGCTGAGCTGGATCTGGCCTGTCTCCATGTCGCCTTTCAGCTCAGGCGTGTCGAGCGACGGCACCGCCGAAACCGCTTTCTTCTCGTCCGGGCCCTGCCGCCTGATACCGCTGTACGCCGTGACGGAGTACTTGTACGTTTTGCCCGTGATGATGCCGAGATCGGTGTAATTGGTCGACTTGGTCGTGGCGAGGTAGTTGTAGTCCTCTCCGTCGTCCGAGCGGTATATATGGTAGCCGGCAGCCTTCTCGGTGGCTTCCCATGTGAGCGAAACGCTGTCATATGTGGTGTCCGCGACCTTGAGGCCGGTGACTTTGCCCGGCGAATCAGCGAAGAATATGATCATGCCGATGAGCAGGACCAGGACCGCGTCTATAAGCAGGGTGCGTCTCGCGTGGGTGCGGCCCATGAGTCTGCGGCCGCTGCCCCATGCCGGGTGCTTAGCCTCCTCAAGGCGCTCCTCGTCGGTCTCGGTGTCGTCCTCAGGCTCGATGATGCTTCCGAGCATGTCAAGCATGGCTGCTTTCGCATGCGGGTCATCGGACTTCTTGATCTCCTCGATCTTCTCGAAGAGTGCGATGGCTTCCTCGCGTGTCGCAGCCGGCGCTTCAGGCTTCAGTATTTCCTTTTCTGGTTCTTTCTTCTTTCCGAATTTCATCTGCTTTCTTTTGCTGCCCCTCTACAGCAGGGATTCAACCAGATCGGCTATCTCTGCCGTGCAGTTTTCCTTCTTTTCTATATACAGATCGGCAAAAGCTTTCGCTTTGCTCCGGTATTCTTCTCTGTCCCCGTTCTCTATCTCGCTGATGACTTCTGCTGCCTCGGTGCATACAGGCCCGGGCATGTCACGGTCGTAGTCGAGGTAGAACTCTCTGTCCGCCAGGTACTCGTCCTTGTCGAAGGCATAGAAGTACAGCGGCAGCCCCTTCAGTGCTGCGTCATATGTGATTGCTGAATAATCCGTGATAACATAATCGGCTGCCGCCATCAGCTCGGTCGTCGAATAGCTGCTGCCGGTGATCACATTCTCCGGAAGGTCGTCCGGGAGGGTGATCTCGGTCAGCGGATGCATGCTGATGACGAGGTTGAACCTGTCAGCATCGACTGCATCGATGAGGTCAGCTGTCGCTTTGCTCATGTCCTTGCCGATCCTGAGAGTCGGCGCGTAGAGGATGGTCTCTCGCTTTGCATCGCTGCCAAGCACAGGGTAATCAGCGAGGATCTTCTCCCTGTTCTTCCTGTCGAGCTCCTTATCCATGATGATGTCCACTCTCGGAAGCGACATGATCGTGAGTTTTTCAGGCGGATAGCCGAATGCCTCGGCAAAAGCAGGTCTCGCTTTCTCGCTGCTTGTGAAGATGTAGTCGTATCTCTCGTGCATCTTCATCAGGGCCGCGATCTGTGACGACTTGCCTTCAGGCTTGTCGAGGATGCTCTTGCTGAATTTCTTCATCGCGCCGAGCGCATGCCACATCTGTATGACGGTGAGCCCGTCCCTGTGAGGGAATAGGCACGCCGGGATGCAGTAGCTGTCAAGCACTGCCACCTTAGAGGTCGCGAGATACGCCATCTGCCTGAAGAGCGGCCCCACATATCTGACGACTCCGCCGAGTCCGGGCCCCATCTTGTCACAGAGGATCCTTACCGGGATGCCCCTTGATTCAAGCTCGTCAGACAGGAGGCATATGTCAAGCGAAGGCTCGCTCGCCTGCCTGCTCAGGATGACGACCCTCCGCTTCTGCGGGAAGAGTTTCATGCCCGAGTATATTCCATTGAGTATTCCTGTCCCTGCTTTGATGATAGCTTTCTTCATCAGATTAAGTGCCCTGCTCTCCTGATCATTCCGTCCGCAGCACGCCATGATTTCTGCTTGAATTCCGGGCCGGTGCGGACATAGTTATCGAATTTACAATCACATAGAAAATCACAGTATTATACCATAAAAAGAAGCCCCTGCTCAATGAGCAGAGACTCTTCACGTAAAGTACACATTACCTGTTCTACTTCTCAAGAAGCCCAATCACGCGCTCTGTCGCATGCCCGTCGCAGGCCTCCATGAATTTGATGCGGAATGCCTCGCGGCGGTCCGCCATCATATCCGCTTTGCCTACAGCATCGACAAGCTGATCTGCGTCTGTGCAGACGGCGCCGTAGACGTACTCTTCGAACGGGAAGTACATCCCGCGGTCGCCCGCATACTCGTCCCGGTCGAACACGTAATAGATAATAGGCCTGTCAAGAAGCAGCCAGTCGAATATGATCGACGAATAATCTGTGATCAGCATGTCTGCAGCCGGGAGGATGTCATTGACGTCCCTGACATCGGACACATCGATCCAGAATCCGCCGTCGTCGCCGAGCTTTCTGCCCTGCAGCAGCATGTTGTTATATGCAGCCGGGTGCATCTTGCTGACGATAACATACTCGTCGCCGTACTTCTCTCTGAGACGATCAATCGGCACCTTGCTCATGTCGTAATCCGCCATCGGGATCTTGGTGCCGCGGTACGTCGGCGCGAAGAAGATGATTTTGCGTCCGCCTATCTCAGGGTGAGCCTCGAGGAACCTGTCCCTGACGCTCTTCTTCCACTCTTCATCGTAGAACGCATCGGTCCTCGGAATACCGGTCGCTATGACTTTGTCCACAGAGATCCCGTAACCCTCTGCATAGCAGCCCCTTATAGGCTCAGCGCTGACTATGGCCTTGGTGTATTTGCGGTGGCCCGGGCTGATCTTGATGTCCTCTTCCTTCCTGCTGAAGCCGAATTTCTTGTACGCGCCCTCGGCGTGCCACAGCTGGATGATCTCCTGCCCCGGCAGCGGTGTATAGAACTGAAGATAGTTGTACACGTCTTCCAGGAATATGTATTTTGCGCTTCTGAGCTTGCGGGCTATGGTGCGGGCATCGCGGGCAGTCTCCCTGTGGAGCTGCTTGTCCTTGAGGAACTTGTCGATGTCCCACTTGCGCCCGGATTTTTCGCCCTCGCGAAGAGCGTTATACACGCACTCAAAATTGCCGCCCATCTCATCGCGCACATCCGAGATGAAAAGGACCCTGTTATCCCTGAGCAGCCTGCCGCCGACCAGCTTCTGTTCGGCAACGAAGATGCCCATTCTTTTGGCAAGATCAAATTTCTTTCTTATATCCATATCGCAGATATTCTACCACAACTGCGCCCATCCCGCTCTACCTTTATTTTACGTCAATCCCGTTTCACTGTTGGTTATCCGGCGTTATTTTGATACAATTAATAAGATTCAGAGGTCCGCATCCGGGCCCGCACAGTTAACAGGAGATGCAATGTTATATTCAATAGTAATACCTTGCTACAATTCATCGCATACGATACGCAAAGTCGTTGAGGAGACGGCGGCGGAGATGGAGGCTCTCGGAAGGACGCCTTTCGAGTTCGTGCTGACTGATGACTGCTCGCCGGACGGCGGTGAGACGCTGAGGGAACTTGAGGCTCTGGCCAACGAGCACCCGTATGTAAGGGTCATCGAGCTCGCGCGAAATGCCGGGCAGCACAACGCTTCGATGGCAGCTCTCAACTATGCTAAGGGCGATGTCATCATATCGATGGACGATGACGGGCAGACTCACTGCTCGCAGCTCGGCAAGCTGTTCAGCAAATTCGACGAGGGCTACGACCTTGTATTCGGCTACTACGAAGACAAGAAGCACAGCGGCTTCCGTAATTTCGGCAGCTGGGTCAACTTCGAGACGGTCAGGATCCTCATAGGCAAGCCGCGCAACATGAAGACATCGAGTTTCTGGGTCATCAGGAAGTACATCCGCGACTACATCGTCCAGTACAAGAGCCAGTACACCCACCTGCAGGGTCTGTTCCTCAGGACCGTCGCACATAATAAGATCGCTTCGGTGCCGGTCGACCACTTCAAGAGGGCTTACGGCAGTTCAAACTACACGCTGAAGAAACTGATCGGCCTGTGGTCCAACATCATGGGATTTTCCATCGTGCCTCTGAAGATGGCGCAGAAGGTCGGCGGCTTTCTGACTCTCGTCGGACTGGTCGGAGCACTGGTCGTGTTCATCAGGAGGCTGATGCATCCTTCCATGGCTATAGGCTGGGCATCGATGATGGTTGCGCTGTTCTTCTTCTCGGGAATGATCATATTCTTCCTCGGGATCACTGGCGAATACATCGGCAGGATGTTCCAGAACATGAGCAACGCGCCGCAGTTTGTTGTCCGCAACGTCTACGAGCACGGCCACCTCATGATGGCAGATGCCAAGACCGACGATGTGCAGCAGCGGCAGCCCGCGGGCAAAGCATCAGATGACGGTGCGTCAGGTGCCGGCGATCCGGTGCAGAAAGAATGATGCGCCGGACCGGTCACACATAATCCGGTACAGAACATATCAATTCAGTCTGTCTTTGATGAACACAGACATTCAATCTATATAACTATAAAAAAGATCCGATTTCGGATCGCTAAATGGAGAACAGATTCAAGTAATGGCTAAGAAGAAAATACTCATACTCGGCGCCGGAATCTACCAGGTGCCGCTCATAAACACCGCTAAAAGAATGGGCGTTGAAGCTATCGTTACCAGCATCAGGGGAAACTATCCTGGCTTTGCGATAGCTGACAAGGTCTATTATGAAAATACCGTTGACTACGATGCCATCCTCGAGCTGGCACGTGCAGAGAAAGTCGATGGAGTCGTAACAGCAGGCACCGACGTTGCAGTCCCTACCATAGGCAAAGTCTGTGACGAGCTCGGCCTCAGAGGTCTCTCCTTCGAGGCGGCGACAATCGCCGCCAACAAGATCCTCATGAAGGAAGCTTATGAGAGAGAAGGCGTCCGCTCGGCTAAGTTCCGCGAGATAGACGTCGACGATGAGAACTACGCAGACAAGCTTGAAGGCCTGAGGTTCCCTCTCATCTTCAAGTCGATCGACTCCTCCGGCAGCCGCGGCATCACCAGAGTCGACTCCCCTGAGGAGTTCGCAGCCGCAAGGCAGACCTCTCTCGACAACACCCGGTCGGACAAATTCATAGTCGAAGAGTTCATCGAGGGTGAGGAGTTCGGCGCCCAGGCTTTCGTTCAGGACGGCAAAGTCGAATTCATCCTCCCGCACGGCGACTATGTATTCAAGGGTGACACAGGAGTTCCAATCGGGCACTTTGCACCGTACGACCTCCCGGCAGAAGTGATCGAGGATGCCAAAAAGACTCTCGAAGCAGCCATCCACGCGATGAAGCTCGACAACTGTGCTATCAACGCAGACTTCATCCTTAAGGACGGCAAGACATACGTCCTCGAGATCGGCGGCAGATCAGGCGCTACCTGCCTGGCAGAGCTGGTCGCCATCTACTACGGATATGACTACTACGAGAAGATCATCAGAGTCGCACTCGGAGAGAAGGTCGACTTCAGTTCGGACAACGCTTTCCCTAACGCATGCCACCTGCTGATGGCTGATAAGGACGGTGTTATCGAGTCCCAGTCAGACAACAATCCGCGCTCAGCAGACGGAAGCTATGCTGATCCGGGTCTTGTCGATGTGCAGTTTGACTACAAGCCTGGCGATGAAGTGCACAAGTTCCGCATCGGACCGCATCGTATAGGCCATGTGATCACGCAAGGCGACACACTCGACGAAGCAGTCGCATCGCTTAAAAAAGCCATGGATAATGTGGAGATAGTGGTTAAGTAGTCAGGCAATGCGGCTCCATCAGTATATGAATCGCCGCATCGTAAATACGGGCAAATAAGTAGCGGGTAGCTGCAATTGCAGTTACCCGCTTTTCAGTATTATCTGTGCTGCTGCGTGGCGTGTTTCAGGCTGCCGCAATAAAACGATCATGCCTATTTCACTTTGCACACGATCATTCTCAGCTTGCCGTTGTCATCCGGCGGGATGACTTTCATCCACTGGAATGTGATGTTGAACGGATGCTTGAACTTGGCATTCAGCTTTTCCTTGAGTTCCGCCTCGACTTCGGCCGGGGTCTTGTCTGACTCTTCCTCGTTGTGGACGCACTGAACTGTGATGTTGTGATAGTCCTCCTGGATGAACCTTATCTGCATCACGTCTTCGCAGTGAGCGATTATAGGCGCTATTTCGAAGAATGTGGTGACTTCGCCTGTCTCATATCTGAAGGCATCGTTCATCCTGCCCTGAACTCCCGAGATGAACCTTACTCCGTTCCTTACGGTCGCGGAGACTTTGTCGCCGACGACGTAGTTGATGAGCGGCAGGTCAGTCTTGTACAGAGGGGTCACGACGACCTTGCCCTCGTCTGCCGGCTTGTCGTTGTCGTCATATACGTTGACCACGAACGAATCGTTGTGGACGGTGTACTCATTGGAATCACCGAGCTTGACCATGCACGCGCCTGCTTCGGCTGTGCCGTATGAGTCGATGATGTTAGGTCCGAATATCTCGCGGAAGAGGTTCCTTGCCGCATCGTCGATCTTCTCGCCTGTCGGGCAGAAGAATTTTGGCTTCCAGATGCTGACTTTGTTCTGCTTGCAGTAGAGTGCCAGCCTCATGAGCTCGGTCTTGTTCATGTAGAGGAGGTCAGGCTTGTAGTTGTTGACCTGGTCTACCATGTCAGGCTCCGGCGCGTACTGGTTGAGGAAGCCTCTTCTCAGGATGCCGAGCTTCTGGAAAAACGCTTCGTGCTCGCCGGTGACGCTATGCGCGCTCATGCGGCTCATCGTCCTGCCGAAGAACGGGTTGTAGCCTGCGATGAGGAGCACTCTGAACCAGTTGGCCATGTTGTAGGCCTTCTCGCGCGGCGATACGAGCACCATGAGAGGCACTCCGGACGAGCCGCTGGTGGTATCGTGGTACCAGTCTTTGTATTTAGGGTCCTTGTCGAGCTCCTTCATCCACGCGCGCAGGTCCTCCTTGTAGAGGAGCGGCAGCTTGGTGAGGTCGTCCGCGCACTTGATGTCAGCCGGGGTGATGCCGGCCCGGTCAAAGCGCTCTCTGTAGAACGGCACTTTGTATGCTTTCCTGGCGAGCCTGCGTGTGCGCCTGTCCTGCACCTTCTTCACGTGGGTGAAATCAGTTGGGATCTTGTGGACCATTTTAGTCAGATCCACGAGGATCATTCCGTTTATTAATTTTTTCTGGATTTTCTCTAACATAATATTGTATAGTTACCTACTACCTTATTGATTATTTACGCCGGTTTACGGCTTATGTAATGATAACGCGTCTAAATGTTTTTTTATAGTACTTTTTGCCTGTATTTTTTGCAATTACATGCTTCATTACTGTATAATTAACGTGGACTATTGTCAAGAAGGGGCTATAGGTAAATAAGAGGTTATACAAGGTATCGGAAGGGGAAAATAAAGGAGGTTATATTTTGAAGAACAGAAAACGCATAACAAGATTTCTGACTCTGACGCTGGCATTTGCTCTGGTATTCACCAGCCTTTGCGTTATGGAAGTCGGTGCTGCAAGCGTAAGTGCTCCGGCACTGAAATCTTGCACACCTAATACAGTTCAGAAGCTGGCTAACGGCGAAGGTCAGAGAACCAAGTATCTGAACACCAGCAACAAGGTCACCATTAAGTGGAATGCTGCATCAGGCGCTGCAAGCTATACCATCATCCGCGATGACGGAGCTGTAGTAGCATCCGGCATCACAGGCACAAGCTATGAGTTCGAAGCTGCAGGCGGCACTCATTCGTATAAGGTAAGAGCAGTTGCCTCTGACGGAACATATGCAGACTCCGCTTTCTGCAAGTCCTTCAAGATGCTTGATTACATCAAGAAGGTACACAAGACATGGAACTGGACTGCTACGATGGACAAGAATACCACTCTCTACAAGAAGAGCAAGGGCAAAGCTAAGATCAGAACTATAAAGAAGGGTGAGAAGGGTATCATCCTCAAGACTTATCCGAAGAGACCTAAGAAGTGGAACAAGCCTAAGAGAGTTCAGATCCAGGTTCTCGATGCTAACGGCAAGCTCACCGACGAGATCGGCTGGGTAAAGTACGGTCCAATCAGTGCTTCGCCTAACATCGACACTAACAGCGACTACACACTCGAGACCAAGCTGAAATTCGTTAACAAGTATTCCAGCAATACCAAGTACCTGATCTGGGTCAACGGTTACACACAGAGAATCAACATCTTCAAGGGCAGCAAGGGTAACTGGACACTCATCAGCAGCAACAGAGTTACACTCGGTAACTTCTATCAGCCGGTATCCACAGGTGTCAAGAAGCTTAAGAACAAGAAGGGCCGTGTAACAATGCTTGATGACAAGGGCCGTCCGTACTACTTCAACTACTCAAGAACATTCGGCGGATCCGGATACTTCCACACAAGAAGTTACTGGTCCAAGAGCGGCAAGGCTAAGAACAAGGTACAGTACAGACCTAACACCAAGGGCTGCATCAGACAGTACACTGACGATGCTAAGTTCCTCTACGGCCTGCCAAAGGGCACCAAGATCCTGTTCTACTAATAGGATCGCGATCGACAAGGTCAAAAAAAATAGAGAACCGGAAATCCGGTTCTCTATTTTTTCGTGCTTCTTTCTTTCGCGGCTTCCATCCCGCCTGCGTATAAATCATTAAGTCCGATTTATCTACTGTGCAGTGACTTTCTTTCTGCACACTCTGCAGATTGCGTGGAACAACGGCTTATTCAGCTTCCACACAGCCAGCATGCATTTCATCTTCATAGATAATGACTTCGGTATACCCTGTATTTCATCAACAATCTTCTCTGCTATGCAGTACAGCTCATCGCCACTGTAGTTATGATCAGGGTCGTATGAAACACTTATAGCTGCACAGCTATTATTCACTTCAGGCTCCAATTTAACTACACAACAAAGGGATGCATCCTGCAAAAAAGATAGCGCTTTTCCTTCAGGATAGCCCGCACTTAACAAGTCATCATAACGCTGTATCGATGACAGCATTGCATCTATTCTATTATTATACGAATTAGTATGACTTATGCTGTCACTCCTGTAGGCGTTATATATCAGGCTGTCATTTATTATCGCTATACGCTCGGCTTTATATATTAGCTTGTGTGTTGTCGCAACGTCTTCATATACTCGCCCGTCCGGATAACGGATGGAGTCGAACAGAGCACGACTATATAGCTTATTCCAGGCCACAGCACCCCCACAATCAACAGCTGTTACATGGTCTATAATATGCACACTGTCATCATTAACACATGCAGCCTTCGGCCTCCTGCACACACGGCCCTTTTTATCCACATGGATGAACTGGAAAATCACCATATCTGCATTGACTGAGATTGCTGTGCGGTATGGCACCTCCACAAAGCTGCTGCTGACCCAGTCATCGCTGTCAACAAACATAATATAATCGCCCTTTGACCGTTCTATTCCAAAATTGCGTGCTGCAGACAGGCCGTGATTATCCGTATGAAATACTTTGAAATATTCATACTGCTCCGCGTATAAGTCAGCTATAGCACCGCTTCTGTCTGTTGACCCATCATCTATTACGATAATCTCGACCTCTTCATCAAAGTCCCTGCAGTTATGAAAGTGATTAACACTTCCCACCAGACTTCTGAGGCATCTATGTAAATATGCCTGAACATTATATACAGGAGCAATAATAGAAATCATAGTAATATTCCTCATAGTTCGCTGTTTACGGCTTCCGTCCCACCTACAGCCCCTTAAGGGACTCGCGCATCCTGTCTGCGCTCACCCGCAGCCTCCTGACCTCCTCATCGGTCCAGCGCTCCACGAGGTGATGCTCGATGCCGTTGACTCCGATTATGGACGGGATGCTGATGGACACATCGCTGATGCCGTATTCCCCGTCAAGCGGCGAAGTCACCGGAGCAATGGTCAGCCTCTGGTTCAGTATGGCGTCGGCTATGGAGCACACGCAGGTCGCGATGCCAAAATGCGTCCTGCCCTTGGCCCCGATGATGGTCGCGCCCATGCCGCGAACATCGCTGTAGAGCCGCTCCTTCTGTGCTTCACCCCATTCGAGGCCCACGTTGCTGCAGTACTCCTCCATCGATACGCCGGCTATGGCCAGCCTGCTCCATACCGGGAACTGCGTGTCGCCGTGCTCACCTACCACATTGCACTTGATGGCCTCTATATTGAGGTGAGTGTAGTCCGCGATCCTCCTTATGAGTCTCGAAGTATCCAGGATGCAGCCCGTGCCGAAGACCCTTCCCTGCGGCAGGCCCATCCACTCGTCTGCCTTGTAGGTCAGGATGTCTACCGGGTTGGAGACTATGAGGATGACTCCGTGCGTATAGTATTTCTGTATTTCGTCTACGGCGCTTCGCATGATGCCGATGTTGTCCGAGATCATGTCAAGGCGCGTCTCGCCCTTGCGGCGCGGACGTCCGGCTGTGATAATGATCAGGTCGCAGTTCGCACAGTCCTCATAGGTGCCCACGCGCACTGACGAAGCCCCCATGTAGGATATCCCGTGCTGGATGTCCAGGGCCTCGCCGTTGGCCCTTTCCGGGTTTATATCTATCAGAATGATGTCCCTCGCGAGATTGCGAAGCGTCAGCGCATACGCGATGGACGCCCCAACGAAACCCGCACCGACTATAGCTACTTTGCGGTTGTCGATCGCCGCATACAATTTCTTTTCCATTATATTAAGATTAAGCCTTTCAGTATTAAATTTCTCCAGTCTCTGTTCCGTAACTTTCCGGCCCCTCTACTCTTTTTTCAGTCTTTACTCCCCGTAGACGAGCAGGTAACCTTTGCCCGACCTGCCGTGGTAGAACAGGTCACCGCCGTTATCGTAGTTGTCCTCTGCGACCGCCCAGTCACCGTAAGTGGTGATGTACGAGACCATGTCGTGGACTGTGATTTTGCCCGTCTTGATGAGGCCGCTCTTCCCCCAGTGCTTGGACTTCTTGTGAAGCGAATCCCCTATGATCACGTATCCGTCCTCGTCGATTCCGATGAGGAGTATCGTGTGGATGCTGTTGGAAAGCCCTTTCTCGCCGCCCTTGGCGAACGTGATGATGACAGGGTCGCCGCCCCTGAGGTGCTCGGTGATCTCATTCTCGTACTGGCTCTGGTCGGAGGTCGGCAGCTTGTACTTCACTCCGTATTTATCGAATATCTTGGTCATGCCGTACAAAGTGACAGGCATGCTGCCCTTGTTCATGTCTTTGTCGTAGTTCTTCCAGAAAGCCTTCTCTCCGAACACGTCGTACTGAACCTCTTCGACCATCCTGTCAGGCGTGAAGTCCTTGAGTTCAGGGCACACCGCATTCAGTAGACTCGTCATGGCGCAGTTGGAGCAGCCGTGGTGCTTCATGTAGTGCGACCAGCTGTTATACCCCGCGCCCTGAAGGTACATGGTGTAGTTGTAGGTAAACCCCTTGCTGTTCACGACGGTGGCCGCTGCTGTTTTGCCCCTTGACTTGACCGGTCCGCTGAATCTCACGCCTGTCTTCTCGTCGTACATGATCTTCACGTCGGTGCCGCATGAGGTGCAGGTGCCCTCATGGATAAGCCCGTCGCCCGGCTCATCTTGAGCGATGGTGTGGCCGGTGCGCGGGATGGCTTCTTCGTAGGTGCGCCCGCATCCGAGGCAGTAGTACTCAGCGCGCCCGTCCTCGCTGCAGGTCGGCTCCTTGATGACATTCCTTCCGTAAACGTGGACATGCTGGTCACCCGGCCTGCCCGAAATGAAAATTGCAACCGCCCCGAGGATAACGATGACAGCACAACCGGCAAGGATCATGATCCTCGCGTTTCTCTTCGATTGCCTGCTGCCTCTTTTTCTCTTTGGTGCGTTGCCCTTTTCCATTATTCTTTACTCTCGCCCTGATGTGCTGCCTGAATTTACTATCTGTACCTGCTAATTGTAGCATAGTGAGGACATCCGGCTCAATCTCACGCGCTCTCCGCTTCGTGCAAAACAAAAGACCGGATGCTGCTGCACCCGGCCCTCCTGTGTCGTTACTGGCCTATGTATGCCTGTCTGCTGTGATCAACCGGCGATTATTCGTCGACTGCCATCTCCTGATACTCTCTTGCCTCGCTGAGCTTCATCTTGCCGGACTTGACCTTCTGGCCGCCGACATGGATGACGTACTCGAGCGTGCCGTCTGTAGCTGTGGACCTGTCTGCAAGTACGGTGAGGAATGTGGATACCATGATGGATACCGCATCGTCGCTGTCACTCTTGTAGAACCTGATCATTTCCTCGTTATCCTGACCGTAGTCGTAGGTCAGGTCTGCTTTGACCTTGTTGCCCTTGGCTGAGATGATCCTGATGGATCTGACTCCGTCTACGTTATCTGTTGCTTTGTAGCCGTCTGCTGTCTTGCTGTAGCCGGCTTCTCTGAGTGACGGAAGTGCTCCTTCGAGTGTATCCGGAAGAGCTGCCTCCTCTTCGATCTCGGCATCTCTCATGTCCATGAGGTCAGGTGCTTCTTCCTCGTCCTCATCATCGGAATCATCTGCATCGTCTGCAGTCGTATCTTCATCTGCCGCAGGAGCAGGTGCCGGTGCTGGTTCTTCTTCCTTACCGCATGCGCTGAGAGTGAATACTCCTGACAGCATGAGGCATGCTATAAGCCCCAGTACAAGAAATCTTTTCATTTTCATATGCTTGCCCTCCAATCTGCTAGTCACCTAGTCACAGACATTATACCATCACTGCCGTCATTTGGCACTTCTAATATTCAAGGGCCCGGGTATTGGCGTGTGCAAGCCGGTCTGTATTATCACAAAAAAGCGGGAGCAGGGAATATTTCCCCGCCCCCTGGATATAAGGATAGATAGGTTGGATTTCTTTTAAAGTACGCACCTGAGTACGTAGTAGAACTTTCTGTCGTTCAGGCTCAGCACGCCCTTGCCAGGCGACTTCGTGTCGATGTTGCCGTAGTAGTGCTTCGGGTGGTTGGCCTCTGCGACCTTGTTGTTGCCAAGGTAGATGAATATGTGCTGGCCGGCGCCGGACGAGGTGTCTCCGTTCTTCTTGTAAACGAGGACGTCTCCTGCTCTCAGGCTGCTCATATTGCCGTCCCAGGCGTATGCTGAGAATCCGTACGGCCTTGCGATCGCCTGCATCTCTGACAGGTCACCCTTGGTGCCGAGAGCCTTGTTAAGGAAGTTCGGGATGCTGTTGTTGCCGAGAGCTGTCCTGATGACGATCGTGGCAAAGTTGCCGCAGTCTGCCGCTGATGACATGTTGGCCTGCTTTGCGGCTGCCTTTTCTGCATTAGTCGCGCTGCTCTTGTATGTGCTTTCGGATGTTCCCTCAGGCCATGCGAGCGCTACCGCCTTGGCTGCGATTGCTGCCGGTCCGTTGAGCTTGACTATCCTGAAGGTGTAGTTTCCGGCTACATAGTCTCTGCCTCCGGCTCTGATGATGACCCTGTACGCGTATGTTCCGGCATTGATGCCGCCGAATCTTATCTTCGAGTCAAGTTCGTAGATGTCGAAGGTTTTCTCACCACAGGTCGCCGATGATGATGTCACCCAGCTGCCCGATCCGTTAACTACTCCGACCGTGACGCTGTCGATAGCTATAGGGCTTGTGACCGTGCCCATTACGCTGAATGCTCCGCCCTGAGGCAAAGTGACAGGATATCTGAGTCCGGTGACCTTGATGCCGGTGTTTCCGACGTTGACATCAGCTTTTTTGATCTCGATGGATGCGTATGAAACAGTCGTGTTGGCTGCACTGCTCGATACGCTCTGCGTGTTATTCGAAGGTGTTGTAGCTGCCGGAGCAGGTGTCGGTGCCGGTGCAGGTGCCGGTGTTGGCGCAGGTGCCGGCTTTGGTGCAGGTGCCGGAGCAGGTGCAGGTGTGGTCTTCTTGATCGAAGCAGGGTCTGCCAGGTATGCGCTGTGTACGTAGTAGTACTTCTTGCCCTTCTTGACCTTGAACCATACGTCACCGGTGCCCTTACGCCGCGCCTTGAGCACGGCAGCTACCGTGGTTCCTTTCTTGAAAGACCCTTTTTTCTTGTTCTTGACCGAAGGCCCGTTTCTGAAATTCAGCTTGGCCGTCGTGACACGGCTGGTCTTGGTGTAGCTGACCGACTTGACATAGTCAGACCTGATGTAGCCGCTTTTGCCCCCGGCCTTGACAGCGTACCACTTCTTCTTGGCCTTGGTGCTTGTATTCTGGAACACCTCTTCTGTGATGGTGATCCTGGTATTCTTCTTGAGTTTCTTGAGTTTCTTGCCCGAATTGGACGCCGTTGCCCTGAGGTAGGTGCCCTTCTTAGGCTTGATCTTGCCCGTTGCCGTGAATGGTGTTGCCGCGTCTGCAGTTATCGTTGCCGGCTGCATCATCGGTATCACCAGGCAGATTGTCAGAATGCCCACTATGAGAATTCTGGCAAAACGTTTTTTCCTGATCGTCTGTAACATTTCTATCCTCCTATCTTTCCCCTCGGCGGCTATCCGGACCGCCTGCAAGATTTATCAGCGATTTCAGGTGACTTCAACCAGAGGGTGCACGGGTGCACACTTTTTCTGAGTTGATGGTGACCTTAATCAAGACTATGCAGCCGGGCGTTCTTCTTGCGGGCGGATCAGGGGTAACCTGAACCGGCCTGTGCCCTTGCAGCATGTCTGCTGTCAAGTTTCGGGTGACCTTAATCAAGACTGTGCAGCAGGGAGTTTTCCTTTCGGGCTGATCCGGGGTTACCTGAACCAGCCTGCGCCCTTGCAGCATGTCTGCTATTGAATTATGGGTGACCTTAATCAAGACTGTACGCCCCGGTTTTCCGCCCGGCTGAATCTGAGTGACTTCAACCAGACAGTGCCGGTGCAGCACGTCTTCTGATCATTTTTGGGTGACTTTAATTAGGCTATGCCTCCCGGCACGCCCTTTTAAAATTTTCGCGTTACCTCAATCAAGAGGTGCCCTGCGGCACTTCCTTAGTTCGATTTTTGGCAACAACAAGATATGAACATGTGAGTTTCCACTTGTTCCTCTTGCTGCCGGAACGGCGTTTTTTGCGGAATTTAAGCTGCGCAATACGCAGGACAAACCTCGCCCGTCATATTCCGGTAAGCCAAATTTTAGGCTTTGCCTCGGCAAGGTTCAATAAATCTATACGTTCTGTAAGCCTTTCATTTTATTAAGCAAATAAAATATGTTAGTATTACGTATGGCGCGGAATCAGTGCATTTCAGGGCTTCCGGGATGCGTGCCTGAAGCCCGCAGTTACTAGTCAACAGAGAAAGAGAACGGACCTTGGAGCAGAATTTTTTACTGAGCAATAAAAAAAGCGCAGGGCGTACCCTGCTGATCGCGATCGCTGTGATCACGCCTTTTCTTGTGCCTGCACTTTTCATGCTGATATCCGGGCACAGCATCTTCGATACCGTACCGTATTATGTGGGCGGGGACGCTGTTGCGAGATATGACTATGTGAGGAACATCCTCGAGCACGGCACGCTCCTCGGGTACAACGGCTACGACTTTGTCACGGCCAAGATCCCGTCGCTCGGAAGCGCGTGGGGATTCTTCTGGGCCATCCCTTACCTGATTTTCGGAAAGGTACTCGGCTGGGGCCTGAATGCGCCTATAATGGCCAATATCTTCTTTCTGTGCCTCGCAAATCTCATTTTCATCCTTCTTACCAAATGCAGCAATAAGGCCGTCAGCCTCGTAATTCTGGCTTCCTGCCTGCTGTACATAAATATCGACTACTCGATCAGCGGCATGTCCGAGCCGAGCAGATACGCGGCTGCCATCATCCTCGCAGGCATGATGTACCGCCTCGCAATGTTCGACACCTCGCGCGTATTCAGGTACGTTATAGTGCCGCTTTTCATAATATACGGAGCAGCTATTTTCATCCTGCTCTCAGCCTTCATCATCCCGTACTGCATCATAGTCATCAGGACAAAATCGCAGGTCCTGAAGTACGGCATCACACTCGCTGTCTTCCTGGCCGGAACGCTTTTCATCAAGCGCGCCAACAGCCAGTTCTGCACGCCGTATTTCCAGGGATTCAACATGAAGAAGGACATCGCGGCGCTGAAGGAAGGCCTGATCCCGGGCATCAAGATGATCATCAGCACCTCGTGGAAGAATTTCTACAGCTTCTCGTTCAGGGCTCTCACCGACCTCCACTACCAGCACGGACAGTACGCATGGTTCGTCTTCACCTGCTGGTCGCTGATGCTGGTGCTGGCTCTGCTGCTCATATTAAAGAAGTATAAGAGCGACAAGGACAAGTTCCTGCTGCTCGGGGCCCTGTACATCCTGCTCATCATCACGGGCGGCTACATCGTGCTGTATAACGACGACCGCACCACCATGACGCGCGGCATCAACACAGCCCTCTGCACAGCTGTCTTCCTGACGACCCTCATGGACTCGAAGAAAGCGGTCACGTACTACATTGTTGTCGCTTTGCTCTTCTCGCCATTCTTCGCGCGCAACTTCATCAGCATGTGCAACGACGACTACAGGTGCCTCAATGACGAGCAGCGCCAGGAGCTGCAGGAAAGGCGTGACATCGCGGCTAAATACATCAAGCTTGAAAAGGGCGCAGACCCTTGGGAAAACACCGTAGCGATGAGATTCGGCGGCAGGTGCACGGCCTTCGTCGTGCCTTCGGGTGCGGGCAAAGTCAGCATGCACAAAGTCCATCTCAACGAAAAAGCCCGCTATGTCCTCGCCGGCACCGATGGTGACGAAGACGAGATAGCGGACTTCATTGCCGATCATGTTCAGCACGGTCACGAGATACTCGTAGAGACCGATGATTTTACGATCCTGAAAAGGAAATAGTTTTTATACTGCTGCTCCTGCAAGTGATGTGAATCCGGCATAGCAGACACCGGGAGCTCAAGGGAGAGCGACCGGTTAGCCCGGGAAGTCGATTCTTTCTTTCGTGCGGTATACGCTGCCGCCGTTGAAGAGCATTATGAGGTGGCCGTCTTCGACACACGCGCTCTCGATCTCTCCGAACGGTGCACAGATGCTGCCGAGGTATTCGCCTGTCAGTGCTCTGTACATATCGATGTAGCTGCCGGATCCTCCGGTCCAGATGCAGGACATGACTATGCCGTTGTATCCTGCTACGTCCTGGGAGCGGTATGTCCTCTTCCTGTGGATGGTCCTGATCATGTGAAGGTCTTCATCCGTGACGTAGACTCTGGTGCTGGCTGTCATGTAGAACTGCTTCATCGGTGCATCGTATCCGATTCCGGATGGTGCGGTCCCGAAGGATATAGAGTCTTTTGACGCCAGGGTCTCGCTGTCGAATGCCCGGATATCATGATAATTCGAACCGGCATAGGTCTTCATGACATATATGCTGCCGGTCTTAGGGTCATAGGTGCAGCCGTTGGCGTGGCCGAGGTGGCCTGCTGATGTGTTGGATGCAACCTCATTGCCCTCGAGGTCGTATTTCCTGAGGCATCCGGCCGAGTTGCCTCTGTTCACGAAGGCAACTACATATCCGTCTCCGGTTGAGCACATGGACTGTGCTACATAGACGCTGCCGGCTCCGCGGGCACGGACGACTCTGTCGACATCGTCGTTACCGAGTTCCAGTACGGTGGTGAGCGACGAGTAGGTCTGAGTCTTGTCGAGTGCAGGCTCGATTGCTGCAGCCGGGGACATGTCGGATTCAAGTGTAGTATCCCCGACGTCGGCAGTAGCTCTTACGGCATACGAGCCTACTTCCTTGGCTATCTCGAGGTCCAGGGTTTTCTTACTGCCAAAGTCATCGGCGCTGACGGTCCTGTACGTGTCGTAGTCTTCCGAACCCGGTGCCGCTCTGAGGATCTCGTAGTTCTCTGCGTATTTGACTTTCTTGAGATGTATGACAGCTGAGGTGTCTTCAAGGTCAGGCTTCTTGATGGATATTTCAGGTGCAGTCAGATTCTTAGGGTAACAGACTGCGGTGATCTCAAGTTCGCCGGGCATGGTGTCATCGTCGCCGGGCGCGGTGACTTTGATCGTGGTGACGCCTTCTTTCTTGAAAGTGACTTTACCGTCTTCGGAGACCTCGGCGACTTCTTCATTTCCTACTTTATAGGCAAGAACTGTGTCTGATGTAGTGCTGTCAGTACCGCTATCTGTGTTCTGAGCATTGCTATCAGTATCTTCTTTCGGTTCTGAAGATTCTGTTTCAGCAGCTTCCTGTGTTTCTTTCTTTTCTGCGTTTTCGGAATCAGCATCCTTTTCACTGACATCCGTGTCAGCGGCTCCATCCTCTACCTTCGCAGATGCATTTGGATCGGTGATGCTGACGGCATCAAGGGCGAGGCTGTCTCCGGTGAAGCCTTCCGCTTTCTTAACGGCGGCTTCTATCTTCTGCGGATTCCTGGTGTGGAAGGTCTCTGTCGCGCCTTCTACATATTCACCGTCCTGGTTCTTGCCGTAGACTGTGATGTCGTAATCTTTGAGGTATTCTATGCCTTCGAGTCTGTAGCTTCTCTTGCCGATCTCCTGGGACAGGATCTGTTTGCCGTCTTTTGTGACATCTACTCTGTAGGCTTTGCTGCGGATACTGTTCCATTTGATGTCGAGGGCATCCATGTCCTGATCGACTGCGATCTTGGTGACGTGGTCGAGTCTCCAGTCTTCGAGGACGTGGTAGAATCTGGTGTTGGTGATTGCGAGCAGCAGAAGAAGGAGCAGCACGATTAGCTTGCTGCCCCTTTTTGATTTAAGAAACTTCACGGTTTTTTCTTTTCTGCCCGGTCCTTCAGGGCCGGCGTTTTGTGGAGTTGCCTGTTCGCTTGGTTCTGCTGAGCCGGCAGCTTCTGTATCCGTGATTATTTCTTTATTATCTTCTGGTTCCTGTCTTTTTTCTGTATCTGTCATTAATTACTACTCGTTTTCCTTGAGGAAGCGGTAGGTTCGCTCGCAGTTTTTCTTGTCTCTGTAGGTGTAGAATTTGCCGAGCTGCTCTTCGTATTCAGGCTGGATGACGAATCCGTTGTCTGCGTAGTTTGCGATCTCGTCAAGAAGGTCGTCTGCTTCTTCGACGCGCGGGCTTGGCAGGTCGTGCCTGAGGTCTATGTATGAGCCGTGCGCCTGCAGGTACTTGTCTACGTCGAACTGGTAGAATACTACCGGTCTGTCCATGTACAGCATATCCCAGCATACGCTCGAGTAGTCGGTGACGAGCATGCTCGCTCTCATCATGATGTCGTTGAGCGGCTTGGTGCCGAAGGCGACCAGTTCGATACGGTCGGACATCTCAGAGCGGAATGCATCGATGTACTTGGCGAACTTAGGATGCAGGTACAGCACAGCCCTGAGGTCGTTCTTCTCGAGGATCTCTGTGAACCTGCTGCCGGTCAGCAGCTCGTGGTAGTGCTGATAGTAATCGCTTGCGATGAACTCTTCATCAGGCACGTCCTCGAGCCACACTCTCCATGTAGGCATTATAAGGATGAACCTGTCATCAGGGTCCCTTCTGTCCTCGAGCGCATCCCATCTGGTGAATCCCACGATAGGCGCGTTGTTTACATCGTATCCGAAGTCATTGACTATTATCTTCTGCTCGGTCTCGGATGTCACGACGAAATACTTCATTGGGTTGGATCCGTTCATACCGAAGAGGTTGTCTACTCTCTTCATGGCTGTAACGCCGTGCTGGAGGAAGTATACAGGCTTCTTCCTGACGCGGCTGTAAACGAAGCTCGGCTTGGTCTGCCATGCGTAGAGATGCGGAGGTGAATCCGTGGAAATGAGGAGTTTGGCATTCATCGCATATATCATGTGCTTGACGCTCATGAAGTCGATGACCTTAGGTTCGTACTTCTTCACGTATTCGTAGTCCGGTGACTTCTTGTCTATGACATACCAGAACTTGTCGCGCTCTGCAGGCGGAAGTTCCTCCATGCAGTACTTGAAGAAGTAGTAGCTGTTGTCCTGGGCTGTCCTGCTGAATTTCTCATATACGACGTACGGCCTGTGTTTCCTGAGCCACGGCTTTCCGAGCACGTGAACAGCCATCGCAGCGACCTCTTTGGCCCTTACTGCAGCTGTATCGTACGCAGTCTCTTCCCTGTACATGAGTCTCAGGATGCCGCCGAGTCCGAGATACGGGTACAGGATGTATCCGTTGCCGAGTTCGGACTGAACGTTCCTTATCTTGAGCGTGTATCTTATGAGTCTGGTCTCGAACCTTACCCTCATGAAGTGGTCCATGCCGCCGTATCTCACAAGGAATCCGACGTTCCACTTGAGAGGATGCAGCTCGTTCTTGCCTGCGAATGTGTACCTGATAGTACCTATGCAGCCGCCGTCAGTATTCTCAGCCTCAACCTGCGCCGGCAGGATATCTACATCCGTCTTCGAGCTGAATCTCAGCTGAGCGCCGACGATGTCCGATGCCTTCCAGCCCGGCAGGTATGCCCTGATCATGAAGCCGTTGTTATCGAATTTATAGCCCCTGAATACACCCGGAATGGTCAGCGGCCTTGTCGAATTCCGCTCCAGCACCGGAACGATCCTGATCATCTTGTGATAGGTCTCTGAGTATATTGTCGGCCATATGAGCATGCGGAACTCCTGCGGCGTCATGTTGATACCCTTCAGAGCTTCCTCATCCTCTCTTTTCATGAGGCTCTTTATGTTGACTCTTCTGCAGTCCGTAGGCAGGCTGAATGTGCCTGCAGTGTACATGTACACGCCGGCCTTCTTCTTGTTCTCAGCAGCCTTGACTTCTTCAGCCCTGGCCTTGTCGTAGAATACGGTCAGCACCTCGCTGCCGTCAGCATCCTCGCACAGGACTGCAGGGGTGCAGTATTCCCTGTTATATATGAGGAGGTCCTCAAGCGGAAGGGTGAAATCGAATTCTGCGTAGCCGCCTTCTGTCTCTGCTGCTGTCGCTTCTCTTTCGTATACGACAGTGTCCTGCCCATCGGCAATGATGAGTTTCTTTATTTTAAGACCCTCATCGCCCCTGAAGGTGAACCTGATGATGCCGCCTTCCTTAGGCTCGACATCAGTCTCGGCAAGTCTTGCATGTCTGAGATCAGCATTGTAACCGACCTCGGCATAGCCGAAGTGCTTTATGTACTTAGGGTCCACGTTGAGGTCGCCGAAGGTCCTCTTGACGTCGTTCTTATGTATGTGCTTCTTGGCCGACTTGGACCCGAGTCTCTTCTTCAGCTGGGTCAGGTGCGACCTAGGAGGTGTGTCAGTTGTGATCACATACTCGAAGTCGTCGTTGAAGTCATCATGGAGCATCTGGCCCACGCCTTTTTCAAACCACTTCTTGTACATCAGCACGACAGAGTCGCCTGCATCAGCAGCCGCCCTGCTGACCGTCTTAAAGTCGGTCCTTGTCTGTATAGGCGGCGGCGCGATGACCTTGATATCTCTCTTAAGGTTGGCTGAATAATCGATTTCAGGCAGGCCTGTGTCCTCACCGTCGAGGAGATGTCTCAGTATCTTCTCTGTGTTGCCTCTCGCGTCATAGCAGAGGAACTTGGCAGCGTAGTCACTGTCTGCATAGCTGTCCTTAAGAGCAGTGCCTTCAGCGATGCACTTTACGAACTCATCTGTATCGTAGATCTTCCTGAACGGCAGCTCCTTGATATCGAAATAGGTGCCTCTTTCCTTCATGTACTTGTCGTAGTCGTACATGAAGAGTATGACAGGCTTGCCTGTGATGGAGTAGTCGAAGAAAACACTCGAGTAGTCCGTCACGAGCACGTCTGATGCGTTCAGGAATTCGTAGTTGTCTGTGTCCTTAGGGAATGGCTTGATGTGCTCATATCCCTCGAAGGAGAACTTCCCGCCGATGATCGGGTGGAAGTTGACGTACATCACCTGATCATCCTTCATCTGGGCATCCAGCTTGCCGAAGATGTTGCGAACCTCTGCGAAATACCCGGAGTTCTCTATCGTGTGGTTGCTGGTGCCGCGCCATGTCGGCATGTAGGTATAAACGGTTTTATCCGTAAGGCCGTACTTCTCGCGCACTGCCTGCTGCCTCTCAGGCTTGAGGAATATCTCATTGCGCGGGTAGCCTGTCATTATGACCTTGCCCGTGAAGAGGCCTTCGAGGTTGTAATCTCTCATCATGACGTCACGAGTGAACTCGTTAGGGAACATGAGATGAGATGCCTGCACGAAGTTGTGCTGCACGTTGTACATCGACTCGATGCCCTCTCTCATCTTCTTGCCGAGGGTCTTGAGCGGTGTGCCGTGCCATGTCTGGAAGTATGTCTGATCCTCTCTTCTGATGAAGTAGATAGGAAGGGACGCATTCGAAATGATGCAGCCCGCCTGGGCGAGGAGCTTAGCATACTTCCTTGTGAAGATGTCCACGAGCTCGACATTTAGACCAAGTGCGTCGACTACCTTCTGATGCTCTGCCATGTTGTTGGTGGCATAGTACATCTTGTACCTGCCCGGCCATATGCGCTCTATCTCGCGTGCGCAGAAGAGCGGCGAATCGCTTATGTTCTTGCCGTGAAATGATTCCAGCAGAATAATATTATGGTCCACGCGTGCGTGCTCATAATAGTATCCGTACCAGTATTTCATGTTCTTCTTGGGGTCAAGAGAGTTCCTTATCTTCTTGGTTATCTTCATGAATTATCACCACCGGTTCTCTGTTGATCGTTGTGTCCAGTACTGCGCGGGATGCTCCCGGGAACGGGAGTCCCTTGATCTTCTCTTCATCCTCGGGTTTGATCCTCTGGATGAGTGCTTCTCTGTGCTGACCGCAGGATTCCCACTCTACGAGGAATCTGTATGAGCCCGGCGCAAGGGCGTCTGCCTCGCCGGCTGTCAGCACTGCGGTATAGCCTGTTCCTGTGTAATCTATGTTGTTGGAGTTCTTCTTGCTCTCCATCTTGCCCGGCGTCTTGGTGTTACGCCTCTTGACAGAGAGTTCTTTAACTTTATTACGGTCTCCGTCGACAAGCCAGATGCGTATATCTGCATCTGATGCCTTGCTGACAGGAAGGTATCTTAAGAAAGCGCATCCGAGGATGGATATGCTGCTTTCATCCACATCGATGCGGAGGATGTTCTGGCGCAGGAGCTCACAGTCGAGAGTCGTCTTTAGGTCAGCCTTCTTGAACAGCACTATGCTCGAAGGGAAGATGCCGGTGACCTTATCACCCTTTCTCTCTGCACTGATGCAGCTCTCCTTGTCCTCCTGGAAGGCTCTTAATTCCTCGAGTTTCTTATAGTCGCCCTTGAGGACGGCCTTGTACTTCTTCTCATATATGAGAGGGAGCCTCTTCAGTTCCTTGCTGAGACCTTCCTTCTTCATGTAACCTCTGATGATGCCCATGGCCTGCTGCAGGGTCTCCTCATCGAGTTCTACTGATTTATTGATGACGATGTTGAGGTCCATGTACAGCTCTTTCAGTTTGAAACTGCTGAGGAGGTCACTATCGTGTAATCTGTCTCTGATGAAATCCGATGCCATGCCGATGGCCTTCACTCTCTGCTCTACCATGCGGAGGTTCTTCTGCTGAGTTGAGGAGAGATTCTCGCCTTCTCTTATACGCCAGAGGTATGTGACCTCATCGAGCATAACGACCTTGTCGGTCATGCCGTACAGCTGCATGGCTACAGGCAGGTCCTCACAGTATCCGAGGTCTTCAGGATACCTTGCACCCACGCTGTCCCAATACGACTTCCTGAAGAGCTTGCAGCATGTGATCGAGTCGTAGAGGAGCATCCTGTTCTTTCTTATGGATGTGTTCTTCTCGTACTGACTGTAAATGATGTCTGATGCCCTGGCAGTGCCGGCTGCGCTCTCCTTGAGACGCATTACCTTGCCGACAACGATATCCGCTTCATTCTCTACTGCGGCATCATGCATTTTCTCGAAGGCGTCCTCCGGGATAACGTCATCTGCATCGACGAGTGTAATAAAATCACCTGTCACATGCTCAAGGCCTGTGTTCCTTGCCGCAGATACGCCCGCGTTCTCTTTTCTTATGTATATGAATCTGCTGTCCTGCCCGGCATATGCGGATGCTATATCCCCGCTGCTGTCGGTCGAGCCATCGTCGACCATTATGACCTCAATATCATAGAATGTCTGGGCTGCAAGTGAGTCCAGACACTCCTTTAGATAATCCTCTACGTTATATACCGGTACTATTACGCTGATTTTCACTTCTTTATACTCCGCTAACAATATTCCCCTCTTTAGCGTCTCTGAGTCCTTTGCAGCATTTAATATCTGTGCTCCGGGTGACTGTATAGAACGCCTACTGCTTGGAGTCGTAGAACTCGATGGCTTCGTCGATGTCTCCCTCGAACAGCTTCTTGCCTTTCTCAAGCACTATACCCCTCGTGCAGAAATCCTTCGCTGTCGTAAGTGAATGCGTTACGAAGAGCAGGGTCACATTATCGTCAGCCATGATCTCAGCGACCTTGGCCCTGCACTTCTTCTGGAAGTTCTTATCTCCTACGCTGAGTGCCTCGTCTACGATGAGGATGTCAGGCTTGGCGTTGACGTTGATGGCGAATCCGAGTCTCGCCTTCATTCCGCTTGAATATGACCTCAGCGGCTGATCGATGTATTCGCCGACATCAGCGAAATTGACAATGTCCTCTTCAACTGCGTCTATCTCTTCATCTGTCATGCCCATGAGGCTGCACTTGAACCTTATGTTCTCGCGGCCGGTGGACTCGGCATCGAACCCTGCTCCGAGCTCGAGAAGAGCGCATACCTTGCCCTTTACATATACCTCGCCCTCGGTCGGGAAAGCTACACCCGTGACCATCTTGAGGATGGTCGACTTGCCGGCACCGTTGCGCCCGAAGAGAGCAAGGCTCTCACCCTTGTGGACCTCGAAAGATAGGTCATTGACGGCCTTGTTCTTCTTGTACGGTACTTTCTTATTGAACAGGCCCTTGAATCTGGCCCTGTCGCTTTTATACAGTTTGTAGAGCTTGGTAACGTGTGTGAACCTTACCACTACTTCTCTGTCTTTATAGTCCATTTACTGCTTACTCCTAATACTAGCCGAGTACGTCCGGGATCTCCTTGCGGAGCTTCCTGTATGCCCACAGCGCGGCTAAGACGAACACCGTGAGTGTGATGCAGAAGCATACCAGCGACACCTTGTCCTGCCAGAACCACTTCTTGTATATGAATGCCCTGCGGTATCCGCTGGAGATGACCGTAACAGGGTTGAACTTGAGTATGATTCTGAGCCATCTCATGTTTATATCATCGACATTGTAGATGATGCCCGACATCCAGAAGATGGCAGTCGACATCGACTTGACCAGATTCTGGAAGTCCTTGCTGATGGCCGACAGCATACCTGCGAACAGCGCCCATACTGTGAAGAACACGAACATCATGAACATGTACAGCGGTATCTGCAGTAGATATATATCCGGCATGTGACCCGTGACCATGAACAGCACTATCGTGATCGCCAGAAGTGCGAAATGCACGTACAGGTGCGACAGGTTGTAGTATGTCGGGATGATTGAGATAGGGAATCTCATCTTAGTGACAAGGTGCTTGTACTTCCTGATACAGCCGGCGCCTCCTGTGATGAGTTCCTGCATGTAGAACCACGGCAGGAATCCGGCAACCAGCCACAGAAAGAACGGATATCCTGCGACATCTTTGCCATGTCTTAGTCCAACAGAGAATGCGAACCAGAATACGAGAAGTGTGATGAGCGGCTTGACGACGGCCCACGCCCATCCGAGCGCTGCTCCCCTGTAAGTCTTGATAAGATCAGACTTGGCCAGCATCACTATCTGGTCTTTATACTGAATATGTTCGTCAATTATTGTCCTGATTGTTTCGATCATATAAGTCCTTTTCCCATAAGTGCAGACGTCCTGCACGCATATATACAGAATATATTATACTGATTGACCGAGGTGATAGCAAGCAAACAAGCATACACAGAACGCAGTGATTGCAAGGGCTAGAGCGGATTCAGAGAATCTTCACAAAAGAAACAGCAGCCCGAAGGCCAATGTCATTAAGTTAATGACAAAATAGAATCAACTGGGAACTGCAATTTGAGCAGATCCCAGTTTTTCTTTGCGCGAATATCGATTCTGAAGCCAAGGTAGAAAGAAAACCTCAATGCAATTGAACTTACAAGTTATTTCGCGCACTTCAAGCCCACCCATCCTGGACCCACCCCAGGATGTGCGCCGTGACAGTTTTAGCTATGGCAATAACTCAAAACTATGCTATTCTATAAGTGAAGTTGATTGCAGCGCCTTTACGGTGTTTAGATAAGTGACGTTCATATTTCCGGTTTGGGCGAATCGGAATAATAAATTTTGCAATCAATGATTCAACATCCGGCGGATGCATTTTTTCAGCAAGAAATTTCCTGCATATATGAACAGCGGCAGAGAAATTGACCTTGTATGTATGCTTAAGTTTTGACTTAAGAATGATTACCTGGGCAGTGATCCATTCCGTGAAGTTGTAGACGATAAGAGCTGCATACACTTCCTGAAAGATGCATTCTGCTTTTTTTGTACTAAAGCGGCCGCACAAACCGGCCACTGTGTCAAGCATTATTTAAAAAGAGAGAGTGCGCGCTCGGCGGGGCGGGTGCCAAGCGGGGCGGGCATAAAAGCGCGCAATGTGTTCAAGAAAAAAAATACCCCCTCATCATTTGATATGCTCCCTTTATGAGAGACAGTGAAAAACAAAATCACTGTTAATCATGAAGGGAGTTTTCATATGGGAAGAACGGGTGTCAAGATACCTAATGAAACTAAACTCAAATATGCGAGGCTTTGCTTTGAGAAGAAAATGAGCAAGCGCGAGGCATCCAAGCAGCTTGGAGTCGATTGCGCTTCTGTGCGCGGATGGGTATACAGATACCGAGAACG
>JAWRIG010000008.1:0-7100 GCA_040308005.1 Anaerovoracaceae bacterium | reverse complement strand
GGTTCTTCACGGATTTCTGGGGGATGGCGAGTAGCCATCCCTCTTTTAATGTGATTGGACTGTCCCAGGAACGCCGCGCTGGCGCCGGGCATTTGCCCAGCCCGGCCGACAGCTATAGAGCGAGCGTGACTGGCTGACAGCCCCCGAGAGCTCAAGGGAGAGCTCTCGGAGATTTATTGAAAATGTGTCTCAGTGCTGTGCACAGAGACGGATCATAGCATTCCCTCGCCGGGAAGGCAGGTCAGCAGCGTATTTCCTCGCTGCTGACGCAGAAGAGGGTGTTCCGTGTCGCCGTGTCAACGGCTGCCCGGCCTTTGGCCAGCGTACTGTCCGTGGACACGGCTTCCCGCTCCCTGTGCCTCTCGCAGGTCTATGCAGAGATCGCAGGTTATTGTTTGAGATGTTTCTTCTTTACTTTCTTGCATTTCACTGATGGCAACGCAGAGTATCTTACCAATGTGAAGAAGTATTCATCGTTTCTGTAACCATATCCGATCCGCTTGGCAACTTTGATCTTGTTGTTGAATCCTTCAAGCTTGCCGGTGCTGATCGGATGCTCTGCATGTGCTATGAGCCCTTTGATCCGTTTCTCCTTGAGTCTTGCGAACTTTTCGAGTTGCGGTATCTTGCTTTCCTTTGCCGCCTTGAACCAGCTCTCCCACATGAATTCTGCTATCTCAGGGTCCCTAAGATCGAACAGGTCACACATTTCTTCCTTCATCGCATAACAGACTGCGAGATCATGATGATCTTCGAGTATCTTCTCCAGATTTTCGGCACTGTCCTCGCTTAGATTGGAACTGTTTCGCAATAGTGTCCAGCGGCTCTTCTTCAATTTCCTATATAGCCGGCGTTCCTCCTTTGCCTGATCCTTGATCTCTCTGATCTCCGCCTTGCTCATACCGTCTGTGATCCTTGCTTCGATCTCTTTCGCTTCGTGCTGGTGCCTTCTGGCTTCTTCCAGACGTACTGACCCGATCACATCTTTCCCGAATTGAGCCTGCATATGGTATCTGTCATAGACTATTGCTGCATGCGGCAGCTTCTGCTCTACAAGCCTGTTGTATGAAGCATTCATGTCCATCGCCACAGCTTCCACTTCGGACAGATACTCCATGTCTATCTCTTCGAAGAATTTGCTGAAGTCCGCGATCGCCCGGCCTTTCCCAATCCACAGAACATCGCCTTCATCGATGTCCATTACGCATGTTGCATACGTATGTCCCTTATGGATCGCAAACTCATCGACAGCTAACCTCTTAGGCTTGTAGTTCCTCGACAGGAGCCTTTCCGCACGTTTCGCAAGTTCCTCTTCCATCACTTCTTTATGGATCCTTGAGATCGTTTCCCAATGGATGCCAATGAGTTCACTGACTGCTGTAATCGTCATTCCATGACGCAGGAATGCTTTGATCCAGGCTGCAGCGCGCTTTGTGACTCGTGTTCCGGGATATTTGAAGTCGATCACTTCGTTGAATGAATGAAAGCAATTTTGACACTGGTATCTGTGAGAACGAACAACGATCATCTGACTGCTGTCAGGCTCGAACGGCATATCCTTGAGCCTGATCTCAGGATGGTCATGGACATGGACTCTGCCGCCACATTCAGGACATATGATGTCCTCACTCTTCTGAATGCTGTCGAGGCTCAAGACAGCTTCTTCGGATTCTTCACTGACTTCGAAAGATTTACATTTAAACTGTTTGTTTGAGAAGAGATTTGCTATACTATCGATTGAGAGCATTGACTCGCATTCCTTTCATAGAGTTTTGTCGCTATTACTTAGAATGGAGCAGTTGGTGCTCTTTTTCAATGTCTATTTCCTTTTCTCTTTATTTTCCATCCCCCAGAAATCCGTGATGAACCTCTTTTTAGGGAGCGAGATAGCAAAGTTGTTCGTTCCTCCAAGTCCATTAACGTCATTAGAGCCTCCGCCTCCCCACTTTTGGTCTGAAAGCTCCAGATCATCGGCATATACATTCTGCACCCAGTAATAGATCTTATGCGTCTCACTCTGTCCTTCATGGCTGTTCCAGTGTGTCAGGTTGGTATCCTTGTCCAGGGTGGTATCTCCGTCAGATGCCCCGATATTATATGCAAGAGCATACGAGGAAAAAGCCCAAGTCGGTCCCATCTTCTTATCTGCTGATCCTCCTTCAGGAATACCTGCTGTCGTGGTATATCCACCATACAGATAGTAGACAGAGTTTTCCCATCCTGTGAGTGCAAGCATGCTGTTCTTCTTGTCCTTGCTTGCTCCGTGCATATATGAGGCGTTGTAGTAGCCTCTCCAGCCGACAAACATCTTGTCAAGGTCGATATCCAGAACGATATCTTCGCCCTGAGCTGTCTTTATGTTTTTCATCTGGTCACGGCTGACCTTATCGTCTGCATATGCCTCAAGACAGAATGTCGATTTCAGAACGCTTACAGTCCTATCCTTGACTTTTTCTGCCGGAGTCCTCCTTGCAAATACGATGTTGATGTTCGATACGATGCCCGGCTCTACATAGATATCTATCTTTCCCGAACCGGAATGATATGTCCATGCGTCCCTGCTTATAGGGATAAGGCTGCCGTTAAGCATTACCTTGACATCGGACTCTTTCCTGTCCGTTATCCCGGTATCTACGGTAAGGTTGTCCTGATCGAAGATATTGGCTGTATGAACGGTCTTTTCTTTTGGCTCATCTCTGTCTGACAGGATCTGAACCGGTATGGATTTTGAAAGATCCATATCCACGCCTATCGCATAGTTAAGCTGGACGGCTATAGCAGCACCTTCTTTCACCGCTCTCTTATTTTTCGGTTTATCTACTGCTGCTTTAGGGATATACAGGATGCCTTTTCTGTATTTCCAACCCTTGATCAATTCGGCATAGTCATTGTTGTATGCGACCTGCAGGTCATATGCTCTGAAATTGTCATTGAAGAGATTGACATTAGGAATAGCCACATAGTATTTGCCGTCCGGATCCACATCGTATACCGGCATCTCGTAGGTAAGGCCTGCGATATAGTTCTTTTCAGTGACATTAAAATCCGCCTGCGTTCTGACATTGTATGTTGCGATCCCCTTGGCCGCTGTAGGGAGCTTATAGAAGGTCTCCATGCTGATCTCATCCGGCAGAGTCACAAGTGACGGATCAGCATATTTCGTGATATACAGCGGGTCGTATGCAAGGTAGTCCGACTTGTCTGCATTGAACGAAATATCCTCTGTTTCAGTTTCAAATTCCGGCTCTGCCTGCTCCTCTTTTTCTGCTGGAGCTTCTTCCTCCGGCATATCCTCCTGAACCGGTTCACTCTGCTCGTCTGGTGAAGCTGTCTCTTCTTCTGCGCCCTGGCTCTTGCTTGCGTCATCCATCGTAGGAGCACCCTGTTCCTCAGGATTGAATTCGGCTGGCTCAGTCTCTGCCGGTTCTTCGTCAGTAGGATCAGCCGGTTGTTCGGTTATATCTGCTTGATCATCCTGATCGTATACGGCTTCAGGCTCTGTCTGCTCTGTCATCAAAGGCTCCAAATCAGGTTCTTCTGTCAGAGCCATTACCGGAATACATGTGCTGCAAATGCAGACGATCATCACGATCACCAGTATTTTTCTTTTCAGTCTTTTCTGCATTTTTGCTCCTTTCCCTTTACTGTTTTCATCCGATTCGTTCACGATCGGACGCCTTTCCATGGTCTGAATGAAACTCATATCATCATGATCCCCAGAATGAGCACAGGCAGGCTAAGCACTACTAATGCTCCTGTGAGGAGCCACGAGAGTCTTGTGGCTGCTTTTTCGCTGAGATAAAGCTGCACGCCGGTCTCATCCGTGCACATGATCACTTCGTCTTTGGTTTTTCTGTCTTTGCTGTTTGTCATATGCGTCCTTTCCCGCAAATCCGGACATGAAAAAAGGCGCTCAGGTCATTTCTGACTTGAACGCCTATGTCACTATATTGCGATTATTATTAATATATTATATTTCTTCTCTTCGGGTAGTAACTGGTAGTTGTAGAGGAGGGGTTACAGGGGAGGAGATGGGCAAAGTTGCTCCGCATTCGATATGCCGCTGCTCCTGCTACCTTGTGTCGTCCCGTTCTTTCTGTCTCTGGCGGTGTCTCGCATAGTACTCCATAGCTGCAGCAATATAGTCCTCACGCTTTGATGCAGGGAGATCAGGTGGAAATAGGGGCCTTATCCTCTCTGTCCTCAGGACTATTCGTTCCTGCTGATTGCTCTTGGGCTCCATCATGATAGCTTCGATCACTTCTCTTGTAAGCTTTCCCTCATCAAACATCTTCCGCATGCGACGGGTCTGCTCATGAGTTGGTGTCGCCTGCTCCTGCTGTATCATCTCATAGACATCATGCTGCTTGTGGCCTATATATGACAGCTCGACAGCCGGTCTCAGCCCGATTTTACCTTCATCCACCAGATCAAGGAGCTCCGGGATAAGTTCAGTGAGACGGATATAACGTTGTATTTGCGATTTGCTCTCCCCCAAGTCTGCAGCAACAATATCTCTTGATTTCAGTCCATTTGGCAGGTGCCCCACTGGGGCACCATGGTCATGCTTCCTTGAATCAGCATTTCCCAGATTCCCAGCATACTCCTCTGTGACACCGTATGAGTTGATAAGATGTTCCCTCGCTTTTTCAAGCTGAGGTTCCACCGGCTGCCCTCCGTAGTTCCTTCCTTTCTTCTGATTTTCTACCATTCTGGAAACGAGCATCTTCATAGCGTCGAGCCGCATCTTATAAGCGAATGCCTTTTCAGAAGGTAGGATAGTGGATCTCTGGAAATTCGATTCCGTCATGAGGATAGTCGCCTGTTCCTTGGACAGCTCCATGATCTCGCATCGCAGAGTATCCATTCCAAGCAGTTCGCAGGCACGCTTTCTTCTATGTCCTGAGATCAGCTCGTATCTACCATCCTTTTTCTTTCTCACCATACAAGGAGTGAGAACCCCCTGCGCACGGATGCTTTCTATGAGGTTGAGCATGTCTTCATCATCTCTTACTTTGAAAGGATGATCAGGAAATGCGTCGATCTGATCTATCGGGATCTCATAGATATGCTTCAGCTTAGCCTCATCTCTTTCCTTCTGGCTTGAGAAGAGTTCATCTAACGATGGCAGCTTTATCCCGTTTTCTCGTTCTTTCGGCATCCCCAATCACCTCCTTTGTTAAAGCCTCATATGCTCTGGCCGGCTTACTGTCCCCATCATAGGCAAAGATGCTCGTTCCCGACTTGCTTGCCTCTGCTGCCTTGACTCCAATGGGGATCTGAGCATCATAGATGCGGATGTTCATACCATAGTTAGTTCTGATAGCGTCGATGACATCTCTTGCAAGATTGGTCCTGCTGTCAACCAGAGTCATCACTATACCATCTATAGCCAGATCCTCGTTAGTATGCGTTCGGACCATATCGATGCTCCTGAGCAGCTGAGTCATTCCTTTAGCTGGCAGATACTGTGCCTGGACCGGAATGATAACGCTGTCTGCTGCCGTAAGTGCATTGATCGTAAGCATTCCGAGTGAAGGCATGCAATCTATGAGGATATAGTCATAATCAGATTTAACGTCTCTGAGAATATTATCCAGCACCTTCTCACGGCTCATGGCATTGACAAGTCTTGTCTCCATCGAAGACAGTTCCAGATTTGACGGAATGATATCCATCCCTTCTCTGTGGTGTATAACGGTATCCCTGACATCGGGCTTGTAGTTCTCTGTTGCCATATACATCAGCCTGCCGAGTGACTTCTCCAGCGCATCAGACTCTATTGCAAGTGAATCCGTGAGATCGCCCTGAGGGTCTGCATCGACAAGCAAAACTCTTTTGCCTTCTCTTACAAGGCCTGCACCAAGATTCAGAGCTGTCGTCGTTTTGCCGACACCGCCCTTCTGGTTGCATATTGCTATAGTCTTACATTTATTCATTCACACCTCCATCAGCTCAGTGGCTTGCCTCCGGCATCGATCAACGCCTTGTGGATCGTAAGTTCCATAAGATAGTCGTCGATATAATCATTGTCAAGGAACGCTGTGAGGAATTCATCGAGTCTGGAAGCTTCTACCAAGTGATTGAACAGCGCGCTCATTCCTAATGCTGCAGGGGATTCTGCATAATAGAACACTCCATTGAGGATATTGTATGCAGCTATGTCTGCACCTGATTCATGCATATTTCGGACGAGTTCCAGATACCACATTGCCTGTATATCCTCGAGGGCACCCTCCTCTACGCATTCAACGAAGGCCTGTGCTACAGAATCAGCATAATATGGGATTCTCTTCAGTGTTGTTGCTCTTACCATTTTGTTTCCTTTCTACCGGATTGCCGGATTTTCACATAATAAGACCCTGCCCGGAATTGAGCAGGGTATGTAAGAGCATGAAGAAGAGAACCGGTCAGTCTACAAATTTGATCAACAGGTCGTCTACTGCATCGGTATATCTTCCTTCAGATATGAGCTGATTCTTGAGTTCGACAAGTGCCATAACGATGATTCTGATTTCATCGTAGGTGAATCTATATTTAGGCTTGAACATGGTGCACCTCCTTGTTCTCTTTTTGATTTCAGTTTATATGAAAGCCAGGAATGCAACAATTATGCGTTTTTTGGCGGCTGAAAAGTATCTCTCCACGAGTATGATCGGAGAGTCCTTGTCAAGTATGCCGCTGTTTTTGGCTGATTTTGGCAAAAAAGTATTTGTTCAGATGTATGTTTTTTTGTAGGTTTGAGCATGATTCAGGCGGGTTTGAGTAGGTAGATTTCGAAGAGGTCAAACAAATGCCGATCTCGTCGAAGCAGATATGTTCGATACGCGAGAGCACCAATTTCGGATTTCTTTGCACTTGGGAATTATGAGTGTTTTTCGGCTCCAGTATGTGCTATTTTGTAGGTCTGAAAATGGTCTGCGCAGGTCCGTTTTTGAGCACGAAAAAAGCCTGAAACCGTTGAAATTTCACAATGTCATTAACTTAAGAGTAGTGAGACATTTTATGTAAGTTTCTCACTATTTTCTTGTTAAATATGCTATACTTGTAGTGAGAAAAGAGGTTGGCATGTTTATCAAGATACTTACAAAAACATATAA
>JAWRIG010000007.1:0-8935 GCA_040308005.1 Anaerovoracaceae bacterium | reverse complement strand
CATGAAAAGTGTCGTCATCAAGCGGGACTTCGAGAACCATCCAATATGGCAGCCGGACTATGAGAACTTCATGAACACAGTAGGCTTCAATACCAGACTGTGTAAGCCTCGGCATCCATATACCAAAGGTAAAGTCGAGCGACTGATCAGATTCATCAAAGACAACTTCCTTGCAGGAAGATGTTTCTGGAACCTGAATGACCTCAATGATCAGGTAATGGAATGGTGCGAAAAGCAGAATTCCAAGTACCACAGAGAGATCGAAGATATACCGGATTACCTGCATGCGTCTGAAAAGACTTCCAGACTTCAGGAATCTCCAAACCTTATGTGCTATCTGTGCCCTTTAAGACAGATATCCTTTGACGGATTCATCAACTATGAAGGCCGCAGATTCGGAGTTCCTTACAGATACACAGGACGATCAGTCCGTGCCTGCCGTAAGGGAGATACTCTGTTTATCTACACCCCGGACATGAAGGAGCTTCTGGTCACTCACGAGATCACATGGAGCCGCAAGGACCGCTACTGTAAAGATCAGTTCCCAGATGCACCTGCTCTGGAAGAGTTCCCGACAGCTCCTGTGAAGACAAGCATAAGACAGCTTGCTGAGCCGGACTATCTCAAAACAGGATTTGAAAAATTCAATTTCGAAGAGGAGGACAGCGATGAATAGCATCAGCCTCTACGACTCTGAAAAGGATCTCAAGACCCTTCATCTGGATCTTAATGCATCTGAGTTCTATGAATTGACAGAGTACCATGCCTTGACTCAGGAGCAGATCGAAGCCATAAGCATAATCTTCCACTTCCTTGGAGAGAAGAAAAAGCAGGCAACGATCGACATGTACATGAAAACCAGCAGGCTGCCTCGAAAGGAGCCTAAAACCTTCGACAATTTCGACTTTTCCGTTATTAAAGGAAAAGATGTCGAGAGGCTCAAGACTCTGCCATCGCTGAGCGCGATCCAGGCTCACAAGAATCTGGCTTTCATTGGACCTCCGGGTACAGGCAAAACACATCTGGCTCAAGCTTATGGCTATGAATGCTGCCATAACGGCATGAAAGCATACTTCATAAAGATGTCCGAGCTGCGTGACAGATTCACTAAAGCAAGAAGATCCGGGAAGGAAGCATCCTGCCTGAATGGGCTGGTAAGACCTGCCTGCCTGATCATCGATGAGGTCGGTCACTGTGAATTCGACAAGGAAAACACCAGACTTTTCTTTGACCTCATTGACCGCAGATACAACCGTCAGGGCTGCAACAACATCATATTCACCAGTAACAAGAATCCTGTCTTATGGAGAGAAAACTTCAATGATGACGATGATCTCTTGTGTGCACTGGATCGGATATTTGATGATGCAACTGTATTCAACATTAAAGGTGACAGTTTCAGAGGCAAGAAGCTGGAGACAGTATCTCTGAAAACCAGCAGAGTGAAGACTCCGAATTCCACTGAATCACCTAACATCTAATCGTTATTTCATCTGGGTGGTTGGTTATTTTAAATGACCCAGAATTGGTTAATTTAACTGAGCCCGTTGTGGCTAATTTAAGTGAGCGCTAACACTGGTGATAGTTGTCGTGCTTACGAGCATTATCGGGTATCTCATATCCGTGTATCTCAATGCGGATGTCTTCTGTGCAGGGGTGCTGCTGGCACTTGCCATACTCCCTTGGGCAATGCCGCCTTTCGTCAACGGTGTTCTGTGGAAATTCGTATTCTTCTCGGGATACGGATTCCTCAACAAGCTGCTCCTTCTGATGGGATTAGTGAGTGAGCCGGTGCAGTTCCTCGCATCCAGGTGGACGCTGCTCCTGGTGGTGTCGATAGTAGTTGTGTGGAGGAGCGTGCCTTTCATGGCTCTCGTATGTCTCGCCGGAAGACAGTCGATTCCGGGAGAGATATATGAGGCGGCGAGAATAGACGGAGGATCGACATCGGGTATTTTTAGGCACATCACGCTGCCTCTGATGAAGCCGTTCCTTGCACTGGGAATAACTTCAACTTCAGTAACGGCAATCAACGTATTTGATGAGATCGTATCACTATCAGGATACAGCGACCTGGGCAAGAATATCTTGATGGAAAGCTATCTGACGACATTCACCTTCCTCGACTTCGGCAAAGGAAGTGCCGTTACATATATCGTGCTCTTCTTCGCGATGCTGCTCGGTATATTCTATCTCCACAATCTGAACAAGGAGGTGGACTACTGATGAAAGCACTTAAGAAAGCAGGATTCATAATAGCGACAATAGTCTTCCTCATTTTCACTGTCGGGCCGTTCATATGGACATTCATCATATCCGTATCGCCTAAGGCAGAGCTGTTCATGCCGAATACGAAGTTCTTCCCGGACAATATCACATGGGATAATTACGTGACCATATTCTCTGGCACGAGAAAAGGTTCGGCATTCTTTACAGGTCTCGGCAACTCGTTCAGAGCAGTCGTAGTGACACTGATCATCGGGTTGCCTGTTGCGATGATGAGCGGATATACCCTCAGCCGCATGGAATTCCCGGGAAGGAAGTTCATAAAGAACGCACTACTCATTACAATGGTAATTCCGGTTATGGCGACGATCATCCCGATCTACCGCATGTTTGCGGCGGGCAAGATGCTGGATAACATGTTCTGGCTGTGCGTTATATATGTCAGCTCGTATCTGCCGATGGCTACGTGGATGATAACCAACTATCTCTCCACGATACCTAAGGAACTTGAAGAAGCTGCACTCATAGACGGGTGCGGTCAGATGGGAGCATTTATGAGGGTCATACTTCCGCTCTCGTATCCTATACTTATATCTGTAACGCTTATCATGTTCCTCAGCACGTGGAGCCAGTTCCAGATACCGCTGATCCTGGCGTCGTCTATGAAGACCAAGCCTATGGCTATAGTCATCAGTGAATTTGTGACCAAGGATTCTGTTGAGTACGGCCTTATAGCCGCTGCGGGGCTCATCTCCCTTATACCGCCTGCACTTGCTGCAGTAATATTCCGTAAATATCTCATTTCCGGAATGGTAAGCGGTTCCGTAAAAGGATAGAATACATATATGGATATACGCACCCTTGCAAGAGAGATAGGACTTGACTCATGCGCTGCAGATGAGGTCATCAGGCAATTCGATGACCCTGAGTGCACAGCAGATGACAGAAAACTGACGGGCCTGTTCAGAGAAGATGAGCAGGCCTTCTTCAGTATGCTCAGAAGAAGACCTGACTGGAAGCAGGACGCGCTGAGAATATATCTGATGCTCGCTTGCGAGGCATATCCGATGTACCGTGAACGCGGGATATCTGACCGGATATATTTCGATACGATGCATGACATTGCCATATGGGAACGCGAGTGCATGAGGAAATACGGCGTGCACGGGCTTGAAGAAGTTGAATGGATAGCGAGGCATCTGAGGCTTGACCTTTTCTGCCTCGGAAGCCTTCAGTTTGAACCAATACTGCTTCAGGAGGAGTCGCTTGCCCTAAATGTGCACATTCAGGCAGGGGCAGACCTCAGCAGAGAGGCATGCATGGACTCCTTCAGGCAGGCTCTGGAATTCTTCGGTAGCGGTTTTGATATGTGTTCATATGTGACTCATGGCTGCTTGCACCTGAGCTCAGGAAGCTGCTTCCTGAGATAAGCAACATACTGAGATTCCAGGATTTCTTTAATGTTACAAAAATCCATCACACTTTTAAGCAGGCTGAGCAGAGAATATTCGGAGATATACTCGAAGACAAGAGCCTGTATCCGCAGGATACAACACTCAGACGCAATGCAAGAGAATATTTCATGGCAGGAGGTGATCCCGGTATAGGAGTTGGCATCATACCCTTGATAAGATGCATGCCTTTCATGAGCGAGCTTAAGTGCGCAGTATGCGGCATCACGCCACGCGAATATGCAGGTGATTCTGAAGTAATGGCAGGGACGGAAATAGCTGTATATGAGCGGTTCAAACCTGACAGGATAGTGACCGGCCCGAATACGAGAGGGATCGCTGAAGCGCTCGGAGCGGAATTCATATATCCGGAATCAGGAGTGCCTTACGCCGGCAAGCCGGCCCTGACTAGTATGGGCGATATATATGATTTCAAGGCAGTAACGGATTATTCAAGTGAGAAGTTCGAAGTATACTATAAAGCAGCCGGCATGATCAGAAAGAGGCTGCCGTGGTGGACCAGAGTCGAGATGAGCATCGGGGGACCTTTCACGATCGCTTCAATGCTGCTCGGCGCTGAGAGGCTTCTGCGTGAATGCAGGAAGAAGCCTGAAGCTGTGCATCATCTGCTGAGGGTCATCACTGACACACAGAAGACATGCATAGATATGGCCGCAGAACTAGGATGCGGCATAGCTATGGCAGACCCGGTCGCCAATCCGGAGCTGATAGGCCCCGGAATGTATGAGGAGTTCGTCTTCCCGTATACTGCAGAGCTGACCAGATATACTGAATCAAGAACGGGGAAGAAGGTATCCCTTCACATGTGCGGCAGCACATACTCAATATGGAAATACCTTTCACAATATCCGCTGGCCGAAATCAGTCTGGATAACTGCATTGATCTTGACAGGGCAGCTGCTGAGCTGGGACCTTATGTTAGGATAGCGGGCAATATAGATCCTGTCGGCATAATGCTGAATGGAACACGTGAAGAGATATGTGAAGCTGCTAGAAAGTGCATAGATGCTGGCAGCCGTGCAGAAAAAGGGTTCAACCTTGCGACGGGTTGCGACATACCGGAGACAGTAGAACCGGTGCATATAGAATGGCTCATGGAGGAAGTCAGAAGACAGAATGAAATCAGAATCAATCGATAGAAAAGAACTGTTAAGAATAGCGGATAGATTCGCAGCAGATGGAACGCCGTCAGATATCAGGCCCGCAGGAAACGGGCACATCAACGATACTTATCTTGTAGAATATCCATCACCTTGCATCCTCCAGCGTATCAATGACAACGTATTCAGGTCGCCTGAATCGCTTATGGAGAATATCATCAGGGTGAATGATCATATGAGAGAAGTCAGTCGCAGCAGAACAAGTGCGGAAGGCGGAACTGAATATCCTCTTCGCTTCATACCATGTCGTGACGGCAGCTATATATGCAGGACTGAATCCGGGTATTGGAGAATGATGAACTGCGTAGAGAATTCATACTCCTGCGAGACGGTAACTGATTCCGCACAGTTTCATGATATAGGACGAGCATATGGGTCATTTATCAATGATATGGCAGACTTTCCTGCAGAAGAGCTGCATGAAACGATAGAACACTTCCACGATACTCGCCGCAGATTCGAAAACCTTCTTACTGCCATCAGAAAGGACCCATGCGGACGCAGCTCGAATGCTCAGGCGGAAATACGATTCGCACTTGAACACGAGAAGGATGTGGACATCCTGAATGACTGCCTGGTGAGAGGAGAACTTCCTTTGAGGGTCACTCATAACGATACCAAGATAAACAATGTTCTCCTGGACAGGGTTACGGGAAAGGCGCTCTGCGTAATTGATCTCGATACTGTTATGCCTGGACTTGCGGTGAATGACTTCGGTGACGCTATAAGGTCGGGTGCGGCAACTGGCAGAGAGGATGAACCGGATGCAGACCGCGTCAGACTTGATATGGAGCTGTATGAGGCATTCCGCGTTGGATTCATCGAAGGCTGCCCAAACCTTACAGATAAGGAAATTGAGATGCTCCCTGTCGGAGCCAAGATAATGACACTTGAGTGCGGCATAAGATTTCTCACAGATTATCTAGAAGGAGATTGGTACTATAAGACAGATTATGATAATCACAATCTGGTAAGATGCAGGACACAGTTCAGACTTGTCAGAGACATGGAAGAGAAACTGGCAATATAACGGGCTATTTTCAGACACAACGTTATAGGCGATGCGTGCATTCTCGTATGAATAAATATGAAAGAGGAGATATAATCCATTTAGAATTTAATGATATGATTTGCGGGCCTTATCAAGGAAAAATAACGTGTGGAGGGGAAAAATGAAGAGAAAAGTATTGATTTCAATCCTGATCTGCTTGTTCTGCATATCCCTATGCGGATGTGGATCAAGCAGTAGTTCTGATGGCGCGAGTAGTGAGACAGACGTTACTGAATCAGGCGATATGAACACTGCTGAAGAAGAACCAGAAGTTATCAAACTAGAGATTGGAGACACTATTGAAACAGACAGCATTAAGATGACAATAGATTCTGTTGAAATCGTAGACAAATATCCATTACCAGATTTAGATACAACGTATGTGCCATCTGCTGGTTATAAAATGCTTTTGGTCAAAGGCGCATTTGTAAACAAAACAGATGCTGATATTTCGAACGCTTCATTTAATGTTTTAACAACAGTTAATGAAGAACCAACAGATTGCAAATTATTTTTTGAAAATGATGATCAATGGACTGCACCAGCCAGCTCTGAAATGAACTATTTTATTCCTGGAAAAGTTTCAGAGCATCAATTCGAGCAATATGATACAGCAACAATAACAATTGGATTCAGAGACGACATGTCAGCAATAACTCCGGACTATACAGATGATGTTACAAATGTTTATGAAATAGAGTATAAGTACAAATAACATTCTGAATATCTCAAATAAAACGTTATTGCTTCTGAATGATATAGATAACAATTATTGAGAACCTCATTTTTAGTATGTTAATAACCAGCTCGGGGACATTCAATTCAAGCAGAAACACCTTACGCCCCGCTTCCGTTAGGGCTCAGTTAGTTTGACCAATTGTGGCTAATTTAGATTAGCGCTAACAATATCATGGAGAACAGCATGAGTTAGGGGGCGTCTAGGCAAATCGTGTAGATGATTAGCGTTGCAGCTGCAGTTAGGATACTTCTGATGCCTGACGCTGATGTGATTGAAGCATATGCGGAAAAACCTGTGGTCATGACCTCAATATCTTTCAGCACAGAAGGTTCTAAATTAAAACTATTTATGGTAGTATCTTTCATACATACTCTTATTTTAGCAAGTAAGGAGGAGCTAGAGCGGTAAATAAGATAATAGAAAGGGTTTGTTCTATGAAAATAATTGGCTTTGACGATATAAAATCATTAAATATATCACCTACAGATTGTTATGAGTGGGTCGACAAGATGATTGAAGACAAAAGGAAGGCTTTGCTACCTGCAAAAATTCATATGGGTATGCCAGGAAATATATTCTGTAATGTAATGCCATGCTTAATAAATGGCCGGGATACAGCTAACATAGGGGGAGTAAAGGTAGTAACAAGATATCCGGAACGCACGCCTTCGTTAGATAGTAAAATACTTTTGTTTAATGCTGATTCAGGAGACTTTTTAGCACTCATGGATGGGAACTGGATTACCGCTATGAGGACAGGGGCGGTAGCAGCTCATTCGGTAATTAATTTTGCAAAAGACGATTGGCATACGATAGGAATGATTGGTCTTGGTAATGTCGCACGAGCGAGTCTGCTAGTTTTATCAGCAATGAGGGATAGACCTATCAGAATTAAACTTTTAAAATATAAAAGTCAAGCAGAGGATTTCGCAGAGAGATTTAAAGGACTTAATAATATCGAGTTTTCAATAGTTGATACAGTGGAAGATTGTATAAGAGGTTCTGACGTAATTATTTCCTGCGCAACATATTTCGAAAATGATATAGCACAGGACGAATGGTTTGATGAAGGGGTGTTGCTAGTACCGGTTCACACTCGAGGCTTTACAAATTGTGATTTGTTTTTTGATAAAGTGTTTGCTGATGATGTTGGACATGTGGATAACTTCAAGAATTTTTCTAAATTCAAATATTTTTCTGAAGTCAGCGATGTGATGAATGGTAATTCGGTAGGTAGAGAGAATAATAGTGAGCGAATAATCGCATATAATATTGGTATTTCAATCCATGATATCAATTATGCTGCAAATATCTACCATATGTTTAAACAGAATTCGATTCTGTTCAACAATCTGAAAGATGCGGATATGCATGATCCTATAGAAAAATTCTGGGTATAATAGTGTCGGATGAACAAAATAGGTCAAAGCAAAAAATGGTAGATGGCGGATTTCCCGGTAGGCGAGCTGCATGAAACTATCAGGCAGTTTCACGATACGCGCCGCAGGTTTGAAAACCTTCTTGCAGCTGTCAGAAAGGATCCGTGTGGACGCAGCTCGAATGCTCAGGCGGAAATACGATTCGCACTTGAACATGAGAAAGATGTGGACATCCTGAATGACTGCCTGGCGAAAGGAGAACTGCCTCTCAGAGTCACTCATAACGATACCAAGATAAACAATGTCCTCCTGGACAGAGATACGGGAAAGGCACTCTGTGTGATAGACCTGGATACTGTTATGCCTGGACTTGCGGTAAATGACTTCGGCGACGCTATAAGGTCAGGTGCGGCAACTGGAAGAGAGGATGAGCCGGATGCAGACAGCGTCAAGCTGGATATGGAACTGTATGAGGCGTTCCGTGCAGGGTTTATCGAGGGGTGTCCGAGCCTCACAGACAAGGAACTCGAGATGCTCCCTGTAGGAGCCAAGATCATGACGCTTGAGTGCGGGATGAGATTCCTTACGGATTACCTCGAGGGAGACTGGTACTATAAGACAGACTACGATGATCACAATCTGGTAAGAAGCAGGACACAGTTCAGACTTGTCAGAGACATGGAAGAGAAACTGTGATTAGCACATAGCAGCCTTCGGGCCAATGTCATTAAGTTAAGATGACGAAGAGATACTCTCTCATCAGAAATTGAACTGCTACCCGTCAAGAGGACAGTGAAAAATCAAAAGGTTTTGGCAACCAGTAACAGCAAATGTTGCTGGTTGTTTTTTGTGGAGAGCAGACACTGTTTCACAGAGTCTGCATAGAAAGAGGTGTCTCAGGTTTCACC
>JAWRIG010000006.1:0-9508 GCA_040308005.1 Anaerovoracaceae bacterium | reverse complement strand
AACCACAGAGATTATGCTTTATCAAATACGTGTGAGAATACTCCCATCCTCTACAGGTGGTGAGATGAATCACACACCTTTTTCTTCAATATAACAAAGTACAGGCAGCACAAGAATGACGTTCGATCAGCCGGTTGGGGGTGCAGGGACACATTTGGCGTTTGACGTATTTGAAGGTTTTTTGCTAAGGTAAATGCTCCCAAAAAGAGCATTTAGTTTTTCCGAAAAGTGAAGTTTTGGCTCTTTAACTTAAATGGGGGTCAGGCAAAAAAGACGCTTTTGCAATATTTGGGGTAAAGGCGATCACGGGGTGAGCAACTGACGTTGTTCACCCCATTTAGTATGCGTCAAAACAGCTCTAAAGCATTAAGATTTGATCGAAGAATTATCGTTCAGGGAGTAGAGGACTCTCAATTTGAATCTCTCAAAGTTGCGGTAACCATTACCGTTCTGCTTGATGACTTTTATCCGCGAGTTGACGGATTCGATCGGGCCGTTTGAGATACGTTGCCCATTGACGCGGTCAAAACTGTTGATGATCTCAGTCTTCCAATGCCGAAGCATTCTGGCGATCCTCGTAAGCTCACGAACGTCATAAAGAAACAGTTCAGCGATGAAATTGTCTATCCTGTGCTCAGCATTCTCCGGAGTAGAAGTGGCGTTGATGTAGGCATATTCTTCCTTCATGGAGTATGCAGCGTTGAGCTCGAAACTCCAGGAAAGCATCTTGTCGATCATGACTCTGGGAGTGACATACTGACTGTTGAAGCAGTAGTAGTATTTACGCAGATCGATCGATTCATAAAGATCGATTCGGGAAGAATTCTTCATAAGGACCCAGTTGAATCGTTTGAGCAGCTGGTATTCCTCCGAGGTCGTCTCGAAACTTTTCATAACTCTGACTCTTATGTTGTTGAACGCATTATTCACCTGTTGGATCACATGGAAACTGTCTATGCAGATCTTCGCACATGGGAAGTAAACTTCCGCGACATCCTTGTAGAGCTGGAACATATCCATGCAGATGTATTTGACCTTGTCACGCTCTTCCTGGCTTATCCTTGAAAAATAGCTGGAAAGATCGGCTTTGCGTCGTGTCGGCAGCAGGTCATAGACCTGAGATGTTTGCATGTCTACCAGAACACAGGCATATATCTTTTGCTTGTATTTGATCGCATAGATCTCATCGATACATAGACACTTTGGCATGCCGATCGGAGTCACACCTGCGTATTTGTCGAAGATCCTGCAGACAGACGGAACAGAGATTCCAACTTCATTAGACACCTGGGAAAAGGTCATCCTGGGATTGCGGAGCATCTTCATCACACGCAGGATGACATACATTGAGACACGCCTATTTGGGAAAGCGAATGGGTTCGTTTCCGGGAAAGATTTGTCGCAGGCAGTGCAGCGATACCTTCGCTGGTTGAAGATGATGTTGGTGTAAACATCATTGATCACGGCATGAGTAAGAGATCTTTTTCTGTAGTCATGGATCCGTTTTGTGGAGCACCCACAGTTGGGACAGCATTGACGTTTGACCTTGAGGGTGATGATGGCATTGACCGTAAAGTCCGTGCTCACTATCTCAATATCCTGCAGTTCAGAAGGTTCTAAATTGAATAGCTTTATGATAGTATCTTTCATACAAAGGCTCCTGTTCTGAGCTGCTCTGACGCAACATAAAGATTAGCACAGAACAGAAAAAGGACACATTGCTATGACCGGCAATGTGTCTCTTTTTATGTGTCATATTAGACCCCAATTAATGCAAAAGCGGAAAGCGACGCTTTAACAGCAAGACCCCAATTAACGTAAAAGCGAAAAACGACGCTTTTACAGAACACCCCCATCAAAGTTAAAGGGAGGGGTCAGACCCCAAAAGAAGTTAAAGGGCCAAAATCCTCAGAATGCTCACTTTTTTGATAACACGATATGATAATATCTCTTGTGGGTATGTCATGACTAATCGCCTGTGACTGCCCTTCAGACACGCTTATTCAATTCAATTTCTATAAACTAATCAAAGGAGACAAACATATGGGTACAGAGAGAATTCTCGTTATGAATCTCGGATCGACTTCCAGCAAGATCGCTGTATATGATGACGATAAGGAAGTTTTCAACGACACCATCCGCCACAAGACCGAAGAACTTGCACCTTTTGGAGATGTTACCGAACAGTATGAGTTCAGATACAACAAAATCAAAGAGTCAATGGCAGCCAATGGTGTCAGTATTGAATCACTGACAGCAGCTGTATCAAGAGGCGGTAATATTCTTCCGTGTCCTCACGGCGCTATCAGCATTGACCAGGCTATGATCGACTTCCTGACAAGACCTGAAGATCTGGCTAAACACCCTTCACTTATCGGCAGCATGATCGCTTTCGACCTCAACAAGGAATACGGAATTCCTGTATGCATATATGATGCTATCGGCACAGATGAGAAGATGCCGATCGCAAGAGTCAGCGGTGTTCCTGAGCTCCCTCACTTTACAGTAGGCCACACTCTTAACACAAGAGCGATGGCAATCAAATGTGCTGAAGAGAAGCTGGGCAGGAAGTTCGATGAGTGCACATTTATTGTAGCTCACCTCGGCGGCGGCAGCTCGATCAGACTGTACAAGGACGGAGTCAACATTGACAGTGTTAACGATGACGAAGGCAACTTCACACCTGAGAGAGGCGGCGGAGTCAGCTCCAAGAGACTTGTCGACCTCTGCTACAGCGGCAATTACACATATAAGGAAGCCATGAAGCTCTTCCACGGCAAGGGCGGCCTGATCGCTCACCTCGGTACAGCCGATGCGAGAGACGTAGAGAAGATGATTGCAGACGGCGATGAATACGCCAAGATCGTATACGAAGCTATGTGCCTCAACATCGCCAAGGATATTACCAAGCTTGCAGCTACCGTATGCGGCAAGGTAGACCGCATCATCCTCACCGGCGGCATCGCATACTCAAAGTATGTAGCTGATTATGTTACTGAGCACGTATCATTCGTCGCACCTGTCGAGGTCATGCCTGGCGAATTTGAGATGGAAGCTCTGGCAGCAGGCTGCCTGAGAGTTCTCCGCGGAGAAGAAGTCCTTCAGGATTTCGCAGAGATCGCAGCTACAGCAGAAGACCGCATCAGCATCGTTCCGGGTGTAAAGCCTGGCACAGTTCCTGCAAGATAATCTGCGAATACTGTAGACCGGTATTTATGCAAAACAATGCCCCGCGCACTTTGCGCGGGGCATTCTGTTGTCTGTAAGTTTTCTTCCGGCTGCGAGAGGCTATTTCTTCAGGCCGAACTTCTCTCCGAGCTTATACCAGGAGTCCTTTGACCTGTGGATCATCTCGTTGGATCCGCAGAATGATGCTCTTACCCAGCCCGGTCCGTGGAATGCGCTTCCCGGTGTTATGAGGATCCTCTCCTCCTTGGCCGCATTGACGAACTCGATCTCGTTCTCAACAGGCGACTTGATCCACATGTAGAAAGCACCCTGAGGATATATGCACTCGAGGCCTGCACCTGTTACGATCTCGTAGAGGTCTTTGGCATTTCTCTTGTAGTAATCGAGGTCTGATCTGCACTTGAGGCATCTCTCTACTACGAGCTCCTGAATGGACGGAGCGTTGGTGCCTCCGAGTACTCTGCACGCTACTACCAGAGCAGCAGCAAGCTCCTCATGGCCTTCAGCGCACTTCGGTACAGCTACATAACCGATACGGTCGCCCGGCATCGAAAGTGATTTTGACCAGGAATAAGCGATCAGAGAATCTGCATAGTAGTCACCAGGGAACGGAACATCCGATCCGTCGTAAACGAGTTCTCTGTACGGCTCATCACAGATGAGGTAGATAGTGTGGCCGAACTTCTTCTCTGCTTCTCTCAGAACATCAGCTACAGCATCGAGAGCCTCTCTCGAATATATCTTGCCTGTAGGGTTGTTCGGATTGTTCAGCATTACAGCCTTGACCTCAGGGACGAGGAGCTCTCTGAGAGCCTCTGCATCAGGGTCAAAATTAAGTTCCGGATTGGCCGGTACCTCGATGATATCTGCGCCCCAGTTGCGCGCCCAGTTGCCGTATTCAACGAAGTACGGAGCGAACACCACCATCTTGTCGCCCGGATCGAAGATGCACTTGTTGATCATGTTTATGGAGTAGGCAGCTCCGCATGACATGATGATGTGGTCAACGTCGAAAAAGTCTCCGCCGGCTCTTTCATTCAGGTCATCAGCAACGGCCTTTCTTGTCGACTCATATCCTGCGTTCGAAGGATAGCCGTGAACAAGCAGCGGATCAAGGTTATGGTTGATCTCGTCGATCGCATCGAAAACTTCCTGAGGCGGTTTCAGTCCCGGGTTGCCGATGCTGAAATCGTAGACATTTTCCTTACCGTAAATTTTCGCCATCCTCTTGCCTTCCTCGAACATCGCTCTGATCTGCGAGCTTCCTGCAAGGAACGGCTCCATTGCCTTGGATATCATATAAACACCTCCGTAAATAAAGCATCTTTCAGAAAACAAAAGCATCCGCCCTGTACGGGGATGAGACATGACCGTCTTAGGTGAACACCCCGGGTGAATGCTGTTTCTGATGCATATTAAACTATTGTTTCGTTAAACTGCGCCATCGAAAGTCCTTAATTGCAGTTATCATTTCATACCCCCTCAGAGCTGTGCGTAAGAGCCCCAATACCTTATGTCAGCACCGGGCTTACATAATTGTACGTCATATAAAACAATAGTATCTTATTGACTGTATTATAGCATAATAGAACTTGAATTATAAACGGTTTTATTCGATAATAAATTGAATGGTCACAGACTGAAACTGCGCCCTTCGGCGCGTGCTTTCAGCACCATCTGCGGCCACCGATAACACTTTTGCTTTACACAATTTCATAATCAACCGGAGGTTATATTATGGCAACTTATGACTGGAGTAAATTCGGCCTTCATATCCCTGAAATGATGCTGCCGAAAGAAGGCACTGACTACTTTAAGTGGGCAGTCGTAGCATGCGATCAGTACACATCTGAACCTGAGTACTGGGAAAAGGTCGAGGAAATCGTCGGCGATGCACCGTCAGCTCTTCGCCTCATGCTCCCTGAGCTCTATCTGGACGGACCTGACGAAGCAGACCGCATCAAGGCAGTCCGCGCTGCAATGGACAAGTATCTTGCAGACGGCACACTCCGCAAAATGGAGCCTGGCTGCATGCTGATCAGAAGAACCGCTGAAGGACGTACCCGTATGGGTCTCGTCATCGCAACAGACCTTGAGGCATATGATTTCAACAAGGGCTCAAAGTCACTCACAAGAGCTACCGAGGGTACTGTAGTTGAGCGTATCCCGCCTCGCCTGAGAATCAGAGGTGACGCTCCGATAGAAATGCCGCACATCATCATCCTTATCGATGACCCGGGCAAAACAGTCATTGAGCCGCTCGTCGATCAGCAGAGAGAAGTCATCTACGATACCGACCTCATGATGAACGGCGGACACATCACCGGTTCCTTCATCAAAGAAGAAAACCTCGATGGAATGAAGGCAGCTCTCTCCGCACTCTATGACGAGGCAGAGAAGAAATACGGTGAAGGCAATGTCATCTTCCAGGCTATGGGAGACGGCAACCACTCACTCGCAACAGCCAAGACTGCATGGGAGAACATCAAGAAGACACTCACACCTGAAGAGATCGAAAACCACCCTGCAAGATATGCTCTTTGCGAGATTGAGAACATCCACGACGAGGGCATCGTATTCGAGCCTATTCACAGAGTTATCTTCGCTAAGGAAGGCCAGTCCGGAATGGATCTTGTTAACAAGACAGTTGCTCTCCTTAACGAGTCCAACGGCAAGGCATACCTCGCTGACTCTGACGCAGCTGTACCTGCAGGTGCATTCAGCATCCCATACATCACAGGCGCTCAGAGAGGCAACATCATCGTAGAAGAGCCTTCAAACAAGCTCGAGGTAGGATGCCTCCAGCACGTTCTCGACATCATGGTCAAGGAAAACAAGGAATGCGACATCGACTACATCCACGGAACAGATGCAGTTGAGAAGCTCTCCGTAAGAGACGGCAATGCCGGATTTATGCTCCCTGCAATGGATAAGTTCATGCTCTTCCCTGCAGTAGCTGCTGACGGCGCTCTCCCTCGCAAGACCTTCTCCATGGGCGAAGCCAACGAGAAGAGATACTACATCGAGACCCGCTACATAGCTAAATAGTCACTCGTAATAATTACAAAATGCTCAGAGCTTATGCATATAGCTCTGAGCATTTTTTTGATGATTATACGCTGCTGTCATTGCTGCCCGGTTTTGCCGGCGGCTCTCCGCCGTTATCCCCGGATGGCTTTTCAGGCGGATTGCCTGACGGCTTTTCGCCGCCTGCTCCCGGACCGCCCTGTCCTCCGTCAGGAGGTGCCTGTCCGTCTCCCGGCATGCCTTCAGGAGCACCTGTTTCGCTGCCGCTTCCTGCAGTTATATCAAAGGCTGTTCCCTCGCTGGCTGATCCTTCAGTATACTCTTTTCCGTCTACGTACAGCTTGTGTCCGTTAAGGTCGATCGAGCCGCCTTCGCTTACCGTGAGGCCGCTTATATAGGAGTCAGCTGTAAGAGTCCATGTGCTGTCATCAGATATCTCTACGTACACATCGCCCTTCTGTCCTTCAGGATTGATCGCTCCGCTGTATGACGATCCGTCCTTAAGATACATGTTCAGCACGGAGACATCGTCTACAAGAATATTGCCGTTTATAGTCTGGCCTGAGGCATTGAGGTTGACCTTGCCGCCGTTTGAGCCTTCATTTCCCCATCCTGCTGCTTCTGCTCTGAGAAAGTTCCCTTCGCTGTCCTCATTGGTGATCTCGACGCCCTTGAGACTGATCTCAGTTGCGGTATTGTTTACGAAGAAGATGTCACCGTTCTTATTAGTTATACTGCCGCCCTCAGCTGCAAATGACGAAGTTCCCTCTGCTGCATCTCCCGACATCGACTGGTAGATCATTACAGCCTGGTAATAGTCTGACTTGTCGCCGTTCTTGGTATTATTGTCAGCCACAAGAGTATCGTTATTGAGAGTGACTGAATTCTTTCCTTCTACGACTATTCCCTGCGAAGCAGTTGATTCCATATATGCATTCTTTACGGTGATGTCAGCCGTTGAATAGATTACAGGAGATCCTGTTCCGGAAGTCTTGTAATAGCCGTCTGTCACTGTTACCGTTCCGCCGCCTCTGTCTGATCTGATCGCAGCAGATGAGTTGCCTGAGGTATTTATGGTAAGGTTTTCGGCGTTCATCGTGCCTCCGCCTGTAGTCATGAGTCCGCCCGAACAGTTTCCGGATGTCTCTATTACGGAATCGGAGATATTTACCGTCGTGCCCTCACCGTATGAGAAAACGGCATTGGCATGTGTCCCGTCAGTTTCTATAAGCGAGTCTGCGATTGTAAGAGTCCCCTTTTCTGTTGCGAAAACAGCGGAGTTCTCTCCGTAGAAGTCAGCTTCGTCACCGTCTGAATCTCCCGTCTTGGTGACTCCGGTATTGGAATACTCAGCCTCTTCACCGCTTACCTCGATAGCGTGCTCTCCGTCCGCACTGTTCTCGATCGTATCATTGACCGTAATTTCTTCCTTAGTCAGATAATCCGCAGTCTGCTCTGCTGCCGTCTCTGCAGCAGCCCCTGCTGTATCCGCTGCTTCCTGTGAGCACGCAGCCATTGACACCATCAGCATCGCGGCCAGGCCCATCGCCAGATATTTCTTTCCTCTTGTTCTGAATGTCATTTTGTTATTTCCCTCTTGATATATTATTTCGGCATCTGTTACCTTACAGCCTGTATAATAACCGGGTTTTCTTAAATCAACTTAAAAGGACGGCGATATATCCGCCGCCCTTAAATATTTCATCTACTGAACTGTGAAGTTCTGATATACCAGGTCCTGCCATCCCAAGCCGTTTTCAGCTCTGATCAGATATGCGTAGGTTCCCTTAGCAAGCCCGCCGAACTTTACCTTACGGTCCAGCTTCTTTATATTATATGACTTCTTATTCGGTCTCGCGCTTGCGCCGACTACCGCATTGCCCTGAGCATCGACTATCTGCACCTGAACGTTTTTGATCTTGCTTGAGGATTTGATTTTGCCTCTGATCGAAAAGCCTCTTCCTGCAGTGACCGATGAAGGTGCTCTGACAGACTTTATGCTCATCCCGCCTACAGTCGTTGTCGTAGTCGGTGCGATAGCCGCCTGAACAGCTGCGATCACGGATTTTGACTGCTTCTGAGGTACAACATTGAACGCATTCTCGTGCACTACTGTATAGCCCTTCTTCTCATCAACAGCTGCTACTCTGTATGTGTAGCGTCCTGTCTTGAGCGATCCGAACTTCACATCGCGGTCGAGGCCGATCAGCATGTACATTTTGCCCTTAGGCTCAGCTGACTTGCAGATCACTTCTTTGCCGCTTGCATCAAGAATGGATACGATAACGCTCTTCAGCTGGTAGTTCGACTGTACCAGACCAAGGATAGTGAATCCCTTGCCCTGTTTGATCTCTGACGGCTGTCTTACACCGAGTGCGGAGAGTGTGGAGTCTCCGGAAACACTTGCACCGGCTCCTCCTGTAATGCTGCTGCAGAACCACACATCCGAGCAGTTCTGGATAGGCTTCATGGTTGTCTTGTCCCATGGCTCTATTCCTGCATTGGACCTGCCTGTATTGTGTGTTGAATCGACTGCGTACAGAACTCCGTTGCTTACGCCCGTTACAAGCACTCCGTGCATGCCTGTTGTTGCAGCCTTGCGGCCCCAGACTATGATCCCTTCCGGATGACTTGCCAGAAGAGTAGTTATATCCTTCATCTTGTTTTCGGCATTTCCGGACAGTTCGTAGTTGGAAACGCCGTATGTGATTCCGTCACATGTGAAGCTGAAGGAATTTCTGAACAGGCCCTTTTTCGTATTTGCAGTTCCTCTCAGGGTAGTATTGGTTATTACATCCCAGTTCCTTGAGCCTCTCATGACAGCTGCTCTTCTCATCATTGACTTAGCCGATGAGAGAACACAGTCGCCTCTTCTGTAGTCAGGAGTATAGTACATAGTCTTGTCATTGAGGTCAGGCATATACGATGCTGCATATGTTGAGACCGGCATCATGCTCATAACCAGAGCAAGTGTCAGCATCAGCAGCAGTCCCCTTCTTGTCGCTTTTCCTTTTCTCATGATACTTTTTCTCCTTTTCTGTAAATACAGAATACCTGCGTCAGAAATAATAAAGCAGGCAATCTGTATGATGTGCCTGCCTGAATAGTACTATTCATATGCTATTTTTTAAACTTTTCTTTACAGATTTTATGACGCGAAAACGTTGAAATTTCAACATGTAAAGGGAATTTTACATATCTGGGCATGCCCCTTCTCCCTGTCCCGGCGAAGACCGTACGTGCATCTTTTCAGTCATAAAAAGCGGCGGGGGGGGGGGGGGGGGGGGGGGGG
>JAWRIG010000005.1:0-23854 GCA_040308005.1 Anaerovoracaceae bacterium | reverse complement strand
TTTAAATGGTTGACAGATAAGAGAGTGCTGGAGTATTACGAAGGTCGTGACGTCAGGTTTACGATGGATACTTTGTCTGCACATTTTTTGGAAGAAATTCCAGATGGATTCAGAATGATCATCGAGTATAAGAAATCCCCCATCGGATATGCACAGGCCTATCAATTGAGTGGTGAATTGTTCGATGAATATGACTATCCTGACGATGGACATATAGTGTTTGCTATGGATCAGTTTATAGGTGAGCTGAAATACTGGAGTAAGGGAATAGGCTCATCTTTTTTGAAAATGATGGCTTCTCATCTGAAAGAAAATATGGCTGCGGAACGAGTTCTTCTTGACCCGCACCAAGATAATAAAAGGGCTATAAGGGCATACGAGAAAGCCGGGTTTAAAATCATTAAATCACTTCCAAAACATGAGATGTTTGAGGGAGAAAAAGTAGATTGCTGGCTGATGGAATTAGCACTGTAGATTTCCGTTTGACTAAGACGACAGATTGGTTGGAAGAGAATAATAATTCAGGAAGGTGAAGCGGCATGAAGAAACTGTTTACTGCTATAAGAGCATCTGACTTTGAAATGGTAAGGCAAATCATTGAAAAGAAACCTGAACTGGTAAATTGTGTTGCAAAGCAGCCGCCTAAGAAGGATGACGGGCAGTCGCCTTTGCAGGTTGCGCTCAAAACGGGAAATACCGCAATTGCCAACCATTTACTGGATATGGGTGCGGATGTGAACTTTATCGAGGATGAGAACTGCTGCAACGAATGGAGAACACCGGTGCTTCATGATGCGATCAACTGTGCTGTGATGTCATGCAGGTGGAATACAGATGATAAATATATGGGCTTCAAGGTTTTCTCAACAAAGGAGAAAGCGGCTGACGCTCTCGATGTCCTGAAAAGGATGTTGGATATGGGCGCAGATGTAAAAGCGCTTGATTCATATGGCAATTCAGGATTAAACCGTTTTGCGCTGCAGGCAAAGCAGATATTGCCATCATACAATTATGTGGAACATCGTGAAGGAAAAGACCGGATCTTTACAGAGGAATTGCACGAAGACCTCAGAAGTGTGCTGCAGGCATTAAAAGACGCCGGAGCAGACGATTCTTACAAAGCTCCGAATCTCGGTTATTCCGTCAGAGAATTTTGCAGCGAAGGATCCATTTCGATCCTGTTTGATGAAGTGTTCGGGAGTGACGGCTGTTAAGGAGGCAAAATGAATTATTCGGGAATGCCGATGGGCATGTGGTATCTATATGAAAAATCATTTAGGGATAAGCTCGTATCTGTCATGGGATATGATCAGGAAACGGCTGATGGAGCAGCTAAAAAGGCTAAGTGGAAATACAAAAGCATCATAGAAAAGCTTCCTGAGTTCGAGAAGGAAGACCGTTTCAAGATGAATATCGTTAGCTGCGCGATGCTCATCGCGTTTACCTTGAATATGCCAGATCGTCCGTCAGTGGAAATGCTTGCTGATTATTATGAGAAGTCAATGATGATCAAACCGGCAAAGGCGTTCTTCAGATTCATGGGAAAGAATAAATTCACGGATGCAGATATAAAAGGCATGAAACAAACTGCTGCCTTGAACGCTGCTGACAGGAATCCGTATTCCTGGAACATGGAATTCCATGAATACAAAGACGGGAGCGGCTACGAGGCCAGATTCACCAGGTGCGGGATCTGCACTCTCATGAAAGAATACGGTCTGTTTGATCTCGTGCCTGCAATGTGCCGCCTGGACTATGCTATGGCAGAGGCCGGGGGCGCATCAGAGTTTGCAAGAGAATATACTTTAGCGTCTGGCGGTCCATACTGCGACTGCGGGTATAAGCGAAAAAGATAAATCGGAGTTTGTAGGGGCTATGGATATGGATTGGAAAGACCGGGAGAAAAGCCAGGATCAGGATTCCTGATGATACAGAGCTAAGATTGAGACCGGATTAGGATTATTAGGAGAAAACAAAATGGACTATGAGTATGCTAAAGAGAAGGATATAAAAGAGCTGTATGATCTCCAGCTGCGTGCATTTGAAAGCGAAGCTGAGATGATCAACAGCAGGAATGTGCCTGCCCTGATGGAGTCGTATGAGGAGAACCGCGCAGACTTCATCAACTGGACAGTCCTGATCAAGCGGGATGATTCAGGGAAAATAATAGGTGCTGTAAGATGCAGGGAGAACGGCGATCACATCGAAATCGGTCGTGTTATGGTTGCGCAGGAACACAGGAACAGGGGTATAGCGACCGACCTGATGACAGCAGTTGAAGAACTGACACAGGCAAAAGCTTTTGAGCTTTATACATGTACAAAAAGCTATATCAATATCAACCTGTACGAGAAGCTAGGCTATAAGATATATAAGGTGGAGCAAGGTCCCAGCGATCTTTCATTTGCATATATGAGAAAAACGCTTGATTAGGCTGACAATTCCAGCTTGTCGAGCGGTTTACTTAGAAGAAGAAACATACAAATTCCAATCTATAGAGGACATTGACATGAATAAAGAACTCCGAGAAAGAATAGGTGACCTTGCATATGAGGTCACGCAGAATGCTGCAACGGAGAGACCCTTCACAGGAGAGTATGACAACTTCTTTGAGAGAGGAATCTATGTTGATGTGGTAAGTGGCGAGCCATTATTTGCATCGACCGATAAGTTCAATTCAGGATGTGGCTGGCCGGCTTTTTCCAGGCCAATCAGTAAGGATTCGCTCAAAGAAAACAGCGATATGTCGTTTGGAATGATCCGGACAGAAGTAAGAAGCGCAGCCGCTGATTCCCATCTTGGCCACGTATTTGATGATGGGCCGAGAGAACTTGGCGGACTAAGGTATTGCATCAATTCAGCTGCTCTGAAATTCATCCCTTTGGATGAGATGGAAGCAGCCGGATACGGAGAATTCAAGGAGCTAATCAGATGACGAAAGATGTACTCCTTGATGCAGATATCCGTGAGCCACTCTTCAGTTATCTGGAACTATATTACGGCAAAGTCCGGTTCCTTGAGGAGAAGGTGACGGGCAAAGCGAGAGCTGATGTTGTTATGGTTCTTCCGGATAAAGTGTGCGGCATAGAGATCAAGAGTGATGCTGACAGCTATACAAGACTTGCGGCTCAGGTAAAGAATTATGACAGATATTATGATGAGAACTACCTGGTTGTAGGGTCTACACATGCTCTGCATGCAGCTGAACATGTACCTGCATATTGGGGAATCATATCGGTTGAACTCATCAAAGGTGAAGTGGACTTCTATCGAGTCAGAGAACCAAAGCCTAATCCTAAGGCGAAGCTGAAGAACAAAATGAGCCTGCTCTGGAAATCTGAGTATTCACATATACTGGCTGAAAACAAAATGCCTAAATACGCACAAAAGAGCAAAAAGTTCATAACAGAAAAGCTGATTGCAAAGGTCCCTACAGAGGTGCTACATGAGCAGATCAGTGACGAACTGTTCGAGAGAGACTATACAATATATGATTAGGTTCACGTTTCAGGAGGATAGGGAGCGGATGATATGAGACTAAGAAATATCCTGATTCTGCCATATATGTGTGCTTCTGATCATCTGATTCCGGAACTTGTACATGCGAGACTGATTCGAACCCACACATGCGCACTCGGGAGTGAATCCTGTGATTACTGGTATGTCGGCGATGAGAGCGACACGGCAAAAGGATATTCTGATGATGAAATCGTGTGAACAATAACATGTCAGATAGAAAGCCTGAAATTTCAACGGTTCCAGGCTTTTTTCGTGCTCAAAATATAATATTGCATAAAACGGGACTGACTGATGTGGTATCATAAAGATGCCAATTAATTTCGCGATCTGACAAGGAAAAAGGAAGATGAAAAGAATGTTGCATGTTATTTCGGCAGCTGCAGTGATTGCCATTGCACTATTATTATCCGGCTGCGGTGCTTCACATCACGAATCCCCTCAGGATGCAGTGGAACTAACGGAAGCATCTGTAGGGGATGTCGTTGTATTTGGCGATATCAGGTGGTACGTTACAGCCAAAACGGAGACGGGCTGCACACTTTTGACCGAAAAGCCAGTGATAAAGATGCCGTTTCGTAAAGCAGACTATCAGGCAACCAATACATGGGACAAATCCACTTCACGAGCCTGGCTTAACGAGAAGTTCTACAACACTTTCACCGAAGAGGAAAAAGCACTGATAGCAAAGACGCACAACCTTAATCCTGCCAACAGTGAATACGGCACTCCGGGCGGAAACGATACAGATGATTATATCTTTCTGCTAAGTGTGGATGAGGCAAATGCGCTTGACAGCAAGGTGCTGAAATGCGGCTATTGGCATGAAATGGATAACCAGTGGTGGTGGCTTAGGTCGCCGGGCGTGAATGACAGCTATGTGGCATATGTTGGTAACAACAGTGATGGGAAAAACAGGATTGATTCCACCGGAGATGTTGCGGGTAATTACTACGGAGCCATCCGTCCTGCGCTGAATCTTAACTTTACAGATGATACTTTCCCGACAGGCTTAAACAGAACACCCGCGGAGGTGGAGACCGAGCTGGCAGCGATATCCGGTTCGCAGATTGGTGATGTTGTGGCGTTCGGCAGATATACCTGGTATGTAACAGACAAAACGGACGGTGTATGCACGCTGCTTTGTCAGGGACCGGTTGCAGAGATGCCATACAATGAGGACAAAACGGATGTCACCTGGGAGAACTGCACTCTGCGCAGATGGCTCAATGAGGATTTCTATAACAGCAAATTCTCTGACGGAGAGAAAGCTGCGATCATAACCTCACATAACACATTTATTGAAGATGATTCCCGCTACGAAATGGACTGCGGAAATGACACAGATGACAAAGTGTATCTGTTCACATATTCCGAATCAAAAACCGTCAGCGACGATATAAAGGAATGCGGTGTCAACTGGTGGCTCAGGTCGCCGGGACATAAGCAGGAAGAAGCGGTATATATCCTTGGAAAATCAGCGAATCTGATGGGTAACAATGTCGATAACTCTCTTGCAGTCCGGCCTGTAATAAAGGTCAGATACTCTGATTAGGCGGACGCAGGAGCCCGGAAATTTGATTCCGAAAAGTATCTTTCGATTTTGAAAAACCTTTTGAGAGAAGGAGGGCAGGTCATGAAGAGTCCATATTGCGGTGAAACGATGGAAAAGGGACTGCAAAAAATCATAATCGATTATTGACATGATGCTGCTCTGACAGGAGAAAATTAAACTACAGGTTGAATTTACAAATGTTTGACAACTGTGCTATATTCACAGAGGAAAGAAAAGGCGCAGTAATACGTCTTCACCAATAATCATAAAACAAAGAAAGAGGAAACAAATCAAATGTTATATCTCGTATTTGCATCGAAGCGCATAAATTCAGAAAGAAAACCTCAGGGTATTGACCACCTGATGGGAAGTTGCTTTGCGTGCAAATATGAGACAAGTAAGACTGGAGTGCGGCATGATATAAGTTAGCCGTGCAGATTTTGAGGGATACAGAAATTCAGATCCGCTTGTCTCATAACGAGATGAGCGGATTTTTTTATAGCAATTTACAGAAAGGATTCAGATAAAGAAATGATACAGATCAAAGGCAAAGTGGACGTCGACCTGAACCACAGCGATATACCTGACGACCTGTGCTACCTCAGCTCATGATGGCGAGCTCGTACTGATCCCTATCAACATGAGAGACGGCTCTGTCCTGGCAACAGGACGCGGGTTGCAACCCCGTTGTTCGCTGGTTCGAAACCAGCCGTGCTCTCCATATGGTAATGTAGCTCAGTAGGGTAGAGTATCTGATTATCACTCAGAAAGTCACAGGTTCGATTCCTGTATGCAAACGGCATCTTGTTATTAAACTGCTGGTTTAATTCACAATTTAATATTGGCAATAACTATCAGCGGATGTTATCATACTCTACTATGGTTATTGGAAAGATGAGGAAAAGGAGGTCAAATATGGAACCTGTATATCTGGCTATCAGACAGGAAGAAACTGGCTGTAGAATCAAGGAACTTCTTGCGGAGAACGGATACAGTGTCAGGGACATTCAAGGTGCTATGGGCTTTGAAAATCCACAGGCAGTGTACAAATGGACCTCTGGCAAGTCGCTGCCCAGTCTGGACAATCTGCTTATCCTAAGCAGACTGCTTAATAGGAGCATAGAAGATATCCTCGTCGTTGACGGGGATTTTGATTTATATAGGCATATTACGAATGCTTTAAACTATGGGTTCAATGACAAGCGATACATTCGAATATATAGTTGAGACACGGTTAAGAACTCTCACACCAATGAAGGTAATTATCGTAAGTATGCGGGGATTATTTTTATCGGATGGAAAGCACAGACAGCAATCGCAACATTCTGTTTATTTTATAGATTAAGCAACTACAGAGGTGCTTTGGAGAGTATATGAAAGATGCAAGCAGCAAATCAAGGAGTTTTGAAACAGGTTAGTCCCGTTAACTAATGCATCTTGAAAATACAGGCACTGACAGCAACAACCAGCAACCGATGTAAATCGGTCTTAGCTACAGTAGTGCCTTGGAGTACATATCTGACTACATCATAATGGATTCTTAGATGGTGTTAAAAGCACAAACAGCAAAATAGAGATCAGTTCCTACCTTAAAAGTAAGTAACTAACTATCTGAGTGCTTTGTGTCATGGTATGCACAGTACAGAAAGGAAGAAATAAAAATGTTGAACGCAATCAAGAGAAAAACAAATACGACATATACAGAAAACGGTGCTGTGACTTATGTCAGCACTATGTCTGACTGCCTCGATCTGTTCGCAACAGTCGGTGCGCTCAGAAATGCTGAAGAGCAGGATATCATCACCAGATTTATCCGTGCTTACGCAGAGAATGCGGATATCGCTATGAAAATCCTGTTCTATGCAAGAGATATTCGTGGTGGTCTCGGCGAAAGACGCACATTCCGCACTATACTCAGATGGCTTGCAAACAATCACAGTGATTCTGTTAAAAAGAACCTTGCGGCCATTGCTGAGTATGGCAGATATGATGACATGCTGGTGCTCCTGGATTCTGCATGCCGCAAAGATGTGCTGGAGTTCATTGGCAAACAGCTTGAAGCAGATATAAACGCTTTGGATGAGGGGGCTGGTGTATCCCTGCTTGCAAAGTGGCTGCCATCTGTAAATGCGACTAATAAGGAAACGGTGTCAATGGCCAAGGCGATCGCGAAGTCACTCAGAATGTCTGACGCTGAGTACCGTAAGACACTCAGCAGACTCAGGGCGAAGATCCGTATAATCGAGAACAATCTGAGAGAAAAAGACTACACATTTGATTACGCAAAGCAGCCTTCCAAGGCCATGTACAAGTACAAGAAGGCATTCATAAGAAATGACCAGGAGCGTTATACTGACTTCCTGAACAAAGTCCGCAAGGGTGAGGCTAAACTGCATACAGCGGCCCTCATGCCATATGACATCGTGGCACCTCTCTGTGACTGGTGGGGAAGGAGAACTGTTTCCGATGAAGAAAGGCTTGCCATGGATACATCCTGGAATGCGCTTGAAGACTTCGGTGGAAGCGGGAACTCTATAGCGGTTATTGATGGTTCCGGTTCCATGTATGGCAGCAGGACTAATATCACACCGGCGTCAGTTGCTCTTTCTCTCGGCATATATTTTGCAGAGAAGAATACAGGCATGTTCCACAATCACTTTATTACTTTCTCACAGCGTCCGCAGCTGGTTCAGATCAAGGGACGCGACATCGTGGAGAAGGTACAGTACTGCGAGTCATTCAATGAGTGCGCTAACACCAACATTCAGGCGGTGTTTGAACTTATACTGTCTGCAGCAGTCATGAGCAAAGTTCCGAAGGAGGAGATGCCGGAGACGATATATATTATCTCTGACATGGAATTCGACTGGTGTGCTGATGGCGCGAGCCTGACTAACTTCGAGACTGCGAAGAGAAAGTACGCGCACTTTGGCTACAAGCTGCCTGAAGTCGTGTTCTGGAATGTGGAAAGCAGACACAGACAGCAGCCGGTCACCATGAATGAGCAGGGTGTAGCACTCGTAAGCGGATGCACACCAAGACTCTTTTCGATGGTAGCAAGCGGCAACATCGATCCGTACAGTGTGATGATGGATGTCATCGGAAGTGAGCGTTATGAGAAGATAGTAGCGTAAAAAAAGCAAGGCTTTTCGTGTTCCGGAGACTTAGGGTCTCCGGAGCATGATTTCCTTAAGCAATCAGATATAATGCTCCATTCATTTAGTGATAAAAGTGAAAGTCCTATGATTAATGCAATCCAATTTGCAAAAGTCATAGGACTTTTTGTATAATTACTGCAAAATTGATACGACTTATGGAGGACACCATGTATAGAGAGATAATGAACGATCTGATCAGGTGGAAGGACAGTAACCGCAGAAAGCCGCTTCTCCTGACCGGAGTCAGGCAATGCGGAAAGACTTATATACTAAATGAGTTTGGCAACAATTGCTTTGAAAACATAGTGTACCTCAATTTTGAGGAGTCTGAAAATGCGGCAGCAATCTTCGATTATGATTTTGATGTAAATAGAATCGTTTCAGAGTTAGGATATCTTACAGGGAAAAGAATAATACCGGGAGAGACTTTACTGTTCTTCGACGAGATACAGAATTGCCCAAGGGCAATAACCGCTCTGAAGTACTTTAACGAGAAAATGAGAGAGCTTCATGTAGTGTGTGCAGGTTCTTTGCTAGGAGTCGCTATAAAGAGAAACAAAGTGTCATTCCCGGTAGGAAAAGTAAACAGACTCCAGCTTTATCCGATGAGTTTCAAAGAGTTTGTAATAGCCTGTGGCCGCAACGATCTGATTGAAATATTGAAAGACTGGCCGACAGACAGGCCTGTACCGGATCTTTATGCTGTACCTATGAAGAAAATGCTCAAGGATTACTACATTGTGGGAGGTATGCCTGAAGCAGTTCGTACATGGCTCGATACTCATGATTATGACGAAGTCACGGAAGTGCAGAAAGAGATACTGAAAGATTATTCGGACGATTTCTCCAAGTATGCTCCGATACATGAAGTTCCTAAAATCAGATGGATCTGGGATTCTGTTCCGGTTCAACTTGCTAAAGAAAATAATAAATTTGTTTTTTCGCATGTGAAGGCCGGAAAGAGATCTGCAGAACTTGAGGACGCATTGCAATGGCTGAGGGATGCAGGGCTGATAACGCAATTGTTTTTGGTTGAAAAGCCAGAGCTTCCGTTATCGGGGTTTGCAGATAAAACCTACTTTAAGGTCTATATGTCCGATACGGGATTACTTAGAGCAAAATCCGGGTTAACTCACGAGACTATTCTGAACGAGACAGACCTATACAGCAGATATAAAGGGGCTTTTGCAGAAAACTATGTGCTGAACGAATTGCGGTCAATCAATAAGGAACCATATTTCTGGCGTTCATCCAATACCGCAGAAGTGGACTTTATCTTTGAAGAAAAAGCGTCTCTGATTCCGGTAGAAGTGAAAGCTGCAGATAATACTCAGGCCAAGAGTTATAAGCAGTTTTGTAAGAAATACAGACCTGCTTTCGGATTCAAGTTATCTGAGAAAAAAATAGCTATGAATAAATACGAGCAAACAGAAACGTGCAGTCTGCCGCTTTATATGAGCTGGAATATGGATTTTTATATCATAAAGCCAGACTTAAACGGCAGCAGCTCTGCCGGGGATTGATCTCTGACAGAGCTGTTGTTGATAGGAAAATAAAGATAAGGTATCATTTACAGGTATATTACAGATAATCAGACCTCGATTAATTAAAGCCTGTTGAGGGGGAAAATGGAATTCATTAATCAGATCAAACAAAAGCTGAGGCCTTTTATTGAGGCGTTGCCGGAAATCTTCAACTATCAGATCGCCACCAAGATATTTATTGCGATCTGGATTTTCCTGCTGGGCCGGATCTTCCAGGCTTTGCTCAAGAGCAGCGGAAGAGTTGCCGTGACATCCGGTGACTGGAAATTTCTTTTTACGACATGGCAGGGGCTGGCTATCCTGGTAGTGGGGCTGGTGTCACTGTTCATCTATGTGGCATTCGACCTTAATTCCAAGATCGTGCTCAGCAGACAGATACTGACCGGTGAGAAGGTATCGCTTCTCGAATGTATAGATGTTCCCTGAAGAGACGGATGTAAAAATCATCGCACACCGGGGCGGAGGAAATGAGGGAAACGAAAATACTCAGTCGGGGCTTAACGCCGCATGGAAAGCCGGTGCTTACGGAAGCGAGATAGATATTCAGAGGACTAAAGACGGATACTATGTAGTGAATCATGATGGCGACTAAGGATGCAATAAAGGCCATCCACGATGAAGGAAAGAAGGTCCTTGTATGGACTGCTAATGAGAAGGACTCTCAGAAGTACTTCCTGTGCACTCAGGTCGATGGAATGATCACAGATAATGTCAGTCAGGCGATCAATCTGAATCATGAACTTGAGCACAGATCAGACCTGGACAGAATGGTCGATAAGGTCAAGACGATACTGTAATCGTTTGTCACCTGACAGGACGCCAGGGGAGAACTCAGAACATGGGGGTATGAATGGCTGAGAAATACTTCAAACTTGAGATATTCATACCGGAAACGCATTTTGCAGAACTGAGAAAGGCGCTACAGAGTGTGGACGCAGGACATATCGGAAATTATGACTGCTGCCTGTCATAAATGTGATCGAATTATACAGGACGGGAATCTCGTTGAAATAGCAGTATACAAAAGCTCAGAAAGGGGTTGTTAATTATGAGAAGGTTATCAGTTACGCTTTGCATCTTACTCATGGCTGTATCGGCGGGCTCGTTTATGCTCAGGGCTGCATGCACTGAGAAGGCAACCGGGACCATTACGATCGAAGTGACCCCGGCAGAGTGAAAGGAATTATATTATGGCTGAGATAATAGATCTGTATACTGTTGACCGTGAACATACCGGAAAGACTGCGACCCGCGGCGAGCAGCTTGAAGAGGGGACCTACAGGATGGTCGTTCACGTCTGCATCTTTAACAGCAGGGGAGAGATGCTTATCCAGAGGAGAGCGGATGACATAGTCCGCTGGCCTTCTTACTGGGATGTAAGCGTCGGAGGCGGCGCAAGTGCCGGTGATACAAGCAGGCAGGCGGCAGAGCGTGAGACCGCTGAAGAGCTTGGCCTGCACATGGATTTTTCAGACAGAAGACCTGTCATCACAGTGAACTTCTCTGACGGATTCGATGATTTCTACACTGTTGAGGCAGATATATCAGATGAGGACCTGCACCTTCAGGCCGAGGAAGTTGCTGATGCAAAATGGGCGAGCCGCGAAGAGATCGAGGCAATGATCGATGACGGCAGCTTCATTCCGTATCAGAAGGATCTGCTGGGATATCTCTTCTTCGCAAGAGAAGGGAAGGGCACCTGGAATATGTAGAACGGGCGCTATAACTTTCTTTGGGGTCAGGCAAAAATGACGCTTTTGCAAAATCTGGGGTAACAGCAAACCCGGGAAAGCATGCTTGCTTTCCCGGGTCTTTTCATTCATGTACTCGCCGTGGACCATGCCGTACCTGATGCCGATAGCATCTGCTACCTTGAGAGCGTATTCAATCATGGCAGTATGCCCCGGCTCGAGACGGGTAATGGTCTTCATATATTTAACCCCTCCGGTCTGATTCGTCCGTTACTGACGTATTTCTGTCTCGGTAATATTATACACGAAAAAAACAATCAGCCGCATCGTGTGGTATCATAAAGGTGCGTTAATGCAGTGAGAGAAAAGAGGGTGAGATGAGAAACGAAGAATGCCTTATATGCAAAGCGCCGCTTGTATATTTAGAGAAGGGCGAACTCATGGAGTGCGCCATATGTCATAAAGAGGAAATCAGCAAGACCAGGTGCGTAAACGGACACTACGTATGCAATGAATGTCATACTGAAGGAATGGATGCGATCATCGGAGTGTGCCGCGAAGAAACATCCAGGGATCCGGTAGAGATCATTGAGAAGATGATGTCTATGGATTTCTGCCACATGCACGGTCCTGAGCATCATGTGATGGTCGGAGCAGCACTCCTGACTGCGTACAGGAATGCCGGCGGAGACATCGACCTTGACTCTGCGATCACCGAGATGATGAGCAGGGGCAAAAGCGTTCCGGGCGGTTCCTGCGGATTCTGGGGAGCGTGCGGAGCGGGGATCAGCTCGGGCATGTTCGTCTCGATCATATCGGGATCCACACCGCTTGAGAATGAGCCTTTTGCATTATCTCATAAGATGACGTCGAGATCCCTTCAGACGATTGGTGAAATCGGAGGCCCGCGCTGCTGCAAGAGAGACTCATATCTCTCGATTCTTGAGGCGGTCAGCTTTGCAAGAGAAAACTTCGGGGTTGAGATGGACACGCACAAAGTCATCTGTACTAGATCCGCGGAAAACAATCAGTGTATAGGCAGGCGGTGCCCGTTCAACAGAAGCTACAGCGGCCCGGTACGCTGAATCATAATCTCAGAATGAAGCCGCATATGATAGAATTAAGGCAGCCGGAACAGAAGGGAGATGCGAAAATGATTGAAGACAGAGTCCCGGAAGAACTGGAACTCAAGGTATCAGTACCGGACGAGGCAGAATCAGACGAAGAGCTGAAGATGCAGGTATCCGAACCGGAGGAGGCAGAATCAGACGATGAACTTGTACTGACTCCATCTCCGGAGGAAGGAAAGCCGGACGATGAACTTATACTGACTCCGTCGCCGGAGGAAGAAGAGCCGGAAGATGCTGAACTGATCCTTGAAGCTGAAAAGACTGACAAGGCTAAGGAAATCACTTTTGATGGTGAGGAAGAGGCCGAAGACAGGGTCAGAAAAGCGATGGAAGAATATGATGCTGCGATGGATGACGCAGCGGACGCAGAGTAGGAGAGACTATGGCTGAGCGTAAAGGCGATAATCAGAAGCTGAAGATGGTATATCTGATGAAGATCTTCTCGGAAGAGAGCGACGATAACCACTATCTTACCATGCCGGAAATTATCCAGAAGCTGGCGGCATATGGTGTCAACGCAGACAGAAAGACCCTCTATAATGACATAAATGAGCTCAGGAAGTACGGAATGGACATCCTGACAGCGCAGGACGGCCGCAACTATTACTACTACCTCGGCAGCCGCGACTTCGAGCTGGCGGAGCTGAAGCTCCTCGTCGATTCCGTTCAGTCCTCAAGGTTCATAAGCGAGCACAAGTCCCGCGACCTGATCAAGAAGCTTGAGTCCCTGGCCAGCAATCATGAAGCATCGCAACTGCACAGGCAGGTGCTGATCGCCGGCCGCGTCAAGACGATGAACGAGAGCATCTACTACAACGTGGACAAGCTGTACAGGGCTATAAACGCTGACAGGCAGATAAAGTTCAGATATTATGACTGGGACCTGGACAAGCAGATGAAGCCGAGATACGACGGCATGTGGTACCAGCTCAGTCCGTGGGCGCTCATGTGGGATGACGAGATGTATTATCTGGTCGTCTATGATGCAAAGCACGGGATGGTCACGCATTACCGTGTCGATAAGATGAAAGAGATCACTATCCTCGATGATGTGAGAGAGGGTAAAGAGGCGTTAAAGGAATTCAACCTCGCGGATTATTCAAAGTCGCTCTTCGGCATGTATGCCGGAAAGGAGACCAGGGTCACGCTTGAAGGCGACAACTACATGGCGGGGGTGCTGATCGACCGCTTTGGCAAAGACATCATCTTCGCTCCTGTTGATGAGGACCACTTCCGCACGACTGTTACGGTAGCGGTGAGCAAGCATTTCCTCGGATGGGTCATATCCCTCGGAGGAGGCATCAGGATCGCCGGGCCTGACAGCGTGGTTGAACAGATGAAAAACATGATAAAAGAGCTGAACGCCCAGTATGGGATATAGGAATTCAGCCTGATTATAAATAGTATGAGGGAAAACGCTCTGCCGTGCAGAGGAACATTATATAACCAATCAGAGAAGAGGAGATGCGTCATGGCTAACGATAACGACCGTATCAAGGCGGAGATGATCAAAGGAATAAACTCAGGCGGTGCGTGGTTCTCGACCAGAGAGAACAACTACCTCAAGATCGGTAGCAGCGGCCAGGAAAACAGGCTGTATGCAAGGGAGTGCGTCATTGCCGAAGACGGCACGATGACGGGCGAAGCGTATTCATTCGGAACAGACTGGTTTGATATCAGCTTTCACGGGAGGCTCGTGGACATATATATCGATCCTGACAGCCTCAGGACATGGGATGTGAGATATGACCGTGAGAAGGGCACATATGCAGCCGGAGACGACGGGGCAGGACCATCGGGGAGCCTTCTCGCATTCTGCAGAGACGCCGACAGAGAGGCGCTTTCCGGCAGAGTGAAGGCCTGGCACATAGACGGGGCCGGTTTTGCCCGCAATCTCGAAGCATCAGAACTGAGAATGGGAAGGAAGAAGAGCATACTCTCGCTTGTGGACATTGTTGAGGAGAACGGCAGGAAAGTTGCTGTTACTAAAGATAAAAACAAGTGATATAGATATAACAAATACTCCGCGGCGGAAATAAATGTACACAACACACGAGAGAATAGGAAAGCTTCAGCGCATACTTCACTTCTCTTGCGCTTACGACGCAGAATGAGATAATCGATAGAACAGAAAATTAACAATAACGCCATTTACAGCAGGATGTGGTATCATCCATAGTGTAACGACGAAAGCAGCCCGGAGGCGCATGCGTTTCCGGGCATTATTATTACAGAATGAAACAAAGCGAGGCTTCAGATGGGTAGAAACAGCTCGGACAATCACATCAAAGTAGGAATGCTCGGTATCGGCAACATCGGAAGGGGCACATATCAGGCGCTTGAGATGAACCATGACAGGATCCTGGAGACGACAGGCCTGGACATAGAGATCGTGCGCATACTTAATCGCCATCCGGAGAAGGACCGCGGCATAGACGTCCCTAAGGAGAAATACACACCGGACATTAAAGACATACTTGAAGATCCTGAGATCAGCATAGTCGTCGAGCTGATAGGAGGCATCGAGCCTGCGACTGAGTACATGGCCGAGGCCATAAAGCACGGCAAGAGCGTGGTCACAGCCAACAAGGCAGCCATCGCAGCCAACGGAAAGTATCTGGCCGAGCTCGCCCAGGAGCATCACGTGCTGCTGAGGTTCGAAGCCGCTGTGGCTGGAGGAATTCCTATCCTCACATCTCTTACCACGGCTCTTCTTTCCAACAGATTCTCAGAGGTGCACGGCATCCTCAACGGGACTACCAACTACATCCTGACCCAGATGAGCGAGTACGGCAAGGACTATGCAGAGGTGCTTAAAGACGCACAGGCCAGGGGATTCGCAGAAGCTGATCCGACTGCTGATGTAGAGGGACTCGATGCAGCCAACAAGCTCTCGATACTCATCTCTCTCATCTTCGGCATCGGCGTGCCGCCTGAAGAGATACCGACACAGGGCATCACTGCGATAGGCAGGGAAGATATAGCATTTGCTCTCGAGTCAGGCTACCGCCTCAAGCTGCTGGCGAGCGCTCGTGAAGAGAAGGGCAAAGTCACCTGCGATGTGGCTCCTGTTATGCTGCCCAAGACTCATCCTCTTGCTGCAGTCAATAACGAATTCAATGCGGTGTTCGTCAGGGGTAACGCTGTCGATGAGCTGATGTTCTACGGCAGAGGCGCAGGTCCGCTGCCGACGGGAAGCGCTGTGCTCGGAGACATCATCGGCATAGCCCGCAAACAGGACAAGGACTCGGCATACGACATAGTGCCTCAGCTCAGGTATGATGCCGGACTTCAGTACATCGGCGAGAGACCGAGCAAGTTCTATGTCCGCATGACGGTCATCGACAAGCCGGGCGTACTGGGAACTATAACCACTTTGTTCGGATACTACAACATCAGTGTCGAGGCGATACAGCAGAAGACTCCGTACGAGCTGAACGGTGAACGCGTGGCTACACTTATCTTTATTCTGTTTGAATCGGAGCGGTCGAGGCTTATACATGCCCTTTCCGAAGCAGGAAAGCATGACTGCACCAGGTCTATAGACAACATTATCCGCGTTGAGTGATCGCGCGGGTTTTGCCAGCACAACAGTATTGTGGTATCATCTTGTTACTTCACATGTCCGCTAACTTGAGGGGGAGGTGCCGTGATGAAAGCTCTGGAAGATAAGATACTGGCTGAGGGCGTTCTGATGCCGGGAGAAGTTCTTAACGTAGGAAGATTCTTAAACCAGCAGATCGATACAGTATTCCTGAAGGAAATTGGGCAGGAGATAAAGCGTCTCTTTGAAGACTCGGGTGCGACTAAGATACTAACTGTCGAGGCTTCGGGGATAGCGGTGGCCGTTGCCGCAGGCATGGCACTTGAGCTCCCTGTCATATTCGCCAAGAAGAGCAGGGCTTCAAATGTCAGCGGAAACATCTATTCATCTCTGGTCTACTCGTTTACGCATGACAGAGAGAACCACATCATGGTCAGCAAGGAATATCTGCCTCAGGGTGAGAAGATACTGATTGTGGATGACTTCCTTGCGCACGGCAGCGCTCTGAACGGACTCATAGCCATCGCAGAGGATGCGGGCTGCGAGGTGGTAGGATGCTGCGCGGTAATTGAGAAGGGATATCAGATGGGCGGAGACAACCTGCGCGCCAGAGGCTACAGGGTCGAGTCGCTCGCTATAATAGATGACATGAATGATGACGGTATCGTCTTCAGGCTGCAGTAAGCCTTACGGTACCGCCAATACTGAAGATACAAGCGCTGCAGCACAGCTACCTATGAGAGCAGTACTGCAGCGTTTCCGATTGAAAGGGGTATATGATGCTTATCAAACAGGACTTTTACTTTAACTCGCTGGGGGAAAACAGGCCGCTTCACATAAGGGTGCCTGATCACGGGGAGGGCCCGTTCCCTGTCTTCTATTTCTTCGACGGGCACAATCTCTTCCGCGATGAGGATGCTACTTACGGAAAGTCCTGGGGCCTCGATGAATACATGAGCACCTGGGACAAGCAGATGATAATAGTAGGAATAGAGTGCGCGCATGAGGGCAATAGGAGACTGTCAGAATATCTTCCGTACGGCAGGGAGAGCGGATGGCTGAGAGGCCTTGAGCCGCTCGGAGAAGCGACCATGCAGGGCATCATCTATGAACTCAAGCCGTACATAGATGCGAATTTTGACACCATCCCGTTCCGTGAGTGCACCGCGATAGGAGGCTCGAGCATGGGAGGCCTCATGGCGGCATATGCCGTGGTAAAGTACAACGAGTACATATCCAAAGCGGCATGTGTGTCCCCGTCGATCGGCAGCATCAGCGGCAAGCTGTGGCATGATATGAACAACACGTACATGAATCCGGATACCAGAGTGTACTTCTCGTGGGGCACCATGGAGGGATACGGAGGCATCAAGGACCCTGATGCAGAGGACAGGTCGAGCTGGCTGTACCGGACTATAAGGGCGACCGCCAACAAGATCGAGCATGCAGGAGGCGTGACCAGGCTGTACTGCCAGATAGGCGGCAGACACTGCGAAGCTGACTGGGAGAAGCAGCTTGGGATGTTCATGCCTTTCCTGTGGCAGGAATAGAAACTGAACAGGTGGACAGTAAAATAGCCATGTATCGCCAAAAATGTCCGGAAAGGCTGGATTTTCAAGGGAAAATAGCGTATACTGTCTTTTTGGCGGGACCGTAAATCAGAGACACCCGCCTGAAAAAGGAATCTATTTATTAACATAATTAACTAAAGGAGAATACTAAAATGACAAAGGCAGATTTTATCGAAAAGTTCGCTGAGAAGACTGGTTTCACAAAGAAGGACGCTGCAGCTGCAGTTGACGCTTATCACGAAGTAATCGCTGACGCTATGAAGGCTGGCGACAAGGTCGTTATCCCTGGCGTTCTCAAGGTTGAGGTTAAGGAAATGGCTGCAAGAACAGGCCGCAACCCTCAGACTGGCGAAGAGATGCAGATCCCTGCAAAGAAGGCTATCAAGGCTAAGTTCTCAGACAAGCTTCTTGGCTAATTGAAGCGTTAATAATCTGAAATGGATAATAAGAGCCGCAGAGTTTTCACTCTGCGGCTCTTTGGTTCTGTAAGCATTACGCATCAGTCTGCGAAGAAGAGTGCAGCCGGCTCGTGATCTTCTGTTACAGGCAGCGCGGCCTTCACTGAAGAGTCAGCGAGTGCGACCTTGTAGTCCTTGTGGACAAGGCAGTTTACAGGGTCTTCGGTGCCTATCACGACAGCGATGCGGTGGCCTTCTGCGAAGGTATACCTTGAAGGGTTGAGATACACATGATACTCATGGGCTTCGCCTTCCTTAAGCACTACTGAACCTGCAGCTGTCTCAGGCTCATATCCCGAGTCAGGATTGCACAGGTCTATATAAGCTCTTGTCACGACATTCCACGGCTCATTCTTAGTATCGAACTTTTTCAGATCCAGGCATGCGAGTCCTTCACCGAGAGGGAGGCCGCCTTCTGCAATGAGCCTCTCAGGGACTGTATTTCTCTCAGCATCAGTCGTCTTGATCGCATCGAACGGTTCGTCTGCCAGGTCGCAGAGAAGGACAGTCAGCTTGAGGTCGTCCTGCCTGCCTGAAGCGCTGCCCAGTGCAAAGCTCAGCTTGTCCGCGCTGTTTATGTTGACGGCATCGAATCCTCCGTCAGCATTGCCGCCTGCAAGCGCTGCGGTGAAGTCGACTCTGACCGTTCCCTGGACCGTTACAGGAGTCTCAAGCGGCTCAGTCATATAGCGCCTGTTCATGCTGCCGGATGCTGTGCACATCTTCATATCGAAATTATCCTGATCTATTCCGGCATCTTCCCAGTCTGTGCCGATAGTGCCTGCACCTTCCGAGCAGCACCCGAGTATCAGTTCTTTTCCTGTATCCCACGAATCAGCTCTGTACCAGACTTCCTGGTCGAGGTTGCTCTGAACGAGGACGGCCGGCATGTTCTCTGCGCCGTTGTCCTGGTCATACAGCCAGTGGCTGATCCAGCGGTTGACTATATCATCGTAGAACTGGCCGTCGATTATGATGCCGTAGCCCTTGTTAGGCATGGTCGGAGTGATGTGAGGTCCCTGATGGAGTATCAGCCTGACGTTCTTGCCGGCTTTCTCAAACGACTTCATCATCATCTCGAACTGCTTGGTCGATACGTTCTCGTCGTGGAGACCGTGTACGATCAGAGCGGAGCACTTTATTCCGTCAGCCTGAAGAGTGTAGTTTCCTTCCTTCCAGAAGTCGCTGTAGTCAAAACCGCTCTCAAGCTGCGCGAGGCCGAACGCGCGGTGGAAATCATCCAGAGATTTTCTGTCTTCTTCTGAAAGCTCAGGGTCGCCGTAGCGGCTGGTGCAGAAATACGAGAGGAAGCTCATCAGCATTTCCTTAGGCCAGTAGCGCTGCGCTCCCTGCTGATTGAGAAAACTGTACCAGTCAGAGATGCCTGCGACAGGAATGATGGTTTCGAGTCCCGGAACGCCTGTGACTGCTACGGCAAAAGGCATGGTGCCTGCGTATGAGCGGCCTGTCATAGCGACTTTGCCGTTGGACCAGTCAGCCCTGATGCCGGTTGTTCTGGAGCGGTCTGTGTATGCGGTGCGGTCACCGTGGAGCCACTCGACTACAGCCTTGAACGCATCCCTCTCATATGAAGATCCTACATATTCATATCCGTCAGAACCAAGCGAGCCGAATCCCGAGCTTACAACGACGGCGTAGCCTCTTACGAGGTAATAGTCGAAGTTGTCGAGGTTCTCATAGTACTTGACTCCCAGGTTTCCCGAATAGTCAAAATACCAGTCAGCCGGATCAGCCTTCATGGATGCGTCAAGCGCGCTTACATATGTTGAAGGCTCCTGATGCTCCGCCCTGCGGTAGATTGATGAAAGGTCAAAAGGATCACGCTCGCAGGACTGGACAGCTTCCATGTGCTCGTATCCGTCAGCGTTGACACCTGAGCAGTAAGGACGTGCCTCGAATACGGTCGCTGCCTTGTAGTGTCCCTCAGCCGCGCTGCGAGGGACCTGGACCATTGCCTTGACAAGATCCGGCTTTCCGTCGCCGTCAGCATCATAGTCTGATTCGACATAAACACAGAAGCGCACTACCGCTGAATTTTCCGGGTCATAAGCATCGCCTGTCTTTCCGTCCGTAAACGGGAAAACAGGCTGAGCAAGACCGTCCTTAAATACAGGTACCTGATTGAATTTGCTAGTCATTTTATCATCTCCTGAAATAACATACTTGATCTTTATTGTGCCGGCGGCCCTGAAGAGGGGGTATCCCGGCCGCCATTATCAAGTGTATCACATTTTGACAATGACAGAGCTTGAAATTGAGAACTTGATATACACCTGTTTTCAGTAAAAGCGCATATTTGGTATAATACATCTGAAATGCACAAGGAATAAGAAAGCGATGTGCAGAAGTTCGTCGGAGCAGACCCTTGAAAAGATGCTTCCTGAAGCCAGAGAGTTCATGAAGCAGACACCGTACGAACCGGCATACTAGAACAGGCAAACCGGAAAACACATATTAGAGACAGCAAAGAGGACCTTCCGCAGTGCGGAGGGTCCTCTTGTTTATAAGCTCTTATTGATCATTCTCATTCCTGCATGTCAGGAATGCTGCATCCGGCAGACTATACTGCCTCGTAGCATCCGAGATTCTTGACTGACTGGCATACAGCCTTCATCTCATCGAACATCTTCTTTCCGTCAGCTGTTGTAACATCGCCTTCAGCCTCGGCATAGAAGTAGTAGTTCCATGGGAGATCAGGCATGTGCCTTGAACGCATGATGCTCATGTTGTGTCCGTATGAGCTGAGAGTGCTGATAGCTTTGGCCAGCGAGCCCGGCTCATCCTTGACGGTGAACATCAGCATGAAGCGGTTGTCTGCTCCGACAGGGACTGTATCGTTCTCAACGCGTGACATTACAGCGTAGCGGATGGTGTCTGTATCGTTGACGACTTTTATAGCCTTGTTGATGAAGAGGTCGCCTGCGAACATCATATCGAGCACCTGGCCGATCTCGCCTGAATTGCTCTTCTCAAACGGGATGACGCATACATCGCACTCGCCGTCAACTACAGCCTGATATGTTTTGGCATAGTTAGGATAAGCGACTCTTGTGCATCCTGGGAAAGCATTGCCTGCTACAGTGTAGTCCCTCGGGTCCATGCCGCCGCAGTATGCGATGCGCTGGCCTGCCATCATTGAACTCTGAAGACTCTTGCTGGCACTGATGGCGCTCTTCAGGAAAGGCAGGAAATATGAACGGATCTCAGGATCCTCGATAAAAGCTGAGTCGCGTTCAAGAACGACCTGCTCCTGGTTGGTATCTTCAACAGAGATGCCGTGCGCTTTCTTGTACTCTGCTATGCCCTTGGAGGCTTCCATTCTGCGGACGAATGCATCAGCAATGTCCTTATCTGCTTTCTTTATCTCTTCTCTGAGTTTTTCAATATCCATTGACAGTACCTCTTATCATGATAAGTTCCGGTGATATTTTACTGTGCTTCAATTATAGCACAAAACTGCCGGCTGCTTTACTGAGCCCTGCTGCGATCAGTCAGCGTCAAGACCGTTCTTGATGCGGTTCTCTGCGAAGTTGGTAGCGATAACGCCTTCAGGAATTCCGGTAGCCTTGGACTCTTCGAGCATTCTGTAGACAGTGTTGTAGATGTTGTGAACCTGCTTGAGAACGTTCTCCTTGTCATATGTTGTGAAAGCTTCCTGGCCTGCATTGATGACTCCGCCTCCGTTGATGATGAAGTCAGGTGCATACAGAATGCCGCGTGCCTTCAGAGCTTCGCCTGCTGCTTCATCATAGATGACGTTGTTGGCAGCACCTGCGATAGCTTTGCACTTGAACTGTGGAATAGTCTTCGCGTTGACTACAGCACCGAGTGCGCATGGAGCGAAGATGTCGCAGTCTACGCCGTAGATCTCATCTCTTCCTACCTCTGTAGCACCGAGGTCCTCAACAGCATGCTTCATAGCCTCTCTGTTGGAGTTGTTGCAGACGATGAGCTTGGCACCTGCAGCGTGGAGTCTCTCTGCGAGATCCATTCCTACTTTGCCGAGACCCTGGACAGCAACGGTCATTCCGTCAAGGCTGTCTGAGCCGTTCATGAACTGTGCAACAGCGCGGATACCGTCGAATACACCGATTGCAGTGAATGGGGAAGGGTCACCGGAAACATCAGCACGGCCTACTACATAGTCTGTAGTGCGGAGCATGTAATCTGCATCCTTAGTGTCTGTGTTGACGTCCTCAGCTGTGTAGTACTTACCCATGAATGTATTTACAGCTTCACCGAATGCTTCGAACATCGCCTCAGTCTTCTGTGACGGATGAGCTATGATAACGCCCTTGGCACCGCCGAGAGGCATTCCTGCAGCGGCGTTCTTGTGGCTCATTCCTCTTGAAAGACGGAGCACGTCGAAGAGAGCTGCTTCCTCACTCTCATACGGCCACAGACGGCAGCCGCCGACAGCCGGACCGAGATTAGTGTTGTGAAGCGCGATGATGGCCTTGAGGCCTGCCTTCTCGTTGTTGAAATAAGCTACCTGTTCGTGTCCGTAAGCACGGATCATTTCGATATTAGTCATGTGTCATCTCCAATCTAGTTATACGTAAGCCCCTGATATTACTATATGAAAATAGTATGGTAAAACATACCTTAAGCAAATATAAAACGGCATATAAAATTTGTCAATGAGTATAAAAAATGATTGTAAAATTGTACAAAAATAACAAAAAATGATGAGCGCAAAACCCGTGAAATGTCGGACGGAGCGTGTTATATTGTTATATATAGGGGTGGAGTAAGGAATAATCTTTAGAGCATTGAAAGGATAAGACAAGGCAGAATGGGGAAAAAGCCTGATGAAACACTGAGACAGAGAATAATCGACTGCGCATGGGAATTGTTCTATGAGAAGGGCTATGCCAATACGACGATCAACGATATCATCGAAAAGGCAGAGACATCCAAGGGCGGTTTCTATTATTACTTCAAGAAGAAAGATGACCTGCTGAATTCGCTCTATGTCATCTTCGACCGTGAATATGAGAAGTTCTATACCAATCTGGACAAGAGCATCAATGCCATCACACAGCTTGAGCTGGTGAACCAGTATGTGTGCTATTTCATCGATGCCAACGTATCCTACGAGCTCCTGAGCGAGCTGTACATATCCCAGCTGGCGACAAGGAAGCAGGACCACTTCCTCAGCCCTGACCGTTACTACTTCAGGATGGTAACGGAGATACTGAAGACAGGGCAGGAAAGAGGCGAGGTCAGGAGCGATATAGATACATTCAGCCTAGCACAGCACATACTCTTGCTGGAAAGAGGCATCCTGATCAACTGGTGCGTGCGCGAGGGCGGATTCACGCTCGGAGGCAAGGGCCATAACGACTTCAAGCTGTATACCGCATTCCTCAAGCCGGAGAAAAAATAGGATCAGAAGAAAACAGGAATAGGAATCAGAATCAGATTAAAATTAAGATTAAGATTAAGATTAAGATCCCTGCGAGTGACTGACATCAGTTCACCTGCAGGGATCTTTTCGCTGCCGGAGAGTGAATAATCGATGCTATTCAGCGAAGGAATTCACTCCCACGAGCCCTGAAAGCCTTGAAACTTCGTCACCCGGGAGTGAGTCCGTAACGCCATTCAGCTCAGAAATTCACTCCCACGAGCCCTGAAACCATTGAAACTTCGTCAACCGGGAGTGA
>JAWRIG010000004.1:0-23378 GCA_040308005.1 Anaerovoracaceae bacterium | reverse complement strand
TCAGTTGTCCGGTCGAGCCTGTCTGCGGTCAAATGAATAGAACTATTTTTTGAGAAGTGCTGGCTTAAGGATCACGTCGTCTGGGGAGACTTTCCGTAATCCTAAAGAGTTCAGCACTTTTTCGCTTAGCAATAATTCAGCCAGATCAAAAGGTGTCTTGCCATTGAGGCTGTCTCTTGCTACGGAGTTGATGTGGCAGGTCATGATCCGGACCTGTTCATCGGTAAGGTTATGCATGCTCCGGCCTTTAGGGATGATGTACCGAATAAACTCGTGACTCTTCTCAAGGCGGCCCTTCTGGTTGGACTTGTAAGGATCACAGAAGAAAACACGTGTCCTGCGTTTTCTGTTTTCGGTGATCTCAATGGCCCAGGGATCCTTGAATTCAGGACCGTTGTCAGTGAGGATCACTCTGAAAGTTCTTTTGAAGACAGTAGGTCCGAGCAGATCATAGAGCTTGTCGAAAACATCTTTGACGGCTTTCTGAGTGCATGAAGGAAGCAGGAAGATCAGCATGAAAGAAGACTTCCTGAAAAGGAGAGTCATAAGGCATTTACCGGCCTCACGGCTTCCCTTAACGGTATCCATCTCGACGACCTCATAGTCCGGAAACATTTCGGTATACTTGAGGAAGTCTTTGTAAGTCCTGCGGTTCCGGTATGCATATTTGATCGGATTCTCGCCTCTGTGTTTCTTCCGGAGTTTGTATCTAACACGGCGCGGGAGGTCGATGTTCTTCACGGTGAAGATGCCCATGTCCAGATAGTTGTAAATGGTCTTACGGCTGCAAGGGATGACATCTCCATATGAAGAAAAAATATGACTGAGAGGCTGTCCCTGCCTAATAAGGGGAGAGATAAATTCATCAAGTTCTTTCAATTGCTCAGGCGTCATGTTTATGCCGGCTCTGGACTCAGATAGAACGGTTTTGTATCGCTTCTGAGCATCCTCAGCCGAATAAAAGACCTTAGTGGACCTGCATGAACTTATGAGTTTGCAGCCATTGCACACATATGGAGGCGACTTCAGATCATCGCACATATATGGCTCATAACGTAAGCATGTTGGTGCGCAATGATCATAGAAACAATTCCTGCATTTGTCTGTGAAAGCCCGTGAACATGTCTTTGTTCTTTCACAGGAATCGTAATGGACACAATCATTTCCTGGATTTAGTGAAAGACGGCCGTCATCCCATTCAACAAACTTTCTTATCTCAAGAGAGATGGTTGACGGATCTTTACCGAGAGCTTTAGCAATAGTTCTGAAGTTCTCTCCTCGGATCAGAGCTTGCTCTATGTAAACGCGATCTGAGAGGGTGAGATGCTTGTGGTCACCTTTGATATCTTTGCTCATGATTACCTCCTGTTTAATGCAGACAGGCGACCATGAACAATTATAGCTGTGTAAGACTAAACACAAGCATGTAGAATTTACTCTTACACAAATAGATTTTAGAAATATATTCAACGACGCGGAGTTTTACTTTGCCCGGAAACAGGGCTTGAATGTACCGAACATATTTTCTGAACTTTTGTTTATTTTTCTCTTGACTTAGTTCGAACAAACGTTTATAATCCAGATATACCAATCAAGAACAAATGTTTACAGCGTTTTTAGGAGCGCTTGAGACAGGCAATTATAGAGAAAGTTGTAGGTGAAAATCATGAGAACACGTCATCTGAAAATAGTCAATCCGGTAAGATTCTTCGCATTCATACTGATCAGCACAATGATCATCGCATTCGCAGGCTACAGCATTCTGGGTGCAAGCCATGCAGAAGCTGCAGAAGTCAAGACATATAAGCAGGTCGTTATCCATGAGGGCGACAGCCTCTGGGGAATCGCAGACAAATACAATCAGGATGTCCGCAAGAGCACCGCTGAGATCGTCAACGAGATCTGCCAGACCAACGATGTCGATCTCAATGATGTTCAGCCCGGCGACATGATATTTGTCCCGCTTTACTGATAAGCTAGCAATATATGTACCTCCGCGGTATATATTTCTAGGATAGTGTGTTTTATTTGAGGTCCGGTATCTGACAGCAATTGCATCCCGGCTGTCAGAACCGGATTTTCAAAAGCACTCACGATACAGCAATTAATTGTCCGCCTGTAAGGCATAGTTACAGAAGAAATTAATCAGATCAATACACGGCACGTAAGCAGAATATACAGAGGAGAATTATCATGATCATTTCAATCAAATTAACTCCGCAGGATGAACAGTACATAAAGGAATTCGCAGCAAGAAAAGATATCAAGGTATCTGAATATATTAAGCAGGCAGTTCTTGAAAGACTTGATTACGAATCAGATTTCCAGTGCCACAGAAATATTATCAAAGAGCGCAGCAATAAAGCTCCGATGATATATTCGCTGGACAGCGCAGGTAATCTGGTAACAATATAAATACAGCCCGTATGCAGCAGGAAAGTGATGCATACGGGTTATAATACTATTCTTTAAAATTACATTATTTATATTCTTATAAATGCCTCAGCATGCGCGAGGGACCTCAGGGCCTTGGAACGACTGGATTTGAAGAAATTCAGCAATTCCGGGTTCTTCCGTTATTAACTATTCCGAAAATTATGATTTTAGGAATAGTTGTATCTCTGAAACAAGGCCTCCCTTGCTTCTTATAACGCATTGAAGGCCCTGAAATCATTCTGATAATAAAAAATATTTCCGATTGTTATTCTCCGGTCCGCACTGCACCCGTGCACTCATCACATCTTTCCGTGCATTTTAACCCACACGAAAACATCTATTATCATAAGCACAACAATTAATAAAGTATATGTTATCTGTTTATGCCTTACGCACCACTGCAGCAGTATGGCTCCGACTATGAACAGCAATTCGACTGAAATATCTACGATAAAATCCATGCGGCTTTTCTCCCCTTTTTTTCTTATTATAGCATGGATCACGCCGGTGTTTCCGATGTGTGATGGCAGAGCTCACCTTCACACCTGAGGAGGATGATTTCTGATCTGCACCGCCCTGTCCATAGGAATTAAAAAACTGCATTACTCAGATATTTATCTGAATAATGCAGTTTTTGTCATCTGATAATCAGAAGTTCAATGTGCCTGCACCGGCTTATTCATCGATCTTGACCTTGCGCCATATCTTGCGTGTAGCGTCAAGCTGTCTCTGATCTGTTCCGCGTCTCTTAAGCTCATTGATATACATATCTTCTGTCATACCGAGCTTCTTGTAATAAGCGATCACCTCATTCTGCTTGTGTCTGAGATACCAGTATGCTGCTCCGACAACTACGAGACCTACAAGAAGTCCGATCAGAAGGCCCTTCCACTTAAGGAATACAACGAGGAGTATCGTAAGGATCAGCCAGATGATTCCTCCTGCTATAACGATGGTCCTGAGCTTCTTCTCTGTAAGATTGTTCTTAGGAGGCTTGATGTTTTCCTCTTTGAGTTTCTGCTTGTACAGATTCTGCTGAAAGCCCTTGGACTGTCTGTTGTAGCCGTACTGTGCGGCCTGTCTGTTGTTTCTGTTCCTGCTCATTTATCTTCCTACTCTCTAATATGTATTTGCGCCCTGCTCTCTGCAGAGCTCATTATTATCTGTTTGCACGTCCTGTCAATTGTAGCAGAAAAGAGAACAATTTTCCACAACATATATTATTTGAGGCAAAACTGTTTTTTACCATGTCACGGCGATATCTATCTGATAAGGATTGCGCTTTGCAAAGCCTCCTGTATCGCAGACTATAGCATCGCCGAGAGACGTCTCAACTATCGATCCGCGCGGTCTCAGATTGAGATTGGCCGCGACCATGATGTAGTCTCCGAGCATTTTGCACCCGTCATCCCTGACCCAGTACTCATCAGAGTTGCCCATGCTGCGCATGATATTGACCACCCCGTTCATATTGAGGTTGTAATATGTCTCCTTGCCGGATGGTCCGTAGTTGACTCCTCTGCCCGGAGACAGCACCGGGCCTTTCCAGCGGTGCTCTTCTTCCCATGCAATCTGGTATTCCTCAACGCCCTTCTTCACCTCTTTCTCAGGATCGTGAAGATATGACACGCTTATATCCGCTATAGCTGCCGTTCTCCTGTCTGTTATCCTTGCAGTGGACTCATTGAAGATCTCAGTGCAGGAAAAAGACACAGCGAACAATTCCGCTATTATGATAAGTACCAGAAAATCGTTGGGAAGTCTGCGTCTTCTCTTTCTTTTCATGCGAAAACCGCCCTTCTACCACAGAAGTATGCTGTATCCCATAAATCTGTCATCTCCGACAGCTACGCTGCCGGCCTCAACGCTATCCATAAATTTATTCCAGGATTCATCGTCTGTACCGTCATATTCCTGCCATGGCTTAAATGAGCAGGCAGAAACGCCGATAACATTAGCGCTGTCCTCATCGGTTGCAAGGCCGTCGCCTTCGAACTTGATGCCGACCATGTATTCTCCATCAGCATTCTGAGCATAGAATCTTATAAACCCGGAGTCCGGATCGCCCGATACCGCATAGCGGTAGTCGCGCTCGAATTCCGCAGCGGACCAGTCAGTAAGCGAGAGAAGCCCCTGCACATCACCGTCCCCTATCTTTGAAAGGCCATCCGCATCGCCGCTTTTCAGCATTCCGAGGACTCTGTCGCACTTAGCCTTAAGATATTCATTATCCTCAAAGAACGGTGTACCGAGAAGGCTGCCGGTATCTGCTTCGTCATACTCAGTATCGTAATCATCTGAATATTCAGTATCGTAATTATCATTTGCTATATCATCATGCAGAGTGTCATTTGAGAACAATGTAGCAAATATGGCTGCCATGAAGATAAAAGTGGCTGCAAATATTACGATTACGAGCGTCAGTGCGAATCTGCCTCTTGACTTAGTCTCAGAATGGCTCCTTGGCGGTGCAGGTTTCTGCAGGCTCTCCTCAGCTTTTCTGAACATCTTCTGGCTCTTCCTGAGTGCCTTACTGTAATTGGATGTATCCTTGGCCTCAAAAGGGCCCGTATCCGGAATATCCTGAAACTCAGCTGTGTCATCATACGTATTGGCATATACAGATGACTGGGATGATGTGTTCCTGAACGCATCAGGTTCCGAGCCCATTTTTACTACTGCATTAACTATCTCGCAGATCACAACGATCGCAATAGCAACTATAAGCGAAGTCAGGAAAGCCGGAAAACTGCTGTGCATGTGTGCGCTCTGGGATGGGAAGAACCACGGTACAGGAAATCCTCTCATTCCGGATTCATCAGAATGGAGAAGTCCTCCCAGCATGATCAGGACAACAAGAGCAATATCGCGCTCTATTACCGTATTGATTTTCTCCCATGCCAGAGAGAGATTGTTTTTTTTAGGCTTGAATTGCTTGTTTTTCATATAAACTTTATCTGTAAATCAAACATCATAAAAAAGAGCCATTTCGGCTCTTTAATGATACAACAATACATTTACGGATGCAAATACGGCACTAATACCCAAGATATCTCAGAAATGCCTGCAGCCCTTCCCTTATATCCTCATAAGTGACATCGAATACGCCGGTATACCACGGATCAGCGATATTGCGCGGATTATCTGAGTAGTCCAGCAGTCTTTTAATCTTATTTTCAGGGTCGCCGCCTGTGATCCTTATTGTGTTCCGGATGTTTCTCTCCTCCGCACAGAGGATATAGTCGTACTTGTCATAGTCGGCTTTGGTTACCTGAACTGCCCTCTTCTTACTGAAATCAGTGTAAGGCGTTCTGCCTATCCCCCGCATCAGAAGCTCATTCTTTGCAGGCGGATACACAGGATTCCCCTGCCCGCCCCAGATCTCCTCAGTCGAAGTTGCTGCAGAGGCAATATAGAAGTCATCTTTGACTCCCATTTTCTCGACCATATCTTTCATCATGAATTCCGCCATAGGCGAACGGCAGATATTGCCGTGACAAATATGCAGCACCCTAATCATCTGCTGGTAATTTACTCCTTCGATACTCCTTCATACACGCATATTCCCACACCTATTCTTCATAAGTTATTCCTTCACATACGCATATCCCGGCACCTACACCAAGAACAAAGCAACCGGCTGTCCCTTTTTCCAGCTTGGTATGTCCGATACCAAGTCCGACTATTCCGCATAAAATAGCGCCGTCTCCTTTTCCGCCTGCAACCTGTTCCAGCTCATCTTCGGACAGTTCGCCATCAGCTTCTCCCGAAAATGACGCTGTATAATTCTTGACTTCTTCATAGGTTGCGGAAAGTCCATACTCCCTGGCAACCGGGACAAGCACATTGTCAAATACGGACTTTTCATCCTTCTCGCCTGTGTATGCTTCTCCTGCTTTTCTGAGTTTCTCCTGAAAATCAGCATCTGAAAGCAACAGTTCTCTGAATTTGATGATATCTGCTTTTGCCATAATGCACCTCTTCCTTCTCTTATTAACGTTCAACTTATCAGCACTTCAGTCTATCGTTTGAACAGTTTGCCGAAGAATGATTTCTTCTCTGATTTCTTCTCCTCTTGTGCCGGTATTTCAGGCTGCTCATCATGTGAAAGCCCTCCTTCTCCGGTAGAAAACTCGTCAATAGGCTCTTCACTGAGGATCATTTTAATGAACTCAGGAAGACTGTCCGCTACGAAGTAGACCGCATTACCCATTTCGTTATCTATCCTGACTATACGCGGCTCGCCGTTCTCATCTGTTACCCTGCAGTCCATGTAATACATATCATGTCCGGCAGATGCTGTTTCACCGAATGGTATTCCGATATCCGGATATTCCCACTCGTTCTTCCAGTTGTCGAACATAGCTTCCAGCCCAGTGACATACTCCCACCACTTGTAGAAGTGGGGGCTTCTCGCTCAACAGTTCCAACGAACTGAGTATCAACGAGCTATCCCCGTGTGCCCCACGGTTCCTCTTTTAGGTATAAGTTTGCTTTTGTCATGAGGCTTTCAGTCTCATTGTTTCCAGTCTGATGTTTATCGCGGCGTTTACATCCCTGTCCATTACGTTACCGCATTCGCATCGGTAGATGCGATCACTGAGTGTCAGATTTTCTTTGATCCTTCCGCATCTGCTGCATCTCTTGCTGGATGGATAGAACCTGTCTACCTTTACAAGTTCTTTGCCCCGCTCTTCCAGCTTGTATGCAAGCATTGTCCGCAGCATTCCGAAACCATTGTCAGAAACACTTTTGCCGAAATGCAGAGTCTGACTCATCGCTCTCATGTCGATGTCTTCGACACCGATCACGTCATATCCTTCCGCGAGCCTTCGGCTCATCTTGTGCAGGAAGTCTTTCCTCTGATTCCTGACCTTCTCATGAATGACCGCCACTTTGCGTTTCTGCTTTGCATAATTGCGGCTGCCCTTCTCGCAATGTGACAGCTTCCTCTGCTCTCTTGCAAGTTTCTCTTCTGCCTGCCTGAAGTATTTCGGATACTCTGCTCTCGTTCCGTCTGACATCACTGCAAGTCCGTCCATCGCATAATCTATGCCAAGGTATCTCTTTTCTCTCTGCGCACCTTCTGCTTGGCTTTCACTTTCAGGTATTTCATAGAGAAGAGATGCATAGTACTTGCCGCTCGGTTCTTTCACGACGGTGACATTCTTCAGTATCCAGCCTTCAGGGATCTCTCTGTGGATCCTTATTCTGACCATACCGACCTTGGGAAGTCTTATCTTCTTTCCTTCGATGCGGATGTTCCCATTCACGACATTGGTCGTATAACTCATGCGGCTGTGATGTTTGCTCTTGTATCTCGGCCTGCCTCTGTCTTTTATCTTCCGGTAGTCACGGAAGGCTCTCTCCAGGTCCAGCTGCACATTGCAGAGCGCAAGTGAATCCACTTCGCAGAGCCAAGGATATTCTTTCTTATATACTGCCGGCCGGATCTCTATCTGTTCTCCTGTCAGTTCTCTCAGAATATGATCCGAAAGCATCCTGTTATACAGGAATCGGCAGCAGCCGAATGTCTTTGCAAACAGCACTCTCTGTTCCTTATTCGGTCCTATACGGAATCGCATCGCTCTGTTCACCGCTTCTCCCCCTGCGTCTCTATGTACTGACGGATCACCTCTATCGGTGCTCCCCCCGCTGTCAGCAGACAATAACTCTGGCTCCAGAAGGCCTCCTTCCACAGTTTCTTCCTGATCTCTGGATGCTCCTTCTTGATGAGACGGCTGCTCGCACTCTTGTACGCGTTGATGAACTTGCTGATCTCTGTCGATGGTTTTGCCCGGAACATCACATGGACATGGTCTTCATCGTGGTTCCACTCTTCAAGGGTTATTCCGTAGCGTTCTCCGATATACTCGAATATCTCTCTGCCGCGTGCAGATATCTCGCTGTCTATCACCTTCCGTCTGTATTTCACTACCATGATCAGGTGATAATACAGCATATATACTGAATGCTGGTTATGATCATATTTGTTCATCAAATCAACCTCTTCGGCTATTTCGACTGAGTTGCTTTTATGATCTGATTATACCATTTTGAGCACTTTGGAACAAGCGTTCGTATTATATCTCTTTGTCTTTTCCCCTTGCAATTCATCCCTCCACCTGTAGAGCTCCACCTGTAGAGGATGGGGGAATTCTTGCTGATTTGTGTTAAATGCGAATCTCATTGAACGTTCTCTTCTTCTGCCCCTGCTTCAGCAGCAGCTGCATCAGTTTCTTCAGTCTGCTCTACCGGAGCAGCCTCTATCTTCTCGATATCATCAGGTCCGATCGATGTTCCGTCGCCTGTGTAACGCGCTCTTATCACCCTGCAGTCTTCGAATTTTCCCGATACGAATATCCTGTAGACATCGCCCTGTGCGGCGTCGATAACGAAGGCAAAATCATGCTCATTCTCGCTTAACTCCGCGCCGGAGTCGCTGTCGTTTCTGAGCGGGAATCCATCCGCATCATAGACGCATACGTCAGGATCGCCGTCGGATACTGAGTATATGGCAAAAGTGCCGGCTTCATCTGCAGTGTACTCTATGACTGCTTCATCTGTTATCTGCACCTCAGTTGAGTCATCAAGCGATGCAGTTCCGACCATCCTGCAGGAAACTTCGGCTTCAGCCTTTGCGGATATGTCGTAGGCACTTACCCACACATAATACTCATTTCCGGCGGTAAGGAGACTAAGGCCGTCAGTTACTGCCACTCCCTCATCATCGTCGAGAGTGATCGAATCGATTCCCGCATAACCTGATTTGCTGCCTGAGACGATCTCTGCATCAAACTTATAATAGCCTGTTTCCTTAGGAGCGAACAGCAGGCTCTTCTTTTCATCAGCCATGAGCTGCATGCTCACATTCTGTCCTTCTGCAATCTCCTGAGGCTTTTCATCTTCAGGCGCCTTGGTCACATTGAGCCTGCAGCCCCATGCGTATCTGTTCCTGTTATCCGAAGACTCGGAGATGATGCCGATGTAGCAGGTTGTATTTTTCTGAAGATTGACCCTGCATCTTAAGGTGCCGTCGTATTCCTCATCCCTGGCAGCATCCGCTTCAGATACGCCCGAGTATTCCGCGAAAGATTCATCCATGATGATCATACTGAGAGTAACACCCTCATCGCACTTAATATCACTTACCGCGAATTCATACTCAGCGGTCTCGGCCGGAGTGAATTCGTAGAATCTTGAATTCCCGCGGAAATGACGTATGCTGCTGTAGATTTCAGATACTTTGACCTCTTTTCCTTCTGAAACAGGAAGCGCGCTTTTTCTCAGCACAAAATTCTGATCTCCGGTAAACCTTAAGAAAATCATTCCCGCTAAGAACAGAAAGACTGCAGCCAACACTATAACGGTCATTACTTTTTTAAACATGACTCGTTACCTCCACAGATTCATTCGGATGGCCAGTATCCTGTCAGTTTTAATGACCGGATTGTTCCATCCGCCCGATGCCGACTCGAAGTTGATGAAAATGTCCCCGTTTTCAACTATGATTTCTTCATTCATCTTGGGGACTTCTATTCTGCGCAGCTCTTTTTTGCTCACATTCATGCGGCTCTTGCCCTTCAGGACGTCCCTGATGTCGTACTTCGTTACGAATGAAGACTTTACGGCCTGAATGTAGCCGTTGTATGAGCTCGAGACATACAGATGATTGCCGTAGATATCTGCGCCCTGTGCGCTTGAATCGATGCCTGTAATTACTGAATACATTACGGTGTTGAGCTTGCTGTATCCCGTGCCGGTAACAGGATATCCGTACATGTAGCCTTCATGGGTACCCTTCTTTCCGGCGTATGTACCGACCCACAGAACACCGTTCTCGCATTCAAGAAACGACGGTTTGTTGCGTATATATATTTTGCCCGAAATCTCATCGTCAGTTACCTCATGCAGAGGGTCCTTGATCATCTCGTGCAAAGTTTCATATTCTATATAGTGAAGAAAAGGATATCCGGTGTAGTTATCTGAAGTCGATCCCGTAAGCCATATCCGCTCTCCGTCGAACGCTATGCCTCCCGCGTGATAGCGGTAAGGAAGAGTGAGCGTGGAAATAAGAGTGTCCGTATCCTTGTCTATTACATATATTACGGAATTGTTCTCCTTATCGGCATCATACGCTGTCACAAGCCAGAATTTGAATACTCTGCAGAGTCCCTGCGGCACATATCTCTCAGACATGGCAGTATCCTTGCCGTCGACAGTATACGTCTCGATTATTCCCGGTATAGGCACGGTGCCGGAGTCGTCCATGTATGCCGCCATCTGCTCATATACGCGCCCCATGCGCCACCTGAGATCCTGCTTATACGCTGAATGAGTGCTGTATTTTTTGTACGAAAAAGACGACTGAGGCCCTTTATAAGCAATTGCCGGGCTGGCTGCAGCCCCTACGGTCCCCGTCCTGCTTAATGAGGAGAGCAGCGGCAGCATCGCTGCAGCAACACATACCATTATTACAGCCGTAAGTCGTCTTCTGTTAAAGTTCATTGAAAAGTTGTCCGTTGTATTTTAAGCGTTTTCTCTTACGCAGTACTGTCTGGCGAGGCCCTCGCTTATTAAGACTGAATCCTGATGAAAGGCTCTGCACAGGTCCCCTGCCACCTGATCAGCGAGGGCCGGTTTCGCTCACAGGGCTCGTGCTTTCCGATAATTTATTATCGTCACGCGGCTGCTCATCAGCCATAATCGCCTCATAAGCTTCTTCAGTCCGTCTGACAGCGTCCTGTATCCTTTCATGCTTCTTTCTTATCAGCCTGTTCATTCCGGTCGTCCTCCGATGTTTCCTGCAAATTGCACGTTAATTATGTTACAGGTCCAGGTTATCCTCTGAGGAGCGCCTCTACCTGGTCTCTTTTTTCGTGCAGAACGCAGCCGCCTATGTGGTCTCCCGCAAGGATGCCGCCTTCACGCAAAGCGGTGAAAAGTCCTGATCCGAGTGCCTCGCGTACGGAGGTCTCTCTGACATTAATGTCTGAGTATGCCGAGAACGGACACGGCTCTGCTCCGCCGTGGGAGTTGATGTGGAAGAATCCTCTCCCTGCTGCAAGGCAGCCGCCTGAGCTCTTCTCGTCTCCCGGGAATGCGATGTACATCATATCATCATGATTGGCCCTGAGATAATCCATTCTTTCGGTCATGAACGCTCTGTCGTCATCATCCGGTGCCAGCTCCTGGCTCTCATCAGTCACAGGAACATATTCAATATAGAAAACAGCTTTGCACCCTCTTGATCTCATGAGATCAAGGAACTCGTCTGAATATACCTCTCCGAGGTTCTCGTTGGTTACAGTCACGGATACTCCGTAGATGAGGCCTCTTTTATGAAGCTCATCCATGTTGGAAATCAGCCTGTCATAGACGCCTTCGCCTCTTCTCGAGTCTGTCTCTTCTTTGCCGCCTTCGATGCTCATTACAGGAATGAGGTTGCGGCTCCTGTCAAGCAGCTCGAAGTATCTCTCGTCCATGTATGTGCCGTTGGTGAATATAGGGAAAATGATATTCGGCATGGTACCGGCGGCGACTATGACATCGCGCCTGAGCATAGGCTCTCCGCCTGCAAGCAGGATAAAGGAGATACCGAGCTCCTCTGCCTCGGTGAATATCTTGAGCCACTCTTCATCATTGAGCTGCATGGTCGCCTGGCAGTCAACTGTTGCATTATTGGCACGCGAGTAGCAGCCGGCGCAGTGAAGGTTGCAGCTTGAAGTGATGCTGGCTATAAGATACGAAGGCACGTGGAGGCCATTTCGTTCCTCTTCCTCTCTCTTCCTGTTGGCTTTCGCACTGGCTAATGCGAATTTTGCCAGAAAAGCGCTTTCGCGCGGATCTTTGAGTGTCGCCTTGAGCGCATCCTTTACTACCTGCTCAACGCCCTCTGAAAGATACTGCTGGATATCGAACGGTACGTTCATAATGCGAATAACTCCTTAGTGATTATTTTTTATTGTTCCAGATTCTGTGGACCTTGTCCACAAGCGCACCGACATAGTACACTCCGACCAGCATAGCGATCGCTATCTGAACTGTCAGGTTCATTATAGGAGTTGTCTTGTCAAGATTCATTGTCAGCATGCCTATCGCCCATCCTGCAAGCCATGAAGGCATATGGAAAAATTGAGGCATAGCGTTCGAAATAATTACAACGAGGAATCCGAGTACTGCAAGTACGCAAAACAGCGTCAGATCGGCGTTAAATGGCGTATGAGCCATTATGAGATAGCATATAAGAGCCCATATGTCGCCTGCGAGATATCCGAGCGCGATCTTATGCGCATCCTCGAACTTATTTCCGTTAGTTGCGTATATACCGGCCGCAATGAGAGCTATAGGCCCGACCGAATTGCCGAGATAAGGGCTTGCAACCGCCCAGATCGGAGGCATAACAGCTATCAGTACAGCGAGAGTCAGTATTTCTTTCTTATTCATCAAGTATCCTCTTTTTAAGTGTTTTTTGGATTGTTGTTCCTCAAGAATTATATATGATTTGAGTTCAACTTCAAAATAATAATAGCTATAATGGCAAAACAAACGGCAGCCCGGAGGCCAATGTCATTAAGTTAATGACATTGGCCCGGAGGCTGCCGCACGTATTTTCAAGTCTTAAGGACTAGTCCTCATATGTCTTTCTGAGGATGTAGAATCCGTCGCTGTTGGCATCGATAATGATGTTGCCTCTGTCATCTACGACAACGTCCTCTGTCATTGCCATCATAGGGCCTGGGAACGGGAAGCACTTCTTGGTCGGATTCGGCGGAATGAAGTATGCCTTTTCCTTAATATAGAAAGGATCGGATACGTCATATACCCTGAGTCCTGCCGCAAAGTAGCAGTCATAGACTACGTCTGTCCTCTGCTCGAGCCAAGGCTTATTGCTCATCGGCTCATGAACATTGTGAGGTCCGAAAGGTCCGCCCTTGGAGCCCTCTGCCAGACAGTAAGTATTGAAGTTCGGTGCAGGGAATCCCTCAGGTACTTCCGGATAAGGGAACTCTGCTATCAGCACAGGGTTGGTCGGATCACTGACATCTACCATGTGAAGGTTGTTCATGGCCTGTGCCTGTGTTACGACTCCGTCCTTGATAAAGCCGAATCTCTCGCCTTCGTTGGTTACTACGACGAGGTCTCTGCCTACAAGCGGAAGAGCTGTGTGTGTCCTTGCTCCTGCGAGTCTGCTTGAGAAAGCAGGCATGAACTTCAGGTTGCCGAGTGCCTTAGGATGATGGATATCTGAAATATCCAGGACATACAGTCCGTCTCCGCAGTATCCGCAGTAGACCTTGTCGCCTACTACGAACGGAGGCCCGTGCAGCCAGCCTTTGTCCATGAAGTCAGGATTATGAGGTGCTGAGTGATCTACTTCTCTTCCCGGCACACCGTAGATGTACTGATGAGGTGCCCACCAGCGTCCTACTTCCACCGGATTGGCCGGATCCTTGATGCTGACGATCCTGTAGATCAGGCCTTCAAATTCATCAGCCTCTGATGACAGATGAACATAGTCGCCGCCGTTGTACATGAATCTGTGAACGCCCATTGAATAAGGAACGCCGCAGTCCCAGTATCCGAGATACTCAGGATTCTCAGGATCATTCTTCAGGTCATAGATCATGATGCCCTGAAGGCTCTTCATCTTGTCTCTGTCTCCTACCAGAACTGACGGGCCGGACCCGGATGTAAGAGCGAAGATAAGCTTGTCATCAGCGATCTGGAGCTTAGGTATCGATGTTGTAGGATACTCATCGATGTCGAACGGACGCCACTTCTTGATGAAGACCGGATTTCTAGGATCAGTGACATCGCTGATCATGATGCCTACTCCTTCAGGGCCTGCTGCAAAGCATGCACCGTAGAGCAGATATCTTCCGGCTTCCGTGCGGTAAAGTCCCATCTGGAACATGCCGCAGGTGCCGTCCATATCGCAGTATGAGAGTACCTCGAGGTTCTTGATATAACCGTCGTTGCCCTCACCCTTTGAATAGAAATATTTGCCTTTACCCATTTAATTCTCCTTTGTTTGCGGAGGATCGCCCCTCCCGGAAAAAGTAACTATCTCATTGTGATGTATCCGCGATACTGGCTGAGATTGTCTGATCTTGCATAGTCTGACAGGAAGATGCCGCTGATGCCGTAGGACTTCTTGAAGTACGGGAAGTCCTCTGTCTCAGCCCATGCAGGCTTAGCGCATTTCTCAGCAGCTGCAGCAACAGCTTCACACCATGCAGTCTGGCACTCGAACCACATCTCTACGACACGGTCAAAGTCACAGCCGTTGACTTCCTTCTTGATAAGGCTGGATACGCAACGTGTGCATCCTTCGTGCTCATAGATAGAAGGCAGGAACTCTTCCTTGAGCCACTTGTCGCCCTCTTCCTTGCTGACGCCTTCAGGATACCTGACCATGAACTGCCATCTGTAGTTAGGTCCGTCCTCTACTGTGCGGCCTTCGCCCTTGAAGTCGTCTTCCCACCATACAGGTACGAATGCAAAGATGAAAGGAACTGTTCCCATTGATTCATCGCCCTTTGTCGATCTTGCATCATCTCCCTCGATGTTTACTTCCTCGGCCTTGTCGATGCCGTGGGAATGTCCCATGTCAGGAATGTTGTTCTGCCATACGAGTACGTCTGTAGGGAAATACTCAGTCAGAACCTTGTGATGATCCTTGGCAAAACCTACATCGTTAGGATTTGCAAGCCAGTAATGCTCAGTCAGCTGCATCCTTACTGTTCCGAATCTCTCTCCGCCCGGAGGTGTCGGGAGTGCAGGATAGAAAGCGTACTTGCTTACATATGGTCCGAACTGTGAGATGCTGTCTGGCACATGGTATCTGTACAGCCAGTTCTCAAGCTTGATTCTGTAATCCTCATGAGCGAGGTCAACATAGATAAGACTTCTTACCGGATAGAACTCAGGTCTGTTCATTAGATGATTCTCCTTTCGATCTGAGCGCTGTGAAATCCCAGTCACGGCACTCTGAAAATGATGGTATAAAAGCAGGCAGGGGCAATTTATCCCCCTGCCTGATCTTATCTTGTATAAACTACTGTGCCTTTGAAGGGGATGGTGTAGGAGCGATCACGTTTGTGTAATGCTCTTTTCTAGCCTTGAACTCAGGATCCTTGAAGAGGTTCATGAGTCTGCCCTCATTCTCGAAGATGTCCTTTCCGTGAGCTGCTTTGCCGGAAAGCAGATCGTGGCAGTGTTCGATGGTTCCGTTTTCGCCAAGTTCAGGATCGTTTACCAGCTTCATGCCGTTGTCTGTCATCTCAAGGTGACCTTCAAGTCCGCAGAGCTCGCAGACAGCATGGTTTGTACCAGGGAAAATGTAGAAATTGTTTCCGTGGCAGTGCGGGCATCCGCCGGCCTCGCCCTTCCAGAGATCCAGATTCTCGGAACCCGGGATCATGACATGGTTGTCGATGATGTACTGAGCAGCCTCAACAAGGTTTCTGCCGATTTCTTTCAGGCGCTCTACCTTGTCGTCCTGCATGAGGACATCCTTGCACCAGGAGAAGGTATCATTGTTTACTACCTTCCAGCCCGGGGACATAGCCAGCATTGCATGGTCTGTCTCTACGCGGCATGCCCAGTCAGAACCGCCGATACCAACAAATGAAATGGCCTTCTGCATGAAGTAACGAGGATTCAGGCCTTCCTTGCCCTGCTCTTTAAGTTTTCCGTCGAGCATCAGGAGCATACCTGTATCGTGTCCAGGGCCCATTCTGTCGCAGCAGATATGGAAGAGTCCGGATCCGCCGGATTCATAGATAGGATCTACTACGAGTACACCGTCAGCCTCTACCATCTTCTCATAAAGAGCCTTGAAATCGTCTTTTCTTGTGCAGATCATGCCCTTGCCCATTACGAGGCCTCTGGAGCATGCTACGCAGCCTGTGCATGTCTGAAGATCCCAGTCAAAAGCGTGGATGAATTCGATCTCAGCGCCCATCTTCTGACACTCTTCGAGTGCTACTCTGCACATTGTGTCATTGTTACCGTTCTTGGTTCCGAAAGAGATTCCCAGAATTTTCATATTGTCCCTCCTGAAAAATGTAATGTTAAATATCTACTATTGTAACGATGATATCATCGTAATGGATGAATTGTAAGTCGGTTATGTGAATTATTAAGTTAACCGTATTACCAAGTGGTCAATGTCAGATTACTCGTGCTTCTGAGCCATTGGATCAGGCTCGTTGCAGATGTTTCTGGACAGCTTGTCTGCAACCGGATTCCAGATGAATGCTACGATGAAAGATGCAATGTAGCATGGGATGAATCCGCCGAGTACAGCCTTGAAATATTCGCTCATCGGTGCATGTGCTGTAAGAACAACACCGAAGAATGTCATGATAAGGTCAAGCACTATTGTGAATACAAGTGCGATGACAGCATTTACGAGAAGTCCGAACTTAAGAGTTCCAGGCTGTGCATGCTTCATTGCGAAATCCACGCCCCACTTTCCTACAGGCAGGAAGTTAAGGATGAATGTAACTACATAAGCCAGGATGCAGCTTGGTACAAATGACTGCATATTAAGATTGCCACCGAGTGCAAGCGCAACGACAGTTACGATGATACTGAGTGGCAGGTCCATGATAAGTGCGTATACAGCAGTGAGTTTCTTGCTCTTCATAATAGTTTCTCCCTTCAAAAAAACTTTGAATTAATTGTGCTGTGAAATAATTCTGTTAAAAAAAGAACAGATATCCTGGATAGAATTCTATCCTATGATATCTGCTCTGTATAATTGTTATTATATATATACATTCATAACCATATAGTTATAAACATTGCAATTACTGCGTTACAGCTTTGTATTCCTATGTTTTTCCTGTTCCTCGATGACATCTCTCAGGATATTTTCCATTGCGAGAACGGGAGCGCTCTCCCTTGCGCTGATCCTGGCAAGGGAAACTGAATCTTTTGCCTTGAAAGGTATCCACATAAGGTCATCAGCGTTCTTGGCCCATACCCACTCATCAAGGATGGCTACTCCCATATTGTTTCTGACGCAGGTGACGGTTGATTCATGGTTTTTGACAAATCTGACTTTAGGTATGAACCCGTACGGTCTGGTATATGAAGAGATCGTGTCCACGATCATCTTATCCACTATCTCCCACGGAGCGATGAAGACGTCGTCGCTGAAGTTCTTCAGTGTAAGATTCTTGTCGCCTGCAAGCGGATGATTGCTTGAAAACAGAAGTATCTTACTGATATCCGCAACCTCAGTTGTGCTGAACTCGCTGAACGGTGCCAGTGAATTGTTCATGGTCACGACTATATCCAGGGTGTCGTTGAGAAGCGAGGTAGTCAGCTCCTTGACCCCGCAGCAGTTGATGACAACCTCTATATCCGGAAATTCCCTGTTGAATCTCTCAATCATAGGCGGTATGATCCCGAAAAGATCCCATCCTTCGAGGAATCCGACCCTCATCATGCCCTTCTTCTTGCCGAGTATCCTGTCGGCTTCGACCTTGGTATTGATAAGATCCGCCTTGTATCTTGAGAACAGTTCAAAATAGAGCCTGCCGACTTCGGTAAGCTCTGTCTTCTGATTGTTTCTCACAAAAAGCCTTGCTCCCAGCTCTTTTTCGAGCAGTGAGATCTGTCTTGAGATCGCAGGCTGGGATACGAATAGTTCCTCAGATGTCCTGGTAAAGCTCAGATTGGTGGCAACGGCCATGAAATAATCTATCTGCAGGTCGTTCATATCTTTTCCTCTGCCGGCATTCTGTCAAGATAGCGCTGTAGAATGACAATAGCAGCCTGACGGTCGATGATCTTCTTCCTGTCCTCGCGGCTCATGTTGGCCTCGATAAGAACTTCTTCGGCTTCTGCTGTCGAGTACCTCTCATCCTGCCACTCGATCGTGACCTTGGAAAGCGGCCCGGAGCTCTTGAGTTTGTTCTCAAGCATCCTGCGGAATTCCCTGACCTTCTCAGTCTGAATGGAATCGGAATCATCAAGGTTGAGAGGCAGCCCCATGACAACCTTGGAGCAGCCGTACTCGCGGATATAGTCTATGACTTTGCCCGTATCCTTACGGATGCCTACCCTTTCAATTGTCGTCACGCCGGTCGCAATTATACCAAGAGGGTCGCTTACAGCGACCCCCACAGTTCTGTCTCCTACGTCAAGTCCTAGAATGCGCATTACTTCTTGCTGATCCCGAGATAACTCGTAAGGATCTCTTCAAGAAGCTCATCTCTGTCGATCTTGAGAATGAGGTTTCTTGCATTATTGTGGCTTGTGATATAAGAAGGATCTCCTGATGTGAGATATCCTACGATCTGATCAACTGCGTTGTATCCGCGGTCAGTCAGAGCAGTATAGATTTCAACAAGAGCTTCTTTCTTGTCAAGCTGGCTGTCCTTGAATCCTTCGAACATGATAGTGTTCTTGCTCATTTCAATCCTCCATATATTAGTAATTACTGCTGATCAGCCATTATCTGTTCAGCTACTGCGAATGCGTCATCTACCTTGGATGCATCCTTAGCGCCGGCCTGTGCCATATTGGCCTTTCCGCCGCCGCCGCCACCTGCAGCCTTGGCAACTTCCTTGATGATCTTTCCTGCGTTATAGCCCTTGCCTACCAGGTCATCACTTACCGCTGTGATGAATGTGACCCTGCCGTCATTAACGGAAGCAAATACCATAACGACATTGTTCATCTTTTCCTTGACAGCGTCGCAGATGCTGCGCAGCTGGTCTGCATCGGTGTTCTCGAACTTCTTTGTGATGAGGTTCGCTCCGCCGATTTCTTTTGCTGAGTCAATTATATCACCAATTGCACCCGTAATCTCATCCGATTTGAATGATTTTATGGTATTTTCCAGTTCCTTGATATCTGACATCACCTGCGAAGCCTTGCGTGTCAGGTCAGATTCGCTGGACTTGAGTGTCTGTGCAAGAGTGCTGATGACTGATTCCTTATCTGTCAGGTACTTGATAACGTTGGATCCGGTAATAGCCTCGATACGTCTGACTCCGGCAGCGATTCCGCCTTCGCTGATGATCTTGAAGCCGCCTACCTTACCTGTATTGTCGATATGAGTACCGCCGCAGAATTCTACGCTGTAGTCGCCCATGCTGACAACTCTTACTATGTCTCCGTACTTCTCGCCGAAGAGAGCCATTGCACCGAGTTTCTTTGCTTCCTCGATAGGCATCTCCTCCATTTTGATCGGAAGATACTCGTCTACCTTCTCATTGACGATGTCTTCGATCTTTCTGATCTCATCAGGTGTTACGGCCTGGAAGTGGTTGAAGTCGAATCTCAGATAGTTGTCATCAACATATGAACCTGCCTGCATTACGTGGTCTCCAAGCACGTCTCTGAGAGCCTGCTGCAACAGATGTGTAGCGGAGTGGGATCTTGCGATCCTGTGTCTTCTTACCGAGTCGATGGCAAGTGATACTGTCTCGCCTACCTCAAGCTGGTCAGCAAGTCCTGCATCATCAGGATGGATGACATGGAGATATATTCCGTTATCCTTCTCTACATCAACGACTCTGAGTACATCGTTTCCTCTTGTAATGCAGCCTGTATCGAAGATCTGTCCGCCGCTCGTAGCATAGAACGGAGTCGACTCGCAGATAACGAATTTGCGCTTCTCGTCATAGTTGCCTACATAGAGAACCTTGGAGTCCCCTGATTCCTCTGTATATCCGAGGAATACGGTAGGGTCAAAGTGTGAATACTCTGAAGCATCTCTCCACGCATCATCAGAGGTGTCTCTCTGGTTGGCTCTTGCGAGGTCCTTCTGCGCCTTCATGTGAGCGTTGAAGCCATCGACGTCAGCAGTCTTTCCGTTCTCCTCGAGAATCTCCTGGGTAACCTCCAGAGGGAATCCGTAAGTATCATACAGCTTGAATGTGAGTTCACCTGCAAGCTCAGTCTCACCCTTGGCATCCATATCAGCCATATAGCCGTCGAGGATCTCAACTCCTCTGTCGAGAGTCTTGGCAAAATTGTCTTCCTCGACCTTGATGATCTTCATGATGTAATCATGCTTCTCAACGAGCTCAGGATATGCTCCGCCGGAAGTCTGAACTACGCTCTCAGCGAGCTCGACAAGCGGATTGGCCTGTGTGATTCCGAGCAGTTTGCAGTGTCTTGCCGCACGTCTGATGATTCTCTTGAGGATGTATCCTCTTCCTTCGTTGCTCGGGAGAATACCGTCTGCGATCATGAATGTCATGGATCTCAGGTGGTCGGTAACGATACGTACGCTGACATCCACCTTGTGGTTGCCTGCCTGGTACTCAACGCCGGCCATATCGGTGATAGCATCCCTTGTGAACTTGACTGTATCTACGTCGAAGATGGAATCCACATCCTGGAGGATGCATGCGAGTCTTTCAAGACCCATTCCGGTATCGATGTTAGGATGAGCGAGTCTCGGATATGAGCCGTCCTCCTGTCTGTCAAACTGTGTGAATACGTGGTTCCAGAACTCGAGATATCTGTCACATTCGCAGCCCGGCTTGCAGTCAGGCTTGCCGCATCCCCATTCAGGTCCGCGGTCAAAATATATCTCGGAACATGGTCCGCAAGGTCCGAGTCCTATCTCCCAGAAGTTGTCGTCCTTGCCGAGACGGACGATCCTCTCTTCAGGCATTCCGATGATGTCTCTCCAGATCTCAAATGCCTCATCGTCATCTTCATATATAGTAGCCCAGAGTTTCTCCTTAGGCATCTTGAGCCACTCAGTGCAGAATTCCCAGCCCCACTGGAGGGATTCCTTCTTGAAGTAGTCTCCGAAGCTGAAGTTGCCGAGCATCTCAAAGAATGTGCCGTGACGTGCTGTCTTTCCGACATTCTCTATATCATTGGTCCTGATGCACTTCTGGCATGTTGTCATCCTCTTGCAAGGAGGTGTCTCAACGCCTGCAAAATATGGTTTAAGCGGTGCCATTCCAGAGTTGATGATCAGAAGGCTCTTGTCGTTGCGAGGGATGAGCGAAGCGCTGCCGCCTGCATAGTGTCCCTTGCTGACGAAAAAGTCTCTGAACATATCTCTAAGTTCATTTACCCCGAGTTTTTCCATTAATAGTCTCCTTATCTAACAAAATTTCCATTCATTATATCACTCAGCGGAAACTCAATCAATGATCTCGATGGATTCAAGTGATACTCTGACGTCCGCTCTTATCTCCGCAAGAAATTCGGCTCTGAGCTCTGCCTGCTCAACCTTTTCAGCTGCTGTGAGACCTTCAGCCTTGGATTTGTGCGCAAGTTCGTTTATCCTGTCCAGTTTGATCTTTTCCATAATATATGGGTACCCTTCTGTTAGTATTTCTCGTGCAGTCCTTTTCTGTTCTGCACGAGAAATGCTAACACAGACGCCTTTTCAAATCAACCTGCGTTCCGGGTCCTCGTTTCGCACATGCTCATGCTCACTTTATCCGCGATATGCAGGATCAGCCGCTTGTTCGTAGGCTTTTCACCGAACATCCCCATCATGTTGCATTTCGGATTCTTTATCTGATCTTCATATGCGGTGTTGATCGCATTTCTTATGCTATGCTCAACAGCCCCCGGATTGGTGATGCGGAACTTTTCGGCTATCCTCGGATAGATGTCGCTCTTCATCCTCACATCATATCTCTGCCTGTCAACGATGAGCTTCACGGCCTCCACTATGTACGAATAGCCGTTGCAGCCTATGTGTATGCCAAAGTCATTCAGTATGCAGGTGACTGTGTCGATGAACTCGTGATATCTTTTGTAGTCCTTCTGCGGCGCGCCGCTTCTGATGTCAAAACTGAAAAAGAATGAAGACTGTGGTTCTGCATATGCAAATGGTTCCTGTTTCTCATGCGGAAGCCTTTCGCTCAGGTCGGAAAGCTGCGCGATTATTGATTCTATCATTTTGCGGTCTGTCGTTTTGCCCTTTTTCATTGCTCTCATCTCCTTTTACACCGTAATGCTGTCTTTGATCTTTTCATAGATGGAGTCTCCAATCCCGTCGACGGATTTGATATCTTCCTTCTTCTTGAATCTGGTACTGCTCCTGTATTCAATGATACTGTCAGCCTTGGCTTCTCCTATGCCTGTGAGTGTCATAAGTTCCTCTTTGGAGGCATAGTTGATATTCACAAGTCCGCCGGCAGCTGATGCCGCTGCAGCCGCATCAGCCGTCCCGCTCTGTGCTGCAGCATCAGTATCTGCGGGATCAGCTGCGCCCTCCGCTCCCGCATCTGTCTGCCCGTTCCGGACCTGCGGCCTTGCGGGTATGATGATCTTCTGCCCGTCCTCCAGAAACTCCGCGCGGTTGATCGCGTCTGTATCTGCATTGCTGAGGAGTCCTCCGGCCAGCTCGATCACCTCATACAGCCTTGTTTCAGCGCTGACGGTGTAGACTCCGGGATTTACCACGGCACCTCCGATGTCAACGCATATCTCCTGCGCTGATGCCCCTTTGCTGCTGCTTTCCACAGTAATATCCGCCTTGGCGTTCTCGTGCAGCCTCAGCACGAGAGCAAGCATCAGTATAAACAGTATGAGCAGTATCCTGATCAGTCTTGATCGGTCCTTAAGGATGTCTTCTGTGTACGACTTAAGTCTGTTAAAAGCGTTTTCCGGCATTATCTGTTCCTTTCCTTACGGATCACAGCTGTCTGAACGCTTCTAACTATAATATATTCCGCTTTTTCATGAAAACCCGAAGATGTTTACAAAAAATCAACCGATTTCTGCAAAATTCAGCCTTTTTTCAGCGATAATTCAACGATAAACCAGTGCATAACTAATAGTGAATCTATATATTGTAGGTTCTTCACGGATTTCTGGGGGATGGCGAGTAGCCATCCCTCTTTTAATGTGATTGGACTGTCCCAGGAACGCCGCGCTGGCGCCGGGCATTTGCCCAGCCCGGCCGACAGCTATAGAGCGAGCGTGACTGGCTGACA
>JAWRIG010000003.1:0-28224 GCA_040308005.1 Anaerovoracaceae bacterium | reverse complement strand
TATGTTTCCCAGGGTGAAGACAATATATTAACAGTACAAGATAATATAAAACATCCTTTCCAAGATATACCGGTAGTTGAATATGTAAATAATCCGGATCGAATGGGGGATTTTGAAAATGTAATATCTCTTATAGATGCTTACAATCTTGTTAACTCTGATGATGTCAATGACATTGAATATGTAAACGATGCTTATTTATGTTTAAGTGGGGTATCGGGGTTTGAAGAGGAATTTATCGAGGATGAAGACGAAGACGGAAATCCGATTGAAGTCCCGGCCCCTGGTAAGAGTGTAAGAGATAAATTAAAAGATAGAGTTTTAATTTTCCCGGACTCAGATTCCAAGGCAGAATGGTTATTAAAAAATATAAATGATACACATAGGGAAAATGTTAAAAATAGACTTGAAAAGTCAATCCATAAATTTAGTAAGACCCCGGATTTAAACGACGAAAGCTTTGCCGGCAATATAAGCGGCGTGGCAATGAAGTTTAAATTAATAGGTACAGAGCAAAAAATAGTAGATAAAGAAGCCGCCTTTAGGACTTCATTAAGAAAAAGGCTTGAATTACTTTCTAATGCCGAAGATAAATTTAAACATGACAATTTAGTTGATATTACATTCTCTAGAAACTTACCAATTAATTTAACTGAGGTTTCAGACTGGGCGAGTAAATTAAAGGGTATTGTAAGCGATGAAACATTATTCTCTATTATGTCATTTACTACGCCACAAGTTGAAAAAGAAAGAATTAATACAGAATCTGAGGAAAGAAAAAAGAATGAGGATTCTGACTATATGGAAATGACTAATTCTCTAAATCAAAGTAATTTAGAAGACCAGGAAGCAGAGGAAGACGAGGACTTAAATAATGAATAGCGCTCAATATTGGCAAGAAAGATTAAAGGAACTTAAAGAGGGCGTAAGTATAAGCACAGAAGAGAAGTTAAATAGATATATTGCAATTTATCAAAATACATGGAAAGAAATAACTGATAATATAAAAGAACTTTCTTTCAAAATAGAGGGTGGAAATTATACTCGCTCGGAATGGTATAAATACAATAGAATGTTAAAGCTAGAAAAAGAAATTCATAGACTTATGAATGAGTTAGTTAAAAAAGAAATTCAATTTACTAAGGATATAGTAAAAGAAAGCTATGAAAGTGCTTTAAAAGAATTATACAAAGATTTTTCTATTGAATTTGATACTCTTAATAAAAATGTAATTGATAGCATTGTAAACAATCCTTGGGCCGGCCAATATTTCAGTAAACGTATTTGGAATAATATTAGAAACTTTGAATTTGTTTTAAATGATATTTTAGTAAGAGGAATTAACCAGGGTAAGAGTATAGCACAAATTACTGAAGAACTTAAACTTGCAACAAGTAAAACAAAGTCTCAATGTGAAAGACTTGTAAGAACTGAAGTAATGCAAGCTTTAAATCGTGCCGCAATAGATACCTATACTAAGATTAATATTAAATATGTTCAAAGAGTCGAAACAGTTGATATGCGTATATGCTCCGAGTGCTTAAAGGCTCATGGTAAAATATATAAATTAGGAAGTGAGCCGCATTTGCCAAGTCATCCACGTTGTAGGGGTACATATATCCCGGTAGTTGACGGGGCAACAAATAAAGAATATAAAGAACTTGCAGAAAAACAAAGAAAAGAGTTAAAAGAAAAATTAAGAATAGAAAAAGAAAAGCAAAACTTAATAGAAGAGAAATAACAAACGCTATAGGCGTTTTTTTTATTGTCTTTATACTTAGACATTAAAGAAAGTAAAAATTTGTTCTTAGGTACTTTTATTAGGTAGTTAAGAGGAAAGAGGTAATAGTAATGGAAACAGAAGAAATTATAAATCATTTATCAGAGAATGAGGAAGCAAGAAGTCAAATATTAAGCAACTTCGCTAGCGTAGACTTTTTTAAAAATCGTGTAAATGAGGACGAAGAATTCAAAAAGTTTTTAGATAGTGAAAAAGACACTCATTTTAATAAAGCTTTGAATACTTGGAAAGTAAATAATCTTAATAAAGAAGTTGAAAAAACTTTATTTGAGAAATATCCGGACTTGGACCCAAGTAAAAAAGAAATGTTAGACCTAAAAAGAACGGTCGAAGATATGAAAAAAAGTAATGAGATAAAGGAATTAAAATTAAAAGCAACTCAATTACTTTCAGAGAAAAATATAAATCATCCTGGAGCGATCGAATTCATTCCAGGCGATGAAGAACAACTTGAAAAGTATTTAAATTTCTTAACAGACTTAGTTGCAACTTCTATGTCAAAAGGTCAAGAGGTTTATAAAAATATATATAAATCAGAAGGCCAAGAAACACCCTTAGAGATTTCAGAGCATTTAAAAAGAGGAAATACGAAGGCTTCAATAGGTGAAAAAATAAAGCAATTACATAATCAATACTAGGAGGAATTACAACCATGAAAACAAGTAAACAGTTACTAAACGGAGAAGTATTAGACCTTAGAGACGAAATTGCAATAGTGTCTCCGGTAGAAACTCCCTTAATATCTTTACTTATGTCAAATAATAAGACAGAGCCGGCAACAGCTACAAAGATAGAGTGGAGAGAAGAAAGTCTTGACGAAAACAGAAGTAATCCGGCGATAGAAGGAAGCCAAAAAGGTGAGTTAATTGTATCTGAGAGAAAAAGTAAATCTAATAACTGCCAAATAATAAAAAGAGATACTGGAATATCCGGGACATTAAAGTCATTAAATCCAAAAGGAGTAGGCGATGAATTAAATAGGCAAATAGATCACCGTACAAAAGAAATAAAAAACGATATGGAATATTATGTTATAAATGGAGCCTTAGCAAATGAGTCGGGGTCAACTGGACGACAAATGAACGGTATTTTAAACCTTATTAATGATGAACATACTGTTACAATAACAAAACCCGAGGAATTAACTTACTCTAAGATAGAAGAAATATTTAAAAAAATGTGGGATAGAGGAGCATCTGGCGGAAGACTTTTAGCGCTTTGTAACTCAGATATGAAAACTAGATTAAATGATTTACTTAAAGCAGAAGGTAAACTTGGACTTAACCAAGGAAAAGACAATGTACTTGGTGTAACTTGTAGACAGATTATAACAGACTACGGGGACGCGGATATATTACTTAATAGATATATTCCGGCCGGTGCTTTATTAATAGTAAACTTTGACCATTTAGTTTTAAAAGAATTAAGAACGACTAGAGCTGAAGATTTAGGAAAAGCCGGCGATAGTGAAGAAGTTCAAGTGATTTGGGAAGGTTCTATTGAACTTGATAACCAATATGCCGGCGGTAAAATAGTAACAGTTTCAGAATCACAAACTAAACAAGCACCACAAGAACAACCAAAAGAAGAAGAAAAAGAAGCTCAACAATCATAATATAAATAACATAAATTTAAGGCCCTTAATCTAGGGCCTTTTTATTTTAGGAGGTAAAGTTAATGGCTAAAAAGAAAAAAGAATTAATAGAATTTAGGTGTAAAAAGAAATTTTATAGGGTTCCGGCTCCAAATATATCAGGCTATAGAGAAGCTATCCAGTTTGAACATGGTAAATACTCAACAGACGACGAATTTTTAATAAAATACTTACAAAAATTTGAAGAAGTTATAATGTGGGAAGATTAATGTCTGTTTTAGAAAAAATAAAATTATTAAAGCCTGGGTTAAGTGAAGAAATAATAAAAATGATTATAGAGAATGAAGAATCTATAATACTTGAAAAAACTAAAAGAAAAACATTAAATAAACCCTTAGAAATTATTTTATTTGAGTTAGCTTTGTGGCGTTTAAATTTATTAGGTACAGAAGGCCTTGCAAGTGAAAGTTATAGCGGCTCAACAAGTGTATATTTACAAGATATACCAATACACATTAAAGACAAGTTAAAATCTTTTAGGAAAGTGAGGACTTTATAAATGCTTAGAGATTTTAAACCTGGTGTTATTTTAAAGAAATCTATTATAGAAAGTGAGTCGGGCGCTCAAAATGAGGTATGGACTTACTTTGATGATATACAAATTAATATAATTAAATCTAATTTAGGCGGTACTACCTTTTCACGTTCTGACGGCGCTTCTAAGAAGATTGAAGGTTTTACCGGATTATCACATTATAACTTAAATGAAGAGGGTTTATTTTGCATTTTAGCAGACGGCCAAAAATATATACTAAAAGATTTTGTACCATGTAGAAATTTAAATCAATTTTTACTAGAAAAGGTAAATAGTATATGAGTAATGTAAGAGTAAAAGTAAATAAAGAAGCATTTTTAAGAGATTCTGAAAGGTTCAAAGAGACTTTTAAAAATGCAATGATTGAAAGAACAAATTTAGCGTGTGCTTTTGTTAAAGGTGACGCAGTAACTCGTTGCCCCTCAGACCTGGGACAGTTACGAGCAAGTATAGATTTTAGGGTACACATTGAAGGCACTAAAATATCGGGACTAATATTCGCTACTGCTTTTTATGCGGCATATGTTCACCAGGGTACGGGGATATATGCAGTAAATGGAGACGGTAGAAAGACACCTTGGGTATATAAAAACAGAGAAGGGGAGTTTCTTAAAACTATAGGACAAAGACCTAAACCCTTTTTAAAAGATGCAGTAATTAAAAATACTGCGAAATTAAATGAGATTTTTCAAAAATAAAATATAGTAATTAAGCACTATCATATAAGTATTTTTATAATAATTCACACAATCACACAAATTTATAAATTATCATTTTGCGAGGTGCAAAAATGGACGTAACACTAAAAAAATATATTGAGACTAAAATGCCCGAGTTTAAAAAATTAGTATTCCCTTGTTTTACTACTGTCATTGATAAAATGAGTATGACCTATACTATAACACCTATTGAAAGCGGCTATATAAAAAAATATGATGTAGAAATTAAAATCTACGGAACTAATTACGATGAAGTAAGAAAAAGTAAATATAAATTAATTGAAATACTAGAAAGTACAGACCAAAAGGAAGCGATCAATTTTAATAATAATTATTTCACTGCAAAGTTAAGCGGCGGCGGAATCTTATTCCGTGACGACCTTCAAATATGGGAAGATTCTTCAATATTTATTATTAAAGGAAAATAATGAGGTGAGAATATGTCAAAAGATAAAAATGACGTTTTAATGGGTGCCGGTGAATTTTATATGTCTGAATTCACTGGTGATGAAATCCCTGACCATTCAACAATAGAAACGCCCGAGAACAACGTCGGGCATACTTCGGGAGGTGCTAGTTTTGAATACACTCCCGAAACGTACGAAATAGTAAACTCATACGGTAAAACCGTTAAAAAGTTCATTACTAAAGAAGAATGTACTTTCAAAACTGGCCTTTTAACTTGGTCAATAGAAAATATCAGTTTATTATCAACTGCAAAAGTTACAGAAGACAAAGAAAAGAAAGTTAAGAGGGTTACTTTTGGAACTGGTGGAGCATTGAAAAATATATTAATTAGATTTGTTCACACGAAGGAAAATGGGAAAAAGCTTAGATTAACTATGATAGCAAATTCCGGTAACGGGTTTACTATGGAGTTTGGTGGAGAAAAAGAAACTATAATAGATGCTGAATTTACAGCAATAAGTTATATAGATAATTTCCTAGCTGAGTTTGAGGAAGAATTGACCGACGAAGAAGCAGCTGCAATAAAAAGTAACTAATTAATAGAGATGCTACTTTTAAAAAGAGCATACTCTTTTTATAAAATATTAAATTCTTGGCCCTTAAAATAGGGCCTTTTTTTATGGAGGTAATAACATGATAGATTTATTTAATGTAAAAGAATCAATTATACAGTTAAAATGGATAGACGGTAATTTAATAATGGTACAACCGCCTACAATGAAACTCATAACTCAAATTACAACTAAAGAAGTTGAAGCACAAAAAAATGCTCTATTACAAATGTTAAATAGAAATACTAGCGCTAGAAAGTTCACTATGCAAGATATAAATGATTTAAGTATACAACAGTACAAGGCAGTAATTGAAGGCCTGGCAAAACATAGTGCCGAGGTGGAAAATCACCCAAATGTATAATTCCCTTGCCACCAGGAAAGGCGAGGGATTTATTAATTGATAAATATTTTAAAGTTGAAAAGTGGCAAAAAGAAACTCAAATTAATACGGGTGAATTAAAAGCAATATCGGATTTTACGGGACTTAGTTTTAAAGAAATTGAAGACCTAACATATTACGAGTATTGTTTATATCGCCGTGATGCCTGGGTTTTTCTTTTAAATCAAAGTGAAGAAGGGCGAGAATTTTTAAAAACCACATGGAGACTTTCACAAACTAAGGCCGATTTACAAGCCGTAAGAGACTTTAATCAAAGAAGGTGATAAAATGGCCGGTGGTATAGAACTTTCCCCGGTTCAAGTTGCCGTCGAAGTTGACTTGAACGACCTAGACACCGGGGTAGAGAATATGGAAAGCGCCGTAACGGGTGTTGCGGAGAATATAAGTAGAAACTTTAAAAGTATTGGTGAAGGGTTTAAAAATGTAGGTGAAAAATTAAAAAGTACTGGTGAAGGATTCATGAAATTTGGTGGAGTTGTAACCGGGGCAATTGCTTTATTAACTAAAGCCGGTGCAGACTGGTCCGCAGAAGTAAACGGAACAGACTTTTTATATAAGAACCTAGATAAAAGTATTCAAAATGTAATTGCTAAAGAATCAAAACACGCCCAGGCTATAGGAATCACAGAACAACAATATAAAAATAATGCTACAAGTATTTCCACATATTATAAAAATATGGGGTTTGCAAGTAAAGAAATCGGAACTATGTCGGGTAAATCAATGCAATTAGTTGCAGACCTTGCCGCAGTTACCGACGTTCCTTTTGACCAAGCTATGGGAGACTTTAAAAGTGCTTTGATGGGAAATTATGAAGCGGTCGATAAGTACGGGGTTAACTTGTCCGCGGCCACTTTAGAAAACTCAAAATATGTTAAAAGTCTTGGTAAATCATGGAATCAATTAACAGATAACGAAAAAATGCAAGCCGCACTTAATGAAATAACTAGACAATCCGCACCAATGCAAGGACTTGCGGCACAAGAAGCTAGTGAATTTGGTATGCAAGTAAAATTATTGACCCAAGAAATTAAAGAGACTGTAGGAGAAATAGGAGAAAAACTACTACCTACCCTTGAACCCTTTGTTGCTAAAATTAAAGAAATTGTAGGAAATATAAAAGACTGGGTAATGAATAACCCAGAACTTACTGCAACTATTTTAGCAGTTACCGGGGGAATTGGAGTTGCTTCCCTGGCTTTTGGTGGCTTGCTCGTTGTCCTTGGTCAAATAGCTTTAGGAATTGGAACTTTAATTATTGCTTTTGGTACTATTACCGCTCCAGTAGCTTTAGCAGTTGCCGGAGTTGTTGCCGTAATAGTTGGGTTAAGTGTTGCAGTAGCTACCAATTTTGGTGGAATACGAGATACTATAGGCTCGATAATGACTTTAATAGGAACTATAATATCCACAGCTTTAGGATTTATAAAGACATTGTGGAACGAAGATTTTGCCGGCATACGCTCAATAACCGAAACTATTTTTAATACTATAAAGGGCGTAGTATCGGGAATAATGACCGCAATACAAGGAGTTATAAAAACCATAACTGCAATTATAAAAGGAGACTGGCAAGGAGCCTGGGAAGGTGTAAAACAAATATTTGAAGGTATTTGGCACGCTATAGGTTCATTTTTAAGTGGAGCGTTAAAATTATTGGTTCAAATAATAGTTGGTTCTGTAGTTGGGTTTGTAAGTGCAATTACTTCTATAACACACTCTATATATAACGCTTTTATGGCGGGGTGGAGAATTGTAACAAATTGGTGGGGTCGTGCTTGTAAAGACCCTATAGGAACACTAAGAAATATAGGTGGTGCGCTTTATAATGCCGGTAAGAGTGTTTTTAATAGCATTTGGAATGGATTTAAAAGCGTATGGAATGATATTTCTTCATGGGTAAGTGATAAAGTAAATTGGCTATCTAATAAGCTTTCATTTTGGAAAAGTGGAAAAGACAAAATAGACGGGCACCATTATAACGGGCGTTCATATATTCCTTTTGACGGTTACAATGCAATCCTACACAAAGGCGAAAGAGTTTTAACCGCAAAAGAAAATAAAGAGTATATGCAAAACGGCGGTGACGGCCCTGGCGGTGGTGGCGAGCAATTTGTATTAAAAATTGAAAACTTTAATAATAATTCTCCTAAAGATTTAGAAGCTTTATGGGAAGAGTTTTATAGTTATATAAAATCTAGAAAATAAAAGAGGTGGAGAAATGAAAGACTTGATATTCTACTATAACAATTCTACTTCTGAGGAACAAAACTTTATTATACAAAAATCTAACCATTTAGATTTTGCACAAAATAACATTGAAAGTACTAGAGTCCCTAACCGCCGTGGGGATTTAGTACCTCAACAACAAGACGACTTCCCAAATGTCTTAATTAAAGTTGAGGGTACTGTATTGCCTTTTGAGGGTGAAACATTGAAAGAAGCTTTAAGACGTGTAAATAATTGGTTAAGACAAAATCCAAGCCAATTTAATAGACTTCAATTTTCCGATGAAGACGTTTATAGCAATGCAGTATATAAAAATTTACTCGATCTAGACAATAAATATAATTTACTTGGTACAGTAACACTTTTATTTGAGCGTGAACCATTTAAAAAGAATATATCCGAATCTGTAATTGAAATTACAGCAAAGGACAAGCCAGTATTTAACCCTTCGAGCGTTTCAAGTACTCCAATAATGAAAATATACGGCTCGGGGGATATAACACTTTATATTGGTGATTATAGCGTTAATTTAAAAGGAATTGAAGACTATATAATACTTGATTCTAATTTACAAGATGCATACATATTAAAAAATGGAATTATAGACCTCAAAAATAGTAAAATAGACGGTCAATTTCCGGAACTTGCACCAGGTTTAAATTATATTAGTTGGAGCGGAAACGTCTCCAAAATAGAATTAACGCCAGGTATTAACGAATTTTAAAAGGGGTGGTATCTATGGTAAAAAAATACCCTTGTATATATACTTCTACGACAAAAGATTTTAATAATAATGGTGAGGGTACATTGATAGATATTATAAACCCAAAATCTACAGTAGAAAGAAATACTATTTATGAATTTGCCTTCGATTATCCAGTTGACGGTAAAAGGGCGGAATTATTAGAAGAATTAAATTTAATTAAAACTGATATGACCGCAATTATAAAAGACCAAATATATATTATATATAACGTGTCTAAGCCTATTCGTGGGGTTATAAGTATCAAATGTATGTTAAAGACATTATGGGACTTATTAACGGACGATATAGGCGAAATTAACTTAACCAATGTAACTTGTACTAATGCGCTAAATGAAATATTTAATAAATCTCAAAAGTGTAAAAGCTTTTTATCAGAATCAAATATTACACACACTGCAAATTTTAATAAAGAATTTACCAATTGTAAAAGTGCTATACAAGGCTCACAAGGTTCAATTTTAGACACCTTCGGTCATGGGCCAGATATTTTATATACAAATAACAAAGTATCAGTTAATCAAGACGGTGGAAAAGATACAGACATATTAATTGCATGGGGTAAAAATATAACAGAGTTTACAGAGTCAAAAGATTCTTTAGGCCTTGCAACTAGAATTAGGCCTTTTGCAAAAATCCAAGGCGAAAACGAAAAAGAAATTACTTTAACTTTACCCGAGATTTACGTCGATTCTGAATATATTAATAATTACCCCGAAATCTACACAAAAGAACTTGATTTAAGCAGTTCCGCAACTACGATAGAAGATTTAAGAAATCAAACAAAAGCTCATTTTAAAAATACTAAATGTGATATTATAGGCGGAAACATTAAATTAAGTTTCGTTGAACTAGCAAAAACTAAAAATTATGCCGCTATGTCTGCAGTACAAACTTTAAATATCTATGATTATGCAATAGTAAGAGTTTATAAATATAACATAGATATTAAGGAAAAAATTGTTAAGACTGAATATAATCCAGTTTTGGGGGAATATATTTCTCTTGAATTTGGAGATATTCGAGGGAATGCAAGTAATCTATTTAATGATATAGACAATGACTTAAACAGTATAAAAAAGGAGCAAGAAAATAACAAAGATTTTATAAGTAAAGCTATTGATAATGCAACTGATATTATAACTGGTAATAAAGGGGGTAACGTAGTTCTATACCCTAAAGATAAACCGCAAGAAATATATATTATGGATACTGATGACGTAAATACCGCTAAACAAGTATTAAGAATTAATAAAAGTGGTATTGGATTTAGTTCTAATGGGGTAAATGGCTATTTTGCGACTGCTTGGACCCTTGATGGTGGTTTCGTAGCTGACTTTATAAATGCCGGTTTACTAAATGCTAGTTTATTAAAAACTGGTTCTATAAAAAACATAAATGGAACTTTAGAAATTAATCTAGAATCAGAAAGTGGAATAATGACAAAGGCTCATGGTAAAAATGCAATTAATTTATCTAGTACAAATTTAGAGTTTTTTGACTGGGACGGAAAAGGAAGTCCAGTAGGACTTTTCTATACTGCTCACCTTGAAGGTACAGACAATGTTGCCGGCCTTAGTTCGGGTCATAATACTGGAAAATATTTATCTCTTACTTATCAAAGAGAAGGTGTTGCGAATACATACGGCCAATATATTTTATTTGATAAAAATAAGGTCGTTCCTAGTTCCAATGTTCCTATAACTATTTATGAAGAAACAGATTTTAGAGGTAATCAGCTTTGGTTTAATTATGGAGTAAATGCTATTTACAACTCACAAGGTAATAATTTGGTTATTAAAGTTTTAAATGATTATTTAGTTGCCGATAATTCGGGAAATAATAGAATTGTAAATAAAAAAGATAGTTTTGCTTGTTATGATACTAATAATTCTAAGATTTATTTCAGAGCATCTACTTCGGGGTTTTCGTTTTGGTTAAATGCCCAAGATGCTTTATTTACTTCTACTACCGGAAACTTGGTTTCAAAAATGCCTTTGTTTGTTGAGAATAGTTTAACCGTTACTGGTAATAAAAACTGTGTTCAAAAGACTGATAGCTATGGTAGTAGGTTATACTATAGCGTTGAAGACTGCGAAAGTTATTTAACAGATAGAACAATACATACTTTAAAAGTTGAAGAAACTTCCACCGGTACTTTTGAACGGGTGGTACTTTTAGACCCTATTTTTAAAGAGTCTGTTAATCTTGAATTAGATTATGCAGTCGAGATATTAAAGCAAGGGTGGGGAGACTATAGAATAAAAGAACAAACTAAAGATTATTTTATAGTTGAAAGCGATCGAAAAGACTTTACTTTTAAATATGTTATAACTGCAAAAAGAAGAGGTTTTGAAGACCAAAGAAATAACGAGTTTTTTGGTCATTCTGAATTATACAAAAGTGAACCTAATAAAATTAACCATGGATTAAATGAAGAAGTTAATATGAAAGAAAGTGAGTTTGTAAATGGGCCTAAAGGAAGTAATAAATATATTCTAGAATTAAATGAAGAAGGTGATAACATTGGCGATAAATAATTTTAGATTTAATTTAGATATAGAAAAAGATGATTATAGACCTAAATTTAAAGTAAAGCAGTATGATACTGCTATTTTTTATATAAATTTATTTAAAAATAACATCCAATTTTCAGTTTCAAATGAAACTATAAAAATGTTTGTTAAAAAGTCAGATGGAAATATAGTTTACCAAGAGGATAACATAAGTATTCAAGACAATACAATTAAAATTAATGTAAAAAATCAAGCGTTAGTTTGCTCTGGATTAACATATGCAGAACTAGAATTTAAGTCCTCTGATGGACAAGTTACATCCTCTACTTTCTTATATGAAGTTAAAGAAAAGGTAGGCTCTGATAAGGCTATAGAATCTGTTACAGATATAGCTACTTTAGATAAACTTAAAAAGTATATGGAAGATGCTAAAAAAGAGCTAGAAAGATTTAAAATTGAATTATCTAAAATAGAAGATTTAGTTGCAAATAAAGATAAACTAGAGGGACAAAATAAAGAAGCTAAAGAAAACATAGGAGAACTTGAAAAAATATTAGAAGATGCTAACAATATAACTTCTGATGAAGGTAAATATATAGTTGGAAATAATATAGTTTCTGAATCAACAAATGGGTATATACAAGATTTAAAATTGTATGGTAAGAGTTTAGTTAATGAATGTGATTTTAAAAGAAATTTTAAAGGTTCTATAACAGGGTTTAGGACTATTGCGTTTTCTACAAACAAACCTATACCAAATACAGAATACACTTTCATTTTTAAGAATAAATCTAATAATGATGTTTCTGTTTATGCTAATGAGAGAAATTTTTATTTTAGTAAAACATTTATTGTAAAGCCAAATGAAACTATAATATATAAAATAACATCACTTCCAGAGAGTGTAGAAACAAACGACCCAACAACTTTATTTAAAATAAACGCTGATGGTATTACTGTTAATGTAGATTTTGATTTAATGTTTTTAAAAGGTGACTATACACAATCCCCTCCATCATACTTTGAAGGAATTGCATCGGTTGGAAATGGGAATGAAATAGAAGCTTTATCTAGGAAAGAAGATGGAAATATATTTAATATAAATGCTATCCCTGATGCTAAAGCTAATGGTAGTGGAGATTTAACTTGGACTATAAACGGTAATAGAATGGAAGCAACTACAACTAGAACTTATCAAGTTAACCATTGGTATCACATAAAAGTTGCAAAAGGTGAAAGATACACATTAAGTGCTAAGGATTTAAAAGCTTACACTCATATATACGAAGGTAAAGTAGTTGCACATACTAACGCTCAATATAAGGGTGGTATAAATACAACTACAATTAAAAAATTCTCATTTACGTCAAATAGTGAATATATAACACTAAGAGTTACAAATGAACTTGAACTAGGTAACTGTTTTGTAGAAGAACTAATGTTAACAATTGGAGAAGATGCAAAGCCTTATGTTAAGTATGAAGCAGATAAAAAAACAATTTTATTTAAAGATACAGATAATAATTGGAAACCTATACTAAACTTTAGAGGTATCAATGAAAATAATTGTGATATTATTGATTCTACTAAAAATAAATATACTAAAGTAATTAAAGAAACAACGGAAAAAGGTGAAGGTAATTGGCAGGTTGCAGATGGTTCAAAACCTAGCACTATAATGTTTTTAAGGATGTTTACAGATTCTGAAAAGTGTGAAATGCTTAATAATAATACAAATGTATTATGTGATAAGTTTAAAAGTAAGTATGTATATAGTTTAGATGAAGAAGGTATTTTTATAAATAGAACAACAGAATCATCAAATGGGGGCTTATATATAAGAATTAACCAAAATAAGCTCGAAACTAAAGATATTGCAGGATTTAAGAAGTGGCTTCAAAATAATAACACAACATATCAATACAAAGGTGATAAAGACCTAACTTATGAATGTTTAGATATATCAACTAGAGCATTTAGAAATAAAACTATGTTATCCATTGATAGTGGTGTTATAGATCCTGATATATCTTACTATGTTCCAACTGGATTTTTATCCGCAGATAATAGTATTTCTGAAAAAGTAGAAACATTAGATAAATACTCAGAAAAAAATACAACAGATATAGATAAATTAAATTCTAATCTTGAGCAAAATTACTTTAATATTAATTTAGGAAGCGTAACTGATTTTAACACTGCTACGAAAGAGGGTAAACATATCGTTGGTTCAGCTGGTGACATACCACACGCTCCTTATATTGACCCTGGTATGGGTATTTATGGAATCTTAGAGGTATTATATAAAGGAAATGAGTGTATACAGAGGTTTACCTCAAACATATGTAAGATGTTTATCAGATTTCGAAACTATAAAGGAGACTGGTCTACTTGGAATAGAACCGTTTCAGATAAAGATTTTACTTCAAATATTGATTCACAAGGAACTGGTTATCAATATTTGCCTAATGGTACGTTAATACAATGGGGTACTACTACTGTAAATTTTGATAGTGTTAAAGGTTCAGCAATCATTAGATACCCAATAACATATAAAGAGTATTGCAAATGTACTGGAAATTTAGAGTCTAATGATTACGGGTCATATAGTGAAACTAATGCAGTTGTAGGAGGTCAGACATTATCGCAAGGATTTTGTGAAGTTAGAGATATAAATGGAAGTTCTAGAGCAGGCAAAATAGCTAGAGTTACTTGGATTGTAATAGGTAGGTGATAAAATGATAACATATATGTCTTATAATAAAGCTACTTTAAAGTTTGAGGGATTCCACTTAGGGGATAAAAATAGCATAAATATACCGGAGCCTAATATATCTATAGACTTTGAGTTATGGAGATATCTACAAAGCATACCCGAGGATTTTAAATTAAAAGAAGAGTTTATTTCAAAAGATTTTTATACTATAGAAGATAAAGAAATTATTGAAATAATTCCTTTTGAATATGAAGATTCTAAACCTTCTAGAGTAGATCTCTTAGAAAAAGAAAATGCTAATTTATTACAAGAATCATTGAAAAAAGATATAGAAATCAAAGACTTAAATATAAACTTAGCACAAACTACACTAAGCTTAGTTGATAAAGATATAAAAATTAAAGGTTTACAAAAAGATGTAGCTAATTTAATCTTACAGACTTTAGGAGGTAATTAAAAATGGAGGAAAACTGGTATTTTGAAGTAGCACAAAAATATTTTAAATTAGGTGAGTACAAGGATAAAGAAGTTAGACGATTTGTATTAGCAGATAGAATATCAAAAGCAGAGTTTAAAGAAATCACTGGAAAAGATTACGATGAACTTTCTGTTGTACCAATAGAAGCATCTACAAATTAAATATAAATTTAGTAAGAACTATATGAATAGTTCTATTTTTATGCAAAATTTTAGGAGGCTTAAATGAATGTAGAAATAACAGTTATATGTACCATTGTAGGTGCAATAGTTGGATATATGAGTCTGCAGAAGAAAAATCAAAAAGATATTGAAACTGATGCATCTCAGAAAACAGTTGTTGCAACAAAATTAGATTATATAAGCAAAGGAGTTGATGATATTAGACTTGATATAAAAGCTCAAGATACAAAAATAAGCAATGTCATAGAAAGACTTATAAAAGTTGAAGAGAGCACAAAGTCAGCTCATCACAGACTAGATACATTAGAAAAAATAAAAGGAGATGTTACAAATGAAAAATAAAGGTGAAATCTTAAACAGATTAAAAAATACAGGAACTATAGTGGCAATAGGTAGTGCTGCAGTAATGATTGCTACAAACTTAGGCTTTGATATTGATAGTGAAAAAGTATTATACATAATAAATGCTATTTGCTCAGTGGGAGTTGCATTAGGGGTTTTAAATAATCCTACAACTTCAGGACTAGATAATCCTATAAAAAAATAAATCTAAATTAAAGTTAATAAAAGGCAATAAATATTGGACTCATTGAAGTCTTTTTTTATTGTCTTTTTCATATAAAAAATAATAAGAAAAGAGGTAATTAATTATGGAAAATTTTAACGTACACGGTGGACATGATGCACAAGGACATGGAGCAAGTGGAGCATGTGCAAAAATAAATGATATTGGGTGGTTTTATGAATCTATCGAAGATAGAAATGTTAAAAATGATGTAATAGATTTATTAAAATCAAATAGTAAAACTGTTTATGACTGCACTATAGATAGTGCCGGAACTCAACAATCAAACTTATCTCAAATAGTTACTAAATGTAATGCACACAATGTAGATAGGGACTTATCTATCCATTTTAATTCTGGCCGTAATGATGAAAGCGGCGACGGTGATAATGCCGGCGTAGAGATATGGCTTTATGATGATTCTGACAAGCAATTAGTTGCGGATGCGGAAAGAATTTGTAAGAACATATCTAAATTAGGATTTGATAATAGAGGGGTTAAGTTTAGTAAAAATTTATATGTATTAAGAAAAACAAAAGCTAAGGCTATGATAATAGAATGTTGTTTTGTAGACGATAAGGACGACGTTGTTCTTTATAAGAAAGTAGGACATAGGGCAATAGCTAAAGCTATAGTCGAAGGAATATTAAATAAATCTATATCTGATAATTCTACTCCACAAGGCGGCTTTAAATATGCTAATGGAGACTATAACAGAAAAGCTCAAATAGTTGGAACTGGAGACGGATATTTAACAGTTAGAACTGATAGAGGAACTAATCACCCAAGTAAAGGAAGATTTTTAGAAGGACAAATAATAACTGTAAATTATTGTAAAGATAATTGGTTCAGTACATACGACCTTGACGGCCTTGGGTTTGTTTCCGGAACTTGTATAAAACTTTTATAGTAATTAAAAATAAATATTGTTAACAAGCTAAATAACAAATATATAAATATATATCAAATTATAAGTAATTTAATATTATTCATTATGTTAACAAGCTTGTTAACATATATATAAACATAAAAAAATAAGCGACCAGGGGGGGTCGCTTATTGAATGAAAATTATAATTTGAATAAAGTTTTATTCATTATTTTGGGGTTTAATGGAATATATATTTTGTCATAGAGCAACAATTTTAGGGAGTTAATTTGTCTCTATGTGACAATTATAATCGAAAAAAATAAATGTGTCAACACATTTAAAGTTATTTTTCTATATCTTTTCTTATTAGTTCTAAAACATATTTACTTACATCTAAACCTCTTAACTTTGAATAGTTTTCTATTAATTCTTTTTCTTCTTTTGATACTCTAAATTTTATGTACTCAGTTTTATTTTTACTATTTTTCAAAAAAATACACCTTCTTTTTGTGGCCACAAAACTATATATTTTTTATTAAAAACGCCTAATTTGTGGCCACATTTATTATTAACTTATTACCTTTTTAAACTCTACCAAATATTTTAATGCTTTGTCTGAGTCTAATTCAATACCTTTTCTTTCTAAAAGGTTAACAAATTCGTTTAGTCTTATTATATTCATTTTATACACCTCATATTTTTATATTGATTTTTTATATGTACTTGGTGTATACTCAAATTGTCGAGATAAGGGCATACACCATTTACGGTTATGTTCTTTTTTTTATTTTATAACATTATTCCATTGTTTTTTAATTGTTCTAAATCTTCTTTTCCTACTGTTGGCGGCTCGATCTTTTCCTCTATCGAATTTAATTCAATCGGATTTATGTCCTTGCCTTGCATAGCTAACTCTATAAGCCTTTTTACTTCATCCGGTTTTTTTCTAACTGTAGATAAATAGGCCCACATTTTATTTTCTACTTCATTTTCTAAATTAAAATGCAAGTTTAATCTTTTAATATTAGGGGTTTTACTCATTTTACTCACTCCATTGCACTTCCGCGATTGCTTTATTACCCTTTACATTTGTGAATAACGGGTTTTCCATAAATTTTGCTTTTGGGTGTAATTCTTTTATAGTGTCTTCAAGTACTGGCGCACCTCCACCAGTGAAGTATACTTCGTAAAATCTAACGTCTGCGAATTTTTTAATTTGATTAAAAGCGTAATTCATGAAATTTAATTCGTCTCCATGGTCAACCTTTACTATATCTTTTTCTATGTATGAATATATTTGTTCAGTATTAATATTTTCTCCAAAATTTGAATTATGTCTTTCCTTAACAGTGTCATAAAAATCAATCATACCTTTGTTTAATTGTTTCTTATGTTCTATTTTACCTTCTCTAAAAGTTGCCACATTTATAGTTCTTCCGCCTATATCTACTATCATAATATCGCCAGCTCTTTTTTTAGGGTCAAGAGTGTAAAAACTACTTATTCCTTCGCCTACAACTCCTAAATTATTAAATGTTACTTTTATATCTTTATTATTATAATTAAAATCAAAAGTTTTCCCCTCTAAATCCTCTTTGAAATCGCTAGCAACTCCAAAATTTTCAAGTGGTACGCCTAAAATTAAGTTAATCTTATGGTCGTCACCTTTTTCAATTGATTTTGCTATTGCATAAAATAAATTAGGTTTATAATTTTTTTTATTTTTATTGAACTCATAATCAAAACTACTTTCTTTTGCCATACAATAAACTTTATCGTCTATTATTATTATGTCCTCTCCTTGCGGATTCTCTGGCATACCTTCTGTAAAAGTTGATAAGAACATTTTTTCTTCTGATGTTTTAATATTATAGTTCCCTAAATCAACAGCCATATTAACTATTTTACTCATTAATTTACTCCTTTTCATTTTAAAGTGTTATTTCGTAACTTTTCGTTACTGTATGTTACGATAATTTAAGTATATACTATGTTTTTAAATTATGCAACGTTTTTAGTAACTTTTGGTAACTTTTCGTTACGAAATAACACTTTAATTTATTTTTTAAACGGTATTAATATTAAATCTAAAAGGCTTATAGAAGTTTTATTGTAAACTTTATTATAAACCCTCTTTTTAGCCGTCCCCACTGGGTCGGTATATTTTTTAACACTATATTTCCTTTTAGCCTGGGTTACTGGATTTCTTGCGGCTATAGATTTCTTTATACTTGGTTTTCTAACTCCTATTTTCATATATTTAACTCCTACCATTCAAATTCTTTTTCAATTTTGTCATATTGCTCTAAATGTTCATGTGAATTATTTCTTCTAGGTTCTGAGAATTTAGGTTTTTGATTTTCCTCTAGAAGCTTTTCAAGTTCTTCTGAAGTATAGTTTCTAAATGACTCATTTTCTAAATTATGGAATCTATTTTTTTTGTTAGATGTATTTTTATTGTTATTTTTAGGAACAAAGTTTTCATCAGATTTATAAATTTTTTCTAATAAAGAAAAATGAACCCCTTCTTTTTCTTTGAAAATATCTATAGATTTTAAAAGTCTTTCTTTATCCCAATTTTTAACTTTATTTTTTTTATATGTACTCTCAAGTTTTAAATGTGTATTTTTTTCTATTAGTTCTTTATTTGTGTCTGATACCACCACTTCATTTTCTTCATGATGTGTAGTATTAATATCAATAGTATTAGTATTATTAGTATTAGTATCTGACGGTACATTTTTGTACGGTGTATTACACGGTACATTTTTGTACGGTGCAAAATTATTACTTTCCTCAACTTCTACGCCATTTTCTTTTAAGTATTCATTTAGTGTAGTTGTAGAGTTATTTATTTTATTAAAGTTTTCATAGTTAAGATATAAATAAATTTTAGTACCTTCTTTATCTCCTAGTTTCTTTTCTTTTTTTAATAAAATTTGATTTAAAGGGCCACTGAATATTCTTTTTAATTTTTGCTTATGTTTTTGATAACATTTATTTTTTATTTGTTTAAGCTCTTTTTCTAATTCCTTGTATTCTTCACTGTATTTTAATCCTTGTTTTTCAAGATTTAATAATTTAAATTCAAATGGTTTTAATTTTAATTGTGATTCAAGATAATCTTGACCATTAAAAAGAATTGGTATATCATCGATTAACTTTGTATAGCTAACCCAAAACCCGTATTGTTTGGCACTTTCTATATTTATACAGTCCATTTTCCCAGTATCTTTAAATCTTAAAAACCAATTTAAAATAGTTAGATCGTCGTTACTTAGACCTAATTTTATGCATTCGATTTGATTAAAACTTTGTACGTTATATTGCATTCTTGACCTCTCCTTTTAAAATTAAAAAAACCTTGATACGTTTTCATACGGCATCAAGGCAGAGGACAAGTTTAAATATATTAAAATTAGTACCAAAAATAATGCTAATATTATTGAAAAATCAATTATAGTATGCTAATATAATGGTAATAATTTTAATATATAAAAAACAGTCTACTAATCTTGATACGGTCGTCGAAAAGTGTTTGTGTATCGGGTTACTTTCCTAATAAGGTGCTCCAACACCTGGAAAGCTTGTAGGCTTTTTTTATATATTTTTTTGTTTTTTTGTAAATAATTTCATGTTTTTAACCTAATCATAATCCTAAAGTTTTATTTTGTCAATTCATAATTTTTTAAGCCCTTAGTACAATAAAAACTCAATTTATAAGCTAAATTCCTTAAAATATGGTAAAAAATGCCGATAAGAATTAATTGCAAAGATTAATTTCCCAATAATGCTTGAAAAAAGTGTTCGATAGAGTTAAAATATAGACAAATAGACCGAACGGACGTTCTATTAAAATATGTAAAATAAAAAAGAATTATGGGAAAACTTGTTGAAAATAAATAAAACGGGGGCAGTTTTAAGAATGAATAATGATGAAATGAAAATGATAGTATTATTTAAAAGTTTAAGAGAAAATAATCCAGAGACTTATAAAAAAATTAAAGATTATTTAGAAAGTAGATACTATGAAACCCAAAATATAAACAAAGACTAAATTTACATAAAAAAATAAGGTCAGTTTTATAGCTGCCCTTATTTATTGGAAATATCTTCACTAATAGAAGATTTCATAAATCTTTTAACAATTTCTTTTGTATGTTCATCAAGTGAAGAATACATTTTTACTAAATCTTTTAATTCATCATCAAGTTGTAGTTCCTCTAATGGTTCATTAAACATTTTACCTTTTCCATTTACAAACCAATCTTTATTAATATTAAATTCTCTACAAATAGAATTTATTAGAATAGGCTTAAACACTTCACGGTCGCCACTTTCAAGCTGAGTTATTAAAGTCCTTGAAACTCCTAGCTTTTCAGCAAATTCAAATTGAGTCAAGTTAAACGATTCTCTCACTTCTTTTAATCTTTTTCTCACAATATCACCTCATGTATATTATACCATTTTACGACGTCACAGAGCAACAAAATAGAAGAGATAAAAACAAAATTTGAATAAAATATATTGACTTTAGACACTAGGAGACATAAAATAATAAATATCGAGTCACTAGGGGACTTGATAACCTATTATTGGAATGAGGTGTTAGCTTTATGTCTAAAAATTCTAAAAGTGAAGACATACAAAACGGTTTAAATTTAGAAATTGACGAAGATGTTTTGAATTTTGCCGTTTCAATTAAAAAAATGAAAGAGACTCACAAGGAAGATTATATATATTTAAAAGGCTACATAAAAGGGATGTACGAAATCCAAAATCAAAAATAGGGGGTTTAAAAATGGAGTTGCATGAAAAGCAAAAACTTATTGAAAAAGCAATGGAGTTAAAAAATATTTATGAGTGTGATAATTTAGAAGCTTTAATACTAGCTGAAAAACAATTACTAAGTGAGAAGGTGAATTTCTAATGAAACAATTAAAAAAGTTAACTAGAGAACAAAGAAAAGTATTAATTGTAAACGATCTAGACCCAAAAAATTATTTAACAGAAAGAGACACTACAAAATTAATAGTAATTGCTAATAAAGAAACTAAAGAATTAACAACTTTATATAAATAATTAAAGAGGGTGAATTGTATGGAACAAAACCAAAATGAAGCTTTTGAAAAGCTTATTATAAATATAATTTCTAAAACTATCTCTGAGTATGAAAAGAAAAAAGCTATAGAAGCTAAAAATAAAGTTTTACACAATGTAAAAATATTATTAAGACATTATCCCGATTTAAAAGCACACGCGGAAAATGCTATTACAGATATACAAGAGTGCATCGAGTTTAATAATTGTAATTATTTGAACTTTGAAGAGATAGACGAAATATACATTGAGAACTTAAAAAGAAGTCGTGGGAAAACAATAATAATGATTAACCATATAGATTCATGTTTAGAAATTTTAAAGAGTAAATGTAAAAAGGAATACAAAGGCACACGAAAATATAAGGCTTTTGAGTCCTATTATTTAGAAGGTAAGAAAATGGAAGATATAGGCGAAGAGTTAAAAACAACAAAACAAAATGTTAGTAAATGGATTAAATCACTTGAAGAAAGTTTAAGTTCTATAATGTTTGGCGTGGATGGGGTGTTGAAATAATGAAATGTGAAAAATATATAAAAGGTGAAAATGGACTATGTAAATTTTATATTGGTTCTGAATATATGAAACATAGCTGTAAAAATAAATGTTCAGAAAATGGAACAAAAGAAAAAGATTATTTAAAAGAAGCCGCAGATACTTTAAAAGAAAATCTAGAAATATATACAAATTTAGTTGATTTAAAAGAAGGCAAAAAAAGTAATAGAACACATAAAATTATAACTTTTGCAAAAATAAAATATTAATTAAATGAGGTGTTAATCATGTCACAACAGATATTAAATTCTATAGCTTATAATTCAAATTATGAGTATTTAAATCATTATCTATATAAACATGATAGAGAAAGTTTTGACATAGGTGTAATAGTTGCTTATATTTGCGAGTATGAAAAAGGCTACAGAGTAAAGAAAAAAAATAAACCCAATAAATGTGGGACAGTCTTTGAATGTGATTCTATAGACAACAAAACTCAATTAAGAAAATGTGAAATAAAAATAAAGAACTTAATAAAAAAATATAATAAAAAGTATTCCAAGGATTTTGAAAAGCAATTTAAGAAAAATTTATATGAAATGGTGGACGATATACAATGATAAGTATACTAAAATATATATTATTTATTGCATTTACATTAAAATTTATTGCAATTGGAGGGTTTGAAAATAATCTAATGTCATTTATATACATAGGGTTTTTAATGATGTTTTTATTTTTAGATGAAGTTAGTAATAAGATAGAAAAAAGAAAAGAAATACAATAGGCCTTTAAAGGCCTTTTTTAATATATAAGAGGTGTTTATATATGAATAGTGAAGAATTAGAAATAAAAGAGGAAAGAAGAGTAGTAAAAAAAGTTCCGGCTAATCCAATACCTCAATCAATGGTAGAAATGTTTTACTATAAGTTAGGAGAAGAGAGCAAAGAATTTCCAGGGAGAAATCTAGCGTTATATAAAATAGCCTTGGGGACTGGGTACAGAATGGAAGATTTAACAGACTTATTAATTGGAGATTTAAAGAAAGCGATCGAGAACGGATTTTTAGAAATCCAGGAGAAAAAACAAATGGACTCATGGAAAACTTATATAAAAAAGAATCCTAATTCAAATAGAAAGCCGCCTAAGAAAAGAAAAGTATTTATTAAATCTAATTTATTAAGATTATTAAAAGACTATACAAGAGGGAAAAGAAACTCTGAATATGCTTTTAAATCTAAACAAGGTGGCTATATAAGTCAAAAGTCATATAGTGAGATATTAAGCAAAATAGGAAAATCATTAGACTTAAAACATATAAGCGGTCATAGTTTAAGAAAAACATACGCTCATAGAATTTATGAGAGAACTGGAGATATAGAAAAAGTTAGAATTAATTTAGGTCATAAGGATTTAGAAACTACAAAAAGATATTTAAATGTTCATGAAAGCGAAGTAGAAAAAGACAGTGAAATAATCGACGATATGCTCGACTTTTAAGCGTTGAAAAAAGTACATATAGGACGTGTAAGGGAAAGTGTCTTAAAAAGGTTAATAAATAAAGTTTTCTTCTATTATATGCAAGTGAAAAAATATATCGGTAATCATTGGGGTAATTTCCGAATTCAGATAATTTAATTTCAAAGGCTAGATATTAGTAATTTCAAAGGCTAGAAGCTTAAAAAATATATGAAGCTAAGAAAGTATAAAAATACATAGGTTTTAAGGACTAAAGAAAAGGCACGAAAAGGGTATAAAAAACGCCTAAAACAAAAGATAATTTAAAAGGAGTTGAAATATGATATACTTTGAATATGTAAAAAAAGGAAACGGAGCGAAAACATGAAAAAGAAATTAATAATAATAGTAAGTGTATTTGTAGTATTATTTATAGGTTCTGCAATAATAAGTGGTATTAAAAATGGAATATCTAGCGAACAAAAGCAAACTAACACAGATACAAAAGAAAATAAAAAAGAGACGATTGAAAAAGCAACTCATAAAGACTTTTCAATTACAGATGGAGAAACGTATAAAGATATTGAGACTCTAGACAATGGGCGTATATATGTATTACCTTCTGGAAAGTATGAGATAACAAAAATAGAAGATGGTACAATAAAACCATTAAAATTAACATTTACTAATACAGATACAAAGGAAAATAAAGAAGTAGTTTATAAAAGTGCTTTTGATTATGAGATAAAAGACGGAGAACACGTAGAATTAATGATAGCAGGAGATAACGCACAATTATATTTTAAAGCTTTAAACTAGAAAAAAGACGTGGTCAATTATTCCACGTCTTTTTTTATTATAATTTTATCCCCGTCTAAATAAACTTTAACGTCGTTTTCGTCTTTAGTAATACCTAGAGCATTAACAAAGTCTATAGGTAGACCAACTCTAACGGTATAGCCACCGCTACCCCCCGCATTAAAGAGTACTTTTTTATCAACTGCTTCCACTTTTGAATCCTCCTATTTAGTAAGTGTTACAAGGATTCTTAAAATAATATTTATTATAGTGAATCCTATTAGAAAAGTTATAACCTTATTTCTTTTCATAAAGTTTAGTGTCTATGGTATAATATATTTGTGAGGGTGGGAAGACCCTCACAAGTGTTAATGTTATTTTTTTAAGTTTTCTATTAACTCGAAAACTGAATTGATGAAGGAAACTATATTTCCTATGTAGAAGGCTATCAAAAGTAATTTTTTGGTAGCTTTCTTTCGTTTTTCTTTTTTCCGTTCAACCCTAGACACTTTTTTCACCCCCTTTCCATATATATAATTATACTACTACCGTACGGCAAAGTCAATACTTTTGAATAAAATAAATTGAATTATTTGTAAAAATGTTTGTTTGAAGTATAGTTTAAAAAACAAACAAAACTATATTGACAAAGTGTTTATTTAGAATTAAAATGTAAATAAATAAACAAATATTTGATAAAGTTACCTTAAACAAACAAAGGAGATAATACGAATGAAAGTTGGATATATAAGAGTAAGTACAAAAGAACAAAATACAATTAGACAAGAAAAAATTATGAGCGACTTAGGAGTCGATCGAGTTTATATAGAAAAAGTTAGTGGAGCAACAAAAGAAAGAGAACAATTAAAACTAATGATAGACTTTGTAAGAGAAGGGGACACGGTAATAGTAGAAAGTATTTCAAGATTTGCAAGAAATACAAAAGACCTTCTAGAACTTACGGAAATATTAGACAAAAAAGGAGTTCAATTTATTTCTAAAAAAGAAACTATAGATACAAGTACGCCAACGGGTAAATTTATGCTTACTGTATTTGGAGCAGTGGCACAACTTGAAAGAGATTACATAAAAGAAAGACAAGCCGAGGGAATCGCAATAGCAAAAGAGCAAGGAAAATACAAAGGGCGTAAGAAGATAAAACAACCTAGTAATTTTGAAGAGGTTTATAATAAATGGAAAGTAAGAGAATTAACCGCAACTAAGGCTATGGAGTTATTAGAGCTTAAAAGAAATACATTTTATAAGTTAGTTCAAGAATACGAGGAAAAAAATAAATAAAAAAATTTAAAGATATATCCATTACTGGAAATACTTACATTAAAGGCAATTTGTTTACAAAGTGTTGATTTACAGTTTATATGCATGATGTTAATATGATATTGAGTTAAAAATAGATAGATAACCAAGTCACTTTTTTATAAGTGGCTTTTTTTATGCTTAAAAAGGGGGTGACCATGTGCCAAGGCCTAGAAATAAGAATCGTGATAAATCATTTAATCTATATAAAGAAAAAGGCGGTAATATAACTTTACAAAAGATTGCAGACTCTTTAAATGAAAAGCTATGTAATATTAAAGCCTGGAAAAGACTAGATAAGTGGGACGATAAACTCGGAATACAAGGCAAGAAAAAGGGTGCGCCAAAAGGTAATTATAACTCAATTAAAACGGGGAAGTATATGACACATGAAAGAATATGTACGCCCGAAGCATTAAAAAAGTTGTGTCCCGAGATATTCGGGGACTTTCTAGACAAAACAAAAAAAGAAAGTACAGAACAAAGGTTATATAGAAATATAGTTACCCTTGATGCACAAATAAATTATAAACTTAATAAGTTTGGGGCAAATACTGAAATATTCGAGGAAATGAAGACACTAACGACAATGATCGAATCATTCGAGAAGTTAAATTTAAAAGACTTAGAATATCAAGAAAAGTCCTTGAAAATTGAAAAAATGAAATTAGATATAGATAAATTAAAAGAAGATAACAAGGAAAGTAAAGAGGGCAAAAACTCAAAAGTAAATATAGTAATAGATATACCAAGGGGCAACAATGAAGACAGATAAACCATTAACCGAACTTATTGCCCCCAATTTCTATGAACAGTTTTGGAAGGTTTGGGACGAACTATTCACTCATTATTGGGAAAAAGGGGGAAGAGGTTCGACCAAGTCTTCTTTTATTTCCTTAATGATTCCTTTAAAAATGATGGATGATGCAGAAAAGGGAATACATTCTAATGCCTTAGTAATAAGAAGAGTAAAAGACACGCTTGCCGAGTCTGTACTTGAACAATTAGAATGGGCCGTAAATATGTTAGGAGTTGCAGAAGAATGGAAAGTCACAACTAAACCAATGAGAATGATATATAAACCAACTGGCCAGGTAATACGTTTTAGGGGTGCAGATAACCCAACAAAATTAAAGAGTACCAAGGTAAAAAAAGGGTGGTTTAAATATATTTGGTATGAGGAAGTTGACGAGTTTGAAAACTATAGCAAGATAACAAGTATAAATCAATCACTTATGAGGGGTGGAACTAATTATCTTGTATTTTATTCTTTCAACCCTCCGAAATCTCAAAGGAACTGGGTAAATAAAGAAATCCTAGACGAAAGACCAGATAAAAGCATACATAGTACAGACTATAGGAAAGTTCCTTCTAGTTGGTTAAGTGAACAATTTATTATAGAAGCGGAACACATGAAAAAAGTTAAGCCTACACAGTATGAACATGAGTATCTTGGTCATGTAGTAGGTACTGGGGCAGAAGTATTTACAAATGTTCATGTACGCCCTATATCTGACGAAGAAATTGCAAGTTTCTCTAGGGTAAAGAGGGGAATAGATTTCGGATATTCAGCCGACCCATTTGCTTATAATGCTATGCACTTTGATAAAACAAGAAAAAAATTATATATATTCCATGAGATATATAAGACAAGGCTATCAAATTCAAACGCCGTAAGACTTATTAAAAAAGAAAATATATATAATAGTCCTATTACTGCGGATAGTGAAGACCCAAGGACTATAAATGAATTTAGAATTCTTGGATTAAATATAAACTCCGCAAAAAAAGGCCCTCACAGTGTAGAGCGTGGAATAAAATATCTTAGTGAAGAAATAGAAGAAATAATAATAGACCCTTATAGATGCCCTAATACTAAAAGGGAGTTTATAGACTATGAAATAGAAACAGACAAAGACGGTAATCTAAAGGGAGAATACCCCGATAAGAATAATCATACAATCGATGTCGCCAGGTATGCACTAGAAGACGAAATTAATTCAAGAAGAATTAAAACAAAGAAAAAACCAAGAGGACTATAGAAAGAAGGTGAAAGCATGGCAAAAAGTAAAAATGAAATTGCTAGAGCTAGTATAAAAGTAAATATGCCACCTACTGGAATTCTAGACCCCAATAAAATATTAAATATAATAGATTATCATAAGAACAAAGTAAGACCACGACTTGAAAAGTTAAAAAGATATTATGATACTCAACACGATATTTTAAAAAGGGTTTTAGATGATGATAAACCAAATAATAAGCTCATTTATGATTTTCCAAGTTATATAACTGATTTTCAAGTTGGTTATTTTATGGGGGAAAAAGTAAGTTATAGCGCTGATGATGAAACATATATTAAAGACCTTGAAGAACTATTTAAATTAACAGAAGAACAAGGGCATAATCACAAACTAGCAAAAAACGCGTCAATATATGGCTATGCTTATGAAATGTTAGTATATTCAAAAAGACAAGGTAAAAAGGTGCTTGATTTATTTGTATTAGACCCTAGAGAATCTATTTTGGTATATGATACAGAAAAAGAGGACAAAGAAAAGCCAGTCGCTTGTATTACTTATTCAATAATAGAGGATATAAGCACG
>JAWRIG010000002.1:0-43764 GCA_040308005.1 Anaerovoracaceae bacterium | reverse complement strand
AAGCAAGAAAAAAAGCGGAAGCCACTCGTCGTAAATGTGCTTCCGTTTTTCGTTTGCCTGAAATCCATAGCACCGATTCCTTGAAACAAAAGAAAACTATGCTTTCCTGTTTTGTTAAGTTAACGGCATTGTGAAATTTCAACGGTTGTAGCGGTTTTTACCAACACGTTTTGTCCTATAAGCCCCAAAACCTTTTGATTTTTCACTGTCCTCTTGACGGGTAGCAGTTCACTTTCCTAATTACAACAAACAGGGCCGGCTTAAGTGTTCAGAATGAGAATCCACAGGAATCGCATATCGCGCATGTCGCGATTCCGAGGACTCGATTGAAGAACATTTAAGCCGGCCCTGTTATTATTATTTATCTGTGCTGCGTGTTTTTTATTGCGGAGTTCCGTCTGAATTGAAGAGCGGCAGATACTCAAGGAATGTGATGTCCTTTCTGTCTGCAGCCTCTCCTTCTGCGAGAACTGCGAACTTGCCTGCGAGCTCTCCGCCTACGGTATCAACAAGCTGCTCAAGAGCCGCTACGGACTCTCCTGTGCTGATTACGTCGTCCACGATGAGGATCTTCTTGCCCTCGAGGACTTCCTTCTCCTGGCTGCCGAGGCAGAGCATCTGTACATGGCTTGTCGTTATGGACTTGACCTGGACCATGATGACATCCTGCATGTAGAGCTTTGCGCCCTTGCGTGCAACGATGTATGGCTTGCCTGACTGCTTTGCCATTTCATATGTGAGCGGAATTCCCTTAGTCTCAGCTGTAAGCAGAACGTCAAAATCAGGCGCCAGCTTGAGGAGCTCTCTTGCGCATGCTTCGGTGATCTCAACATCGTTGAACATAATAAAGCCTGCAATGTACAGATCATCAGTGATCTTGCAAAGCGGCAGGTTTCTCTCCAGACCTGCGATATTCATCGTGTATTCCATAGTCCTGGGTCCTTTCTTATCGATCATAGTCTCTAGCGAACAAAAACATTATACTACCCGGCACATAAAAATGCATCACCTAGTTACTCCCATGGTGTCATGCGGCAGACGACCATGTATCTCGCATCCTGGTATTCATATGCGCAGGTGCTGAGCACCACGAGGCGGTCTTCTGTCGTCATAGGCTCGGTAGTGATATATGATGCCATGCCGCGGATGAGGTCGATATACTGCTGCTTTCCCTCTTCATCATGGAAGTTGGTCGTATATATCGCGCTGTCCGCCGGCTGGTTCAGGAAGGCGCATATCCTCAGATGATACTTGCCCTCAGGGGTCACCAGTTCAAACTGCGGATGCTCTTTGCAGTACTCGGTATCCTTGAGTTTCTTGATGTCTCCGAACATGGAGTGGTCCTGCATGTGGTGGCCGTAAACGATCGTATTGAACTGGTTGAACGGCTCCTCTGTGATGGCATCGGCAAACAGCGTTCCGCCGACCGCCCAGGTCCCCTCGAAGGTTATGTGCAGATAGTAGTCGTTGTCCTTGCCCTGCACTATAGGGTAGTTGATGTTGGTGCCCTTGTAATAGATCCATCCGATGATGTCCGGGTTGACCTCACGAAGAGCGTCAAAGTCGATGTTGCCGTCGAAGCCCTGCGGCATTGCTATCTCGGCTATTTTCTTATATATGTCGCTGTTGACCTTGTAGTCATGAAGGATCTTGTAGACTCTGTATCCTGAGAGCGCGACAATGCAGGCCAGGCACACCATGATGATGTCCATCGCTATCCGTCTTACTCTGCTCTTCTTTCTCTTCATGACTTATATGTCTCCGTTACTTCAGCTTCTGTTTGACTACTTAGGCAGCACAGCTCCCTCGAATCCCTCAAGGAATCCGCATATCATAGGCAGCACCTTATCGATTCCGCCCTCTTCATCCGACTCTATATTGAGCGGCATGCAAGGATCATGCAGGGACTTTCTCAGAAGGAACCATCCTGTCGATCCGTCGATGTCGTAATTGACGCGAACGCCTTCGAAATTAGGGACTTCGAGTTCAAAGCCCCTGGTCTCCCTGACCCATGTCTCCATCTTTTCGAGTATGCGCCCACCGAGCTCGCGGTAATCGTCTGCCTCGAGGCGTATCCTGTATTCAGCCGACTCTGCCGGTCTCTCAAGGCCATCGATCAGCGCAGTTATATCCTTGCCCTCGGATTTCAGCCTGGCCGCATTGATCACTGTCTGTACAGCAAGGAAGGCTCCGTCATCAAGGTAGAAGTTGTCCGAATAGGCCGCATGTCCCGATGTCTCTATCGCAAGGAATGCCTGCTCACTGTCAGAGCTTATCTCTCTGGCCTTGTTGATGACATTCCTGTAGCCTCTCTTGTATCTGAGATGCCTGAGGCCGAGCTTGTCCTCGAGGAATTCATGCAGCTGTCTTGAAGTGATGCTGTCAGTGACGACTGTTCCTCCCGGATAGTCCTCTGCAGCGATCGCAGCAGCAAGAGCGATCATCTCGTTTCTTGCTATAGGCATTCCGTCAGGTCCTACAGCTGCCGATCTGTCGACATCGGTATCGAATATGATGCCGAGATCCGCATGGCTCTCTCTGACCGCTTCGCATATGGATGCCATAGCCTTTTTGTTTTCAGGATTAGGCTGGTGGTTAGGGAAAGTGCCGTCAGGTTCGAGGAACCTGCTTCCCGATATGTCTGCTCCCATCGGCTCGAGCACGTCTGTAGCGAAGAATCCGCCGGCTCCGTTGCCTGCGTCGACTACGATATGCATGCCGCTGAGTCCGCCCGGAATATCTTTAAGTCCCATGGAGATCATCTGTCTCAGGTATGCAGCATACATCTGCAGGACATTGGTCTCATTGGCCTCGTAGTATTCTCCGACAAAATTATATTTCGATGCTCTCTTAAGTATTTCTGTGATGTCCTCTGCATCAAGGCCGCCTTCTCTTGTGAAGAACTTGAATCCGTTCCTGTTCCACGGCAGGTGGCTTGCAGTGATCATTACCGCGCCGTCAAAGTCGAGCTGAGGCAGCACTGTTGACATGAACATCGCAGGTGTGGATGCAAGGCCTGCATCGTATACCTCTGCACCGAACATCGTCATCCCCTTGAACAGGGCTTCCTTGAGAGGGCCCGCGCTCAGTCTCGAGTCATGGCCTACTGCTATCCTGAGGTCATACGGATTCTTGCCGGCCTTGAATCCCAGCCAGTATGCAAAGGATCCGCCTATCGCACCTGCAGCCTCTTCTGTCAGGTTGACCTCTTCTCCTTCTACGCCCTCCATTGCGATGCCGCGTATATCGCTGCCGTTCTGCAGCTTCATAAAATCTACCATTACGTATATCTCCTTACATGCCGTAGATGTGGTTAATGCATGCGCTGATGCATGTCCGGCTTTCACGCCATATGAATATGTAGTTAAGTCAGACAAAACGCACGGTTATTGTATCACACCTCCGGCACAAATAGTCCTGTCCTGTCTGTGAAAATTGGCAGGATATGAATTCTCAATAGAATCCTCTACAGAAAACTCTCAAGGATGAATACCGTAACGCAGCACAGCACCGCTACCTTGAGAAGGTCAGCGCCCAGCCACGCCGCCAGTATTCCGACCGCAAGCGCTGCAGCACCGGCCACAGGTGACTGCGTCGCCTGGACGATAGCCGGAAATGTCATTACCGCAAGCGTCACATACGGCACGTAGTACAGGAATGACTGCACGAACTTATTCGAGATAGGCTTCTTCATGATCAGCGAAGCCGCAACTCTCATAAGCCATGTAGCGAATGCCATGACGAATATGTAGACGTAGATGTAAATTCCGCTGCTCATATCTCATCACCGCCTTCCGCATTTGCGAGAGCCTCAGCCTCTTCAATGATCTCAGCCTCCGCCTGCTCCTCGCTTCTCGGGAACAGCGCTGCAAACAGCGCGGAAATAAAGACTGTCAGGATGATGGTCCTGTTGCCCTGCGAGATATCCCTTATGTACGGCAGGTTCTCCGATGCAAGAGAGCATGCAAAACTCACGAGCACTGCAGCTCCGACCGCTTTGTCCCTGCGCGAAGGCGGGACTATTACCGCAAGGAACATGCCGAAAAGCGCCACGCTGAGAGCGCTGACTATCCTTACAGGAAGGATGTTTCCCATGGATATGCCGAGAGCCGTCCCGAGCGCCCACATCGGCACTGCAGTGATCAGCGCCCCGAAAGTGTAATACGGAGTAGGCACCCCCGGCCTTGCGATGGTGATTCCGAATATCTCATCTGTTATGCACGTACCGACAAGCATGCGCGTTCCGAGAGGCGTCCCCTCAGGCATCCTCTGATTGAGCGCAAAGCCCATAAGCACGTATCTCGCGTTGATGATGAATGTCAGTATGACAAGCTCCGCCAGCGTAGTGTTGGCTGCGTACAGGGAAAATCCCATGTACTGGCCGGCGGATGCGTATGTTAAAAGGCTTGCGAGAAATCCCTGGAAAGCGCTGAAGCCGTAGCCTCTCGCCGCGATTCCAAGAGAAAAAGCCACGGCAAAATAGCCGAGGCCGATCGGGAGCCCGTCCCGCATACCATGTCTGAAAATCGTTTTGTTGTCTTCCACTTATACCCTCTGCTGTAACGTGTTACTTGTATTCCATGGCAATAGTGCCGGTGCGCTGCACCTCGGCAATGCCAAAGCTCTTGAGCATCTGAATGAAGTCTTCGACATCCTCTGTAGGCGCGTGATACTCAAGTATCAGGTGCTTAGGTGTCACCTTCATGATCCTGGCGCCTGTTATCTGGCACAGCTCGACTATCTGCGAACGGCTGACCGTATTGTAGGCAACCTTGATCAGCATCATTTCAAGAGCGATGCTCCTGGATTCGCTCAGCCTGCGCACCTTGATGACGTCGACCTTCTTGTTGAGCTGCTTTTCTATCTGATCTATTGTACGCTGGTCTCCTGTTGACACGATGGTCATGCTGGAGATCTCATGGTTGTCAGTCTCGCCTACAGCGAGGCTGTCAATGTTGAATCCGCGGCGGGCGAACAGTCCGGAGATACCTGACAGGACACCGTCCCTGTTCTCCACCAGTACTGAAAAAATACCTCTCATGTTGTGCCTCCCCGCTATTTGACCTTATCTTCGCCGTCAACATCGCACACCATCAGCGCCGCGCCGTCAGTGGCGAGGAACGTGTCAAGCTTTTCATCGAGCTCGTCATTGGATGAGCATCTGAAGAACGGCATCTCATAAGCCTCTGCGATTTTGTCGTATTTAGGCCAGTCCCTGAGCACGACTCCTATGTAGTGCTCACCGTATGTGTTGTTCTGATATTCTCTTACGAGTCCGAGGAAGCCATTCTTTACTATGATGACCTTGATATCAATGCCGTTGGTCTTGATGGCCGCGAGCTCGTTCATCGACATCTGGAATGCGCCGTCGCCCGTGACCGCAATGACCTGCTTGGCAGGATCATAGAGCTTTGCACCCATGGCCGCCGGGATGGAGTAGCCCATCGTGCCCATTCCGCCTGTTGTAAGGAATCTGCCTTCCTTCATTACGTAGTTGTCTGCGCTCCACAGCTGGTTCTGTCCTACATCGGCGACATATACAGCGTCGTCATCCATCTTCTCTGACAGCTTCTGCACGAGGAGGTTCGGGTTGACGAGCCTGGTGCTGAACACTCTCTTGTCGACCGTGGTGTGCTTGATCTCCTCAAGCTCATCTATCCAGCTCTGCCCTGCAGGGCTTATGTCCTCGGCAAGAAGCAGCCTGAATATCTCTCCGGCATCACCTACAAGAGGTATGGTCGGTCCCATGTTCTTTCCGATCTCGGCTGTGTCTATATCTATGTGTATCACCGTACGGCTCTTGAGGTTCTCAGGCTGCGGTATAGCCCTGTCCGCGAGCCTTGCGCCTACTATTATAAGGAGGTCCGCCCTCCTGACAGCCTTGTTGGCGTATGGTTTTCCGTTGTTTCCGAGCATGCCGAAGTTCAGCGGGTGTTTCTTCGGCATGACGCCCATTCCCATCATCGTGTGGACGACAGGAACATTGAACTTCTCGCAGAAGTCTCTTACCGCTTCTTCTCCGTTGCCGAGTATAACACCGCCGCCGGCGCAGATAAGAGGCTTTTCAGCCTGCTCGATAGCCGCTACGACTCTCCTGAACTGGCTCATATTGACCTTGACCTCAGGCTTGTAGCCGCGGATCGATACCGACTCAGGATATGCAAAAGGCTTTCTCAGCTTGCGCGTCTGCACATCCATCGGAACGTCGATCAGCACCGGACCCTTACGTCCGGTCGAAGCGATGTAGAAGGCTTCCTTGAATACGCGCGGGATATCATCCGGGTCCTTGACGAGATAGCTGTGCTTGACGAAGGACTCAGTCGCGCCTCTCATGTCCGCTTCCTGGAATACGTCGCGTCCGAGAAGATCGCTCGATACCTGCCCCGAGATAGCGACAATAGGAATACTGTCAGCATATGCCGTGGCAAGTGCCGTGATAAGGTTGGTCGCTCCCGGTCCCGAAGTGACCGTGCAGACAGCAGTCTTCCGCGAGATCCTTGCGTATCCGCTGGCGGCGTGCCCGGCGTTCTGCTCCTGTCTCACGAGAATGTGTCCTATGCTTGAGTGATACAGCCCCTCATAGAAAGGAGCTATTGCAACTCCCGGATATCCGAATATCCTTGTAATGCCTTCCATCTCGAGGCATTTTACCATTGCTTCAGCACCGTTCATACTATATGTCCCATCCTTCTTTAAGTCGGTCTTATCAATGTTTGCGTGTGGATTATTGTAAACACATTATGCGGAGATTTGTCAACAAATTTATGTAAAACAAACTGCCGCGCATACAGCGCGGCAGCTTGTGTAAGTGTATGTCCCTGTAACGGTCTCAGACTAGCTGTTCAGCAGAAGTAAGCTGAATACCAGTGTGAAGAGCGCTACCGTCTCAACGATACCGATTACAATGAAGTAGTTAGCAGTACCCTTTCCTGTTGCGCCGAGAGCATCGGATGATGCTGCTGCGCATCTGCCCTGGAAGAGAGCGGAGAGGCCGATAGCAAGGCCGCCGAAGAGGCCTACGCCGAGAGCCATACCTGCGTCGCAGTTAGCTCCTCTGATGAAGTTCATGAGAAGGAAACCGTAAATTGTCTGAGTAAGAGGCGCACCGGTGAACGCGATCATGATGAACGGTGCAGGCTTTCCACCTGCATAGCACTTTTTCCATGCACCTACAGAAGACATGCCGGCAAAACCAGCGCCGAATGCAGAACCAGCAGCAGATAAACCAAGGGCTGCAGCCATACCAAGAAATGCAAGATTCATATCAATTCTCCTTTTCTTATTTATTTAACTCTTTAAATGGCTCGTAAGGGATTCCTGTCCACTCAAGACCAACCTGGCCTGAGAACTCGAGTACGTTCAGACGTACGCCGTGAACGACTACCGACAGGAAGCACATTATGATGTTCAGCGCGTGACCGATCAGTACGACCAGTACACCGAGAATGATCAGCGGACCATGCATACCTGCCGCGATCCCGTTAAAGCTCTGGGAGATCGCAACTCCGGCCATGCCTACCGCAAACAGTCTGATATAGCTCATTACGTTACCGAAGCAGCTTATCGTGTCTAAGAAGTCGGTAAACGCATTGGCAAGACCTGCCTTGAGTCCCTGTCCGAATGTCTTGTCAGGCGACATGCCTCCGAACAGCAGTACAAGGACGAACGCTGCGCCAATCAGTCCGAATACAGGTACGAGGTTGATATCTTCATGGATTACCAGATTGAGGGCCATCAGGTACATTCCTATGACCGCGATCGCCCAGCCGAGATTGGCTACCCATGAGAGATCATGCTTAGGCAGTTTCTCCTTTATTGCAAGGATTGAACCAAGCACCATCTGTATCGCTCCTATTGAGAACGAGAACTTCATGATCGCATTCTGCGTTGTGGTCGAGTCTATCCCGTCAAAGAACTGAGGATAGGTTGCGAACTGCGGGATGACCATTGCCCTGAGGAAAGGTACGTTCATGGCGCTTTCCATGCCGAACCATGTTCCGGTAATGGCTCCCCATACGACTGTAGCTATCGACAGTACGTACAGAAGGAATCTTATATCCTTCGTGCCGACCTTCTTGATTGTCAGAGCGACTGTCAAGATAAGGATCAGTACTCCGTAACCGCCGTCTCCGATGATCATTGCGAAGAACAGTATGAAGAACAGGAAGAACCAGAGCGATATATCCTGTTCTCTGTATCCCGGAAGGATACCGAGGATGTCGAATACCGGCTGGATGTACTTGGATACCTTGTTGTAACGTACCTTGGTAGGTATCTGGTCATCCTCTTCGGAGACATCTTCAACTGCCCATGCGCATTTCTTCTCCGCTGCCATGGCTTTGAACTTGTCGAGTTCGACTTCCGGAACGTATCCGGAAATCCAGACGAAGTCCCCGTCGCCCTGGGCTGTAGCATTTGCTGCAGAGAAATTCACTTCATTCTGTGTCTTCAGCATTGCGGCCTTAAAGCTTGCATCGTGTACCGATGCTGCCTTGAGTGTTTCATCACAGGCCTTGATGCCATCCTGAGCCGCTGCAATCTCCTGCTGCAGCTGAGTGATGCTCTTCTCCGGCAGTACGAACTCAGTAGCCTGAATCTCAGCCGGAAGCTGTCCTATCACCGCAACAGTGTTCATCTTATCGACAGGTGCGAGACGGAAGAGGCGGACGTCCTCGTCAGCAACAGCTGCCTGATATTCCTTTTCTCCCATGCGGTAGAAGTGGAAATCATATCCGTCTTCCTTCAGCGCCTTAACATCTTCAGGAGAGAAGTCCCCCCAAGGTGTTACTCTGTCTATTTCTGCGTTTGCAGCACTTATTTCCTGTCCCAGAAGACTCTTCCGGTCCAGAGCTTCGAGTACATTGCTGTACAACTTGTTGAATTCATCATCGCTGAGGATCTCTTTGCTTCCCTCCTGTTTAGGCTCAGCGTACTCTTTAAGAGCCATCTCTGTCCTTGACAGTGTCTGGAAGCGGTCGGATACCTCACGATCTGCACTTTGTTTTTCCGCGAGATGCATTACGCCTATATCTCTCAGGCCCTTGAGCATCTCCTTCTTATTGGAGGCAGACGTAACGATGTGAACCATTTTCATTTTTTCTACCATCGCATTATACCTCCACTAATTTCTTCTTCGAGATCTTGCCTCGAACAACGGCCGCTGTCTGCTGGTCGCCCAGGTATACCTGGATGACTCTGATGTTTTCTTTTGCTTCCGGAATCTTGACCTTCTCGAACAGGTTTACTCTCTGAGAAGTCGTCCGGAGTTCTTTTTCAAGAAGCTCCGCCTGCTTCCGGAGTGTTGAGACCAAAGCGTCCAGTCTGGCAATCTCACGAAGCTTGAATACCGCAGTATCAACCCAGAGCGGATACTCATCCACATCGTAATTGATGTCCTTGAACGTCAGCTCTTCGAAGGCCGGGATCGTAACACCCGCGATGTTCTCGTCCCTGGCGATGACCTTGTCCGGCTGCACCAGACGGTCAAGGCGCTTCTCCTCTTCGAAGATCTCATTTTCTGCGAATACAGCTACCCAATCGTCCAAATCACCAATCATCTGAATGCGTTCGGCTTCCTTACGCTCGAGTTCCTGGCGTATACCCATGATTACCGACTGGAGCTGCTGCTTCTTGAGCTGCAGTGTCGGAAGATAGCGCTGGAACTGCTTAAGGTTGTCCTTCTGCTTCTTCAGTTCATTCTTTGTTAGTTTGATAGCCATGACCCGCTCCTTTTGTTAGTTCAACGCATCCTTCTTAGGCCATCTCTCCTCGATGAGACTTGTCTTCATTCCTGTTTCTACAGGGTCGAAGCATTCTGCAAGGATATCCCAGCCAAGATCAAGTGCATCTTCAAGCGGAATGTTCACGGACAGATCCATCATCTTAGTCTCGAACATCTCACCATACTTAAGGAGCTTGTCATCCCACTCAGTCATCATGAATCCCATGGATTTCTTCTCGAGAGATTCCTTGTACTGAGCGTAAAGCTTGATCATACCATCCATCAGAGCACGGTGGTCATCTCTTGTCTTGCCGTTTACGTTCTGTTTCAGACGTGACAGCGATCCGAACGGCTCAATACGTCCGCCCTTGAGATAATACTGGCCCTCTGTGATGTATCCGGTGTTGTCCGGTACCGGGTGAGTAACGTCATCACCAGGCATCGTTGTAACGCCGAGGATAGTGATCGAGCCGGCGCCTTCGATATCTACAGCCTTTTCATATCTCGAAGCGAGGCAGCTGTATAAGTCTCCCGGATAACCACGGTTGGACGGTACCTGCTCCATCGTGATAGCCATTTCCTTCTGAGCATCGGCGAAGTTCGTCATGTCAGTCAGGAGTACGAGTACTCTCTTGCCTTCGAGAGCGAACTGCTCTGCAACTGCGAGAGACATATCCGGTACAAGTGTGCACTCTACGATAGGGTCAGCAGCAGTGTGAATGAACATTACTGTGTGGCTCATAGCGCCGCCCTTTTCAAGGGTATCACGGAATTCCATATAGTCATCATACTTGAGGCCCATGCCCCCGAGGATGATGACGTCTACCTCTGCCTGCATCGCGATTCTCGACAGGAGCTGGTTGTACGGCTCGCCGGAGATCGAGAAGATAGGCAGCTTCTGGCTCTCAACCAGAGTGTTGAATACGTCGATCATCGGGATACCTGTACGTACCATCTTGGTAGGAAGGATACGCTTAGCAGGGTTGAACGACGGTCCTCCGATAGGGATCATGTTCTCTGTCAGAGCAGGTCCGTTGTCTCTCGGTACTCCCGCACCATCGAATATACGTCCGAGGAGGTGCTCAGAGAAGGAAACCATCATAGGTCTTCCGAGGAAGCGGACAGGGTCTGTTGTGCTGACGCCCTGAGCGCCTGCGAATACCTGGAGAGACACGATGTCTTTGTCCAGCTTGATTACGTTCGCGTAACTGTCGCCTACAAGTGCAAGGTCGCCGTTCTTGACGCCCGGTGCACGTACGGTGACTACGTTACCGACTATCGATTCTATTTTCGTATAAACTTTCTGCATATTATTCCGACCTCCTACTCAACGACCTTTGCCATGTAAAAGTCTGAGATCTTCTTCTCCTGTGCTTCGAATTCAGGCGTCTCGAAATGTGTTCCATGCCAGTCCATGAACTCCTGTCTGAGCTGGTTGAAGAAAGCACGGATCTCTCTCTTGTCTGCGAAATCGTATTTCTTAGTGAGAGCATCATAGAGTCTTCCGAATTCCTTGCGCTGTCTCTCAGGCGAGCAGGCCTCATCGATCGGGTCGAAGGAGTTCTGCTGCAGATAAACAGCATCGAGAAGTTCACCCTTCTGATAGGTAATGTAGTCATCGTTTGAAGTACCTTCCTCACCTACTACCTTCATCATCTGACCTACTTCTGTACTTCTGATGAGGATAGCACGCGCGTTGTTGACAAGATCCATATCTACAACGCCTTTGTACTTCGACCATGAATCTACCGGGTGGATCGCAGGGTATTTACGTGCATCAGAACGCTCTCTTGCAAGACCGTGGAAAGCACCTACTACCTTAAGAGTAGCCTGTGTTACCGGCTCTTCGAAGTTACCGCCGGCCGGTGATACGGTTCCGCCGATAGTGATCGATGCCTTGGTTCCGTCGTTCAGGCGGACAACGCCGGCTCTCTCGTAGAATGCTGCGATTGTGGATTCGAGGTAAGCCGGGAAAGCTTCCTCGCCCGGGATTTCCTCAAGACGTCCTGACATCTCACGCATCGCCTGAGCCCAGCGGCTTGTCGAGTCAGCGAGGAGCAGTACGTCGAGTCCCATCTGTCTGTAGTACTCAGCAAGTGTTACCGCTGTGTAGCAGGAAGCTTCTCTGGCGGCTACCGGCATCGATGATGTATTACAGATGATGATGGTTCTCTCCATCAGTGAACGGCCTGTCTTAGGGTCTTCGAGTTCAGGGAACTCCTTAAGTACTTCTACTACCTCGCCGGCACGCTCTCCGCAGGCAGCTACGATTACTACGTCTGCCTCAGAGTTCTTGGCCTGCATGTGCTGAAGTACGGTTTTGCCCGCTCCGAAAGGTCCCGGTGTACAGAATGTTCCGCCCTTGGCAACCGGGAGGAATGAGTCGATACAGCGGATCTTGGTTACGAGCGGCTCAGACGGACGCAGCTTTTCAGCGTAGCACTTTACTGCCTGCTTGATCGGCTGTGTGAATACCATTGAGAGGTCTTTTGTCTCGCCTTTGCTGTTTTCAATTGTGCAGATTGTCGAACGGACATTGTATGTGCCCGCTTCTTTGATTGTCTTTACTGTCCAGTCTGTTCCCTTGAGTGTGAAAGGAACCATGATGTGGTGTGTAAAAAGTCCTTCAGGTACAGTACCGACAGTATCTCCTGCCTTGACCTGGTCACCGAACTGAACGGTCGGAGTAAATTCCCAGTCGCGATCAGGAATCGCATCAAGGTAAACTCCTCTGTCCAGGAAGAAACCACACTTTTCGGCAAGTGCAGGAAGCGGGTTCTGCAGACCGTCATATACCTGAGTCAGCAGTCCCGGTCCCAGATCTACGCTCATCAGCTCGCCGGTGAACTCTACTTCGTCACCGACCTTGATGCCGTTGGTCATCTCGTAGATCTGCATACTTACTTCCCCGTTGTTAATACGGATTACCTCTCCCTTGAGGCGCTTGTCGTCAACGAGGATGTAACCTACTTCATTCTTGCGAACGGAGCCATCGAATTGTACCTTGATAAGGTTGCCGTTGACTCCGGCTACATATCCTGTTTGTGTTTTCATATAACTCTCCTGTTAATTTCCGATCGGAGTTATCTCCTCCCGGCTACAAACTGTATACGCGCTGCTGTATCCCGTCGAAAAGGGACTTGAATTCAGCCTGGCCCTTGGTCTGCTCGAAGCAGCTGAGGCGCTCCAGCAGTTTTAACTTGATCGCATATCCGAACAGCACATAGTCGTCAAACATATGCAGTCCGATCAGTGAGTCGAGATTGTCGAATTCGTATTCCAGGAGAATCTTCTCTGCTTCAAGAGGGTTCTTGGCTGAGAGCGCCGATCCGACTACCTGGGAGATGAATCCGTCCTTGTCATATACGGACGAGTAGCTCTTACCCAGATTCATGCTTCTCTGGTAGCTCAGTTCCTTGCTCAGCATTCCGTAGAATTCGGCCCACTCCTTGATAAGCGGTCCCTCTGTCGAATTGAGCGTGAGATTCTCAAGGATTTCGTAATCCGAATCACTTACATTTGACTGACAGCAGGTAAGGAACTCGCTGTATGTTATAGGCATGTCCCCATCTGCTTTTAGCTCAGGCAGGCTTGCAATCAGATAATAATATGAAGCCATACTGCGCCTCCTTCTTTACTGGAAGTCCAGATTTCTGAAGTATGGCATCAGCATCTCCATGATACCTTCATCTGAACAGTCAAAATATCCGGATCCGTCCTTTGCAGCGAGACGGAATCCACTCTGTACACCCTTGGACGGTCTGATTTCCAGTCCGTTCTTGATTTCTGCCGCCAGCTCGGTCTTGAGTGCGTCGCTTACCTCAGATACTTCTGCAGCAAGATCGGCAACATTCTCTCCCGCAACAGCAGCGCGGATCAGTTTTCCGAGTGCTCCGCCGGAAAGCTCTTTGCCTACACCTGCGGCAAGGATCTTCTCGAACTCACCCTGGATCTCTGTCTTGAATGCCAGTACAGCATCTCTCTTCGCCTGCTCAGCACTTACTGCTGCGCTTTCTTTCAGAATTGCGATTTCCTTTTCAGATGCATCCCTGACCTGCTGTGCTTCAGCCTTGGCATTGGCAACGATTGAGTCGGCTTTCTTCTTTGCTTCGGCAATGATCGATTCTGCTTCAGCATTTGCCGCCTCTACCCCTTCCTTGCGGATAGAGGTTACAAGGTCTTGGATCTGTAATTCCATAGGCACCTCCTATTTCTGAATAGCAACTTATCGTATCGAAAACTAATATCATCTACGCAAAAACTGCTTCATCACTCTGCACGCTTCCCGCGGAAAACGGCAGCTGACTCAGCAGCTGTCACAATTCAATATCTGCCTTCGACATACACAATACTTCCTTTCCTCTGTGTTCATGAAGGCTTTTCGACCGTCGGATACGAAAATATTACACATCCTCAAAACCCACATTTGCACAAATTCTAGATATTATAATTATAGTATCTGACAGGAAGTGCTTCAAATAAAACAATAATTAGACAAAAAAACGGCTTAACATCCTTTGAATTTAGGCGGCTTCTGCGTTTGTTAATAAATTATCACAATCCAAAAATACAATCGAACCGCGGTCTAAACATGGTTCGGCACGCACAAATCCCTAATAATTCAATGCCTTGCGGTGCTGCAGGGTGTTTCGAAAACAATACGAAAATCAAAAACAGAGCCCCGAATCAGGCTCTGTTTTTGTTGTTTTTTGTATTTTAATGTTATTTTATTATCATTTTCTGGCAATCAGTCAAAAAAGAACACCCCGGATGCAAGGAGAGTAGTGACTACCATTGCTGCCGCTACGATCAGCGCCATTACTCTTGCGCCGGTATTCAGTCTCTTTCTCTGCTCTTCATACTGCTGCACGGACTTGCTCTCTGCAGCCTTTGCTGAATTATTGCTCTTGCTGTATTTGTTTGCCATTGATATCTTCCTCTTTTCTATATATACGGGATATTCCCTTCTTTATTTATGATATGCCTCTCCCGCGTTTATCTTGAATGCGCGGTATATCTGCTCGAGCAGCACTACCCTTGCAAGCTGGTGCGGCAGAGTGATGCGGCCGAAACTGAATCTCAGGTCAGCTCTCTTCTTGACTGCATCCGACAGTCCGAGGCTGCCTCCTATTATAAAACTGATTCTGGAATTATTAAATGATATCTCTGTGATTTTTCGCGCAAGCTCTTCGGAAGACAGTTCGCATCCCTGTATATCGAGTGCGACCACGTAGTCTCCGCTTCCGATTTTTCCGAGTATCTCCCTGCCCTCTGCCTCGATCACATTCCTCTCGTCGGCAGCAGAAGCGTTGGCCGGAAGCTTTGCCTCCTTCACCTCAATGACCTCCGGGCTGCAGTAGCCTTTGAGTCTCTTGAGGTACTCTGCATACGCGGCATCCCAGTATTTCTCTTTTGACTTTCCTACACAGATTATTTTTATGTTCAGCATTTTGATTCTCCCGCCGCTGATTATACCTATTTATCTGAATGAATGGTATAATAATTTGACATTTTTCGTACATTGAGGGCGCGGACCGGTCCCGTTCAGGCACCGGCTGCTTCCCGGACAAGGAGATGCAATGGCAAAGCAGGCTCTTGTGGGCATGAGCGGCGGAGTCGACTCAAGCGTGGCGGCTTATCTGGTGCGCGAGGCGGGTTATGATGTTACCGGCGCGACCATGCGGCTTTATGACAATGAAACCATAGGCGTTACGGACCGGACATGCTGCAGTCTCAGCAGCATCGAGGACGCGTGCGCCGTAGCGAACAGGCTCGGGATAGGCTATGTCGTTTACGACATGAGGCCGGATTTCAGGCGCGATGTAATAGACAGATTTGTCAGCGCCTATGAGCACGGCGCTACTCCCAATCCATGCGTTGCCTGCAACAAGTATCTGAAGTTCGACCGGCTGTACGACCTCTGCGCCGCCGATCTTCTCGGCGGTGACGGCGAGTCTTCAGATCATGCCGGGCAGTCTCCTGACGGCTTTCCTCCTCTGAGCATTGCGACAGGCCATTATGCGATAATCGAAAAGTCCCCGTCCGGAAGGTACATGCTCCGCAAAGGCGCAGACCCGGGCAAGGACCAGAGCTACTTTCTGTACGATCTGACGCAGGAGCAGCTGTCGCGCACACTCTTCCCTCTCGGAGGGCTCACCAAGCCTGAAGTCAGGGAGATCGCCGAGGCGCAGGGGCTTGTCACTGCCAAGAAAAGGGAAAGCCAGGACATATGCTTTGTGCCGGGCGGAGACTACGCGTCATTCATCTGCCATTACACCGGAAGAGACTATCCGCCGGGAGACTTTGTCAGCACGGACGGAGAAGTGATGGGGACCCACAGAGGCATCATCCACTACACCATCGGGCAGAGAAAGGGTCTCGGACTCGCGCTTAAGAAACCGGCATACGTCCTCGAGCTGGATACTGATAATAACCGTGTCATTCTCGGAGACAACGATGAGCTGTTCACAAGAGAACTGACCGCGGACAATTTCAACTGGGTATCTGCCGGCATGCCTTCAGGCAGCATCCGGGCGTCGGCGCGCATAAGATACAGGCACCGCGAGGCTCCGGCTGAGATAATCCCGCTCTCTGAGGACTCGGTCAGAATAATATTCGATGAACCGCAGCGCGCGATTACGCGGGGCCAGTCGGTCGTAGTCTACGACGGCGACTATGTGCTCGGCGGAGGCATCATAAGATAGGCTATGCAAAGGCGTTTTGCACGCGTTTTGCACGCGATAAGCATATATGGATAAACACACGGAGGCGATTAACAGATGGCTGAACTAAAACCTCTTATAGACAAGCTGAAGGAAGAGCGGAACCTGACGCATGATGAGTTCGTGCGCATGTTCACCTGCCGCAATCCCGAGGACAGCGAATACATGAGAGCTCTCGCTCAGGAGACCGCTGTGGCAAACTACGGTCACGACATCTATCTCCGCGGCCTCATAGAGTTCACCAACTACTGCAGGAACGACTGCCTTTACTGCGGCATCAGAAGATCCAACGCAAAGGCTGAGCGCTACAGGCTCACTACCGAAGAGATCCTTGAATGCTGCGACATAGGGTACGGATTCGGCCTCAGGACCTTCGTCCTTCAGGGCGGCGAGGACATGACATATACAGATGAAGCCTTCTGCGAGCTGATAAGGGAAATAAAAAAGAGGCACCCCGACTGTGCTGTTACGCTTTCAGTGGGCGAGCGCTCAAGGGAGACTTATGAAGCTTATTTTGATGCAGGCGCTGACAGATACCTTCTGAGGCATGAGACTTCTTCTCCTGAGCACTATGCGATGCTGCACCCTTCGGAGCTCACGATCGAGAACCGCAAGAGATGCCTCAGAGACCTCAAAGATATAGGATTCCAGATAGGCGCTGGGTTCATGGTCGGCTCGCCGTATCAGACCTACGACTACCTCGCAGAGGACTTTGCATATCTTAAGGAGCTTGATCCTCACATGATAGGCATCGGGCCGTTCATTCATCATAAGGATACGCCGTTTGCAGACATGCCTGACGGCAGCTACGAGGAGACCCTCTACTGCCTGTCCATGCTGAGGCTCATGTTCCCGCGCGTGCTGCTGCCTGCGACCACAGCCCTCGGCACCATCCACCCTCTCGGAAGAGAAGAGGGAATCAGGCACGGAGCCAACGTCATAATGCCGAGCCTGTCACCTAAGGATGTGCGCCAGAAGTATCTTCTCTATGACGGGAAGATATGCACAGGCGAGGAAGCAGCCGAGTGCCACGCATGCCTCGAGGGCCGCATATCGCGCATCGGCTACCGGGCCGTGTCAGCGAGAGGCGACCACGCGGATTGGGTCAGAAAACAGTAATCTCATCCTTGGCGGCTATTGTGAGAGTGTAATCTTCATCTCTCTCAAAGCCGTTTTCTTTTAGTATCGGCACGATCGTGTTGCGCGCATAATACGGCGCATTGTTGTGAAAACTCAGGTGCGCCAGCATGATATCCAGCGGCTTTGTGCCCGGTGCACCTCCGTTTGGCCCCGCTGACTCGATCGTTCTGCTGCGCCTGTCTTTCAGTATCTGAGCGAGCACCTCCCCTGCATACCTGTTGGAGAGGTGGCCGTGGTCGCTCTTTATCCTGACCTTGAGCGGGTACGGATACTCGCCGTACATCAGCAGGTCCTCGTCATGGTTGGACTCGAAGACCAGCTTGTCTGCGTCGCGGATCGCATCGTAGATGGAGTCTGTGATTATGCCTGTGTCCGTCACTACAGCGAGCTTCTCCCCGCCGCAGGTGAACGCATAGCTTACAGGTTCTCTGGCATCATGGCTTATCTCAAATACATCGATGCGGACATTGCGTCTGTCCTCCGGCTCTTCGTCATTGGTCTCTCCGATTATGAGAGTGTCGCCGGCGCTGACTATGTGCAGCCTGTCATCAGGGACATATGCAAAATTCTGCGTTCCGATGACGGTTCCCTTCGTCGCGTAGAAAACTGCTCTGCTGCACTTGCGGCTGACCGCACGCACGCTTTTGACATGGTCTGTATGCTCATGCGTCACGAGCACCGCATCCACATCTTCCGGGCAAAGTCCGTTTTCTTCGAGCGCGCCGACTATCCTCTTCGCCGTGAGCCCTACATCAAGCAGGATGGTCCTGCCGCCCGCTTTGATAATATATGAGTTTCCTGAGCTGCTGCTCCCTATTGAAATAACATCTATCGCCATGTGGCTCCTCTATTCCTTAGGCTCGGGACCTATCTCCCTGGCCTTGTTCTTATAATATTCTCTGTCCCTTCTGCAGACCGGCTTGTAGCTGCAGTATGTGCAGGCGAGCCTGCCCTCCCTGAGAGGATTGATATCTATCGCGCCTCTTATGATGCCTGAGGCGGTCTCTTTGATCCGGTCCACAACATCGTTTCTGACCTGTTCGTACACTTCCCTGGTGATGCCGCCCTTGTCGCTGCTGGTTGAGAGCACCGATGCCGGCATCGCATCGAGAACGCCGGGCTCGTTGATGTAGCGGCCCTTCAGCTTGTACGTATCGCCCGGATCGCGGCTGCGGATATCGCCTTCCTGCTTTGCGGACTTTCCGTCGATGCCCTCGATCGGGTCCTTGATGTTGAAGTAAAACAGTCCGGCCGGCTCAAGGTCTCCCGTCGATGCGGAGATCATGTATATCATGAGCTGCATCTTGTAGCCGTTTCTCATCTTCCATATATTGAGCGCATCCGAGCCTGTCTTGTAGTCGATTATCCTGACTCTGTCTTTTCCGTCTACGTTCAGTATGTCTGAGCGGTCTATCTTGCCCTCGACATATACCTGCTCTCCGTCCACTTCCATAGTGACAGGGCTGAACCTTCCGGTCCTGCTGAACGATTCTTCGAATGCCGCTTCGACCAGGCTCTCTGCAGACAGCTGGTCTGCCATGGCGCGGGCCGCTCCCGTGCATATCTCGCGGATGCGGTCCATCCTGAATTTCTCGCTGCCGGTCGAAATGAACAGGCCGCCCTGATAATTCTCCGCGATGGAAGCGAGCTCTTCATCAACCATCTGCTCTACTATGCGGTATACATCAGTATCTCCCGGCTCTCCGGCAGCTGCAGCTGTCCCGCCGCCTGCCGCAGGGTCTGCAGCGCCTTCCCTTGCCGCAGCTATGCGTCTCAGGAGCTCTCTGTCTCCGAGGAGCCTTCTCGCTACGCTCATCAGGCATTCGTGGTATGCGTCGCCTATCGCTCTCGGGTCGCTTGAGAACTCTCTTTCCTCGCGCGGCCTGAGGCCTCTGTCTATGAAGAATCTGAACGGGCAGTCAAAATATCCGCCTATAGAGCTGGCGCTGAGGACGAACGATCCGTCCTGTCTTGCGAACAGCCTCTTGGCCGTGTCTCTTCCGAGCGGCCGCTGGAGGTTCTCATTGGCTGCAGCCTCGAGCATGATGTCAAGCTCGCCCTTCTGCTTTGCGCTGTACCAGCTGACGAGGCTTCTCACCAGCGGATCGTCTCCTTCATGGGCATTTCTGTCCTTGATGCGGTCGATAAGATGGCGCATGGATTCGCCCGGCCTGTCTATGACATCGCTGACGATGCCTCCGGCGAGGCTGCTGTCGCCCCAGCCTGCGCTTACAGGGTCCCTCAATATCCTGCCCGGCTGCTCAAGGCACGGCAGCAGGGTTACAAGAGAGTCGATAAGCGATGAGCGGCTGATCTCAGAGCCCCCGTTGTCTGTAAGAGCCCAGCTTATGTACAGCTTTTCAGAAGGCCTCGAGAGCATCCTGTACATCGCGGCGTTCTCTTCCTGCATTTTGATATCATCCAGGGCACCAAGGGCAAAGCCTCTGTTCCTGAAGTATTCTTTCTCGTCGACCGAGAACAGGCCCTCCGGCGAAGGCTGCATAGGCAGCGTGCCTTCGTTCGCGCCGAGTATGACTGCGGCGCGGACCGGCCGCGGGCGTGTCCTGATCATGGTTCCCACTGACAGCCCGTCGGCCGCCGGAGGGATAACGCCGACCTCGACATTAGTAAGACCGGCAACATATATTTCAGTAAATTCAGCGAGATCAAACGGGACATCTCCCATGATCTCCGTGACCTGATCAAGGAGCTCTATAGCTTTGCTGTAACTCTCGCCTGTGCGCTGGGCCTCATCATGGAATCCCAGAGCACTTTCCTCGTCCACCATTTTTTCAACAGCGTCGCTGAGGCTCCACTCTTCTTCAAGATAGTTTCTGAAGGCTGCTATGAATCCTGCCGTGCCGCCTTCCGTCTCATTTCCTTCCGGGTCCTTCCCTGCTGACTTCTTCTTCCATTCAGAGCTTATATCCTTCAGGACAAGTATCCTGTCCATAACATTGCGGCGTATGTCATTCAGTGCGCCGAAGGCCTCTGATCCCAGAGCATCTTCGCCGTACTTGAAGTCTCTGGTCCACATGGAGCCGCGGATGTGATAGGTCCTCGCGTAGTTCTCGAGGTCTTCCACATCATCGCCAGATACACCTGCAAGCCCTGTTTTGAGAAGCGCGAAGAGATACTGCGAGCTCATGCCGTGGACGAGGAACCACAGCAGATCAACTATAAAGCTGACCGGCGCTGTATCTGTTATATCCCTCGCCGAGTCCATGAACACAGGCAGCCCGTATTCGGCAAACACCCTCTTGATAATCGGGTGCATCGTTCCCTCATCATTGGCTATGACCTGGATATCTCTCATCCTGTATCCGAGGTCTCTTACAAGATGCCATATGTATGCCGCCGCGCTCTCCGCCTCATAGTACGGATTGGCTGCAGAGACCAGAGTCAGGTCGTCCGCATCAAACGGCTCGCCTTCCCTTCCTACGCAGGCATTCACGTCATTCCAGAGCCCGCTTTCTATCCTGCGGACCGTCTCAGACTTCGCCGTCTCATACTCAGGCCCGATCTCCTCGCATGCGAAAGGCACATTCGCATCGCGGCATTTTGCCCGCAGCATTCCCTCGATCTGCTCATCGAGGCCGAAATCGCTTCTGTTCAGTATGAAATTGACAGACTGCGCCGCATTGCTTAGCTCGAGCATTGCGCGGGTGAATTTAGGCGTGATGCTGTCGTAGCCGTATATCCATATGTTCATGCCGCGTATCATCTGAGAATCAGCGATGGCATCTATATACATGGATATGAAGTCTTCAGAATCTGTGTACCTTCCGGCCACGGCCTCTTCATACGCCTGTACGACGCCCCTGAGTTCCGAGAGCTTGGCCCTCAGCACCGGGTCGGCATCTTCTCCCGCCAGCATCGATTCCACTTCGGCAAGACTGCATTCCTGTTGCTTGAACTCCGAGATGAAATCGCTCAGTATGCTGGTGAAAGCCTGCTTGCCGGCCGACCTTCTGAATATCCCGAAGTCCTCCGCATGCTCTTTGATGAGTCTTGTCAGGAGCATGAACCTGCCGTATCTGTCGAGCATTCTGACCGACTCTGTTCCCTTTTCAGTCAGAAGCCTCAGCCCCAGCCTGCTCATCGAGATGATCTCAATGTCGAAAAGGCAGTCAAGGCCTGTATACTTAAGCGCCTGCTCCTCAGCCACCAGCGTGTACTGATCAGGCACAATAACAAGCGTCTCACCACCCCGCTCCATTATGCGGTCGTAGATGAAACGCTCTTTGTCGATATTCTCTCTGCCTGCGAAAAGCCTCAGCAATTGCGGTCCTTTCTTCAGTTATTGTGCGTAAAATGCGGCTTAGTGCTGCATTGCGGCTACATCTGTTTGACGGCTTCCTGCGCGTCCTGCGACAGTTTTGCCCTCACGAAAACGTCGATGTCCCCGTCCATGACAGCGTCCACGTTGCCTACCTCAGCTCCGGTCCTCGTATCCTTGACCATCGTATAAGGCTGGAAGACGTAGTTCCTGATCTGCGATCCCCACGTGGCCATGGACTGGTCGCCTTTGATCTCGTTGAGGTTCTCCTTGTGTTCCTCTTCGGCAAGCCTTGTCAGCTTGGAAACGAGGATCTTCATCGCAACCTCACGGTTCATGATCTGGGATCTCTCATTCTGGCATGTAACTACGATGCCCGTCGGAAGATGGGTGATCCTGACAGCCGAGTCAGTAGTGTTGACATGCTGGCCGCCGGCTCCGCCCGAGCGGTACGTATCTATCTTGAGATCCTGCGGATTGATGCTGACTTCGATGTCATCACCGATATCCGGCACGACCTCCACGGCAGCAAACGACGTCTGCCTCTTGCCCATCGCGTTGAAAGGCGATATCCTGACCAGCCTGTGAACACCGGTCTCGGACTTGAGCAGGCCGTAGGCATTGTCGCCCTGCACGAGTATCGTGGAGCTCTTGATGCCGTAATCGACATCATCCTGCCTGTCGAGGATCTTGGTCTTAAAGCCCTTCTTCTCACTGTATCTCAGATACATTCTCTCAAGCATCTGGGCCCAGTCATTGGCATCAACTCCGCCCGTGCCCGAGTGTATACTCAGTATAGCATCCCTGCTGTCGTATTTTCCGGACAGCAGCATACTGGTCTTGAGATCTTCAAGCTCATCCCTGATGCGGTCAAAGCTCTTTATGACGCTCTTCGCTTCTTCCTCATCCTCGAGCTCTTCCGCGATCTCGATCAGCTCCGGTATCTCCTCAAGCTCATCAGCGAGTTTGTTGTACGCGTTAAGTCTGTCCTCGAGGGACTTCTTTTCCTTTAATACTTTCTGGGCATTCCTCTGGTCATCCCAGAAACCGGCCTTCAGACTCTCGTCCTCAAGCTCTTTAATCTTCTTCGCAAGACCCTCCGGGTCAAAGATAACCTCCCGCTTCCGCGAGTTCCTTTGAGACCTCCGGCAGCCGGCTTCTTATCTCATCAAGCTGCAGCATATAATAATTACTCCATTCTGGTTATTTGTTCTGTGAGTGCGATCTGCTTACGGAACGTTATTTCCGTTCTGCGGCCTGCAGGTTTCTGCAATTCCTAAATCAGTTCGAGCAGTTCTTCAGGCCTGCCGATCCTGTATGTCGGTGCGTAGCCGCTCTCTGCCATGTCTTCCTCATCGACATAGTGGCTCCATCCCACCAGCACGCTGTCCACATCCGCATTGTTGGCGCAGCCGATATCGAACTTCGTATCGCCTATCATGACCGCCGCTTTGCACACATCCTCCGGGATGGCATCCGCCGGGCAGCCTGCCAGCTTTGCAAGACACACTTCAAGAGTCTCAGGGTCAGGCTTGTGCCTGGTGACATCATCCATGGTCACGACCTCGTCGACAGTGTTCTCCATACCGAGCTTCTTCATATAGTTATTGAAGCTGTAGGTCGTACGCGATGTCGCAACGCCTATCCTGCATCCGCGCGCGCGGAGCTCATCCATAAGCTCCCTGATGCCTTCGAAAGCATATACGAGGTGATCTTCCTGATGCGTATCCTGGTAAGCGCGGTAGTAGTTGACCACTTCATTCACCGGCGCACCCGGAAGCTTTACACCTATAGTGTGCATCAGCGTCTCGCCGAAAGTCGCCTCTATCTCGCGCACAGGTTTCCTGCAGCCGAGATAGTGCTCGAAAGTCGCCTGCCACGAGGCAACAATGATGTCATTCGTGTTTACAAGAGTTCCGTCAAAATCAAAAATTATATATTTCTTATCCATGCGAAATATTATATCCGAAAACTCTCCAAGTAACAATGACAGGCCTGTGAATCCTCAGGCAGACTTCGCAGGAAAAACCATTGCCGCCGGTCTTATGTATCTGTCCACAACGTCCGTCACCGGAGTCATGTCCAGACTTCCCCCCGGGCCATCGAACGTAAAGAAAATATTGATTCCCTGTATGTAGCCAGCCTTCCAGTAGTCATACAGTTTCTCGAAGAATCTGTTTCTGTACTCGTCATCATTCATTTTGCCCTGATGTTCAATTATTATAGTTGTCTTGCAGTCTGTTTCGGACAAAATCGTAAAATCCGGGTAGAAAGTCTTATCGCCCACTTTCAGGGGAAGTTCATACACAAAAGTCAGTCCAAGATCAAGCAGCGTGTTGTATATTAACGCCTCCGATTTCGACCTCACCAGATTCCCGTCTCGCGTCCGGATTTTCAGCTCCTCCGGTTTCCACGGTTTGAACGTTGCCTTATACGCTTCAGCCCGGGCTTTCCAGTCAGCCGCTCTTTTGTTCCTCGATCTCGCATTCCTGATTCCGGCGCCCCTGTATACATCAGGAAGCATTTCTTCTATATCATCATAACCGACTCCGCTAAGCCCTTCCACCGCTGCTCCTATCAATGCAATGTCAGCCCTCAGCACCTTGATCGATTTTCTGAGATAATGCGCCTCCTTGATTTTTCTCACCTCCGCATCCGACGCATTCCCAAGGTACTTTTGATGACTCTTTCCCCCATCCTTCCTGTAGTAATACGCCTTGCCGCTCTTTCTCCTTTTCCGTTTGAGGGTATATTTTTCATATCCCTCAAGTTCCTTAGCTCTCAGCTCCTGTGTCTTCAGGATATTCCGGAGCTGAACAAGCAGCCGTGATAATACAATAATAACGTTAGCAATCATGCCATAAGCATATTGCGAATCCGAAAAACCGTCAAACGAGCATTGCATGCAATCCGACCGAAATAACACGACAATTTTATGTTTTTAAAAAGAACAAAATCAGCGGGCAAAATACCCGCCACACGATTTGATTTTGTGCGTCCATATTGCTCCATCCCCGCTAATCAGACGTACATTTTGCAATTACGCTCTGCCTTCCAACCTGGTTTTGTACGTCCATACCGCCCCACGCCGCCAATCGGAAGTACATTTTGCCCTCCCCACAATTTTAAACCAGCTCTTTGTACGTCCCTTTCTGAAAAGATTATCAATCAGACGTACAGATACGCCTTCCAGCCCGTCTGCTGATCTGGTTTTGTACGTCTGTTTTCCCTGCATGAGTTTTCCGGACGTACAGATACGCCTTCCACTCTGCCTCACAATCTAGTTTTGTACGTCCATACTGCCCACGCCCACTAATCAGACGTACATTTTGCAATTCCCGCATTTTCAAATAATCATTTTGTACATCCATTTCTGAAAGGATTTTCAATCAGACGTACAGATACGCCTTCCGCTCTGCCTCACAATCTAGTTTTGTACGTCCATACTGCCCCGCGCCCGCCAATCAGACGTACATTTTGCACTCCCACAATTTCAAATGATCAATTTTGTACGTCTAAGGCGGCCCGTTTAATCTTTCAAGACGTACATGCCTACACAAGAATTATTGACGCAACTGAAAAGGAGACAGCTGCACTCTTGAATGTGTGCAAAACTATCTCCTTTTAATGCTAATTGCTGGCTGTCAGGCGCCTGGAAGGCCTGAGCGGTCTATACCTGCCGCGGTCTTTACCAGCCGCCGCCTCCGCCGCCTCCGGCACCGCCGCCTGAGAAGCCGCCTCCACTGAAGCCGCCTCCGCCGCTCCAGCCACCGCCGCCGGAACCTCCTCCGCTCCAGCCGCCGCCACTGCTTGACTGCGGGATGACGATGTGGTTGTTGACGCTGGCGTTACAGTCGCTCATCATTCTGCCCATCATGTAGTAGTCAAAGTTGCTGAAGCCGCCGACGCTCGTTCTCGCCCACTTAGGAGTGACAACCGGGATGTCTTCGAAGTTCTTGATCCACCTGTTGGTCAGGCCGAATACATATGCGTACGGTATGATGTGGTAGAAGTATTCAGGGTCCTGTTCTACGAGCTCGTTGATCTGGTCGAGTTCTGCGGTCTTGATGAAGTCTCTGAAACCGAGGACTCTGCCCATGAGTCTTGTGTACTCGCCCTTCTTTGCAATTGCTATGACTGCAAAGAAGATCGCGATAAGTGTGCCAAGTACCAGGAATCCGGTGATGATCAGTCTCTTAGGTTCGTTCAGGTATTCCATCGAGCTGGCCATGGCAAGCGGCATTCCCGTGCCCATGTAGAACAGCCATATGGATGCAAGGCACTTGAGCACTGTCACGACTTTGCTCGAGCTGCGGATACGGTCATATACCGAGCACATGAGCATGATAACTATTCCGATATGTATCACAGCCCATACCAGCGAGAACATCATCATTGGCGAGCCGGTGCTGCCGGCCCATGAGCAGAATGCTGCTGAAGGCATCATTGCCGCCAAGCCGCAGACGACTCTGGCCATCATTGAATCAGGCTTGTGGATTGCGTTGCTGCCCGAGAACATATCCGCGAGCTGCTCTCTTGCCTTCTCATATTTCCTTCCGAACGCGATGCCGAGTTCCCTGCTGTTGGCGCTGTCGCCCTCGGCAAAGAGTCCGTCGTAGATCGTTTTGATGAACTTAGGCTCGTTCTCCGGTCTCTTAACAGCGTAGAACATGAACTCCTTGCGGCTTATCTGCTCGATCTCCAGATACCCCTTATCGGCCATGTATACGATATTGGAAACGATGTCCGCCTTATCGACTTTGCCGTCGAGGATGTATCCTATCTCGCCCGGAGTCAGCTCATCCGGAGGATAGAACTCGAGAGTCCTTGTCATGTGATCATCTCTGCCGTAGAAGTACCACATGAGGAATGCTCCGATAGGGCCGAGTGCAAAGAGCAGTACGCTGAGCAGACTGAGCTGTCCGAACTGAGGTGCTCCGACCCAGTAGCCCTGAGGCAGTTCGAGCGAGAAAGTGACGCCGTGATGAGCCGGCAGGTTCTGTGCGGTCAAAGTGACAGTCTTTCCGTCTTCTGATGCTGTCATGCTCACGTTGTCTTCGTTCGTGTCAGTTCCGTATGAACCCGAGAAGACTTGGGCTTTGTTCAGGTCGGCTCCCTTAGGCAGGTTGATGGTGCACTTTACCTGTCCGATGTCTGTCTCCCAGTCTGTAGGGATCAGGTTGAGCAGGAGCATGTCCTTCTCTTTATTCTCATCTTCCCACATGGTTATCGTGTAGTAGATGTCATATGGATTTTCGCCTATCAGAGTATAGCTGCCGCTTCCGATCTTTACGACCCTGTAGCCGTTCTCGCTGTAGGTTTCATAGTCGTAGCCCGGGACCTTGATTCCGCTGAGCCTGTAGCCCTGGGTAGGAATATATCTGTAGATCCCGTGATGCGGTGTTGCATAGTAAACGTCAATATGCTCGTGATAGTCGTAGCTGTTGTCCTCGTATACGTCCACGTCCACGTTGAAGTTCTCAGCATACATCGTATTGTCAGTAGCATACGAATAGCCGCCCGTGAACGGAACCAGCATAAGAATGAGTCCGATAACAGCTATTACGGCAGCCGCCCTTACGGCAAGCGGCCTTCTGTTTATCCTGGTATCCATATCGGTTCTCCTTTGGTGACTATAGAAGCTGAATGCCGCGCGGGCACTCAGAACGCAGCCGTAAAGCTGCTTTACAGTCCTTCGTCAAAGTCTTCTGTGTGCATCTTAGGGAAATTGAACATCTCCGCAACGATGCTGGTCGGGAAAGATTCGACCTTGTTGTTGTAGTCTCTGAGAACTGCCGCAAGATACTTTCTTGCGTTGTCGACGTCCTCTGCAGTTCCGGACTTTTCGTACTTCCTGAGCTCGATCTCAGCAAGCTCAATGCGGTTCTTCGCTTTCGTAAGCGAGTTGTAGGTCGGTATTACAAAGCCCGCGACTAACGCGATAATAATAATGATAAGTAACATAGCTTCTCCCCCTCTCTCGGGTATATAAGTTTACAGTTGCGGGAATAATCCCTGATTCTGCGTTATTATTTGCTGATACTACTGATTCTTCCCGCAGCAATTTTTATACTTCTTTCCGGAGCCGCATGGACACGGATCGTTTCTGCCTACCTTAGGCATGTCGCGTCTGATAGTCTCCTGCTTTCCGGTCTTCTCTGCTTTAGGTGCAGCTCCCGGCATGTTGCCTCCGCCTGCTGATGACTGCTCGTCATCTCTGTACTCTTCCTTGGATGCGGAAGTCCTGCCGCTTACAGCATTTCTTCTGTGTGTGCTTGTTGTCACTGTTACATTATAGCAGAACTTGACGGTCTCCTCTCTGATGTCGGCAACCAGCTCCTCGAACATTGCAAAGCCTTCCTGTGCGTATGCGACTGCCGGGTCCTGCTGTCCGATTCCTCTGAGTCCGATTCCGTCCTTGAGCTGATCCATCGCGTCGATGTGATCCATCCAGCGGTTGTCGACGACTCTGAGGAGGATCATTCTCTCGACCTCACGCATCTGCTCGGAGCCGATCTCGCTTTCCTTCTCAGCATACATCTCGTCGAAGACTGCTTTGACATCATCTCTCAGCTTCTGCTCATCGAGTGAATTGATGTATTCCTGATCGTCAAACGGGAGTCTGCCCTTGACGTTAGGTGTGATCTGGGCGAGTCCGTCTGCGATTCTCTTGAGATCCCACTCTTCAGGGAATTTGGATTCCATGACGACCGGATCGATGATTCCGTCGATCAGCTCGTATGTCATGTTCTTAATGTAGCCTGAGACGTCTTCTCCGTCGAGGACCATTCTTCTCTGACCGTAGATGATCTCTCTCTGCTTGTTCATGACGTTGTCGTACTGGAGTACGTATTTACGGATGCCGAAGTTCTTGCCTTCGACCTTCTTCTGCGCACCCTCGATCGACCTTGTCAGCATGCCTGCTTCAAGCGGCTCGTCCTCGTCGAGTCCGACTCTTTCCATTACGTGCTGCATCCTCTCTCCGCCGAAGAGTCTCATAAGATCGTCCTCAAGGGAGATGAAGAACTGTGTTGTACCCGGGTCGCCCTGACGTCCGGAACGGCCTCGCAGCTGGTTGTCGATACGTCTTGACTCGTGTCTCTCTGTACCTACGATGCACAGACCGCCGAGTTCTCTTACCTTCTCCTGTTCGGCTGCTCTTTCAGCCTTGATCTCCTCGTGCAGCTCGTTGTATCTCTGCCTTGCAACGATCATATCGGGATCGTCTGACTTCTCGAATCCGGTTGCGAAAGCGATCTGCTCAGGTGTGTATTCTTCTCTCCTCATCTGGCGCCTTGCTTCGAAGTCAGGGTTGCCTCCGAGGATGATATCGGTACCACGGCCGGCCATGTTGGTAGCGATCGTTACGGCTCCGAGGCGGCCTGCCTCAGCGACGATCTCAGCTTCCTGCTCGTGGTGCTTTGCGTTCAGTACGTTGTGCTTGACGCCCCTCTTCTTCAGCATGTTGCTGATCAGCTCGGATATCTCGATCGAAATCGTACCTACCAGCACCGGCTGTCCGGTCTCGTGAGCAGCTACGACCTTATCCACGATAGCTTTGTACTTGCCTCTCTGATGAGCGTAGACGGAATCCTGCTTGTCCTCTCTGATGACAGGCTTGTTGGTCGGGATAACGACTACGTCCATATTGTAGATGTCTCTGAACTCGTCTTCTTCTGTCTTGGCTGTACCTGTCATACCGGCAAGTTTCTGGTACATTCTGAAGTAGTTCTGCAGTGTGATGGTCGCGAGAGTCTTGGACTCTGATCTGACCTTGACGCCTTCCTTAGCCTCGATAGCCTGATGCAGTCCGTTTGAGAAACGTCTTCCGTACATCAGACGTCCGGTGAACTCGTCTACGATCAGGATCTCGCCGTCCTTGACGATGTAGTCAACGTCCCTCTTCATGAGGTAGTTGGCGCGCAAAGCCTGCGAAACGTAGTGGTTCAGCTCCATGTTGTCTGGATCGGAGAAGTTGTCGATGCCGAAATACTCTTCGCAGACTTTGACTCCGCGGTCTGTAAGAGCTATCTGGTTATCCTTCTCGTCGATCTTGTAGTCGCCAGGATTGTCTTCCTTGTCCTCTACGAGAGTCTTTACGAAGGAGTTGGCGTTCCTGTACATGGAACTTGAGTCAACACCTCTTCCGGAGATGATGAGCGGTGTTCTCGCCTCATCGATGAGGATCGAGTCGACCTCGTCCACGATGGCGTAGTTGAGTTCTCTCTGAGTCAGCTCTTCTTCGTATGTGACCATGTTGTCACGCAGGTAGTCAAAGCCGAATTCGTTGTTGGTTCCGTATGTGATGTCGGCCATGTACTGCTCGTGACGTGCAGGTCCCTCGACAGCGTGGATGACGCATCCGACCTTGAGTCCGAGGAACGTGTACAGCTTGCCCATCCACTCAGCGTCACGCTTTGCCAGATAGTCGTTGACTGTTACGACATGAACGCCTTTTCCCTCAAGCGCGTTGAGGTAAGCAGCAAGTGTAGCTACGAGAGTCTTACCTTCACCGGTCTTCATCTCAGCGATCCTGCCCTGGTGAAGAACGACACCGCCGATGAGCTGTACTCTGAAGTGCTTCATGCCGAGGCTTCGCCATGCGCCCTCACGGCATACGGCAAAAGCTTCAGGCAGGATGTCGTCGAGTGTCTCGCCCTGAGCGAGCCTGTCTCTGAATTCCTGCGTTTTGCCTCTCAGCTCGTCATCGGAAAGAGCCTGCATCTCTTCATCGTATGCCTCGATGCGGTCTACGATCTTCTCTATCTTCTTTACTTCCTTGGCATTAAGATCACCAAAGATCTTTTCCATAAAACCCATAGTAATAACTTTCCTTCCTTATGTTTTTAGAATCTTCAGGTTTCCATATATGGTAAAACCCGCTAATTATCTTCCTCAACCTTATCCTCTACGGATATCCTTGTCATGAGTGCTCTTCTCGCGTCTGCCTTGGTTACTCTCACATGGAAGACTTTGTGCTTGGACTCGTAGTCGAAGGTGTCTCCTTCCTTAGGCAGGCGGTCGAGTTCTATCATGACCCAGCCGTTGACTGTGTTGGCATCGGCTTCTATTTCCTCACCAAAGAGTTCGAAGAAGTCCTCGAGGTCGGCATTGCCGGCAACAAGGTATGTGTTGTCCCCTGCAGGTCTCACTTCCTTGGATGCGACGGTGTCGTGCTCGTCGTAGATGTCTCCGACGATCTCTTCGATGATATCCTCAAGTGTTACAAGTCCGGTCGTGCCGCCGTATTCATCAACGACGATCGCGATATGCGTCTTCTTGGCCTGCATCTTTTTGAGCAGAACTGCCGCTTTGATAGTCTCTGCGACATACGCTACCGGCTTGATGAACTTCTCAGTGTCCTTGATGTTCCTGACATTATTGTTGTAGAAATCCTTCTGATTGAGAACTCCGATTATGTTGTCGAGGTCGTCTTCATATACCGGCAGCCTTGAGAGGCCGGACTCCTTGAAGACCTGTTTGATCTCAGCAACAGGCGTACCCTTTTCAATGGCTACTATGTCGACTCTCGGTGTCAGGATGTCGATCGCTTCGACATCATTGAACTCGATCGCGTTAGCGATGAGCTCGCTCTGCTCCTCGCCGATCGCACCGCCCGCTTCCGCTTCTTCGACAATCGTCAGGAGTTCATCCTCGGAAAATTCCGGCTCGGTCTTCTTTCCGACTATCTTCTTGAGCAGCACTTTGAGTCCCATGAAGATGAATGTCAGCGGCGTCATTATTATAATGAGGGCCTTGACAAACGGCGCCAGAAAGAGCGCCACCTCTTCCGAATACTCTCTTGCGATGATCTTAGGCGAGATCTCTCCCAGTACCAGTACAAGGATAGTGACCATTACTGTTGCGAGCGTCGGTCCTATTCTTGCACCCCACGTCTGTATCCCGTATACGGTCGCCACAGTCGTCATGGCTATGTTGGCGATCGTGTTTCCTACGAGGATCGTAGTGATCAGCTTGTCAAAATTCTCTGTCAGTTCGAGGACGGTCTCCGCCCTCTTGTTGTCCTCAGCAGCAAGATTCTTCATCTTGATCTTGTTGGCAGAGGAGAACGCGGTCTCTGTGCCCGAGAAGAAAGTCGAGCACAGGACCAGCGCGATAATTGCTATTAAGTAGCTATTCATTAAACCTCATTTCTTTAGTTCTAGTCATCATCCCTGGCTACGATAGCCCAGTCGATGGTGGTATCGATCTCAGGGGCGTTGTAGTTCTCACTGTCATATGTGAGATAAGCCTTGGCGGTGTATGTGCCTACAGCAATGGCCTTGTTGTCTCTGTATCTGACGTCGATCGACTTAGGCACGTTCCTCAGCACGATGCTCTTTTCATACGCATCGTAGACGAACGGCTTGTCATAGCTCCAGTATACGTGCTCGGTATCGTAGTTCGCCTTTTCGATCTTCCACTTGAGATCGGCGATCTCATCAGCCTCGCAGTTTCTTGTATCGTATGTCAGTCTTGCGCGTGCAGTGTATGTGCCGGCATTGATCTTGACATTGTCGATGTATACGACCTCTGCATCATTAGGCAGTCCGATGAGGCTGACCTTCTTAGGCTTCTCGTCATATACGAAGAGATTGCTCGGGTCATAGTCCCATCTTACGGCCGAAGTGTTGATCTTCTTCTTCTGGATCCTCCACTTGAGGCCGGCTGCTGCAGGCTCCTCATAGTTGTCCTTGTTGCTGTAGTCAAGGATGGCCTCAGCCATGTATGTGCCTGCATCGATGGCGGTGTTGCCTCTGTATCCCTGTACAGTGACGCCGTCCGGAAGCCCTGTGAGCTTCACCGTCTTCTCCTCGCCGTTGTAGATGAGGTCATCGCTGTATGCCCATTCAACTCCGGACATGTCATATGATGCCTTTCTTATCTGCCACCAGCAGCCTCTTACCGGTTCAGGCGTCTCATAGTTGACAGGATCTGCTGCCTCTATCTCAGCCATTGCTTCGTACTCGCCGGCGTTGACTGCTGTGCTGCCTCTGTAGATGACATTGACATTGTCAGGAAGGCCTGCAAGCTGTACGGACTTCTCCTCGCCGTCATATACGAACGGTGTGTCGTAATCCCAGTGGACGCCGGACATGTCGATGCCGGCCTTGGTTATCTCCCATCTGCATTCAGGCAAAACGACCTCTCTGTAGTTGGTGTCGCTCGGGTTGACGAGCTTTGCCTTGGCATAGTATACGCCTGCGTCTGTCGCGGTGTTGTCTTCGTATACTACATCGAAGCCTTCAGGCACGCCCTCGATCTCCATTACCGGTCTGACGCCGCGGAGTCTCTCGAGGAATCCCTGCTCCTTAGCTCTTTCCTTAAGAGCAACGCCCTTAGGTGTTCCGTCATATACGAACGGTCCCTCATAGTTCCAGCTGATGCCGCTGATGTCGACAGGTGCGTCAGCCATGCCTATGCGCCATCTTACAGGTCCGAATTCAGGCTTGAAGTAGTTGGTCTCATCATAGCTGAACTCTGCGGATGCCTCATACTCTCCTGCATCCGTGCCGGTGTTGCCGGTGTAGACAGCGGTGACGCCTTCAGGCAGTCCCTTGAGAGTGACCGACCTCTCGGTGCCGTTGTATGTAAAGCTGTCCTCGTAGTCCCATGCAGCTCCGGACATGTCATATACGGCCTTGTCGATCCTCCAGTCCATGCTGCCGATGTGCGGCTGCATGTAGTTGTGTTCGTCATACTTAAGCTCGGCGCTTGCGGTGTATGTTCCTGCATCTGTTGCAGAGCTGCCGCTGTATACAGGAGTTACTCCTTCAGGCAGTCCCTCCAGGGAGATGGACTTCTCTGTTCCGTCGTAGACGAATCTCATGTCGCCTGTCCATCTCGCGTCTGACATGTCGTATTCCGCCTTGACTATCTCCCAGTCGCAGTCAGCGATAGACGGTGTGTTGTAGTTGTCAGGGTTGACAGGTCTGAGCTCGGCATGTGCGGTATATGTGCCGACAACAGTGGCTGCGTTTCCGGTGTACTCTGCGGTGAGAGTCTCAGGCAGTCCTGCCAGCTCTACTCTCATCTCTGTTCCGTCATATGTGAACGGCTGCGAGTAGTCCCATCTGAGCCTGCGGATATCTGCATCCGCCTTGTTTATAGTCCATGTGCAGCTTACAGGATCAGGCGTGCTGTAGTTGCCTGTGTTGGTCCTGAAGTTAGCCGTTGCTGTATATGTTCCGGCGTCTGTAGCGGAGTTGTTCTCATACTCCACGCTGAGTCCGTCAGGAACTCCCGTGAGATCGATTCTCTTAGGTGTTCCGTCATATACGAACTCACCTGAGTAGTCCCATCTGACGCCTGACATATCGTATTCTGCTTTGCCTATGTGCCACGGGAATGTGACAGTCTCAGGAGCGTTGAAGTTGTTGTCCGTTGTCCTGAAGGACGCGGTCGCAACATAGTCTCCTGCGAGGAATCCCGTGTTGCCCTCATAAGATGCCGTCACGCTCTCAGGGAGGTTGAATAGCTCAACGCTCTTTCTCTCACCGTCGTATGTGAAGGAGTCTTCATGGTAATCCCACTCGGCTCCGCTCATGTCGTAGTCGGCTCTTATGATCTCCCAGTCGCAGTCTGCTACCTGAGGTGTGTTGTAGTTGGCTTCGTCGGACACCTTCAGGATGGCTCTTGCGGTGTACTTTCCTGCATTTACAGCCTCATTGTTCCTGTAGTCTGCGCTGACGCCGTTAGGAAGCTGCTCGAGCATTACACTCTGTACTCTTCCGTTGTATACCTTGGCATCGGTGTAGTCCCACTTTACAGCGCCCATCTCATAGTCTGCCTTGATGATCCTCCATCTGCAGCTTTCGACCTGAGGCTTGTTGTAGTTGCTCTGGTCGAACGGGATGAGGTCTGCTGTCGCCTCATAGCTTCCTGTCTCCGCAGCGGCATTGCCCGAATATACAGCTCTTACGCCTTCAGGAAGACCTCTGAGCTCTACTTCGTGCATTTTGCCCGTGTAGCTGAACTCGCCGCTGTAGTTCCACTGTACGGAGGACATGTCAAAGTCCGCCTTCTTGATCTGCCACTCGCAGCTGTCGAATGAAGGGACTTTGTAATTCCTCTCATCGGATGCTCTGAAGGATACCGATGCTTCATAATTGCCTGCGTCCGCAGCTGTGTTGTTTCTGTAAGTCGGTGTTACACCTTCAGGCAGTCCCTTGATCACTACCTTGTGCTCGGTTCCGTCATAGGTGAACGGCCTGTCGTAATCCCAGTAGGCGTGGCTCATGTCGTAGTCGCCCTTCTCGATCCTCCAGGTGATGTTGCCGAGCTTGACAGGTGTGAAGTTGTCTGTATCCTCTGCGCGTACCTCTGCGGTGCCGACGTAGGTGCCTGCCTGCGCAGCTCTTGTGTTTCCGTATACCGCATAGCAGCCTTCAGGAATGCCGGTCGCATATACGGTCTTCTCTGTTCCGTCATAGGTGAACGGAGCTTCGTAGTTCCAGGTGACGCCGCTTATGTCGATCGGTGCCTTGTCGATGATCCAGCTGCACTCGCGGAATTCAGGCCTTTCGTAATTCTTCTCATCGAATTCGAAGGCGGCTGCCGCCATGTATACTCCTGCATTGGATGCGGTGTTTCCTGTGTAAAGCGGCTCGAGTCCGTCAGGGAGCCCGGTGATGACTACCTTCTTCTCGTATCCGTCATATGTGAATCTCTTCTCTTCCTGCCATTTTGCATCTCTGAGATCGTACTCAGCCTTCTCGATGCTCCAGTCGAGTGTCATGTCAGGAATGCTTGTGTTGTAGTTGGCTGTATCGCTGACGCTGAATTTTGCGATAGCGGTGTAGTCGCCTGCGTCTGTTGCGCTGGCGTTGCTGTAGCTGACTCTCACGCCTTCAGGCACGCCTGTAAGTCTGACGCTCTTCCTGCTGCCGTCATAAGTGAACGGCGAGGTGTAGTCCCATACAGCGCCTGTGATATCCGGGTCAGCCTTGCTGATGCTCCATGAGTATCCGATAGGCTTAGGAGGCATGTAGTTGTTCTCATCGACCGGTGTGAAGAGTGCCTTGGCGTAATATCTTCCGGCATTGTGGTACTTGTTGAATGCGTACTCGACTGTTACGTCATCGCCGATGTCGCTGATGATCTCAACAGTCTTGTCAGTGCCGTCGTAGACAAAGCTGCTGCAGTCTGTCCACTCAAGATCAGGCTTCTCGATCTGCGCCTTGTTGATGGCCCATGTGCAGCCGTTGACCTCAGGTGTCTCGTAGTTGAGAGGATCGCTCGGCATAAGTGTTGCCGTCGCAACGTACTTGCCTGCGTCTATCCTTGTATTGTCTGAATACTCGACGTTGATGCCTTCAGGCACTCCCTCAAGGTATACGCCGTGTTCCTTTCCGTCATAGGTGAAAGCCTTGTCGTAATCCCAGCGGACGCCGGAGATATCGAATCTGTCGCGGTTGATCTTCCACTGGCAGTCCGCAGGCTGCATAGCGAACATGTTGTCCGAGTCATACTCGAGGACAGCGTGCGCGTTGTATACGCCTGCATTGAATCCGCTTGCGCCTTCATAATCAACGTGGATGCCTTCAGGCACTCCGACGAGTTCGACGCTCTTGGTCTCTCCGTCGTATGTGAAAGCTCCGGTGTAGTTCCATCTGACACCGGACATGTCGATATTCTTCTTTCTGATCGTCCATGTCAGGGACATGTCGTCAGGTGTGAAGTAGTTGTGCGTATCAGGATTTATAAAGCTTGCCGATGCCTGATAGTCTCCTGCTGCGATGCCGACCTGGTTTCTGTATCTGACGCCGAGCTCTTCAGGCACTCCGGTAAGTGCGACCTCATGTGTCTCGCGGTCAAAAGCGAACGGCTTGTCGTAATCCCATCTGACGACGCCCATGTCGTAGGAAGCTTTGGTTATCTCCCATTCGTATTCCACAGGGCCGGATGCGCGGTAGTTGCCGGTCAGTGTTCCCCTTGCGAGGTATTTGCCCGCAGGAGTCTCCTCTGCTCCGTCATACTCGATCTCTGCATCCTCAGGCAGGTTGACTATGCGGACCGACTTCGGCTGGCCGTCATAGATGAACTTGTCGTAGCCTGACCACTCGAGAGTCAGCGGATCTATTACTGCCTTCTCTATCTCCCATACGCAAGGCATCACGTCTGCCGGCTTCTCATAATTGACCTCGTCATAGCTGAGAGCTGCGGTAGCTGTGTAGATGCCCGCTCTTACTGCCTCGTTGTTTTCATATGTCGCAGTGACTCCTTCAGGAAGGCCTGTGAGGGATACCTTTCTCTCGGTTCCGTCATATGTGAATTCGCCTTCGTAGTCCCAGCGGACGCCGGACATATCATATGAAGCCTTCTTGACCGACCACTCGTATTCCTTCATGATCGTCGGCTCGTTGAAGTTGTCATCATCATAATCGAGGTGCACTGATGCAGTGTATGTGCCTGCCTCGGTTGCTGTGTTTCCTTCGTATTCAGCCTTAACGCCTGCCGGAAGTCCCTCGATCCATACGTGCTTGACGGTTCCGTCATATGTCATGTCAGCATCTTCAGCCCAGCGTACACCGGACATGTCCTTGGCCGCCTTCTTGATACGCAGCTCGACTGCGTTGGAAACGGTCTTGCCCACGCTGTTGGCAGCGCAGAGTCTGACAAGCCAGCCGCTGCACTTTACAGGCAGGATCGTGTTGTGGTCGATCGCCTGCCATGTGCCTTCCTCGCCTGTAGGGCTTACCTCAAGGTAGCCTGTAACGTTAGGGTCTCCTGCGGAAACTATCTCAGGCAGCTCGAAAGGTATAGGCTGTCCGAATGTGAACTCGTCAACAGGGCGCACCTCTCCGATCTCAGGAGCGCTTGCCCATATTGCGTAGAGGTTGAGGTCCTCATCGACATTGTTGAGTTCCTGGCCAGGCTGCAGCATTGTGCCTGTTCCGTCCGGCTCTGTATTCCATCCGATGAATATGAACTTCTCGCCCGGAGTCGCATACATCGGATCTTCTATCATGTATCTGAAATCCGGCACGGTCTTTCTCTCTGTGGAGATGTTCCTGCCTGCGTTCTCATGATAAATGACCATGCAGCCCTCTGCAGAGATAACTCTTGCTCTCCTGTACTTGCCGGCCTCCTTGACTGCGAGTCTGTCGCAGGAAGTAGTGCCGTCTCCCGTCAGGCTGAATGTATCTCCGAGGAGGATGTCTGTAAGTCTTGCGCACTTTGCGAACATTCTGTTCATGTCCGAGCAGCCGCTTGTATCAAATGATGAGATGTCCAGCTCTCTGAGTCTGGTGCATCCTTCGAACATGGAGCGCATGTCTCTGACGCCTGCAGTATTGAAGCCGCTCAGGTCCGCTGCCTCAAGTCCCTTGCAGCCCCTGAACAGTCCGGCAAGTGAAGCGCCTTCAGGGAACGTCACTTCACCGATAACCGCTGCCTCGGTGATGAGCGTACGGTAGTTCTCCCATGGAATGCCGCTGTCAGCTACGCTCTCAGCCTGTCCTCCGTTGATGAAGAGTCTGCCGGTCTCATCGATGCCCCACAGGCACTCTCCCCACTTGTCTACTTTAATGAAATTCTTGTCCATAATATGTTCCTTTTATCTTCACATCTGCCGTTATTAACGGCCGGTTGGTAACATAATCATACATAGTAAATTATATAATAATCGCCGTACAAAATGAAGATACTAAAATAGCGCGGCACTGCGGCCGCGCTATTCCGGTCTTTATCCGGCAATTGTATGCAGTCATATCATCTCTGCAGGTCTCTCAGCTTTAAGTCCGCCCGGTTTCCTAGAACTTAGGCAGTACTGCGCCTGCGAATGTATCTGTGATGAACTTCTTTACTTCATCTGTCTGAAGGGCTGCGATGAGAGCCTTGGTCTTCTCGCTGTCCTTGTTCTCCTCGTTTACTACGAGTACGTTTACGTATGTATCAGCGGAGAGTGAGTCCTCAGCCTCGTATGCGAGTGACTCATCGAGCTTGAGTCCTGCGCCGATAGCATAGTTGGCATTGATGACGCCTACAGCGAGGTCAGGAAGCGATGCAGGGATGGTTGCTGCTTCGAGCTCTACGATGTCCAGATTCTTAGGATTCTCAACGATGTCTGCCTTGGTTGCTGCTACGCCTGCGCCCTCTTTGAGCTTGATGACTCCGTTAGCCTCGAGGAGCAGGAGTGCTCTTGCCTCATTGGTAACGTCGTTAGGAACACCGACTTTGTCTCCGTCAGCGAGTGCATCGAAGCTGTCCTTGGTGCCTGCATATACGCCCATCGGCTCATAGTGTACATTAGCTACGGCTGTAAGATTAGTTCCGTTCTCTTCGTTATACTGGTCAAGATACGGAACGTGCTGGAAGTAATTCGCATCTACGTCTCCGTCTGTTGTTGCTACGTTAGGCTGTACATAGTCATCAAACTCGATGACCTCGAGTGTCCAGCCGTCCTCGGCCAGCTTGTCTGCTACGGAATTGAGTATCTCTGCATGAGGTGTCGGGGATGCTGCTACCTTGATCGTCTTATCTGCATCTCCCCCGTCTCCGGAGCCCGATCCTCCGCATGCTGTGAATGCGAATACGAGTGCAAGTACTACAGCAAGTACGCTAAGTTTTCTAAGATTCTTCATTTTGGATTCTCCTTTCTCCTTACCCATTAATACCTTGTGTTATGACAATTTATTTAATTATTTATCCATCTCTCACTTTTCTCTGGTGAGTTAATTGGTTAATTGATCCTGTTGTCCATCCTGGCCGCAACTCTGATGCCTGCCTCCTGCAGGATCTGCACCAGTATCACGAGGACGACTATAGTGATCCACATGATCGACGGCTGGAATCTGTACAGTCCGTATCTGATGGCCAGGTCGCCGAGTCCGCCGCCTCCGACTATGCCCGCCATTGCGGAGTAGCCGAGGATGTTGATGGTCGCCACCGCTGCCCCGTTAAGAAGTGAAGGCCTCGCCTCGAGCAGCAGCACTTTGCGGATTATCTGGAAGTTGCCGGCTCCCATCGCCTGCGCTGCCTCGATGACTCCCGGGTCTACCTCGAGAAGCGACTGCTCTACCAGTCTTGCAACGAACGGTGCTGCCGCTACCACGAGAGCTGCTGTCGTTGCGCTGGTTCCGATGCCGGTACCGATCACCTTGCGGATGTACGGCATCAGGGCGATCATCAGTATGAGGAACGGCACGGATCTTATAACGTTGACAATGAAGCCCATTACCTTGTTGTATACTCCCATAGGTCTTATGCCGTTAGGGCCGGTGACTATGAGCGAGACGCCTATCGGAAGTCCGATCACATATGACATCACGGTGCCGAGCAGCGTCATGTACAGTGTCTGGAGAAGGCCTTCTCCCAGCAGTGACATCAATGTACCTGTATCCATTACTCTGTCACCTCCCCTCCGAATCCATTCAGAGGATAGTCATAATAGTCTGAATCCTCCGGTATTTCCGTAAAGTCAACACCCTCTTTGATAAGGTAAGCCTTCTGCCTCTCCGCTGCGTCCTTGTCATCCGACAGGCAGATGACCATCTGTCCCCTCTGCTCATCGAGAAGAGCATCCAGGTTGGCATACAGCAGGTTGACCGGCTCTCCGGTCTCTAGGATCATGTTCGAGATGATCGGCTTGTACGCCGTCTTCTCATTAAACACGAGCCTCAGCCTGTTCCTCGTTGCAGTTCTTGTCTCAGCAGTCTCTCTGTCCTCGCTGTCTGGGAAGAAGAGCTTGCGCGCCGCCCTTGTCTTAGGCTTGGTGAAGACTTCGTCCACGTCCCCCTGCTCCACGATCTCGCCGTTCTCGATCACAGCGACTTTATTGCAAAGCTGCTTTATAACTCCCATCTCGTGCGTGATGACCACGAGTGTGATGCCGCGTTCTTCGTTGATCTGCCTCAGGAGTTTAAGTATCGACCGGGTCGTCTTAGGGTCGAGCGCCGATGTGGCCTCATCACAGAGTATGACTTCCGGGTCCGATGCCAGCGCTCTTGCGATCGCCACTCTCTGCTTCTGTCCTCCTGACAGCTGCGACGGGAACGAGTGCGCCCTGTCCTCGAGATCCACGACTTTGAGAAGCTCTTCAGCCCGGGCCTTCGCCTCTGCCTTCGGAACTCCCGCTATCTCCATCGGGAAGCATATGTTTCCGACAGCATCCCTCTGCATCAGCAGGTTGAACTGCTGGAATATCATGGAGATCTTGCGCCTCTGAAGATTGAGTTCCCGGCTCCTTAGTCCCGTCAGAACATTTCCGTCGAACAGGACTTTGCCCTCTGTAGGCTGCTCGAGAAGATTGATGGTCCTCACGAGGGTAGACTTTCCCGCTCCGGAAAGTCCTATGATGCCGAAGGAGTCGCCTCTCTCGATATCCAGGTTTATGTCCCTGAGTGCGACGACCTTGCCGCCCTTGGTACCGAATTCCTTGGTCACTCCCTGCAGGCTTATAATACAATCACTCAATTTCTTTACCTCTGCCCTTTGCCTTCTGCTGATCAGTGAAATGTTTTTTACGAAAAACGGGGCAGGTCCTAACGACCTGCCCCGGTATGATACATGAGAAATCTCATAGTGTCGGCTTCGTTATGACCTTATCCTATGCTATTCATCGGCTCTGCACATGCACATGCCCATCATTCCCATTTCCATCATCATGCTTCTTCTTGCCATGTGAATGTGCTCCTTTCATAGAATAAGGGGGGTTCTCCCGTCTCGAATGTAATATAGCAACCCGGATGTGTGATGTCAACAACTTTTCACAAATTTATTGTTGTTTTTTACAAAGAACACCGGTCTTGCACAGGAAAAGTTAGTGAAAACCAATCATTATTGCCGGCATACTGCAATTATTCCGCTTTTCCGGACACTCCTCCGTTCTTCTCTCTCAGCCATTTGCAGAATTCCTTCATCTCGTCCATTCCGCCTCTGAATGCGTGAAGAGGAAGCGGCATGATCATCGTATCGCTCATCCATACGTATATAGCCTCTTCCGTAAGGTCGATGAGCTTGATGTCACCGTATCCGAATGTCTGAACGTCATCACCTGTAAGAGTCGTGAACGAATCTTCATCAAACTTTACAGTGCTCTCGCCCGCGTGCACTCTCTCGGCGCTGTTCTGAGTCGCCTCGATAGCCTTGTCCTGCTGCCTCAGCACGAGGGCCTCGGCAAAGAATATGCCGACTACAACCAGCGCAGCGGCTATTACATACATCAGCATAGTGAAGTTGTGGTCCACCTTGAACAGGGTGAACAGCGCAGCGATCATAATGCCTGTTGCCACATATGTCAGTCTCTGACGCCTGACCATCTTGTGCCCCTGCTCGGTATACAGGATCCGGTATCTTCCGAATGCTCTGTAGTCCTCATCGGTCAGTTTGAATTTAACTTCTCTCTTGTTCCTGTTAGGTGCCATACTTCTTCTCCTTCTAAATAATCGAGGAATTCCTGCGTGACAGTATCCGTAAAGATAACTGCCGCTTTTTCATTATCTGCAAGAGCCGGCAGCACATGCCGCATGCACACATCCAGCATCTCCCTGTCGCCTTCGCGCCACATATTCTCGGCAAAACCGCAGAATTTAGCATACAGTTTTGCTTTGCCTTCATCCTCTGCCATGCGGGCAAAATGCCTGGCCGCATGCCTGAAATACTCTGCGGCATCGAACGATTCGTCGCCTCCGTATTCGCGGTACTCATCGTAAGCCGATGCGTATATGGTGCTGAGCGACCTGACGAATCCTCTGGCGTCCTTGGTCCCTATGCCTTTCCGCCTTGCCGGAGCAGGGCGGATGCCGTCGAACTCGAACTTCTCGATCCACGGGTGTTTCTCATATCGGATCATCACAGGAGGATCCAGCAGCAGACCTTCGGCAGAGATCCACACTCTTCCGAGCGACGTCTCTTCAACGCTGTACGGACGCCCCGCCGCATACCTTGCAGCGTCTGCGTTTTCCGGAGACTCATCGTTCAGGTCTGCATTCCCGTCGGTAAAACTCACCGACACCTCCATCCTCGGAGGATCGCATCAGGTGGTGAATTTTTCCGCCCACAGCACGATGTCGCGAAAGCCCAGCTTCTGCATGTATTCAATTGCATTATCGTTCAGAGCTATCACTACAAACGCAGCCTTTCTTCTGTGCCGGTCTAGAGCGGCACTACGCGCTCTCCGGTCTCTCCGACTGTCATCCACGAAACAGGTCTGCCGTCTTTCACGGTCACCTTGTAGCCCGTGCCCGGGTTAGGAGTCCACGCCCAGAGGTCGTCATGCTGCTCCGGGAAAGCGTTGTTCATAAGATATGTTATGACCGCACCGTGAAGCACGGCGATGACTTTGTCCTTACCCGCCTTCTCTGCCTCGCGGAGTATGTTCCACACGCCTTCGGTCACACGCCTGTTAAAGCTCTCGTGGCTGTCGCCGCCTTCGAACGAAAGCGTCTCAAGCTCGCCACTGAGCCATGCGCGGCCGTAGTCATCCTCCATGATCTCGCTGTAGGTCTTCATTTCGAACTTGCCGAGATTGATTTCCTTCAGCAGCGGCTCGTGGCTGTGGTCTATGTCCCCGTACATAGCGTCGAGAGTCTGCTCGGTCCTCAGCATTCCCGAGGTCCAGACAGACGCGCCTTCAGGGTCAGGGTACACCCCGCCTTCAGCGAAAGACTTGACTTCCCTGTATCCGTCTTCTGTGATCGGAAGATCAGTGGCCCCGTAGAAAAGGTCACTTCTTGTTCCGGATGTATGTCCATGTCTTATCAAATATAAAATCTGTTCCATGGCAATCATTTTAGCACAAATAATCCCCCATGCATATGTGAACTGCTACCCGTCAAGAGGACAGTGAAAAATCAAAAGGTTTTGGCAACCAGTAACAGCAAATGTTGCTGGTTGTTTTTTGTGGAGAGCAGACACTGTTTCACAGAGTCTGCATAGAAAGAGGTGTCTCAGGTTTCACC
>JAWRIG010000001.1:0-29098 GCA_040308005.1 Anaerovoracaceae bacterium | reverse complement strand
TACATACTCTCAATAGGAAAATGCAGTGACAATAGCGAGGAGGTCACACCTGTTCCCATCCCGAACACAGTAGTTAAGCTCCTTTGCGCCGATGATACTTGGAGGGCGACCTCCCGGGAAATTAGGACGTCGCTGCTTTTTTCTTTTATCTGAAATTCTGCTGGCAATGGGCTCCGTCCCATTGTCTTTTTTTGTTCAGCGATCTTTCGCTATTGGGTGAAAACCAGCCCGCGTGATCGTTTTCGTAAAATGACTTTTGTTTTATTTCTGTACAAGCGGTAAGTATGCATCGGATTTAGAACAAAATACATGCACTTCTTTCCTTAATAAATGTTCACAAAGTTATCACACAGATGATAAAATATAACCAATATTGATAGTCTGCCTAATTATCAGGCAGATGAACAACTTTGTTGAAAAACAAGAGAGGGAAATGAAATGAAAAAAGCATTAAGTGTTCTTCTCATCGCAGCAGCACTTTTCGGTTTTTACGGTGGTGCCGTAAACCTGAATGACGTGCTTGCCTGCAAGGATTACTGGGAAGAAGAAGGCGAAAAATCCACAGCTGACATGAACAAGCTCGAAGACGGACTTAATCAGCTGAAGGACAACGAACAGGCATACCTCGACGGACTCGATCAGGTAGCTGAAGGCGAAGAAGCACTTGCACAGGGCGAAGCTGACTATGCAGCAGGCCAGGCAGAACTCGCACAGGGCGAAGCCGACTATGCAGCAGCACCTGGAAAGCTCGCAGATGCTAAGAAGAAAATCGCAAAGGGTGAAAACGACCTTGAAGAAGGATACGCAGCACTTGAAGCAGGAAAAGCAGAGCTTTCTGCCGGTGAAGAATCCATTAACGGTCTCACAAAGCTCATCGAAGGTATGAACACAATCCTGAAGGGCTACAACAATGACTGGAGACCGGGATATGAGAGGCTGAAAAAGGGCAGATCCGATATTTACAAAGGATCAAAAGGATCTAAGGAAGAACTCGCTGCACTCGCTATATTCCTTCCTGAAACATCTCAGGCAGGATATGTTGGAGCTGTTAATGATGTAGCAGGAGACGATGAAAAGCAGTCTGCAGATGACTATAAGACATTCATCGAAAGCACTAATGCAATGGCAGAGAATCTGCCTGTCATTCAAAATGCTGTTGCAGAAAAGCTTGCAGGTGTAACTGCACTATACAGTGGGTTAAGCGCATTTAGTTCCCAGAGTAAGGAAAATGACATTTCATTTGCCGGAGGCTGCGCAAATTATGCTGGCCAACTATCAGATCTGGCTAATTCGTTGGGAGATAAAAAGGATACATTCAATTCATTGACTTCTAAATTAGCTAATCTTTACAAGACATATGCTACTAAGGATGCAACCTTGAAAGCAAAGACAGAAGCAGTTGACAGTGCATATGCAAAAGTAGCTGAGTTCGATACTGACGAAAACAAGGAGTTCAGTGATGAGGAGAAAATGGCTGCAGCTGCTGCTGGAAAAACTGATGACTTAGCAGCATATGGAGAAGCGGTTACAGCCGCTCAGAATGCAGGCAAAGAGGCAATGGCAGCTGCTGGCGAAATTGTCGCTAAGATTGATACTGAAAAGGCTACAATCCTTGCAATGATAAAGGGCGTCAAAGATCAACTTGCAGAAGTCAATGAAAAGGTCAATGGCGAAGACAGTGCTATTAAGAACCAACTTCTCCCAGGCCTCAAACTGTTCAATTCACAGGCTACAGTAGATGCTGTTGATCAGCTGGTAGGCGGACAGGATGATATAGGCAGCGGTATCAGAACTATCGCTTCCGCAGTTCTCGGAAACAACACTCTGAGAGACGGCGTTGAAAAGAACCTCGGATCCAGCGCAATCAAGCTGCTTCAGGTTTACAAGTCAAATCCTAATCTGCTCGAGTCAAAGGTGAGTGACTTCGCTGCTTTCGAAGCACAGATGGATACAAAGCCTGGATTCAATACAATCCTCACAAAGGCTAAACAGCTCCTTGTTCAGACTAAGGCTGACGGACTTAAGACACTCGCTGCAGGAAAGAAGAAAGTTGCTGCAGGACAGAAGGAACTGACAGCAGGAGAAAAGAAACTTGCTGCTGGTAAGAAGGCATATGCTAAGGGTCTTGCTGATTATGCAGCTGCTCCTGGAAAGCTGGCTGCCGGCAGAGCTGCTCTTGCAGAAGGTCTGCAGAAGCTCATGGACGGACGTGCTGACCTCGCTGCAGGTAAGGACAAGCTCGCTGAGTACGAAGATGGTGAGCAGCAGGTAAGAGACGGTCTTGCTACTCTGATGGGTACCGAGGCTAACGGCGGACTCACAAGTATCGCTGACAGACGCAGCGGAGATGATGACTTCGACAATGGCGATAAGCACCTCGAGCTCGATGAAGGTCTCGATGCTGTAGACGTTGGTAGAGGATATCAGGCTGACTCCGGTGAACTCATCACCAAGGAGATCACAGGCAGAGCAGTTGGTACAGCTGCCGGACTCGGCGCTGCAGCACTGGCTGTACTCGCAGGACTCCTGTCACTTCTCAAGAAGAACAAGGGCGCTGGCGTAAGTGCTATCCTCTCTGCTGTAGCAGGCGGAGCTGGCATTGCTTACGGAACAAGCAACGGCATGGAATTCTCGAACATCGCAGGATCAACTGTAGGTTCACTTCCATGGATCGCATTCGGAGTACTCGCAGCAGTAGCAGCAGTACACGCTATCGCACACTTCGCATCCAAGGAGGCATAGTCTCCTGACGAAAGGTGACAGCTTACAGCTGAATAATTACAAGTAAAGGGCAGGGAAGGCGAAAAAATCGTCTTCCCTGTTTTGCATTTAGTGTATACTCTGATAAACTCATACTGTGAGTTTAAAAGGGTAAATATTTGAAAGGATAATAAACTGTTGAAAAACAATAACGAAAACAAGATAACAAGAAGGCTTCAGGTGATGATCCTGGCGGTGCTTATGATCGTCTCTATGATCGTATCTGCCGGATGCAGCCAGAGCGGTAATGAAGGAGCAGGGGCCGGAAGTGAGCCGGCAGCAGAAGAGGGCTCGTCCTCCAGAGATATTGTGGTGCTCTTCACAAGTGACGTTCACTGCGGCGTGGCAGACGGCTGGGGCTATGCCGGCCTGCAGCAGATCAAAGATACACTTGAAGCGAAGGGTGATCAGGTGCTGCTTGTAGACAATGGTGACGCCATCCAGGGAGCGCCTATAGGCACGCTCACCAAGGGCAAAGCTGTCGCTGACCTTATGAATGAGATGGGCTATGACGCAGCCATACCGGGCAATCATGAGTTCGGCTACGGGATGGACAACTTCCTTGAGATCGCGCAGAATGCGGCTTTTCCTTATATATGCTGCAATCTGAGGAAAGAAGGAAAGAATGTATTCGATCCTTATGTGATCCTCGAAAAAGGCGGGAAGAAGATCGCTTTTGTCGGAGCCACCACACCTCATACAATAACAAGCTCTACACCTAAATTCTTCCAGGATGAGAACGGCAACTTCATATATGATTTCCTGCAGGAGGATGAAACGGGCCAGGCCCTGTATGATGCTGTGCAGAAGAGCGCTGATGATGCAAGGGCAGAGGGCGCAGACTATGTAATACTGCTGGCACACCTCGGCATGGGCGTGGAATCCAAGCCGTGGGATTACGCTTCTGTCGCAGTAAATACAAGCGGCATAGATGCGATACTTGACGGACACAGTCATGACTATGACCAGGTACGCGTGAAGAATAAGGATGGAGTCGAGATACCGCGATCAGCATGCGGGACCAAGATGAAGAGCATCGGATGGCTCCGTATCAGCAGCGGGGACGGAAGCATAACGACAGGCCTGTATAACTGGAACAATGATGTGAGCGCTGCCGAACTGCTCGGACTTGACAATGATATGAGCCGGGCCGTCGATGCCGCTATGAAAGAGGTAGAAGAGAAGCTGTCAGAAGTTATAGGCAGAACATACTTCGACCTCGTCATCATGGATCCTTCTGCGGAGACTGCGGAGGGAGATCCCGTGCGTATCGTTCGCAGAGCAGAGACTAATCTCGGTGATCTTGTTGCAGACGCTTTCCGCGATCAGACCGGTGCGGATATAGCGTTTACAGGCGGTGGACATATCAGGTCTGAAATAAAGGCGGGAGATATAACAAAAGCTGATGTTCTCAACGTGCTGCCTTTCAGCAACACCATATGCGTAGCTGAGGTGACCGGGCAGCAGATACTCGATGCACTTGAATGGGGCGTTCACGCTATGCCTAATGAGTTCGGCGGCTTCATACATGTCTCAGGGATTACATATGAAGTGGATACAAGCATTCCAAGCACATGTACCGCAGATAAGGACGGGCTGTTCTCAGGAGTTACAGGCGAGCGCCGTGTCAGGAATGTCCTGATAGGCGGCGAGCCGGTAGATCCGGAACGCAAATATACACTTGCAGCATCAGACTACATCCTTGAGAATCAGGGCGACGGCCTTAGCGTATTCAGCAAGGACGATGTCATCCGCGAGTGCATGGTCGATAATGAGGCGATGATGAAATACATCGAGGAAACAGAAGGCGGCGCAGTCGGAGAAGAGTATTCTGATCCGTATGGCCAGGGCAGAATAACTGCAGCGCAGGAACAGGATTAGGGCATCTATACATTATCGCTGCGCTCCGGAATGCCTTCTCATGGCCTTGTTTAGTGCTTCTATTTTGCGCTTCAATCAGTTACAATAAAGGGGAAGTAATACACCAATGCATGTAACCGGATGCCGGGAGGAGACAGACATGAAGAAAATGAGGAAAATGGCTGTTGTTATTATATCACTGCTGCTGATAGTCATGATGGCGGCAGGGTGCGGCAGCAAGAAACCTACAGCAGATGACGCTAAGGCATATGTACAGGCTACTATGGATCTGATGTGCACCGGTGACTATGATCATTCGGTCGAGCTTTCGGATATAGAGGAGGGTCAGGAGACCGCTACGCGTGACAAGATGATCGATGATGCCCTTATAGAACTGACAGGCTCTATCGGGCTCGATGACGAAGCATCGGCCCAGTTCAAGGACTTCATGATTAAAGCCCTCGGAATGGCAAAATATACCGTTACAGACGCTGTTGAGACTGAAGATGGCGGATTTGACGTAACCGTCTCAGTAGAGCCGCTTAAGATCTATGAGGGAGCCACAGATGAATTCCTGAACAAGATGCCGGACAACCTCGGACATTCATATGCAGAGCTTGCTGCTATGACTGAAGAAGAGAGAAATAATGTTATCTATAAAGCTCTCTTCGCATTCCTCACTGAGCGCCTTGATGATCCTGTATACGGCGAGGCTGAGGATGTCGTTGTCCACTACGGCATACTCGACGAGGAGCAGAACGTTTACGGATGCACATCATCAGAAGGACAGAAACTCGGGGAGAAGCTCTTCTCGGTTGACGGCATTTAGGCCGCTGACATCTGACTGGTGCAGACGTATGTGAATGGTTTCTGGATGATATACAGAGGGGGAGGCAGACTGCTGCCTTCCCCTGTTTACTAAGATGGACGGGATAAACGGTTCTGAGGCAAAATTCAAAAGATGGCCGGAGGCGCTCATTATACTCCAGTCGGTAGTATACGGATTCGGCGATCCCATATCCAAGATCGCATTCGAAGTGACTCCTGTATATTCAATGATGACTGTAAGGTATTCGATCGCTTTCTTCGTATGCCTTGTTCTGTTCAGGAGAAGGATCATTAAGACCCTCAGAACGGTTCCGGTCAGGGCGTGGCTGATCCCGGGGCTGTGCATAGGACTTACATACCTTCTGAACAACGTAGCGCTGGCTCTGACGGACGCAACTTCCGTTGCCTTTCTCCGGTCCCTGTCTGTAGTGTTCACGCCTGCATTCGCCTATATTATCTACAGGACGCGCTACAGCAGGCTGCACATACTGCTTCAGATAATGGTCCTGCCGGGCCTCTATCTTCTGTGCGTCCGGGGCGGCCTCTCGGGATTCGGGGCAGGAGAGATAGTCACTCTTGCAGCCGCAGTCTTCGCAGCAGGGGCGCTCGTATTCAGCCGCAATTATCTTGAGATGGTGGATCCTGTAAGCCTGACAGCCCTCCAGGGCGGATGCTCTGCCGCGCTTGCTCTCGCGGGCAGCCTCATATTTGAAGGCGGGATACATCTCGAGAGAACAACGCCGCAGGCATGGCTCATCATCCTGTATCTTGCGATCGCATGCACCTTCCTCGGATATCTCATGCAGAATCTCGCGCTGACGAAGATATCCGAAAGATCGGTAGCTATGCTGCAGACGCTGTGCCCTGTTATGACGGCGGTCTTCGCATATCTGCTGCTCGGGGAGAAACTCTCAGCGGCAGGAATCGCAGGCGCGGCCATCATCATAATATGCATACTGGCTTCTGCAGCGGCAGGTAATAAAGACTGAACCGGTGAAACGACCCGGATATGCAACCGAAAAAATGACATATGAATAAAGATAAGAATCCGAGACCTCCTGCGGGAGGTCTTTTCTGTTGCACAGAAGATCAGTATATGACGGTATATATGACGCTTTTTCGTGTAAACTGTAGATACAAAGAAAGCCCAAGAAACCAACGGATAAAGGGCACGAAACAATAGAAAATGACGATATGAATGACGCTAAGAACGCTATCATAAAGATACAAGAAGGGAGGCACAGAAAACATAAAAAGATGACTCCGGAAATCGGTCCTTCAGACCGGAACCGTGATCATACACAAGTTACAGCTAGCTGAAAATAATAAACAGAAAGGAGATTGCAATCGAAAAATCACATCTTAATTAAGACCCTCTAAACACTTTAGAAAACTCTGAACAGACAGGACCCGGCGAGGAAACGAGCCGGGTCCTGCTCTGTCAAATAATATGTTTGACAGGAAGTGCAAGAAGTGTCAAACAAAACGTTTGACAGCATGCACGTGCTGTGTTATCTTATACCAGTGCGAAAAGACGCATGCGGAGACGGCACATGGCAGAAGAAATCAGGAACAACATTGAGAATATCGAGCTTCAGAGTCTGCTGTTCGATTTCTACGGAGCACTTCTGAATGACAGCCAGAATGAAGTCATGGCGCTTTATCATGAAGACAATCTGAGCCTGTCAGAGATAGCTGAAGAGCTCGGAATGAGCCGTCAGGCAGTCCACTACACGCTCAAGAAGGCCGAGAAGGCCCTGAACGGGTATGAGGACAGGCTGGGACTTGTCAGGGAATACAACAGGAATCTCGAACTTGCTGAACGGGCAAGAGAGATCCTCTCGGGTTCAGGCAGCCTCAGAAAAGCCGACAGAGAAGAACTGCTTTCCATAATAGGAAAGATCACGGAATAGGGAGACAATATGGCATTTGAAGGACTTTCCGAAAAATTACAGAGTGCGTTCAAAGACCTCAAGGGCCAGGGAGTAGTTACCGAAAAGGACTTTGACAACGCCATGAGAGCGGTCAAAATGGCTCTCCTCGAGGCGGATGTCAACTTCAAGGTCGTCAAGGACTTTGTCGCAACGATCAAGGACAAAGCGCTGGGCGCAGGTGTGCTCAACAGTCTGACCCCGGACCAGATGGTCGTCAAGATCGTCAAGGACGAGATGGTCGAGATGATGGGCAGCACAGGCTCCAAGCTGACATATTCACCGAGCGGCTTCACTGTTCTGATGCTGGTCGGTCTCCAGGGTACAGGTAAGACAACCACAGCAGGAAAGCTGGCTGCATGGCTCAAGCAGACGGGCAAGCACCCTATGCTGGCTGCATGCGATATATACAGGCCTGCTGCTATCGATCAGCTGGAGATCGTCGGCAAGGCGGTCAATACGCCGGTATATGTGGACAGAGAATCGCATAACGCTGTCAAGATCGCTCAGGACGCTGTCAAGGAAGCTCAGAGGAAGGGTTGCAATGTTCTGATTGTGGATACAGCCGGACGTCTTCAGATAGACGAGCAGCTGATGAACGAGCTCAAGAACCTCAAGAGCGAGATAAAGCCTCATGAGATCCTGCTCGTAGTCGATGCTCTCACCGGTCAGGATGCAGTCAACATCGCAAGCGGATTCAACGATGCGCTCGGCGTGGACGGCATCATCATGACCAAGATGGACGGTGACTCAAGAGGCGGTGCTGCTCTGTCAGTCAAGGCTGTCACAGGCAAGCCGATCAAGTTCATGGGTACGGGCGAGAAGTACAATGCACTTGAGCCGTTCTATCCTGACAGGATCGCTTCGAGGATCCTCGGCATGGGCGACGTGATGTCACTCATCGAGCAGGCTGAAAATGCTTTTGACGAGGAAGAAACAAGAAAACTCGAAGAGAAGATCAGGAAGAACAAATTCGACCTCGAGGACTTCCTGTCTCAGATGAGACAGATCAACAAGCTCGGCGGACTCGGCAAGATCATCGACATGATCCCGGGAATTTCGGCAGCTGACAAGAAGAGCCTCGACCTCGAACAGGGCAGGAAGGACCTGAAGAAGATGGAAGCCATCATACTGTCCATGACACCTGAAGAGAGACGCAGACCTAACCTCCTCAACGCTTCAAGGCGCAAGAGGATCGCAGCCGGATCAGGCGTTCAGGTCCAGGATGTCAACCAGGTCATGAAGAAGTACGAAGAGATGAAGAAGATGACCAAGGTCATCGCCAATCCGAATTCCAAGAAAGCACGCGCCATGATGCGCAACATGGGATTCTAGAAGAAGTTATCAATTCCTTGGCTGCAATGATGCAGGCAGCGGATTAATAAAAACAAATTATATTTATTCATATTTAGGAGGAAAAAATGGTTAAGATCAGACTTAAGAGAATGGGAGCTCACAAGAAGCCTTTCTACAGAGTAGTTGTTGCAGATTCAAGAACACCTAGAAACGGAAAGTTCATCGAGGAGATCGGCACATATGATCCGCTGAAGGACCCTGCTGAAATCAAGATCGACAACGAAGCTGCAAAGAAGTGGCTTGACAACGGCGCTCAGCCAACTGATACAGTAAGAGCTCTCCTCAAGAAGTCAGGCGCTATCGAATAATAGTCCTGCTGGGAAGGAGACAAGAAATGGGTAGCTTAGTAGAAGTAATTGCCAAGGCTCTTGTGTCCAGGCCTGACGAGGTTAAAGTTACTGAAGAAACAGACGGCAAGGAAGTCCTTGTTAAGCTGCAGGTAGCTGACGAAGATATCGGAAAGATTATCGGGAAGTCGGGCCGCATTGCTAAAGCGATCAGGACAGTAGTCAAGGCTGCAGCAATCAAGCAGAATCTCAGAGTAACGGTTGAGATCGTTGAAGAATAATACATACGGAATCGTGAAGAAAAGAGATACTGAAGAATTAGTAAACATCGGAAAAGTCGGGAGCAGTGTAGGTCTCAGAGGCGAAGTCAGAGTCACACTGTACTCCCCGGATTCCGGAAATCTGAAGGAGGGCAAAGTCCTCCTTCTTAAGCATGCGGCAAAGACGCTTGAGCTTGAATGCAAAGGCGTAAGGCTGCAGAAGGACAGGCCTGTTATCAGGCTTGAGGGCATCACCGACAGAAACATGGCTGATGAGCTGAGAGGAATGGAAATTTACATCCGCGAGGACCAGCTTGAGGAGCTGCCTGAAGGTGAACATTATGTCAGGGACATAGTCGGATATAAAGTCATCGACCGTGCAGGCGGCGGGGATATCGGAGTCCTCAGGGACGTGATACAGAATACCGCTCAGAGCATACTCGATGTCGAGAGCCCGGAGGGAAAGCAGATACTCATTCCTGCCGTCGACGCGTTCCTGAAGCTCATCGATGATGAGAGAGAGGTTATCGAAGTGGAGCTGATCCCGGGATTCCTGGACTGATCAGAACGATATCCGGCATGAAGATAAACATTCTGACTATTTTCCCCGAGATGTTCGAGCCGCTCAGGCAGAGCATGCTGGGAAGAGCAATCGAAAAAGGCATCCTTGAAGTCAGTGTTACTGATATCAGGGACTATACGCTGGACAGGCATAACAGAGTCGATGACACACCGTACGGCGGAGGCGCCGGCATGGTCATGCAGGTCCAGCCGATTCTCGATGCCTTCAGATCAGAAGGATACGGCGGAAAGGTCATCTACATGTCGCCGAGGGGAGAGGTGCTGAGCGGAGAGCTTGCTCGCGAGCTTTCCTCGGAAGAAGAGATAACCATTCTCTGCGGCCACTACGAAGGCGTGGACCAGCGCGCCCTCGATGCTCTCGATGCGAGAGAGGTGTCCATAGGTGACTACGTGCTCACCGGAGGAGAGCTGCCTGCAATGGTGCTCATAGATACTCTTGCAAGATTCATAGACGGGGTCCTTGCAAGCGAGGAATCCGTGATGGATGAGTCCGTATATTCGGGGCTGCTTGAGTATCCGCAGTATTCGAGACCTGCTGAGTACGAGGGCATGGAGGTGCCTGAGGTGCTCCTTTCTGGCAATCATAAGGAGATTGCAAAGTGGCGGTGGGAGCAGTCGCTTGCTCTGACTGCCGAGAGAAGGCCTGACCTCATGAAGGATTATCTTGAAAAGCCGCATGAGCTGACGCGCAAAGAGCGTGCTGTTCTGGACAAGTACCGCAGCAGCGCCCGCGATGACGAAAAGTCAGGAAACAAAGGCGTGTAAAGAGAGTTTTACACGGCACAAAATGTAGTAATTTTGCCCGCCCGGAGTAAATACATATTGTACTCCAGGGCTTTTATATTGTATAATTGCACGAAGAGGGCCCATGATGAAAAAGAAGTGGATAGCAGGGATTATAATCTACGCTGTGCTGGTCGCAGCGTGTCTGATAGTTGTATATGCTGTTCCTTCTCTGAGGGGCATGCTCGAGAAAACATATGTAACGGAATACGGTAAGATCGATATCACTGATGAGGTCTCTGCCTTTATTGTGCGTGATGAGACGGTATATGTTGCCGCTCAGGACAGTGAGATAAGCAGAGTGGCTGAGCCGGATACACTTATCAAGGCGGGAAGCCGCATAGTGGAGCTGACTCCGATCGTTGATGAAGAGGCAGCGGCGGCAGGCGAGGCCGGACCGGATGCGGATCCGGCGGAAGCTGAGGCGGCAGCTGCAGCCAACGGCGAAGCACCTGACAATATCGACCGGAAATACACCAAGGTTATGGAATATCTCGGCGGGGAGGTCACTCCTACCGAGGACGGCCGTTCCACGGAGGCAGGATACATAAGCTACTTTGTGGATGGCGCTGAGGCGAAATTCTCGACGGACAGGTTCGCAGACCTTCTGAAAGAGGATTACGAGTCGCTTAAGGACTACAAGGCTGTCGATACACCCGACAGGAAATGCGGCAAGGGAGAGCCTATTTTCAAGATAACCGACAACAGCAGGTGGTATCTCGTATTTTATATAGACAACAAGGCCGGGGAGAAGTATTACGAAGGACGTACTGTCTCTGTGAATATAGCAGATACAAGCGTTCCGGTCAGAGTCGCTGAGGTTCAGGCCGGAAAGACGACCACCAGGGTCACTCTCTCATGCAAGAAATATTTTGAAGGGTTCCCGTCTGAAAGGACCCTCAAAACAACTGTAACTGTAGCCAGCGCCGAGGGCCTGGTTCTGCAGGACTCGAGCATCGTCATGAAGGGAGAACAGCCCGGCGTTTTCGTCAAGAACAAGCTCGGAGAGCACCGGTTCAAGCCGATCTCCGTCAAGGCTGACGATGGCGAGCGTTGTGTTGTCTATTCTGACATCTTTGTCGATGAAGGCGGAAACTACGTTGAGACGCTGAAGACATACGATGAAATAGTTGCTGAGCCGAGCGAAGAAGAGATCGCAGAGCTTCAGGAACAGGCAGCTGCAGAGGCAGCGGAAAAGGCCAAGAAGGAAGCGGCCGAGAAGGCTGCAAAGGAAGCAGCGGAGAAGGCTGCAGCTGAACAGGCGGCAAGGGAGGCCGAAGCGGCAGCGGCTGCCAAAGCACAGGCTGAGGCAGAGGCGGCTCAGGCTGCAGCACAGCAGAATGCCCAGGCGGCGCAGGATCCTGCAGCAGCTCAGCAGACACCTGAAGCGGCGGCAACACCTGAGGCTGCACCAGCGGAACCTGATGCGGCAGCTGCAGAAGACCCGGGAATCCCGGCGGATCAGGACCCTTACAATGAAGATATAAGGCCTGAGGAAATCGTTGAACAGTAATATGGCAGATATAGCAGAAAGATACAGGCAGATCGAAGAACGCAAGAACGCAGCCGCACTCAGAAGCGGCAGGCGTCCTGAGGATGTAGTGCTGATGGCGGTCACCAAGACCCATACAGCAGATGAGATCAATGAAGCTGTCGCTGCAGGCGCAACGGACATAGGAGAGAACCGTGTCCAGGAGCTGCTCGAAAAGTACGACAGGGTCAATCCTGTCAGATGGCATCTCATCGGTCATCTTCAGACCAACAAGGTCAGGAGCATCATAGACAAGGTCGTGATGATACACTCCGTCGATTCGGTCAGGCTTGCTAAGGAAATAGACAAAAGAGCCGGTAATGCCGGCATCGTGATGGACATACTGATCGAGATCAACTCCGCAATGGAGGAGACGAAGTCAGGCATAGCTGCAGAGGACCTGCGAGCTATCACAGAGGAGATAGCAGCTGAATGCAGCAATGTCCGCATAAGAGGTATAATGTGCATTCCGCCGATGGCGGCCGAGCCTGAAGATGCCAGGCCGTACTTCCGCGAAGCACGCGAACTGTTTGAAGATATGAAGACCTGGGATCTTCCGGAAGAGAGATTCTGCCCGGACACTCTGTCGATGGGCATGTCGGGAGACTTTGAGGTCGCAATAGAAGAAGGATCAACAATTGTCAGAGTCGGCAGCTCAATATTCGGGCCGCGCAACTACAGATAGGGAGGATGCATTAGTAATGAGTTTCATGGACAAAATGAGAGACCTGGTAGGTATCGACTACGAAGAAGATGACGATCTCGATATCACCCAGGCTGAGATCGATGAGTACAAGAGGAATATGGCCTCATCTGCCGGTTCTGCATCTGCAGATGAGAGAAGCTCGGATAATATACCGCCGCTCGGATTCGGCGGAGTAGAGCCGCCTATGACAGCAATGCCTAAGGCAAGCCCGGACATGAAGGACTCCATGAATCAGTCCGGCCAGTTCAAGATGGTAGTCATCGAGCCTAAGAGCCTTGACGAATGCCGCAAGCTTGTAGACAACCTCAGGGCACGCAAGCCGGTCATCATCAACCTTGAGAGAGTAGAAACAGACCTCGCACGCAAGATGTTTGATTTCCTCGGCGGTGCTACTTATGCTTTGTCCGGAACCGTTCAGAGAATCAACCAGAATATATATATCTTCGCTCCTAAGAACGTTGACATCAAGGCTATGGTCGACAGAGCGACAGAAGCAGGCAAGCCTGCTAACTCCAATCCGTGGAAATAACAAGCGACAGGAAAGGTAAGGTGCAAAACTATGATAATGCCTATTGATATCGATAAGAAAGAATTCAGCCGCGACAAGAGAGGATACAATTCAAGAGAAGTAGATGAGTTCCTCGACATCATCGTTGCCGATTATGAGAAGATCCTCAACGACAACAGGTCCATGGCTCATAAGATCAAAGCTCTCGAGAAGCAGCTCGAAGAGGCTCAGAAAGACGACAACGCAATGCTCGAGACTCTTGAGACTGCAAAGAAGCTCATGGCTGACATCTCGGCAAGCGCTGAGAGAAGAGCTGAGCTGATGATGCGTGATGCTGAGCTCGAGGCTGAGAACATGCTCCTCGATGCAAAGGTTTCCGTAAGACAGCTCAACGATGAGCAGGACATCCTGAGCAACAAGATCAGAAGACTCAGAGCTAACTACAAGAAGATGCTCGAGGCTGAGCTTGCAGGACTCAATGATGATGTTTACGGCCTGCTTGATGACATGAGCAGCGGTGAATCAGCTTCTATCGACAAGGATCTCGGCCTTGACATCCCTGCTGTTTCTGCTGATACAGCTGAAATCAATATGGGCAAGGCTCCGACACTCGTAGTAAGCGACAAGGCTGATATGGACATCCCTGCAGCAGGCGCTGTTTCCGATCCTGGTCACGCTACCATTTCAGACCTCTCCGAGGGACTCAAGAAGATGGCAGAAGAGCCTGCATCGATCGGAGATACTATCATCCTTAAGTAAGCAGCACAGCGCTTATGTAGCGCTGCCGCGGACGGGAGATAATTACGATAATTTAAAAGCTTATAGAAGCAGATTTGTTCTGACCGCATAAGGTCAGAAGGGTTTGCTTCTATTTTTTTGCGTTCCGCTCCGTTCCGCTCCGTGCCGCTGCGGATATTGCATGGGGTGTATCGGGATGGTACAATAATTCCGTATGGCTTACGATGGAATTATTACATATGCAATAACGAAGGAACTTTCAGAAAGGATCACGCTCGGCAAGATAGAGAAGGTCTATCAGCCGGGTTCCGAGGAACTTCTCCTTCACATACATACAAGAAACGGAAATGTCCGTCTCTTTATTTCGTGCAACAGTCAGTCGGCGAGGGTCTGCATCACAACGGGATCCTACGTTAATCCGGACCAGCCGCCGACTTTTTGCATGCTCCTGAGAAAACACCTTCAGGGAGGCCGCATAACAGAGGTAAGACAGAAGGGCTCCGAGAGGATAATCGAGATCGACATAGAGGCTCAGAATGAGCTCGGATTCTCGGTCAGCCGCCGCCTTATAGTGGAGATAATGGCCAAGCACAGCAATATAGTGCTTGTTGACCTTGAGACGGGAAAGATAATCGATTCGATAAAGCGCATCTCCATAGATGTGAACCGCTACAGGCAGCTGCTTCCGGGCATCGTATACAGGTATCCGCCTGAGCAGGACAAGATACCTTTCAGGGAGGTCACAGCGGACATGCTGCTCCCTCACGATGACAAGGCTCTGATGAGCAGAATAGGCGGGATCTCGCCGGCTGTCAGCAGAGAGCTCCTTGCATCCTGCGAGCAGACGCATGACGCAAAACTTATGTCTTCTGCACCTGCGGAAAGGCTTACAGCGATATTAAGAGCGATAGATGAAGGCACGTGCGTACCTCATGTATATGCCGATGACGGTACACCGAGGGAGTTTCATGTCGCCGAGCTGTCGGAATATGAAGACCTTGAGAGGATAGAATTTGACAGCGTATCTGAATGCGCTGAGTATTTCTTCAGCAACCGCGAGGCATCCAATCTCGTAAGGCAGAAGTCTATGCCGCTTCTCAAATCCGTACAGACTTCTCTCAGCAAGGCTCTTCTCAAAAAGAAGAAGCTCTCAGAAGACCTTCTCGCTGCGGAGAATTCAGACCGCTACAGGCTGTACGGCGAGCTCCTGACGGCTAACATCCATGCCGTGAAGCCGGGAGCGCGCAAGGTCACAGTGACCAACTACTATGACGGGAGCCTGATCGACATTCCGCTCGACGAGAAGATAGGGGCTAGTGCCAACGCGCAGAGATATTTCAAGAAATACTCCAAGGCCAGGACAGCTATTCACGAGAAGCAGGCACAGCTCGAAGATAATGATAAGGACATAGCCTATCTGGAATCAGTCATCCAGAATATAGAGGCGGCTGACAGCGTGCCTCTGCTTGAGTCGATACGAGACGAGCTCGAAAGCACGGGATATATAAGGCGCAGAGCCAAGGCTTCGCAGAGAAAGCGCAAGCAGGCCAAGCCTGAACCGCTTAAGTACACTCTGAGCGACGGGACCCAGGTGCTGGTCGGAAGAAACAACATCGAAAACGACTGGCTCACGATGAAATACGCATCCAAAACAGACGTATGGATGCATACCAAGGACATCCCGGGGTCGCACGTGATACTCAGGATGGAAGACGGCAGAACGGTCGGCGACCTGAGCGCTGAGATAATATACGAGGGAGCTGCCATTGCAGCCTGGCACAGCAAGGCATCAGGCGGTTCCAATGTTCCGGTCGACTATGTTCCAGTCAGGTATGTCAAAAAGCCTAACGGAGCCAAGCCGGGGATGGTCATATTCACCCACAATCAGACGGTATATGTACACCCGGGACTGCCTAAGGAAACAGGCAGCAGATAATAAACAGCAGGACGGTAAATACTGAGATGATGATCTATCCGCTGATAGCCGCGCTTGTAATAGGCGTGGATCAGTTAACAAAATACCTTGTCAGGAGCGGCATGCAGCCGGGAGACAGTATTCCTGTGCTCGGAAACTGGCTCCGCATTCTCTACGTGAGAAATACGGGGACTGCCTTCAGCATGTTCGCAGGCAACAAGTGGATCACTGTTGCGCTGACATCAGTGCTGATCATAGCGTGCCTGATATTCGTAATAAAGGAGGCCAGGAGCGGCTCGAAGGGCATATCCATACTGCTGACGTTCGTGATCGCAGGCGGAGTATCTAACCTGATCGACAGGCTCGCGCTCGGATACGTGACCGACATGATATCCTGCGGGAGCTTTGCCGTATTCAACGTGGCGGATATCGCAGTGACATGCGGGTGCGCTCTGACGATAGCATATCTGCTCAAACAGATGATCGAGGAAGGCAGGCAGCAGAATGGAGATCATTGAACTTACTGTTCAGGCTGAAGACGCGGGAGCAAGGCTCGATGCGTACATAGGCTGGAATACCGATGAGCTGTCAAGGAGCTATGCTGTCAAGCTGATCGAAAAGGGCCACGTTTCAGTCAACGGGGTGAACAAGGTCTCCAAGAAGCAGACACTGGCTGCAGGGGACACCGTCGTCATAGAGCTGCCTGAGCCTGAAAAGCTTGATGTGCTGGCTGAGGACATTCCGCTTGAAATAGTATATGAGGATGAAGATGTTCTCGTCGTCAACAAGCCGCGCGGCATGGTGGTGCATCCGGGACCGGGCAACTGGTCGGGAACGCTTGTCAATGCTGTCATGCATCACTGCGGAGACTCGCTTTCAACTATCAACGGTGTCATAAGACCGGGGATAGTTCACAGGATAGACAAGGATACCAGCGGGCTTCTCATGATAGCGAAGAATGACAAAGCCCACGAATCGCTGGCAGAGCAGCTGCGTGTACACTCCGTCACGCGCGAGTATACAGCGCTTTGCATAGACAATATCCCGGAAGAGGGGACGTTCGGAGTGAGGGCCGCAAGCCGCGATGAAGAGACGGGTGTTATAACGATAGACGTCCCTATAGGGCGGGATGTCAGAAACCGCATGAGACATGCCGTCATGGGAAGCGGCTCAAGAGAAGCGGTGACGCACATCACTGTCCTTGAAAGATTCGGAAAATACACTCTGGTGAAAGCCCGCCTTGAGACGGGGCGCACTCACCAGATAAGAGTGCACATGGCATATATACATCATCCGCTTGTCGGTGATGAGCTGTACGGACCGAGGCGCCAGGCGCCGGCGGCAGCGGGGGTCAAAGTGAGCGGCCAGCTGCTGCATGCAGGGACTCTCGGATTCGTGCATCCGCGCACAGGCGAATATATGGAATTTAATTCAGACCTTCCTGAGGTGTTCTCGGAAGTGCTGGAAAGACTCAGAGAGAAGCAGTAAATGAAGATAAGTTCAAAACCGGGACCGCTGACAGCACCGCTCCCTGCGGTAATGGTCACATGCGGAAACGAAGATGACAGCAACATAATCACGATAGCATGGACGGGCATCATCAACTCGCATCCGCCTGTGACATACATTTCAGTCAGAAAACAGAGACGCTCGCACGACATGATCGCAGAGTCGGGTGAATTCGTGATCAACCTCACCACGGCGGAGATGGCCAAAGCGATGGACTTCTGCGGTGTCAGGTCGGGAAGGGATGCTGATAAGTTCACCGAGACGGGCCTGACGAAGGAGGCGGCAGACAAGGTAGCTGCGCCAATGATAGCGGAGTCTCCTGTCAACCTCGAGTGCAGAGTCCTTGAGATGAAGGAGTTCCCTTCGCACGATATGTTCATAGCAGAGATAGTTGCTGTGCATGTTGACGAGAAGTTCGTCACAGAGACGGGCGCCTATGACTACGGTGCCATGGACCTCGTCGCTTTCAACCACGGCAAGTACTACAGGCTGAGGCCGCAGGAGATAGGATTCTTCGGCTACTCGGTGATGAAGCCTAAAACCGCCCGTAAGAAAAGAGCGGAAAAGTCAGGCAGGAAGAGAAAGAAATAAATAAGATACGAAAGATCAGAAGATCATCATATATAACAGGAGGCTTTCGGAAAAATGATTAAAAGTATGACAGGCTTCGGAAGAGGCGAATATGTTGATGACGTAAGGAAGATAACCGTTGAGATCAGAGCCGTCAACCACCGCTACTGCGATATCTTCATCAAGATACCGAGGAAGTATTCCTTTGCTGAGGAAAAGATCAAGGCAGTTGTCAAGAACAGACTCTCGAGAGGAAAGATCGAGGTATCTGTATCTGTTGACAACTTCGGCGTGAGCGATGCTGATGTAAGGCTCGATAAGGACCTGGCGGCAAAATACATGAGAGCTCTCGAAGATCTCAGCGAGACTTTCGAGATAGGAGAACTGACAGGACCGTCGCTTTCTCTTCTTGCGAGAATGCCTGATGTCATCCGCACAGCACCTGCAGAAGAAGACGAGGAAGAGATGCTGAGATGCATCCTCGATGCTGCAGAAAAGGCGGTAGACGATATCTGCACAATGAGGGAGACCGAAGGAGCCAAGCTCGCAGAGGACATCTCGATGAGAGCGGATATAATTTCTGACATCCGCAGCAGGATAGAAGAGAGAGCTCCGCAGCTTGAAAAGGAATATGCTGCCAAGTTCAGGGCGAGAATAGAGGAGCTTCTTGACGGTGTCTATGAGGTGCCGGCTGAAAGAGTGGCCCTCGAAGCTGCGGTTTTCGCAGATAAGGCCAATATCACAGAAGAACTCGTAAGGCTTGACAGCCATATAATGCAGCTTAGAGAGTTCCTGAAGGGCCGCGAAGACTCTATCGGAAAGAAGATCGACTTCCTCATCCAGGAGATGAACAGGGAAGCCAACACGATCGGCTCCAAGTCCAACGACAAGGAGATCACCTCCATGATGCTCGATCTCAAGGCTGAGATAGAGAAGATAAGAGAGCAGGTACAGAACATAGAGTAGCATTTGGCGCAGGAATGTGTTATAATCCAATTTTGCATGGGAGGTGCATATGAGCCAGACCAGAGGAAAACTCTACGTTATATCGGGCCCGTCGGGCGCCGGAAAGGGAACTATCTGCAAAGAGCTTCTCAAGGAGGCGGGCAATGAATTCTCCGTCTCGATGACGACGCGCGCTCCGCGTGAAGGAGAGGTGCACGGTAAGGACTACTTTTTCGTGAGCAGAGAAGAGTTCCTTGAACATGTCGACAGAGGTAATTTCCTCGAGCATGCGACAGTGTTCGACAACTACTACGGCACACCTAAGGACATGGTGATGAAGAGGCTCGAGCGCGGACGCAATGTGCTTCTGGACATAGATGTGCAGGGCGGACTGCAGGTCAGGGCGGCAATGCCTGAAGCGGTGCTCATATTCATACTTCCTCCGAGCCTTGCAGTTCTGAGAAGCAGGCTTGAGGGCCGCGGCACGGAGACGCAGGATGTAATAGAAAAGCGCCTCAGCAAGGCTGTAAATGAGATAAAGCTTATAGGCGAATACGACTATATAGTAGTTAACGACGTAAAAGAAGATGCGGTAGATCTTGCGAAGAGCATCATGAAGGCTGAAAGTGCAAGAGTGCCTGAGAAGGTAATGCCGATAATCAGAAAATACGAACAGGAAGAGAAGGGAGAATAAGATCAATGTTACTATATCCATCCGTTAACAAGCTTCAGGAAAAGACAGACAGCAGATACTCACTGGTTATCCTTACCGCCAAGAGAGCAAGGGATATTATCGACGGCAAGCCTGTACTCACAGAAGAGGAAAGCGAAAGACCGGTCAGCCAGGCTGCAAAGGAAGTAGCAGATGATCTGATCACCTACAGACGCGAAGAAGAGGACATGTAATCTTTCCGGAACATGAAACAGAGAGACGGCCGCGGCCGTTTCTTTTTTTGCCCGTATGTCATATAATTAACAAAATTTGAATTGTTAAGAGCAGGTGATATATGATTTTCCCAAAGAAGTGAAAACGGAGAAGTAGAGAATGCAGAGATATGCCCTGATCGGAGGCAGCAGGGGCTACAACCAGTTCCGCCGCGTCCACGAGCAGATCGCAGATTATGAATATACGGAGCTTGATGTAAACAGCAGCGAGGACCTTGAGACGGCCCTCAGGGATACCCGGTTCAGCGGATATAACATCGCAAATCCTTACAAGGTCGAGGTAATAGACTACCTTGATGAGATAAGCGATGATTCCAAGCGTGCCGGCGCTGTTGACGTGGTCATGAGGATGCCGGACGGAAAGCTTCGGGGATTCAATACGGAGATGGCGGGCTTCAGGTACATGGTCGAGGACTTCACCGAAGGCAGAAAATGTCTGATCCTCGGAAGCGGAGGTGCTGCTACTGCAGCGGCAAGGACACTTAAGGACCTGAATGCGGAGAGCATAGTTATCGTATCAAGAGCCCCTGAAAGGGCGGCTGACAAGATGATTCCGCATTATAACGCAGCCAATCCGGAAGAGGACGGAATGATAAGGCTCGGAGATCTCTACGAAGTATCCGGCTACAACAGGCTGTACCTTCACTACGATGCGCAGGTCATCATCAACTGCACCCCGGTAGGCAAATCCCCTGATGTGGAGCACTCCCCGCTGAGCGACAGGCGCCTCACAATGCGCATGTTCACCAAGCTCGAGCATGCTGTCGACCTTATATATGATCCGTACAGGACCAAATTCCTTCAGGATGCCAAGAGGCTCACAGGCTGCCACACAAAATCCGGCATAGAGATGCTGATCTTCAGGGCAATAGCGGCAAGAAACATATGGCTTGACAAGCCTGAAGAGACTGACGCCGACAGGAGATTCATCACTCCTATCAAGAGGAGGCTCCTTGCAGAGCAGCTCAATGTTATAGCGGTAGGGATGCCGGGAAGCGGCAAGACGACCATAATGAGAAGATATGCCTATGAGCTGGGACTTAAGTTCATCGATACCGATGAGGAGACAGAAAAGCTCATGGGAGAGAAGATAACTGACGTCCTGTCTGAGCCGGGGCTCGGAGAGGATTATTTCAAGGCGATGGAGCACATTGCGGTAAGGGATGCGTGCAAGAGCCGCGGCGCCGTGATAGCGACCGGCGGCAGCACAGCTCTTAATCCTATCAACCGCGATCTTCTCAGAGCCAACGGAATAGTGGTATATGTCAGAAGACCTCTCGATAAGCTTGACAAGAGAGGAAGACAGATCAGCATCAACCGGGGACTGACGGAGTTCTTCAATGCAAGGGACAGGATATACCGGAGAACGGCGGACATGTCGATAGTGAACTCCAGGATATTCGGGGAACGGAGAGCGAAGACCGGAGAAGGCAATACATACAATTATGAACTGAAGGGTTTTGTGTACTATATAGCTAAGAAGATCGAGAGGTACCTGAATGAAATTGCTGATAATAAATGGTCCTAACATGAATCTGCTGGGGGTAATGGACCCGGAAGTATACGGCACCGGAACATATGAGGAGCTCATCGACTATATAAGGGCTCAAAGAGGCGAGGACAACGAGCTGAAATTCGTCCAGACCAATCACGAGGGTGACATTATAGATGAGATCCATCAGGCGTATTTTGAGAACTATGACGGAATAATTCTCAATCCTGCAGGCTATTCATACACCAGCATTGCTATCATGGATGCGATCAGGGCTGTAAGGACGCCGTGCGTGGAGGTCCACATAACCGAGCCGCTTCTGAGAGAGGAATTCAGGCGTCACACATATACCGGCCAGGCTGCGATAGGCATGGTGGCGGGCAAAGGATTCGACGGCTACATCGAAGCTGTCGATCTCCTGAGTGACTTTATCAATCACAAGTAGCAAACATAATAACAGCTCAGCGCCGGACGCTGAGCTGCTTTGTTTTTTTTTGCATGATTATGCCGGAACGGCTATACCAGTACGTCGCCTTCCATGCCCTCAGGTACTTCAAGACCCATCATGGTCAGAAGAGTAGGAGAGATGTCTGCGAGCTTGCCGGTAGTCTTTCTGAACGGCATCGGCTCATTGCAGATGTGGCAGAGCGGAACAGGTGAAGTGGAGTGCTTGGTAACCACTTTGCCCTCGCTGTCGAGCATGTAGTCTGCATTTCCGTGGTCTGCTGTCAGCAGTATCTGGCCGTCCTTGGCAAGCACTGCATCAGCTATCTGGCCTACGAGGCCGTCGAGAGTTTCGATTGCTTTGACAGCTGCATCGAACACACCGGTGTGTCCTACCATGTCAGGGTTGGCAAAATTCAGAATTATCAGATCATACAGGTCCTCGTTGATCTTCTGGATAACGGTGGAAGCTACCTCAGGTGCGCTCATCTCCGGCTGAAGATCGTATGTTGCGACCTTAGGTGAAGGAATGAGTATCCTGTCCTCATTGACGTTAGGCTCTTCGACTCCTCCGTTGAAGAAGAATGTTACGTGAGCGTATTTCTCTGTCTCTGCTATTCTGAGCTGCCTGAGTCCGAGGTCGGCGATAGTCTTTCCAAGTGTAGGATCAACATCCTCAGGCGGGAATGCGACTGATACATTAGGCATCGTTGCATCGTATTCAGCCATGCATACGAAGGTGAGCCCGGCAGGGAATGATTTCCTCTCGAATCCGTCGAATTCAGGATCGACGAGTGCGCGAGTGATCTCGCGTGCTCTGTCAGGTCTGAAATTGATGAATACTACAGAGTCGCCTGCCTTGATCGGGTCAGCATGAACTACTGTAGGCTGTACGAACTCGTCTGTCTCATCCTTGGCATATGAGTTGTCGATGGCTTCCTGTGAGCAGGATGCGTGAAGCCCTTCACTGAGAGTCAGGGCGTCATAGGCTCTGACGAGTCTTTCCCATCTCTTGTCTCTGTCCATAGCATAGAATCTGCCGGAGATGACTCCGATCTCGCCTATGCCTTCTTCCTTCATGTAATCCTCGAGAGCGCCGAGCCATGTCATTGCACTCTTAGGCGGTACGTCTCTTCCGTCAAGGAAGCAGTGAACAACGACGTTCTTTACGTTGTTCTGCTTTGCCATGTCGATGACAGCCTTGAGGTGCTCAAAATGGCTGTGTACTCCGCCGTCAGAAACGAGGCCCATGATGTGGAGCGTGTGTCCGTCTGCAGCATTTTTCATTGCTGAGAGCAGGGCAGGATTCTCAAAGAACTTGCCTGACTGTATTGATCTTGTGATCTTGAGCAGATTCTGGTAGATGACGCTGCCGGCTCCGATGTTGAGGTGTCCTACCTCGGAATTACCCATCTGTCCGGCAGGAAGGCCTACAGGCTCGCCGCTTGCTTCGATAGTGATATAAGGATATTTTGCGAACATCGCATCAAGTACAGGCTTGTTCGCAGCGGCTATAGCGTTGCCGTAAGTCTCTTCTCTGATCCCGAATCCGTCAAGGATCATCAGCATAGTTGGTCTGTGTTTCATATTTATTATTCTCCTTGCAGGTTATTACCCTCTTGTTAAGCTACCCCGATATTGTATCACATAACAGAGGTGTTTATGTTAAAATAATTGCATGGCAATAAGATATACACCTGAACAGGAAATGGCCATCAAGACGCTGGACAAGTCGGTACTTGTCTCGGCAGCTGCAGGCTCGGGCAAGACAGCGATCCTGGTGCAGAGAATACTCAGGATCATCCTCGAAGGCAAAGCCAATGTGGATGAGCTGCTCGTAGTTACATTTACCAAGGCGGCTGCTGCGGAAATGAAGCTGAGACTGGCGTCGGCCATAAGAAAACACATGCGGGAGAACCCGGAAGATGCACCGCGTCTGAAGGAACAGCTCTCCCGGCTTTATCGTGCGTACATTACTACTATAGACAGCTTTGCACTGAGGGTCATAAGAGAATTCTTCTATGAAACAGACAGCGATCCGGATTTCAGGGCCTGCGATGAGGTGCAGGGCGAGCTTATGATGCGCGAGGCTCTCGGCGAGCTTTTTGATGCCGGATTTGAAGATGATCACTTCCTTGACAGCGGCAGCGTGCATGCAGATGCTGAAGCGGAAGACGCGATAAAAAGCGTCGGATTCAGGGAGTTCCTAAGACTGTACAGCGAGGAACGCCAGGATGATACGTTCAGAGACAAGCTTATTGCGGCGTATTCAGGCCTTCGCACGATGCCTGACTATTTCGACTGGGCGTATTCGAAGGCAAAACAGCTGCTGATCACTAAGGAAGGTCTCGACGGTTCGGACCTTATGAACATAATGGCTGACGACCTGAACGGAACGCTTATGCGCGCATGTGATGCTGCAGACAGGCTGAGAGGGCTGTTTTCAGACGCAGGGCTTGAGGACATGTATGAGGAAAAACTCGCTGCCGAGGTGCAGTCCCTTCATGACCTCAGGGAGTGCGCGGCTTCAGGCGGGCTCAATGAAAACATGATAGAGGGTATTTCCGGAATGTCATATGCCGTGCTGAGAGCGAAGAAGGACCAGACGGAATCCTACGAACCGATCAAAGTCGAAGCAAAGAAGCTGAGAGACGCATACAAGAAGGAGATCAAGGACTGGACGACAAGATACCTGCTGCCTGATCAGGACACCCGCCTCGGCGAAATGAACGAAACATACAGGTACACGGTATACTATCTGAGGCTGCTTGAGGACTTCGAGAGACGCTATTCCGAAAAGAAGAGAGAAAGACATGTGGTGGACTTCTCCGACATGGAGCACACCGCAGTCAGCATACTCCGTAAGAAGGAAGCATCAGACATACTGAGAAAGAGATTCAGATACATATTCGTAGATGAATACCAGGATACCAACAGGATACAGGAGCAGCTGATCAGCAGTGTTGCCGGGCCTGACAACGTATTCAGGGTAGGCGACATCAAGCAGAGCATATACAAGTTCAGACAGGCTGAACCTGAGATATTCAGGCAGGTGTATGACACATTCTCAGATGCTTCATACACTGACGGTGTTGCAATCGACCTCGGGATGAACTTCAGGTCCAATGATGCGACCGTGAGATACATAAACAAAGTCTTCTCTGAGATAATGGAAGGCTATGATGAAAGAGCCATGCTGTACACTGGGACACAGTGCAGCCCTGAGTATGACTTCATCCCTGAAGTCCACATCCTGACCACCGAAGACCTTGAAGAGGACGGTGAAGAACCGGAGGACGCATCAGCAGGTGCAGACGATGAGGATATCCTTGATCTCACCAAGGAATATGCCGAGGCCGAATACATAGCAGGGCTCGTATCAGAGCTTATAGGCACAGAATATGAAGACACCAAGACTCACGAGATAAAGAAGGCAGGCCCGGAGGACATTGTCATCCTGTTCCGTGCGGTAAGGACGAGGGGCGACATAATGGCCGCCGCTCTCAGACGACACGGAATAGAGCCGTATGTCGAGGAGTCTGATGACTATTTTGACACTGTAGAGATAGGCATAGCCATGTCTCTGCTGTCGTGCATAGACAACATGAAGAGGGACGTTCCTCTTATCGCCACGCTTCATTCAGAGGTGTTCGGATGGACGCCGTCCGAGCTGGCTGAGGTGAGGATAGCCCACAGCGAACACATGAAGACGCAGCGGGGAGGCGGCAGGGCAGCATACTGGCAGGCCGTAAAATGGTACCGCGAGCAGGGCCCTGAGGGACCGCTCCGTGACAAGGCCGTATATGCAGCTGACAAGATCCTCGAATGGCGCAGGCTCTCACACATGATGCCGCTCGCAGATTTTATCTGGCATGTCCTCGTTGATTCGGGATATTACAGGATGGCGGGCGCCATGCACGGAGGATCAAGGCGGCAGGCCAACCTGAGAGCGCTTGCAGACAGAGCGGCCAAATACAGCCAGGAGACTGTCGCATCTCTCAGCTCGTATATATCGTTCGTTGATGTGATGAAGCAGAAAAAGATATCCACCGGGCAGACTCCGGCGGCTTCAGGCGAAGATGCCGTAAGGATATCCACGATACATAAGAGCAAAGGCCTCGAGTATCCGTTCGTAATAGTCGGCGGCCTCGGTCACCGCTTCAGAAAGACGGCCAATGAGAAGTCGTTCTGCTATGACGCTTCAATAGGAGTCAGCCTTCCTTACATCGACCCTGCAAGAAAATTCTGGCGGTCGACACTGGTGCAGCGCGCTGTGAATTCCAAGACGCAACGAGACGAATTCAGCGAGGAGCTGAGAGTCCTGTATGTAGCGATGACGAGAGCACGGAACAAGCTCATTCTTACCGGAACGTGCGAGAGCGAAGCCAAGCTGATGGAATACAGCACCAACCCTGACTGCTACCTCAAGGTCATGAGAGATGTTCTTAAGACCGGGGCAAACAGGTATTATGTAAAGCCTCTAGCCAGGACGGCAGGAGGGAACTCTGTAAGACCTCTGAACATACCGGACCCGGCAGGCATCGTTCTCACACCGGACGAAAAGGAGATGCTCCGCGAGATAGACAGGAGATTTACATATGAGTATCCTGACGGAGAACTTCTGACGGCCAAAGCCAAGTACTCGGTCAGCGAACTCAGGCGTGCGGCTCTTGCAGAGGAAGAAAGAGAAGCAGGCGCTTCTGAAGGCGCAGCTGATGAAAAAGCGCGGCCTCAGGGCGGCAGAAAAAGAAAACGCACCGGCGTCAGCGCTGCGGACATAGGAACCGGATACCACAGGATAATGGAGTTTCTGGATTTTGCCCGTGCGGCGGACCCTGAAGGGAATGTTGACGAGAAATACATCCGTGAGCAGGCAGAGCATCTCAGAAGCAAGGGAGCTCTCAGCGAAGAGGTGTTCAGCGAGATAGACCTCGGAAAGGTGAACGGCTTCTTCAGAACAGACATCGGAAAGCGCGCCGTGGATGCTGCAAGGCGGGGCGTGCTCAGAAAGGAAAAGGCATTCACTCTGAGGACCGCTGCCCGCACCGGAGGGAAGACCTCGCAGGTGCTGGTGCAGGGTGTTATAGACTGCTGCTTTGAAGAAAACGGCAGCATGATACTGATAGATTACAAGTCGAGCTACATAAAGCCGGGCGACGGCTATGAGCAGGAGCTCGAGCGGATCAGAAAAGAATACCGCGTGCAGATAGAACTGTATGCGGAAGCGATACGAAAGGGGACGGGACTTGATACCGGAGAAGCGTATCTGTACCCGTTCGCGTCGGGCGAAGCTATGAAAATGAATGCATGAGATGCATGAAGAGGGAGGAAAAAAACATGAGTAAGGTGATACTTCTTAACGGAAGCCCTAAGGTGAACGGCTGCACAGCGACAGCGCTTGAAGAAGTGGCCCGTACACTCGAGGCAGAGGGCATAGAGACTGAAACGATCCAGATCGGCAAGCGCGATGTGCGCGGATGCATCGGCTGCGGATACTGCGAGACAGCAGGGAAATGCGTTTTCGACGGTATAGTCAATGACGTGGCAGCCAAGTTCAAGGACGCAGACGGCCTGGTCGTCGGAAGCCCTGTATATTACGGTTCTCCTAACGGAACGATTCTCGCGTTCCTTGACAGACTCTTCTACAGCGCATCCTACGATCTTCACATGAAGGTAGGAGCCGCAGTAGTCAGCGCAAGACGCGGCGGCAATTCGGCAAGCTTTGATGTGCTGAACAAATACTTCAGCATCAGCGGAATGCCAATCGCTACATCGACATACTGGAATCAGGTGCACGGATTCAGCGCAGATGATGTAAAGAAGGATGCGGAGGGCCTTCAGACGATGAGAAACCTCGCACACAATATGGCATTCATGATCAAGGCAATAGCAGATGCGAAGGAGAAGTACGGAATGCCGGAGCAGGAAAGCGGAGCATTCACGAGTTTTCCAGATGGGCTCTAATATAAGCGTTTAATCGAGACAATGAAAGAGACCGCCGAAGCGGTCTCTTTTAGGTTTGCTTAAAAAGAGTCAAACGAGTCTATTATACAAGGCCCTGAGCCATCATAGCCTCAGCAACTCTCTCGAATCCAGCGATGTTAGCACCCTGTACCAGAGAATTCTTGTTGCCATAGTACTTCTCACCAGCGTTAGCACATGCATTGTAGATGTTCTTCATGATCTGGTGGAGCTGTGCATAAACGTCCTCGTGCTGGAATACAGTGTGTCCGGAGTTCTGACCCATCTCGATGCAGGAGCAAGCAACGCCGCCAGCGTTAGCTGCCTTAGCAGGACCTACTGCGATGCAGTTGTCCATGAGATACTTCAGAGCGTCGTTGGTTGTAGGCATGTTAGCGCCTTCGCAATAGAACTTGCAGCCGCCCTCAACGATCTGCTTAGCATGCTCCATGTGAACGTCGTTCTGCATAGCGCATGGGATGAACATATCAACCTTGCATCCTGTATCTTGGAATACGCCCCAAGGCTTCTTGCCAGGGAAGAATGTAGCTTCTGGGAACTTCTCTGCGTAAGGTGCGCAGATGTTCTTGCCGGATCCTCTGAGCTCGAGGAGGTAAGCGATCTTCTCGTCTGTGCTGATTCCTTCTGGATCATAGATGTATCCGTCTGGTCCGGAAATTGTTACGAGCTTAGCGCCGAGTCTCTGGAGCTGCCATGCAGTACCCCATGATACGTTACCGAATCCGGAGATAGCAACAACCTTGTCCTTGATCTCTTCGCCGTTAGCCTTGAGCATTTCCTCAGCATACCATACGATACCGAAACCTGTAGCTTCTGTTCTTCCGAGGAGTCCGCCGTAAGGGATTCCCTTACCTGTCAGAACGCCGCCGTCGAATCTGTCAGTGATTCTCTTGTACTGTCCGAAGAGATAACCGATCTCTCTTGCGCCAACACCAAGGTCACCAGCAGGAACGTCTGTGTCAGGTCCGATGTGTCTGTAGAGCTCTGTCATGAAAGCCTGGCAGAATCTCATAACTTCAGCGTCGCTCTTTCCGTTAGGATCGAAGTCGGAACCACCCTTGCCGCCGCCGATTGGCAGTCCTGTCAGGGAGTTCTTGAAAATCTGCTCGAATCCGAGGAACTTGATGATTCCAGGGTATACGTTTGGAGCGAATCTCAGACCGCCC